>PHEE01000057.1 GCA_002842855.1 Alphaproteobacteria bacterium HGW-Alphaproteobacteria-4 | reverse complement strand
ACATTCTGACCAAGGAAGAGGGCGGCCGCCACACGCCGTTCTTTGCCAACTACCGGCCGCAGTTCTACTTCCGCACCACCGACGTGACCGGCACCGTGATCCTGCCCGAGGGCACCGAAATGGTGATGCCGGGCGACAACCTGAAGTTCGAGGTCGAGCTGATCCAGCCGATCGCGATGGAAGAAAAACTGCGCTTCGCCATCCGCGAAGGCGGCCGCACCGTCGGCGCAGGCGTCGTCTCGAAGATCATCAAGTAAGACCCGGTTCGAAGCAGGCGGGGCATGAGGCCCCGTCTGCCTCTCAACCAGAAGCCCCAAGAGGCATGATAATGACTGGTCAAAATATTCGCATCCGGCTCAAGGCCTTCGATTTCCGCGTGCTGGACGCCAGCACCGCCGAGATCGTGAACACGGCCAAGCGCACGGGCGCCACGGTGCGCGGTCCGATCCCGCTGCCGAACAAGATCGAGAAGTTCTGCGTTCTGCGCGGCCCCCACATCGACAAGAAGTCGCGCGACCAGTGGGAAATCCGTACGCACAAGCGCCTTCTCGACATCGTCGACCCCACTCCGCAGACCGTGGACGCGCTGATGAAGCTCGACCTCGCTGCCGGCGTGGATGTCGAGATCAAGGTTTAAGGGGGGGCGTGGCAATGTTGCGTTCTGGTGTAATCGCCAAGAAGCTGGGCATGACCCGGCTGTTCCTCGAAGACGGCAAGCAGGTTCCTGTGACCGTTCTTCTGCTCGACAACCTGCAAGTGGTCGCACAGCGCACCACCGAGCGTGACGGCTATACCGCCGTTCAGCTGGGTGCGGGCGTTGCCAAGGCCAAGCGCACCACGGCAGCCCTGCGCGGCCATTTCGCGAAAGCGAATGTGGCCCCCAAACGCAAGATCGCCGAGTTCCGGGTAAGCCCCGAGAACCTGATCGAAGTCGGCGCCGAGATTTCGGCCGAACACTACGCGCCAGGGCAATTTGTGGATATTGCTGGCACCTCGATCGGCAAAGGCTTCCAGGGTGCCATGAAGCGGCACAACTTTGGCGGCCTGCGCGCCTCGCACGGGGTTTCGGTTTCGCACCGCTCGCACGGGTCGATCGGCCAGTGCCAAGACCCCGGCAAGGTGTTCAAGGGCAAGAAGATGGCGGGCCACATGGGTGCCGTGCGTGTGACCACGCAGAACATCCAGGTCGTGCGCACCGATGCCGACCGTGGCCTGATCATGGTCAAGGGTTCGGTTCCTGGCAACAAGGGTGGTTGGGTCACGATCAAGGACGCGGTGAAAAAGCCGCTGCCGAAAGATCTGCCGCTGCCCGCCGCGCTGAAGGTGGCTGCTCCGGTCGAAACGGTTTCGACCGAAGGGGGTGAAGCATGAAACTCGATGTGATCAAGCTTGACGGCGGCAAGGCCGGCACGATCGATCTGGACGACGCCCTGTTCGGCCTTGAACCGCGCGCCGACATTCTGCACCGTGTGGTGCGCTGGCAGCGGGCAAAATCGCAGGCTGGCACGCATTCGGTGCTGACCCGCGCCGAAGTGTCGTATTCGACGAAAAAGATCTATCGCCAGAAAGGCACCGGCGGCGCCCGCCACGGTTCCAAGAAGGCGCCGATCTTCCGCCACGGCGGCGTTGTGAAAGGCCCGATCCCGCGTAGCCACGCGCACGATCTGAACAAGAAGTTCCGTGCGCTCGGCCTCAAACACGCGCTGTCGGCGAAAGCCGGTTCGGGCAACCTGATGGTGATCGACTCGATCGAGATGGCCGAAGGCAAGACCGCGGTGTTGGCGAAAGCCGCGCGGGAGCTGGGCTGGAAGCGCGTGCTGATCATCGACGGCGCTGACGTGAACGAAAACTTCGCCCGCGCCGCGCGCAACATCGAAGGCATCGATGTGCTGCCGTCGATGGGCGCCAACGTCTATGACATCCTCTTGCGCGATCAACTGGTGATCACCAAGGCCGGTGTCGAAGCTCTGGAGGCCCGTCTGAAATGAGCGCGAAACCCGAACATTACGATGTGATCCGCAAGCCGATCATCACCGAAAAGGCAACTGCGGCGTCTGAACACGGCGCGGTTGTGTTTCAGGTAGCGATCGACGCGACCAAGCCGGTGATCAAGGAAGCTGTCGAAGCGCTTTTCGGAGTCAAGGTGAAAGCGGTCAACACCGTTGTCACCAAAGGCAAGGTCAAGAAGTTCCGCGGCCGCCCCGGCACCCGCAACGACGTGAAAAAGGCCTATGTGACCCTCGAAGAGGGGAACACTATCGACGTCTCGACAGGGCTTTGATAGAAGGCGACGAATCTCGCGGCCCCGGGTTCCGGGGCCGCGGATCATTTTGAAGACGGGCACCCCTGCCCATACGTAAAACGGACCTTTGGTCCAAAGCAACGGAAGACAGGAACAATACCGGGCGGATCACGATGTGGCACAAGGGTGGCGGCGCCAAGCGCCTCTACCGTATTGTCGATTTCAAGCGCACCAAGTTCGACATGGCGGCTGTTGTCGAGCGGATCGAGTATGACCCGAACCGCACCGCCTTCATCGCGCTGGTGAAGTATGAAGACGGCGAGCAGACCTACATCCTTGCGCCCCAACGCCTTGGCGTGGGCGACAGCGTCATTGCCGGCGCCAAGACCGACGTGAAGCCGGGCAACGCGATGCCGTTCTCGGGCATGCCGATCGGCACCATCGTTCACAACGTGGAACTCAAACCCGGCAAGGGTGGCCAGCTGGCGCGTGCCGCAGGCACCTATGCCCAGTTCGTCGGCCGTGATGGTGGCTACGCGCAGATCCGGCTTTCGTCGGGCGAGCTGCGCATGGTTCGGCAGGAATGCATGGCGACTGTGGGTGCGGTTTCAAACGCCGACCACTCGAACCAGAACCTTGGCAAGGCGGGGCGTCGCCGCCACATGGGCATTCGCCCGACGGTGCGCGGTGTTGCGATGAACCCGATCGACCACCCGCATGGCGGCGGCGAAGGCCGCACTTCGGGCGGCCGTCACCCGGTTACCCCGTGGGGCAAGGGCACCAAGGGCACCAAGACCCGCAAGAACAAAGCCACGGAC
>PHEE01000036.1 GCA_002842855.1 Alphaproteobacteria bacterium HGW-Alphaproteobacteria-4 | reverse complement strand
GGTGATCGCCGCCGTCAGCGTCGTCTTGCCGTGGTCAACGTGGCCAATCGTGCCAATGTTGATATGCGGCTTGTTACGTTCAAACTTTGCCTTTGCCATGATGGCCTCCTGTTACTGTGAAAGGGGGGCGGGCGCCGCCCTGCCCTTACGCGTATTTCTTCTGGATCTCGTCCGAGAGGTTCTGCGGAACCGCGTCGTAATGGTCGAACTGCATGGTGAACACTGCGCGGCCCGACGACATCGAACGCAGGGTGTTGATGTAACCAAACATGTTGGCCAGCGGCACCATGCAGTTGATCACGTTGGCATTGCCGCGCGCATCCTGACCCTGCACCATACCCCGGCGCGAGGTCAGATCGCCAATGATGGAACCCGTGTATTCTTCGGGCGTCACCACTTCGACCTTCATGATCGGCTCCAGCAATTTTGCGCCGGCCTTCTTGAGGCCCTCACGCATTGCTGCCCGCGCCGCAATTTCGAACGCCAGCACCGAGCTGTCAACATCGTGGAAGGCGCCGTCGATCAGTGCCACCTTGAAGTCGATCACCGGGAAGCCTGCAAGCGGCCCCGAATCCATCACCGACTTGATGCCTTTTTCGACACCGGGGATGTATTCCTTGGGAACCGAACCGCCGACAACCTTGCTTTCGAACGAATAGCCCACGCCGGGTTCGGTGGGGGTGATGACCAGCTTCACGCGCGCGAACTGGCCGGTGCCACCGGTCTGTTTCTTATGCGTGTAGTCGATCTCGTGCTCGCGCGAGATGGTTTCGCGGTAGGCAACCTGCGGCGCGCCGATGTTGGCCTCGACCTTGAACTCGCGTTTCATGCGGTCAACGAGGATGTCGAGGTGCAGCTCGCCCATGCCCTTCATGATGGTCTGACCGCTTTCGAGGTCGGTCTCGACCCGGAACGACGGGTCTTCAGCAGCCAGACGGGCCAAGGCGATGCCCATCTTTTCCTGGTCGGCCTTGGTCTTGGGTTCAACCGCGATCTCGATCACCGGCTGCGGGAAGGTCATGGTTTCGAGCACCACCGGCTTGGCGGCGTCACACAGCGTGTCGCCCGTGGTGGTTTCCTTCAGGCCCGCAAGCGCCATGATATCGCCGGCAAAAGCCTCGACGATTTCTTCTTGCTTGTTGGCATGCATCATCACCATGCGGCCGATGCGTTCCTTGCGACCCTTGGTCGCGTTCAGAATCTGGTCGCCCTTCTTGATCTGCCCGGAATAGATACGGGTGAAGGTCAGGGTGCCCATGAAAGGATCGTTCATGATCTTGAACGCCAGCCCCGAGAACGGCTGCGCATCATCGGCCGAGCGCACGATATTGCGGGTTTCCGTTTCGTCGCCCGGCAAGAAGCCCATATAGGGCGGCACGTCCAGAGGATCTGGCAGGAAGTCGATCACGGCGTTGAGCATGGGCTGCACGCCCTTGTTCTTGAACGACGAGCCAGCAAGAATCGGAACGAAGTTGATCGCCAGCGTGCCCTTGCGGATCAGCTTGCGCAGCGTGGCTTCGTCGGGTTCGATACCTTCGAGATAGGCTTCCATCGCGGCGTCGTCTTGCTCGACCGCAATTTCCAGCAAGTTGTAGCGCCACTTTTCGGCTTCGGCCTTCAGGCTTTCGCGGATCGGCTGGCGCACCCAGGATGCGCCCAGATCTTCACCCTCATAGACCCATTCTTCCATCGTGATCAGGTCGATGATGCCTTCAAGCTTGTCCTCGGCACCGATCGGAATCTGGATCGGAAGCGGCACGCCACCGGTGCGTTCACGGATCATCCGCACGCATTTGAAGAAATCGGCGCCGGTCTTGTCCATCTTGTTGACGAACACGATCCGCGGCACCTTGTAGCGGTCGGCTTGGCGCCAGACGGTTTCCGTCTGCGGCTCAACACCGGCGTTGCCATCAAGCAGAACCACGGCGCCATCAAGCACCGCCAGCGAGCGTTCAACCTCAATGGTGAAGTCGACGTGGCCGGGGGTGTCGATGATGTTGAAGCGGTATTTGTCGTTCTTGGCCAGATCGCCAGAATCGACAATGCGCTGCCAGAAGGTCGTGGTCGCGGCAGAGGTAATCGTGATGCCACGCTCTTGTTCTTGCTCCATCCAGTCCATCGTCGCAGCGCCATCGTGCACTTCGCCGATTTTGTGGGATTTGCCCGTGTAGTAGAGAATGCGCTCGGTCGTGGTGGTCTTGCCCGCGTCGATGTGGGCAATGATACCAAAGTTGCGGTAGCGGTTCAGCGGATAGTCGCGTGCCATGATGCCACCTTACCAGCGGTAGTGGCTGAACGCTTTGTTCGCGTCGGCCATCTTGTGGGTATCTTCACGTTTCTTCACGGCCGACCCGCGCGAGTTTACAGCATCCAGAAGCTCGCCGGCGAGGCGCTCTTCCATGGTGTTCTCGTTACGGTTTTTGGCGGCAGTGATCAGCCAGCGAATGGCCAGCGCTTCACGGCGCGAGGGCCGCACTTCGACCGGCACCTGATAGGTGGCACCGCCAACGCGGCGCGAACGCACCTCAAGCGAGGGCTTCACATTGTCGAGCGCTTCGTGGAACGCTTCCACCGGGGCGCGCTTGAGCTTGCCCTCGACGCGCTCGAGCGCCGAATAGACGATCCGTTCGGCAACTGATTTCTTGCCGTCGATCATCAGGTTATTCATGAATTTCGTGACTACCCGATCGCCATATTTGGCATCAGGCAAAACTTCGCGCTTTTCAGCGGCGTGACGACGCGACATCTGATGATCTCCTTACTTCGGACGCTTCGCGCCGTATTTCGAACGACGCTGACGGCGTTCCTTGACGCCTTGCGTATCAAGCACACCGCGCAGGATGTGGTAGCGAACGCCCGGAAGGTCTTTGATACGGCCGCCACGGATCAGGACCACCGAGTGTTCCTGAAGGTTGTGCTTTTCGCCCGGAATATAGCTGATCACTTCGAAGCCGTTGGTCAGACGGACCTTGGCGACTTTCCGCATTGCGGAGTTCGGCTTTTTCGGTGTCGTGGTGTAAACACGCGTGCAGACACCGCGTTTTTGCGGGGGCTTGCGGATCAGCTGTTGGATAGTCGGCATTCACGTTCCCCGTGTTGCTCTGTCAATACTCGCACCCACCTCGGGTGCGCCACTTCTCGACGGCGCCCTGCGCATATCGCAAAACGCCAAAACCGCGGGCGGCCCCAACGCGGGGTCGGCGCGGTGGAATTTCAGAGGATCGGGGCGTGCGCCCGGATCGTGACCAAATCCATACTGGTACCCGCCAGACGGCATGCCACCTTGCAGGTAGCGCGGGCTATAGGGAGAGTCGCGGGGGATGTCAACACGTGCCCTTGGGTGCAGTGCGCTGCGCGAACACCCAGCTCAGCGCCAGTGCCACCGCCGCCACCAGCAGCACCGCAAACACGCTGTCCGAGACAAAGTGGCGCCCCGCCACGATTCTTTGCGCGGCACTTGCCAGTGTCACCGTAACCGCCAAGCCCACGCCAAGCCAGCGAACTGACGGCGCAAGCCGCGCCCGCCAGCACCACAAAAGCAGCAGCGCCGAAATTGTGAACGCCGTGGCCGAGGCCACCTCGCCCGAGACAAACGAACAGTTCGTGGCGCATTGGTCGGCTGTTGCCCCGGCAGGGGTAAACCGTGCGGCGCCGCCAAACTCGGCAATTTCGGCGGGTCGGGCACGGCCCCAGTTGTTCTTGAGCACCAGGTTCGCCATGACCCCCGGCCCTAACAGATAAAGCGCCCCGATAAAACCCCAGACGCGGCGCGAAACCCCGAGATAGGGCCACGCCAGGCCTGCAACTGCGGCCAGCATCATCATGGTGCTCAGGTTCCACAGAACACTCCGCCAAAGCTGGACCGAGGGCAAATCGACCAGCCAGAAACCGCCGCGCGACGCATCAAAAAACAGCGCCGAAACGCGCAGGTCCAACTGCGGCGCGCCGCGAAACAGCGCCAGTGCAGCGACGAAAGCGACCAGCAGCCCAAAGGCGGTACGGCGGTGATCAATCGGCAACATCGGCACATCCCGGCGCAAGAAGGTAGGCAGCAAACGACGCCCGCGCATAGGCACCGCCCGTCGTATCGAATGTGACCAACGGCTGCAACACAGCGCCTTCACAGCGCGGCGGCGTGGCGGCGATGTAGAGCGTCGGGCCGGCGGGCGCGACCGGGTGCGGATAGGTCAGCTCGTAGTAGTTTTGAGCGCGCCCGGCACGGCGCGGCGCCCAGACGGTAACGCCCGACCCAGCGCCGGTGTAGAAAAGATCGGCCAGAATGCCGCGATCAGAGGCCAGCACAGGCAACCCTTCGGCCTTGGCCAGAGCCAGGATCTGGCGGCTCAGATAGGCGCGGCCAAGCACACGCTCCAGAACCGGTCGCTCGCCAATGCTGGGCCAGGGTGCCGCAAGCGCCAGCACCATCAGCGCGACCCCCACCAGCGCGTTAAGCGCCAGCGACGCGCTGTTCCAGACCCGCCCTGCCAGCATCACCACCAGCGGCGTCGCGGCGAAATAGGCGGTCACTGCCCAGTTGGCGTTTGCCCCCGCCAGAAGCGCCTGCACCGAAACCGCCAGCAGCGGTGGCAGCGCCAGCGCCAGCAGCGCCCATTCGGCTCGCGTCAGCCGCCGGAACGGGGCTCCGAGCAGCATAAGCGCGCCAAGTGGCCCGAAAACCAGCACTTGCGATGCCAGAAACATCGCCAGCGCCGCAAGGCTGAGGCTGGGGCCGCCCGGTGCCCAATCGGCGTTCTCAAGCGTATGCGCCAGTGTCACCATGCCGTGATTGAGGTTCCAGACAAGGTTGGGTGCTGCCATCAGCGCGAACGCCGCCGCCATCCAGGCAGCCCCGCGCCAGCCGGGCCGGAACGCGGGCGACAAGACCGCCGCCAGCACCAGCCCCGGAACCAGGTAAAGCGCCGCGTATTTGGCCAGAAACGCCAGGCCAAACACCAGCCCTGCCGCCACCCCATCGGTTGCGCGGCGCGTCGCCGCCGTGCGCAACACCAACGCCAACGCGCCTGCGTAAAATGGCGCCATCACCGTGTCCGTTGAAATCACATGCGCGCCAAAGCTGACAAACGGCAGCGTTGCATAGGCAGCCGCGGTCCAAAGCGCGGCACGCCGCCCGCCAAGCCTTGCGGCAACTGCGCCAAGGATCAATGCGGCGGCACCATGCAGCACAGGCGCGGGCGCGCGCACCCAGAACGGCGCATCGCTTGCCCCAAGCGCCACCGAAACCCGGATCACCCAGGCGATCAGCGGTGGCTTGGAATAATAGCCAAAATCGAGGCTCTGGCCCCAAAGCCAATACTGCGCCTCGTCGGTGAACAGGTCGATCGGCTGCAATGCCAGCACCGCCAGCCGCAGTACGGTAAGCACGGCGACCAGCACCAGCGCCGCGCCAAACCAGCCGCCGCGCTCAGTCATTGTCGCGCGCTTGGGCATGAATAAGCCAGAGGTTGCGCGCATAAATGAAAACCCCGAGCGATTGGCCCAGAATGAAGACCGGATCGAGCCGGTAGATCGCATAGGCCAGCAGCATTGCCCCGCCCGCCAACGAAAAATACCAGAACGCCACCGGCATCACCGACTGGCGCGCGCGTTCCGAAGCGATCCATTGCACCAGAAAGCGGCCCGTGAACATCAGTTGCGCGCCAAAGCCGAACATCACCCACAAAAACTCGGTGCGGGTTTCGACATGAAGCCATTGCATCAGGGTCTGCATCAGCCCCTCTCCTCGCTGCGGCCAATCTCGTGCGGTTGCACTTTTTTGCGCCGCCGCAACAGCCACGCGACGCCGAACAGATCAACCGCGCCCACCAGACCGCGCTGCAGGTTGGAATAATTCGACCGCCCGCCACCGCGCGCGCGATGGGCGACATCGACATGCGCAATCTGCCAGCCATCGCGGGCGAAAAGCGCGGGCAGGTAGCGGTGCATGTGGTTGAAATAGGGCAGCCGCAGATAGGCATCGCGGCGAAACGCCTTGAGCCCGCAGCCGGTGTCGCGGGTGCCATCGCGCAAGATGCGCGCGCGCAGACCATTGGCAAAACGCGAGGCAAGCCGCTTTGACAGCGTATCTTGCCGCCCGACGCGCTGGCCTGCCACCAGACCCAGTGCCGAGCCTGGCGCCAGCAACGGCGCCAGCAGGCGCGGCAGTTCCTCGGGCGGGTTCTGGCCATCACCGTCGAGCGTGGCGATCAGCGCGCCACGCGCGGCCAGCACGCCTGAATGCACCGCAGCACTTTGCCCGCCTGAACTGTCGTGCCGGATCAGCCGTAGTTGCGGCAGACCGGCCATCAGGGCGCGCACCGCATCGTCGGTGCCATCGTCGGAACCGTCATCGACCACGATCACCTCATAGGCAGGCAGCGTCGCGCAGGCGGTCACAATACCCGCCAACAGCGCCGCGATATTCGCAGCCTCGTTGCGTGCCGGAATGACAATGCTGATTTCGGTCATAGCGCCTATCCGCCCGGCCCCCTCGGAGTCGCGGTTTGATAGCCGCGGCCCCGCCTGATGTAAACCTCAGCCCCCTGCGCGGCGCGCCAGAGCGCGCTCACGGTAAAAGGCATAGACGCCTGAGCCGATCACCAGCCCCGCCCCGGCAAGGGTCCAGCCATCGGGCAGATCGCCAAAAACCAGAAATCCCATCGCGACCGCCCACAGCAGCGACGTGTAGCGAAACGGCGCCACCACCGCGACCTCGCCCACCCGCATCGCCATGACGACAGTCAGATACCCTGCGATCAGCGCGAGCGCGGCCAGCGCGACACCGCCAAGCTGCGCAGGCGACGGCGTTTGCCAGCCGTCGAAGGGGATCATTACTGCCCCCATGATCAACACCGCGACACCCGCATAAAACGAGACCGCCACCGAAGATACCTCGCGCGAGAAACGCCGCGTGGCCATGTCGCGCAGCACCACGCTCAACACCGAGCCGACACCCAGCACCGACCAGATGCCAAAGCTTTCGCCGCCGGGCCGGATGATGAGCATTACCCCCAGAAACCCGGTTACAATCGCCAGCATTCGCCGCCACCCGATGCTTTCGCCGAACCAGAGCGCTGCGGCCAGCGTGACCGCCAGCGGCAGCGACTGCATGATCGCCGAGAGATCGGCGATGGGCATGTGTTGCAAGGCAGTCAGGAAGAACACGGTTGCGGCGATCTCGCCAACCGTGCGCCAGCCCAGAACCCGGGTGTCGGCGCGTGAAAGCCGCAGCCGCAAGCCGCCTTGTGCCAGCCCGATCAGCCAAAGCGCGACCACGGTCAGCACGCCGCGCAAAAAGATCGTTTCATAAAGCGGCAGCGCTTCGGTAACAGACTTCATCGCGGTATCGTTCAGCGTGAAGCCCGCCATCGCGGACATCATCAGTAACGAGCCTTTGAGGTTGTCGGAAAGCGGTGCCATGCGCGCCGCGTAGCAGGCGCCACCACCGCCCGCAAATGCAAAATGGCCCCGCCTTGCGGGCGGGGCCATTGCTTGGGTCTTCAGACCGAACTGGCGGCTCAGTCGCGGCTTTCCGGCGTTTCCACCATGCCCACGTCGGCGTCCTCGCCCACCACTTCGGTGAAAGGTGCCGCCAGCGCTGCCGCGGCCTCGGCTTCGGCGCGCCGTGCCTCGATCACCAACTGGTCGCGGTCGGCAGCGATCTTGCGCACACGCGTGGTGGCACCACCCGTACCCGCAGGGATCAGGCGTCCAACGATGACGTTTTCCTTCAGGCCCACCAGTTTGTCGCGCTTGCCCTGCACCGAAGCCTCGGTAAGAACCCGCGTGGTCTCCTGGAAAGACGCAGCAGAGATGAAGCTGCGCGTCTGCAAGCTCGCCTTGGTGATGCCGAGCAGCACCGGTTCGCCGGTGGCCGGGCGACCACCGCGGGCGATGACCTTGGCATTTTCTTCCTCAAACTCGGCCTTGTCGACGTTTTCACCCTTGAGCAGGGTCGACTCGCCTGAATCGAGGATCTCGATCTTTTGCAGCATCTGCCGCACGATCACCTCGATGTGCTTGTCGTTGATCTTCACGCCTTGCAGACGGTAAACATCCTGCACTTCGTCGATCAGGTAGTCGGCCAAAGCCTCGATCCCCATGATCCGCAGAATGTCATGCGGCGCGGGGTTACCATCCATGATGTAGTCGCCCTTCTGCACGAAGTCGCCTTCCTGCACCGGGATGTGCTTGCCTTTTGGCACCGTGTATTCGAACGGCGCCATACCCTCGACCGTGGGTTCGATGCTGATGCGGCGCTTGTTCTTGTAGTCCTTGCCAAAGCGCACATAGCCATCAATTTCGGCGATGATCGCGTGGTCTTTGGGACGACGGGCTTCGAACAGCTCGGCCACCCGCGGCAGACCGCCGGTGATATCCTTGATCTTGGCGCCTTCGCGCGGAATCCGCGCCACCACATCACCCGCGTGCAGCACTTGCCCGTCTTCCACCGAAAGGATGGCATCGACCGACATCGGGTAGCTGACCGGGTTGCCGGCATCGTTGCGCACCGGCAGGCCGGTGGTGGGATCGACCACGATGATCTCGGGCTTCAGATCGTTGCCGCGCGGCACGTTGCGCCAGTCGGTCACGATCTTTTGCGTCATCCCGGTGGCATCGTCGGTTTCGTCGCGCACGGCGATACCCGAGACGAGATCGACGAATTTCGCCACCCCCGGCTTTTCGGCAATGATCGGCAGGGTGTAGGGGTCCCACTCGAACAGCTTGGCGCCGCGCTTGACCTTGTCGCCGTCTTTGACAAAGACCTTGGAGCCGTAGATCACCTTGTGGCTCGCGCGCTCTTCGCCCTGATCGTTCAGAATCGCAATCTGCATGTTGCGCCCCATCACGATCTGCTCGCCGCTTTGGTTGAGTAGGAAGATCGCGTTGCGGAACTCGATCTTGCCTTCCTGATTGGCCTCAAGGAACGATTGCTGGCCACCCTGCGCCACGCCACCAATGTGGAAGGTCCGCATCGTCAGCTGGGTGCCCGGCTCGCCGATCGACTGCGCGGCGATAATCCCCACCGCCTCGCCGATGTTCACCAGCGTGCCGCGCGCGAGGTCACGCCCGTAGCAAAGCGCGCAAACGCCCTCTTCGGCCTCGCAGGTCAGCGCCGAGCGGATACGCATGCGCTGCACGCCCAGCGTTTCGATCAGGTCGGCCTTGCGCTCGTCGATCAGCTCGTTCTTGCGCACCAGCACTTCGTCGGTGCCCGGCACGAACACGTCATCGGCCGCAACCCGGCCCAGAACGCGCTCGCCCAGGGGCGTGATGACCTCGCCATCGTTCACCGCCGCGTTCGCGGTAATGGCACGGTCGGTGCCGCAATCGTGGCTGCGCACGATGCAATCTTGTGCCACGTCCACCAGACGGCGGGTGAGGTAGCCCGAGTTCGCGGTTTTCAGCGCGGTGTCCGAAAGGCCCTTGCGGGCGCCGTGGGTCGAGTTGAAGTATTCGAGAACCGTGAGGCCCTCTTTGAAGTTCGAGATGATCGGCGTTTCGATGATCTCGCCGTTCGGCTTGGCCATCAGGCCGCGCATGCCGCCCAGCTGCTTCATCTGCGTGACCGAACCACGCGCACCCGAGTGCGCCATCATGTAAACCGAGTTCGGTTCCATTTCAGCGCCGTTCGCATCCAGCCGCGAGGCCGAAATGGTGGACATCATCGCCTCGGTGACCTTGTCGTTACACTTGGTCCATGCATCGACGACCTTGTTGTATTTCTCGCCCTGGGTGATGAAGCCGTCCATATACTGCTGTTCGTAACCCGCAACCTGGTCGCGGGTCTCGTTGACGATGTCCCATTTGGTATCGGGCACCACCATGTCGTCCTTGCCGAACGAGATGCCGGCCTTGAACGCCTCGCGGAAGCCCATGGTCATGATCTGGTCGCAGAAGATCACCGACTCTTTCTGGCCGCAGTAGCGGTAGACCGAGTCAATCACCGCCTGCACGTCTTTCTTGCGCAGCAGGCGGTTGACCAGATCGAACGGCGCCTTGGCATTGAGCGGCAGCAGCGCCCCAAGCCGCACCCGGCCAGGGGTGGTATCATACCGTTTGACGATCTCGTTGCCCTCGGCGTCGATCTGCTTCACGCGGCATTTGATTTTGGCGTGCAGGTGCAGAAGGCCTGCGGTCATCGCATGCTCGACCTCATCGACCGAGCCGAAGACCATGCCTTCGCCCTTCATGCCTTTGCGTTCCATCGTGGTGTAGTAAAGCCCCAGGATCATGTCCTGCGACGGTACGATGATCGGCGCGCCGTTGGCCGGGCTCAGCACGTTGTTGGTCGACATCATCAACACGCGCGCTTCCAGCTGGGCCTCCAGTGAAAGCGGCACGTGCACGGCCATCTGGTCGCCGTCGAAGTCGGCGTTGAAAGCCGAGCAGACGAGCGGGTGCAGCTGAATCGCCTTGCCTTCGATCAGGATCGGCTCAAACGCCTGAATCCCAAGCCGGTGCAGCGTCGGCGCGCGGTTCAAGAGCACCGGGTGTTCGCGGATCACCTCATCGAGAATGTCCCAAACCTCGGGGCGCTCTTTCTCGACCAGCTTTTTCGCCTGCTTGACGGTGGTCGAAAGCCCCTTTGCCTCAAGCCGCGAATAGATGAACGGCTTGAACAGTTCGAGCGCCATCTTTTTCGGCAAGCCGCACTGGTGCAGCTTCAGTTCCGGCCCGGTGACAATCACCGAACGGCCCGAAAAGTCCACGCGCTTGCCGAGCAGGTTCTGCCGGAACCGGCCCTGCTTGCCCTTGAGCATGTCGGAAAGCGATTTCAGCGGCCGCTTGTTGGTGCCGGTGATGACGCGGCCACGGCGGCCGTTGTCAAAGAGCGCATCGACCGATTCCTGCAACATGCGCTTTTCATTGCGCACGATGATGTCAGGCGCGCGCAGCTCGATCAGCCGCTTGAGGCGGTTGTTGCGGTTGATGACGCGGCGGTAGAGGTCGTTGAGGTCCGAGGTCGCGAAGCGGCCGCCATCGAGCGGCACCAGCGGGCGCAACTCTGGTGGAATCACCGGAATGACGGTCAGAACCATCCACTCGGGCCGGTTGCCCGACTCGACGAAGTGCTCGACAATCTTCAGCCGCTTGATGATCTTTTTCGGCTTCAATTCGCCAGTCGCCACTTTCAGTTCCTCGCGGAGCTGTTCGGCGGTGGCATCAAGGTCAATTGCGGCCAGCATTTCGCGGATCGCTTCGGCGCCGATATTGGCGGTAAAGGCGTCAGCGCCATACTGATCTTGCGCATCGAGGAATTCTTCCTCGGTCAGAAGCTGGCCATAGCTGAGGTCGGTCAGACCCGGCTCGATCACCACATAATTCTCGAAGTAGAGAATGCGCTCCAGATCGCGCAGCGTCATGTCGAGCATCAGGCCGATGCGCGAAGGCAGCGATTTCAGAAACCAGATGTGCGCGACCGGGCTGGCCAGTTCGATGTGGCCCATCCGTTCGCGGCGCACCTTTTGCAAGGTCACTTCCACGCCGCATTTCTCGCAGACAACGCCGCGATATTTCATGCGCTTGTATTTGCCGCACAGGCACTCGTAATCCTTGATCGGGCCAAAGATGCGGGCGCAGAACAGGCCGTCGCGTTCCGGCTTGAAGGTGCGGTAGTTGATGGTCTCGGGCTTCTTGATCTCGCCATAGGACCACGACAGGATCCGTTCGGGCGAGGCGAGCGAGATCTTGATCTCGTCGAAGCTCTTGGCGGGGGTCACGGTGCCGAAGGGGCCGTGGCTGTGGGTCAGTTCCTGGTTCATCTCATATTCCTCGAATGCGGGCAGGGGAAGGAAAGGGAGGCGGGCTGGTAGCCCGCCGTCACTCGCTTTCCTCCGCGTCCAGGAGTTCCATGTTCAGGCCGAGGCCGCGCACTTCCTTGACAAGGACGTTGAACGATTCCGGCACGCCGGCCTCGAAATTGTCCTCGCCCTTCACGATCGACTCGTAAACCTTGGTGCGGCCTGCCACATCGTCCGATTTCACCGTCAGCATTTCCTGCAAGGTATAGGCGGCGCCGTAGGCTTCGAGCGCCCAGACCTCCATTTCGCCCAGACGCTGGCCACCGAACTGCGCCTTGCCGCCCAGCGGTTGCTGGGTAACCAGGCTGTAGGGGCCGGTCGAGCGCGCGTGCATCTTGTCATCGACAAGGTGGTGCAGCTTGAGGAAGTATTTGATGCCCACGGTGACCGGGCGCGCAAACTGCTCGCCCGAGCGACCATCGAACACCACCGACTGGCCCGAAGTATCGAACCCGGCGCGCATCAGCGCGTCGTTGATATCTGCCTCTTTGGCGCCGTCAAAGACCGGCGTTGCAATCGGCACGCCTGTGCGCACGGTTTCCGCACTTTCGATGAAACGCTCGGCGTCGAGGCTGGCAAACGCCTCTTCATAGGTCTCGTCGCCATAGCCGTGCCGCATCGCCTCGCGCACCGGGGTCATATCGCCCGAGCGGCGATATTCCTTCAGCGCCTCGTCGATGCGCAGGCCGAGCCCACGCGAGGCCCAACCCATGTGCGTTTCCAGAATCTGGCCAACGTTCATCCGGCTTGGCACACCCAGCGGGTTCAGCACCAGATCGACCGGTGTGCCGTCGGCAAGGAACGGCATGTCTTCCATCGGCACGACTTTGGAGACAACGCCCTTGTTGCCGTGACGACCGGCCATCTTGTCGCCTGCCTGAAGCTTGCGCTTCACCGCGACGAACACCTTGACCATTTTCATCACGCCGGGGGGCAGATCGTCGCCCTGACGGACTTTCTCGACCTTGTCCTCGAAACGCAGTTCCAGCGCACGTTTCTGTGCATCGAACTGGTCATTGAGGGCTTCGACCTCTTTCGCGTCTTTTTCGGCCTCAAGTGCAAGCTGCCACCACTGGCCACGGCTAAGCGTGCCCAGCAATTCCTCGGTAATAACCGACCCGGCCTTGATTCCCTTCGGCCCTTTGACCGCGACCTTGCCGAAGATCACCGATTTCAGGCGCGAATAGGTGTTGCGCTCCAGAATTGTCAGCTCGTCATCACGGTCACGCGCCAAACGCTCAACTTCCTCGCGCTCGATCTGAAGCGCGCGCTCGTCCTTGTCGACACCGTGGCGGTTGAACACGCGCACTTCGACGATCGTGCCATAGGCTCCCGGCGGCAGGCGCAGGCTGGTATCGCGCACATCGCTGGCCTTTTCGCCGAAGATCGCGCGCAACAGCTTTTCTTCCGGGGTCATCGGGCTTTCGCCCTTGGGGGTGATCTTGCCCACCAGAATGTC
Organism: Alphaproteobacteria bacterium HGW-Alphaproteobacteria-4; assembly: GCA_002842855.1. Lineage (GTDB taxonomy): Bacteria > Pseudomonadota > Alphaproteobacteria > Rhodobacterales > Rhodobacteraceae > UBA6213. The sequence continues at coordinate 7,050 of PHEE01000036.1, read as the reverse complement.
GCCCGGCCCCACTTCGGCGCCGATATAAACGATGCCCGCTTCATCAAGATTGCGAAGCGCCTCTTCGCCCACGTTCGGAATATCGCGGGTAATCTCTTCCGGTCCCAGCTTCGTGTCGCGCGCTGCCACTTCGTATTCGTCGATGTGAATCGAGGTGTAGACGTCATCGCGCAGGATGCGCTCGGAAATCAGGATCGAGTCTTCGTAGTTGTAGCCATTCCATGGCATGAACGCGACGATCACGTTACGACCAACCGCCAGTTCGCCCTGATCGGTCGAGGGGCCATCGGCAATGACCTCGCCCTTCTGCACGGTGTCGCCGACCTTTACCAGCGGCCGCTGGTTGATGCAGCTCGACTGGTTCGAACGTTTGAACTTGCGCAGGCGGTAGATGTCCACCCCCGCATCGCCCACGCCAAGGTCTTCGCTGGCACGCACGACGATACGCGTCGCGTCAACCTGGTCGATGATGCCGGTGCGCCGCGCCATGATCGAGGCGCCGCTATCACGGGCCACCACGGCCTCCATGCCGGTGCCTACGAACGGCGCCTCGTTTTGCAGCAAGGGCACCGCCTGACGCATCATGTTCGAGCCCATCAGCGCGCGGTTGGCGTCGTCGTTCTCAAGGAACGGGATCAGCGCGGCGGCGATGGAAACCAGCTGCTTGGGCGAAACGTCGATCAGGTCAACGGCCTCTTTCGGGTTCAGCATGAACTCGCCCGACTGGCGGGTGGAAACCAGATCGTTGACGAAACGACCTTCAGCGTCGAGCGTGGCGTTGGCCTGTGCCACGGTGTGGCGCATTTCCTCGGTTGCCGACATGTAGATGACCTCGTCGGTCACCTTGCCGTCGATCACCTTGCGATAGGGGGTCTCGATGAAGCCATATTTGTTCACGCGGGCAAAGGTGGCCAGCGAGTTGATCAGGCCGATGTTCTGGCCTTCCGGCGTTTCGATCGGGCACATCCGGCCATAGTGGGTCGGGTGCACGTCGCGCACCTCAAAGCCCGCACGTTCGCGGGTCAGACCGCCCGGCCCAAGCGCCGACAGGCGCCGCTTGTGCGTCACTTCCGAAAGCGGGTTGGTCTGGTCCATGAACTGCGAAAGCTGGCTGGAGCCAAAGAACTCACGCACCGCAGCCGCTGCCGGTTTGGCGTTGATCAGGTCTTGCGGCATCACCGTGTCGATTTCCACCGACGACATCCGCTCCTTGATCGCGCGCTCCATCCGCAGCAGGCCGACGCGATACTGGTTTTCCATCAGCTCGCCTACCGAGCGCACCCGGCGGTTTCCGAGGTGGTCGATATCGTCAATCTCGCCCTTGCCATCGCGCAGTTCGACCAGGCCCTTGATGCAGGCGATGATGTCGGCGCGGCGCAGCGTGCGCTGCGTGTCAGGCGCGTCGAGGTCGAGGCGCATGTTCATTTTTACCCGGCCAACAGCCGAGAGGTCATAACGCTCGCTGTCGAAAAACATGGTGTCGAACAACTGGCTGGCCGCTTCAACGGTCGGCGGCTCGCCGGGGCGCATGACGCGGTAGATATCCATCAGCGCCTGGTCGCGGTTCATGTTCTTGTCGGCGGCCATGGTGTTGCGGATGTAGGGGCCGACGTTGACGTTATCGATGTCGAGCACCGGAATGTCGGTGATGCCGTTATCCATCAGCACCTTGAGCGAACCGCCGGAAATCTCGCCGTCTCGGCTGTATTCAAGCGTCAGTTCGTCGCCCGCTTCCACATAAATGAAGCCGGTCTGTTCGTTGATGATGTCTTTGGCCACAAAACGGCCCAAGATGTGCTCGAACGGCACCAGCAGTTCGGGAATGGCGTTGTCCTTGGCCCATTGGTTCGCCATCTTCGGCGTCACCTTTTCGTTGGCCTTCAAGATGACTTCGCCACTGGCCGCATCGACCAGATCGAAAGTCGGGCGGGTGCCGCTCAGGCGTTTGGGGAAGAACGGCGTGACCCAGCCCTTTTTCTTCGACTGCTTGTAAGAAACGGTCTCGTAATAGGCATCCATGATGCCTTCCTGATCGAGCCCAAGCGCATACAAGAGCGTCGTCACCGGCAGTTTGCGGCGGCGGTCAATGCGCGAAAACACGAGGTCTTTTGCGTCAAATTCGAAATCGAGCCAGCTGCCGCGGTAGGGAATGATGCGGCAGGCGAACAACAGCTTGCCCGAAGAATGGGTCTTGCCGCGGTCGTGGTCAAAGAACACGCCCGGGCTGCGGTGCATCTGGCTGACAATCACCCGCTCGGTGCCGTTCACGATGAACGTGCCGTTCGAGGTCATCAAGGGCATGTCGCCCATGAACACGTCTTGTTCCTTGATGTCCTTGACCGACCGTGCCCCGGTGGTTTCATCGACATCGAACACGATCAGGCGCAGCGTAACCTTGAGCGGCGCGCTGTAGGTCATGTCGCGGCTCTGGCATTCTTCAACATCGTATTTCGGCTTTTCGAGCTCGTATTTCACGAACTCCAGAATCGCGTTCTCATTGAAGTCCTTGATCGGGAATACCGATTGGAACACGCCTTGAATCCCGTCCCCATCCTGCGGCTTGGGGCCTTCGCCCGAGCGCAGAAACAGATCGTAAGAGGATTTCTGAACCTCGATGAGGTTCGGCATTTCAAGAACTTCGCGGATTTTGCCATAGGAACGGCGGATACGCTTCTGACCAACGTACGCTTGAGCCATGCTCGTGGTGACCTTTCGTCTTGTCGCAGGCGCGCATACCGTCGGGGCCCGGCATGCGGCGCGTGGCGATTAGGGGCCGGTTCCATTCATGCCCGCCATCCCACTGGCAGGCTCCCGAACCGTGAACGCCGCCTTGGGCAGACCCTTGGCTATAAGGGGCTCTCCAAGACAGGTTCGGCTGGGCCCGGATTGTCCGGACCCAGCCCAATCAGACGCTGCCCAAGGGGCGGCGGATTACTTCAGCTCGACCTTGGCGCCAGCCTCTTCGAGCTTTTTCTTCAGGCCTTCGGCGTCAGCTTTCGACACGGCTTCTTTCACCTTGCCGCCAGCTTCCACGAGGTCTTTCGCTTCTTTCAGACCCAGACCAGTGATCGCGCGAACCTCTTTGATCACGTTGATCTTGTTCGGGCCGGCATCGGTCAGCACGACGTCGAATTCGGTCTTTTCTTCCACGGCTTCGGCAGCGGCAGCGGGGCCGGCCATCATCACGGCGCCGCCAGCGGCGGGCTCGATGCCGTATTTGTCTTTCAGGATCGTTTTCAGTTCTTGCGCCTGAAGCAGGGTCAGACCCACGATCTCTTCGGCGAGTTTGTTCAGATCAGCCATTTTCTCATCCATTCTCAGGTTGTTTTCCAACGAAGGGCATCAGCCACGACGAAGGCAAAAGGTTGCATCAGGCGGCAAGCCGCTCCTCAATAGTCGTGAGGATGCCCGCGATGTTGGAAGCAGGCGCGCCAATGGCACCGGCGATGTTCGAGGCCGGGGCACCGATGCACGAAACGATCTGAGCGATAAGCTCTTCACGCGACGGCATTTGTGCCACGGCTTTCACACCAGCCGGGTCCAGCGCCGCGCTGCCCATTGCCCCGCCAAGGATCTTGAACTTGTCGTTCCCCTTGGCATAGGCATCCGTGACCTTCGCCGCAGCGACGGGGTCTTCGGAATAGGCCAGCACGGTCATGCCCGTGAGATATGTGCCGATGCTTGCGCAGGGCAGACCCTCCAGGGCGATCTTGGCGAGCTTGTTCTTGGCAACGCGAACCGACCCGCCGACAGCGCGCATTTGCGCCCGCAAGGTCTGCATCTGTGCAACCGTCATGCCTTCGTAGTGGGCAACCACCACGACGCCAGAGCTTGCGAAGATCTGGCCGAGTTCCTCGACCACTTTCTCTTTTTGGGCTCTATCCACGGTTCACTCCAAGGTTGGGGGTTTCCCCCCGGCTCTCATGTGCCCCCGGCAGCGCGCCGGAGACGTTCGGGTCCGTATTACGGGTCCCGAGGCCAGATCGCCCGGGCAAGGCCCGGAAATGGTCTCGTTCCCCATCTCGGGAAGGAAATTAAGGCCGCAGGGCCACCCTCCGTCTCGGACAGGACGGGGCGCTTGCGCCCCGCCAGTAACCGGGCTCGCGCCCGGATCTCAATCCGCGTCAGTGCGCGGAGGCCGAAGCCACGTCAAGGTTGACGCCGGGGCCCATGGTCGAAGACAGCGAAACCTTCTTCACATAGGTGCCCTTGGCGCCGGCCGGGCGGGCCTTGGTGACCGCTTCGACAAAGGCGCGCACGTTTTGCGCCAGCGCCTCTTCGGTAAACGACACCTTGCCGATGCCGCCGTGGATGACCCCGGCTTTTTCGACCTTGAACTGCACTTCGCCGCCCTTCGCCGCCGCAATGGCCGTTTTCACGTCCATCGTCACGGTGCCGACCTTGGGGTTCGGCATCAGGTTGCGCGGGCCGAGGATCTTGCCCAAGCGGCCGACCAGCGGCATCATGTCGGGCGTTGCGATGCAACGGTCGAACTCGATCTTGCCCGACTGGATGGTGGCCATCAGATCTTCCGCGCCGACAATGTCGGCTCCGGCAGCTGTGGCCTCATCAGCCTTGGCGCCGCGCGCAAATACCGCCACGCGCACCACCTTGCCGGTGCCGTTGGGCAGTTGCACAACGCCGCGGACCATCTGGTCGGCGTGGCGCGGATCAACCCCGAGGTTCATCGCAATTTCCAGCGTCTCGTCGAACTTGGCCGAGGCGGCGGTCTTGATCAGTTTGACAGCATCTTCGACCGAAAGGTTCGATTTGCCTTCGAAATGGGCACGCGCAGCGGCGGTGCGTTTTGCAACCTTGGCCATGATTACCCCTTCACCTCGATGCCGATCGACTTCGCCGACCCGAGGATGATCTGCATGGCAGCCTCGATGTCATTGGCCGAGAGGTCTTTCATTTTCGCTTCAGCAATCTGGCGAATCTGCGCCACGGTCACCGAACCCACCACATCACGACCCGGTTTGACCGAGCCCTTCGGGCGGTTGCGTTTGCCCACCGGCTTCAGGCCCGCTGCCTTCTTGAGCAGGAACGACGCCGGCGGTGTCTTCATCTCGAAAGTGAACGACTTGTCGGCATAATAGGTGATGACGGTCGGCACCGGCGAGCCGGGCTCCATCTCTTGCGTCTTGGCATTAAACTCTTTGCAAAACGCCATGATGTTGATGCCGCGTTGACCGAGCGCTGGCCCGATCGGCGGCGAGGGGTTGGCTTGCCCCGCTTTGACTTGCAGCTTCAGCTGCCCGATTACCTTCTTGGCCATCTGGCCTCTCCTTTGTCACCTGCGCCCGGGTCGGGCGCGTTGGTTTAGTGGTCCGGTCCGGGGTTTGCCCCTCGCCTCCCACACACGCACGTCAGGCGGTTTTCGACACCTGCGTGAATTCTAGCTCGACCGGCGTCGGGCGGCCGAAGATCGAGACCGTCACCTTCAGGCGGCCCGAGGCTTCATCCACCTCTTCGACCATGCCCGAGAAGCCCTCGAAGGGCCCATCGGTGACCGAGACGTTTTCGCCGATTTCAAAGCGGATCAGGTTGCGCGGCACGGCGTCAACACCGTCGCCAGTGCGGTTGAGAATGCCGTTCACTTCGGCGTCGCGCATTGGCATCGGCTTGCCCTGCGGCCCAAGGAACCCCGTCACCCGATTGATCGAGTTGATGAGGTGATAGCCGCGATCACTCATGTCCATGTGCACCAGCACATAGCCCGGCATGAAGCGGCGCTCGGACGTAACCTTTTTGCCACGACGGATCTCGATGACCTCTTCGGTGGGCACCAGAACTTCGTCGATCTCGTCCTGAAGACCCTTCTCGGCAGCGGTCGTTCTGATCTGCTCGGCCACCTTCTTCTCGAAGTTCGAGAGAACGCTCACCGAATACCACCGCTTCGCCATGCCCGACCCGACCCCTGCCTGTGCGGCGCATTAGCGCCGAAATCCCTGCATTTCCAGCGGGTTGCCCCGCTCATCCCAGAACAAAAAACAGCGCGCATACCGAATCGATGCGCGCCGGCTCCTGAAATCTTTGCCCGCATTACAGCGCAGAGTGCGCGAATTCAAGGCCATACCGCATTTTGGGGGCGGCTAATTCTGCGCGCCGGTTCAGCCGGCCAGCCCCAGCACAGCAGTGAGGCCGAAGCGGATCACCATATCGACGAGCGAAAAAAACAGTGCTGTCAGCGCGGCCATGATGAACACCATCACCGTGGTCAGCAGCACTTCACGCCGGGTCGGCCAGGCGACCTTGCCGACTTCCGAGCGCACCTGTTGCATGAACTGAAGTGGGTTTGCCATGATCCGTCCTTGTTTCGCGCACCGAAGCGGCTGGTGCCGCACCGCGGGTGACATACGCGCTGGCGCGTCGGGTTTCAAGCGCGCTGGTTGGCGCAGATCAGTGGTGCGCGGATTTTTGGGCGCGCGTATCCGCAACGAGGCGGGCGAAGGGGTCCATTTGCGACCGCACCGCGCCGCCCCGGAGCGAGCGCAGACCTGAGGCTATCGTGCCGCGCAGCCGCAATGCCGCTGCCAACACGGCCAACGCGGTGGCTACCTCGAGCCAGACGATGGCAGAGCCGGGCAAGTGCATGTGCCGCAGTTCAGGGTTTTGCGCAAAAATCGACCCGGCGAGTATCACCGCAAGCGCCAGCAGAACCCATCGCGCAGTTTTGCCTGCGACCACCCCGGCGCCGCGCACCCGCTCGGCAAGCTCTGATGTAACCGGTTCCAACGGCGGCAGCGAGGTCTTGCGCGGCACGTCAAGCCCTGGGCTTGCCCGGACGAGGTTCCTGTCTGCTGCTCTGCCAGTTTGCCACATGGTCGCCCTCCGTCCGCATGACAGTGATCTGTGCACCCAAATCTGGCCCAAATCGGGCGCGGGCGCGGAATAACAACGGCGATGCGAGAAAGTGGCAGGGGCAGCAGGGTTCGAACCCGCGACCTACGGTTTTGGAGACCGTCGCTCTACCAGCTGAGCTATACCCCTAGGCCTGCGCGGGGTTACGGCACCCGGCGGGTGAAATCAAGGGGGATTTCGCCTGCC
>PHEE01000056.1 GCA_002842855.1 Alphaproteobacteria bacterium HGW-Alphaproteobacteria-4 | reverse complement strand
ATACCGACAGCGCCAGAGGGCGGCGGTATCCTCGCCGGTCAGGGCGTGGCGCGTGTCGAAGGCGAAGGTCGGGCAGTCGTTGCGGCCCCAGGCGAAGGGCGTGGTGCGCGCGGCCGTGATCGCCGCTGTGAGGCAGCGGGGCCAGTCTTGGTGGCGGGGCATGGGGGAGGTAAGAAGTGGTTCAGCTTGAAGGGCTTCAGGATCGCCGGGCTAACACTGGCGCCAGCTATCAACCCGCAGTTGGCAGAATTCCAGCATCTGCCCGGCCTGGGCTTTGATCTCGCCATCGAAGTTCAGACCACCAGGCAATTCAACGCGATCAAGCCCGAGATCGATTGCATGAGCAAGGGCAAGGCATGGGTGATCTACGCGTTCGGCGCCAAAATCAGCCGCCGTTGCTGACAAGCTGAGTTTCTGTAGCGCATGTCGCTCCGATGTTTGCGCCAAGTTGCAGCGGTGTCGGCGCCGGGCCAAACAGATAGCCTGTTACTTTCGGGCCCATCCAGTCCATGGTCGTCGCGAACAAAAGCGCGGCATCATCTGCGACATCGGCACGCGCGCGGCCGCGGTCTTCGACAATGCTACCGGCCTGGCTGAATCCGAGTTGCTGCATGTAGTGAGACGCGTCGATCATGGCATCCATCGGAACTCCGCAATCATGGCGATAGGAGATCAGCGTCTCATAAACGTAGAAGTCAGGCAGCCAATAGCCAGTGCCGCCTGTCCGTAGATAGATGCGCGGCTGTACTTCGCGTCCAGTCGCTTGCCAGTGAGCGGCGATGGTCTCTGCGTCGGTAAGAAGCATATCCATGAAGCGGCCATAGGTTGCGGGCGTGATGAATTCGTACTCGGTATAGGCCCGGTCAAGCCCCGGCAGCCGTGTCAGCGGCGCGGGGTTCACGCCGATGAAGGTAACGACTGCCACCATCGCTGCCTGCCATCCCACGTACAGGGCAGCCAGGGACGGGCGCGGTTTGGGCAGCGCCAGTGACAGCACAAGTCCGACGCCCATCAGGTAGGGCACGAACAGCCGGTAGCCAAACATCATGTGTTGGCCGGAGGCGCGGCTGGCATAGACTAAAAACAGAACGGTACTGAAGGCAGCGCCCCGCAGGATCGCTTTTGACAGCGGCGCGTGCCTGTCCAATGATGCAGGCCGCAGATGAAATGCAATCAGGAACAGGCCCGAAAGCAACCCGAAGTTGAGAAGGGCTGAGAGGCTGTCGATGGGCGCCCGCCCGCCAAGCGCAAACTTGACGTAATAGGAGGTCGGGAAGATATCTCCATAATACTGCCCCGAGAACAGCAACCAGCTTGACGCTATGGTCATGCAAACAGCCGCGCCCACCCAGAGGGCCGGGCGGCGGCACTCAACCACCGCAATGGCGAGCAAGATCGGCGCCGTCACAAGTACGCTGTCATAGCGTGTCAGGAACATCAGCGCGGCCAATAATCCAAGCCAGACGAAATCATGCCCATCCGCTGTGCCGAGCCTTTTCATCACGACGAGCCGCGACGTGAACAAGGTCGCGATGCATGCCAAGATCGCTGTCTCCAATCCGCCGACCGTCCAGAGCGCCATGAACGGCGAAAACAGCGACAATGCCGTGAAAAGCAGAAGTGCTGACCCGCGTAAACCGGTCTCGCGAAGCGCGGCAAACCAGCCCGCGAGCACCAGCATCGGCGCGATGATGCGGTAGCTCATGACCGGATCAAGTCCGCCATACGCCAATGCCGTCTCCAGCAGCGCATGCAATGGCGAGGTCAGCGCCGAAACCCGCTCACCAATATTGTAGACAAGGCCGTTTCCAGCCGCCGCGTTTAGCGCATAACGCCCGACTATGTAGGCGTCATCAGCGACAAACCGCCAGAACAGAGCGCAAAGGGCAAGGAAGGCGAGAGCGCTGCCAGTGATTATGGCGCGGTCCGTGTCGAAGGAGCGGTGTTGTTCCGGCGGATCAAGGGTTTTCATGATCTGGGTTTTGCAGCCCATTCTGGCGCCAAAATGGCGATTTCCTGTTGCAAAGGAGGAGGAATGGCGGGGCGACGAGATTGCTGCGGATTTGAGAGATCGAAGACGGAAGAGTTGACCGAAGGGATGCGCACCAAGACGGCCGCGCTTCAAAGCGAACTCATTGCTTAGACATTCTCCTATTGGAATGCTTTCTCCGCCATGTTGACGATGTCCATCCCCCCCTCACCCCCGCCCCCAGGTCACCTCCTTGTCCTGAATTGCCGTGACGTATTCGAACCCCCGATCGCCGGGGTGCAGCGCCTGCTGGCTTTCGTGGGTGTAGCGCCAGCTTCGCGGGGTGGTGAGATCAATCAACCGGCTTTCGTAGCTCAGCGTTATGGTGCAGGTGGCGGCGTCGTCGGTGATCTGCGGCACATCGAGGCGGCCGGAAAAAGCTTGTACCGGGTCGGCGATGATGGTGCCGTCGGGGGCCAGAAGTGCGAGCCAGATGCGGCCGGGCAGACCCTGGCGAGCCTCGCCGATCGCCAGTTGCACGAGGTCGAGCGGCACACCCGAGAGCGAAATCGTGGTGCCCGAGGCGACCACTTCGCCGCGCTCGTCGATGCCGCCGATGCCAAGCAGCGACCCGGCCCCGGCCCAGGTGTGGCCATTCCAGGCGATCTCGCCCAGCCCCGACCAAAGCCGCAGCCAGCCGGTGGCAAACTGGCCCTCGAAAAAGAGCGCCGGGCGCAGGGTCGCCTCGGCGAGGGCGGCGGCAAACGCCAAGGTCAGATCGCGGTTCATAGCGCCTCGCGGGCAGTGAAGGAAAAGCGGTAGCTGTCGGCACGGCCGATCC
>PHEE01000010.1 GCA_002842855.1 Alphaproteobacteria bacterium HGW-Alphaproteobacteria-4 | reverse complement strand
GGTTGTCATTGGCAACTGTACTTTTGCACCGATAACGGTGGTAGCTCACCGAGACAAAGCATAACCCCTTTAGACGTTCGTCGATCCTGTTTCGGCCCCATTTGCCCCCAATGAGGGAGTGGTTGGTGGAGCCGCCGGGTACCGCCCCCGGGTCCGATCCGCGTATTACGAGCGCGTTTATGTCCATAGTCCGGGTTGCCCCGGACAGGGTCAATATAGGCAGCGGTGGGGGCGGCCGCAAGCGCGCTTGCGGCTTCGGTTTTTTCTTTCCCAAACGGCGGGGTGCAGCGTAGCATCGGGGCAGTCACGCGGAAGTGAATTCAAGGAGGAGATTTGACATGACCGCTCGGAAGAATACTGCCGTGCATCGCGGCGCGGCGTTGTTGGCCGGGGCGCTGGTGCTGGCCTTGGGCCTTTTTGCCTCGACCGGTACGGCCACTGCGCAGAATTTGCCGGATTGCAACTACAGCTATCCCTCAGGGCAGGCGGAATACAGTTGTGCGTGCCCGGCGGGCCGCAGCGACGGCTCAATCTGGGGAACCGGGCTTTACACCTCGGACAGCGACCTGTGCACGGCGGCCAAGCACGCGGGCATGATCGGCAAGGCGGGGGGCAATATCCGCGCTGTGTTGCAGCCTGGGCAGGGGCGCTACCCCGCAACCACGCAAAACGGCATCACCTCGAGCGAGTGGGGTTCGTACTCGGAAAGCATCGAGTTTTATCTGCCGGGGCAGGCGATCGTGCAGCGGCTGCCGGGGTGCGACTACTACTTCCCGTCGGATGCTGCCCAATACGCCTGCACCTGTGCACCGGATGATTTTGACGGTTCGCTTTGGGGCAGCGGAATCTATACCTCCGACAGCAACCTGTGCACCGCCGCGCGGCATGCGGGCGCGGTTGGCCCGGCTGGAGGCGACATTCTGGCCGTGGCACGGCCCGGGCAGGAACGGTATCCGTCAACGACGCAGAACGGGATCACCTCGAGCGACTGGGGCTCCTATTCGTCGTCAATCGAATTTGTGGTGGACAGCACCGTTGCGCCGGTGCCGGTGCCGACCGCAGCCGGGCCGGCTTGCGGCAAGTTCCCGGTGGGTGCCACACAACATGATTGTGTGTGCGCAGCTTCAGCTGCTGCCGCCGGCCCGGTGTGGGGCTCGAACCCCTATGTCACCGACAGCGACATCTGCGAGGCCGCGCGCCATGCGGGCGTGATTGGCGAGACCGGCGGCGCGGTGCGCCTGTTCGGCTTGCCCGGACTCGATAAATACGCAGGAAGCGCGCGCAACGGCGTGACCAGCTACGACTGGGGCACCTATGGCGCCTCGTTCAGCTTCGACGGCAACCTGCGCTGAGGGCCGGCGGGGAGGGGGCCGTTTGCCCCCCCTCGCAAACCCTGCCCGAGGGGATTTGGGCAAGCAAGAATCGGAGCGCCCGGCGGAAATACCGCCGGGCGCTTTCGTTCCTGCATCCAGACTGGCTCAGAAACCGGCCTTGATCTGTTCGAACGCTTCCAGCTGCCGCTCGCGCAGCGCCGGGTCGTTGGGGGTCTGCGCGAGGATCGGCGCGGTGACGTCGCTCAGGCCCGCGATTTCACGGTCTTCTTCCGATACCAGCGCCATCGCGTGGGTGTTGGTGTGGCCATACCCGATCGCGTCAAGCAGTTCCGGGCCCGCCTCGGGGCGCAGCCACGAGTTGACGAAGTCATAGACCTTGTCTTCGCTGCCCGGCCCGTTCTTCAGGTTGACAAAGCCGCAGTACCAGCTGGATGAGCCTTCGGTGGCTTCGCGCTGGAAGGCGACCGGGTAGCCATCATCCTGCAAGTAGGCGACGCCGTCGTTCCACGACCAAGCCACGAGAACCTCGCCCGAAGCCATGATCTGGCTCATTTCGGCGGGGTCGGCCCAGTAGCTCGCGACGTTCTTGTGCGCAGCGCGCAGCCAGGCGGCGGCAGCGTTGAACTGGTCATCCGAGATCACGGTCCAGTCCGTCACGCCCGTGGCAAGGTAGGCCAGCGCCCAGACGTCATCCGAACTGTCGGGCAGCGAGGTGCGGCCCTGGTATTTCGGGTTGAGGAACACTTGCAGGCTGGCCACGTCTTCGGCGGGCACCTGCTCGGGGTTATAGGCCACGGCGGTCGCGCCCCAGTCGGTGGGAATGTACCACACGCCCGCGTCGTCCTTGAAGATCGGCGAGGCGAGGAACTTGGGGTCGATATTGGCAAATTCCGGGATCCGGCTCACGTCCCATGGTTCGATCAACCCGGCATCGCGGTATTTCGAGACCATTTGCGAACAGGGGTGCGCGACATCTGCGCGAAAGCCCGAGGCAACCTTTTGGTAAGCCTCGTCATCATCGCCGTAGAATGCGTAGCTCGGTGAATCGCCGTGTTTCTCGACGTAACTGGCGAACAGGCCCGGCTCTTCGAACCCGGCCCAATCGAACACCAGCAGCTGCGGGTCGGCGGCGCCAGCGGGAATTGCGAAAGCGAGGGTGGCCACTGAGGTCAGCAGGAACGTGGTCGTCTTCATCGGCGTCCTTTCCGGTTTTGGGTGATTGGCACGCAACGCTAACGCTTGGTTGCGCCGCTTGCAAAGCGAAAAACCAGGTCTGAATGCAGCGGATCGCAGGGCTTGACCCCGTGGTGGCGACAGGGCCAGATGCCGCACGGGTTCCACCCAGATACCTCTTTCAGCGCGAGGATGTCGATGTCTCTGCCTGCCCTTGATCTGCGCCATGTCCGAGCGCAATTTCCCGCCTTTTCGCAGCCCGGCCTCAGCGATCAGGCATTTTTCGAGAATGCAGGCGGGTCATTTGCCTGCGTCCAGGTAATCGACCGGCTGACCCGGTTCTACCGCGCGCGCAAGGTGCAGCCCTATGCGCCCTACGCGGCGGCGCAGGCAGGCGGCGCCGAAATGGACGAGGCGCGCGCGCGGTTGGCGGCGATGATGGGGGTGGCGGGCGACGAGCTGAGTTTCGGTCCTTCGACCTCGGCCAACACCTATGTGCTGGCGCAGGCGTTTCGGCGCGCGCTCAAGCCCGGCGAGGCGGTGGTGGTGACCGATCAGGACCAAGAGGCCAATTCCGGCCCGTGGCGCCGGCTGGCCGAGGACGGGGTCGAGGTGCGCGAGTGGCAGATCGACCCCGCAACCGGGCATCTCGACCCTGCCCGTTTGGCGCCGCTGCTGGCCGACGGGCGGGTGCGGCTGCTGGCCTTTCCGCATTGCTCGAACGTGGTGGGCGAGATCAACCCGGTGGCCGAAATCGTCGCGATGGCCCATGCGGCGGGGGCTGTGACTTGTGTTGATGGCGTCAGCTATGCGCCGCATGGACTGCCAAATGTGGCGGCGCTCGGGGCCGACATCTACCTGTTCTCGGCCTACAAGGTTTTTGGCCCGCATCAGGGCATCATGATCATCCGCCGGGATCTGGGCGCGCGGCTGCCCAATCAGGGCCACTGGTTCAATGGGGAAACCCTATACAAGCGGTTCACCCCCGCGGGGCCGGACCACGCGCAGGTGGCGGCCTCGGCCGGGATCGCGGATTATCTTGATGGCCTCTATGCCCGGCATTTTGCGCCCGAGCCGGATGCGGCCAAACGGGCGGGCGCGGTGCATGATCTGATCCGCGCGCATGAGGTGGCATTGATGGCGCCGCTGCTCGATTTTCTGGCCAGCCGAAATGACCTGCGCCTGATCGGCCCGCGCGATGCCGCGCGGCGCGCGCCGACCGTGGCGGTGGCGCTTGGGCGTGATGCCGAGCCGGTATCGGCGGCGCTGGCGCGTGAAGGGATCAATTGCTGGGCGGGTGATTTCTATGCCCGACGCCCGCTCGAAGCGATGGGGGTGAATATCGAAAAGGGCGTTCTGCGGCTGTCGGCCGTGCACTATACCAGCACCGACGATGTCGTGCGGTTGATCGCGGCGCTGGGGCGCGTGCTGTGAGGGCGGTAGCCTCCGGCGGGGGTATTTGACGCGATGAAGAGCCCGAAATGAACAGGGGCGGGCCTGCGCTGGTCTGGTTTCGCCGGGATTTGCGGCTGGCGGATAACCCGGCGCTGATTGCAGCCGCAGCGGGCGGGTGGCCGGTGGTCTGCCTATTCGTGCTTGATCCCGAGACCGAGCGCATCGGTGCCGCCGCGCGCTGGCGGTTGGGGCAGGGGCTTGCGGCGCTTGTGGCGGCGTTGGCGTGCCAGGGTCAGCGGCTGATCTTGCGGCGGGGCGACGCGCTTGCGGTGCTGCGCGCGGTGCTGGCCGAAACGGGGGCGCGTGCGCTGCATTGGGGGCGGCTTTACACGCCCGTCGAGATTGCGCGCGACAAGGCGGTGAAGGCGGCGTTGCGGGCCGAGGGGGTGGCGGTGGCAAGCCATGCCGGGGCGCTTTTGGCCGAGCCGTGGGATGTGGCGACCGGGTCGGGGGGGCCATACCGGGTGTACACCCCGTTTTGGCAGGCAATCGCCGCGCGCGGGGTTGCGCCGCCGTTGGCCGCGCCGTCTGCGATGCCGGCACCTGCGGTTTGGCCCGCGAGCGAAGAACTGAAGGACTGGCAGCTTGGCGCCAGCGTGGCGCGGGGTGGCTCGGTGCTGGCGCGTTACGCGCGGGTCGGCCAGCAGGCCGCCGAAGCGCGGCTCGCGGAGTTTCTGGCGGCGGCGGTGGCGGACTATGCGACCGCGCGCGACTTTCCGGCGCAGGCCGGCACATCAGGGCTTTCAGAGCATCTGGCGCTGGGTGAGATCGGCGTGCGGCAGATCTGGCACGCGGCCATTCGCGCGATGCACGAAGGCGCGTCGGGTGCCGAACAATTCTTGCGTGAACTGGTCTGGCGCGAGTTTGCGGCGCATCTGATGTATCACTTCCCAGACCTTGCCAGCCGCGCCTGGCGGCCGGGCTGGGACGCTTTTCCCTGGCGCGGCGACACGGGCGATGCCGAGGCGTGGCGGCGGGGGGAAACCGGCGAGCCCTTCGTCGATGCCGCGATGCGCGAGATGTACGCGACCGGGCGGATGCACAACCGCGCGCGGATGGTGGCGGCAAGTTACCTGACCAAGCACCTTTTGACCGACTGGCGCGTGGGGCTTGCGTGGTTCGCCGAATGCCTGACCGATTGGGACCCGGCGTCGAATGCGATGGGGTGGCAATGGGTGGCGGGCTGTGGCCCGGATGCGGCGCCCTATTTTCGCGTCTTCAACCCCGCGACGCAGGCAGAAAGGTTCGACCCCGATGGCAGCTATCGCCGCTATTGGCTGGGCCCGGGGCAGGCGGGGGCGGCCGCGTTTCTTGAGGCGGCGCCGCGCCGTTGGGGGCTTGTCCCGGCGGCGGCCCGCCCGAGGCCCCTGATCGGGCTGGCCGAGGGCAGGGCGCGCGCGCTTGGCGTGCTGGCTGCGATGCGGGGCGTGGGCCAAGGCCCCTTGCGCTAACCGCGCTGCTGGGGAAAACTGGTGACACATGCAACCGGATAGGGCCAGCCCGCCATGCCGACCGCCGCCAAGCTTTTTGCCGCCCTGTTCATGGCGCTTACCGGCGCCGCGACGGTCTGGCTGGTCCGGGCTGACGAACCGGGCATGCGCGCCACGATCATTGCCTTTGCCGTGACGGTGCCGGTTGCGGCGTTCATGGGCTGGCGCGAATGCGGCACGCGGGCCGGGCGGGGCTACGGATCGGCGATACTGGCCGGTATCCGGGCGATGATCTACATGGTGATCGGCGCGCTGGTGGTGCTGGCGATCATGCAGATGTTCAAGCTGGCCTGGGCGCGCCACTATGACGCCCCAACCGAGGCTGTGGTTGATATTATCGCGCTCGCGCTCGGCTTCGGCAAGGCGTTGGTGCAGACGCCGGTTGCCACGGCGCTGGTGGTGGGCGGGTGTGTGACGGGTGTGATGGCCGAATGGGCCGCGCGGCGCTGGCGCTGATGGCGGATTTCTTTTTCTACGGCACGCTTTGCCACCCGCCGCTGCTCGCGGCGGTGTTGGGGCGCGAGGTTGCGATGGCACCCGCGCGGCTGCCAGGGCACCGCGTGGTGTGGGCCGAAGGCCCCGAAGGCGGGCGGCCTTTTCCGCTGCTGGTCGAGGGCGGCGACGCGGCGACGGGTGTGCTGGTGCGCGGGCTGACCGAAGCGGATGCGGTGCGGCTTGACTATTACGAGGCGGGCTTTGCCTTTGCGATCCGCGAACTGGCAGTTGAGGCAGGCGACGGGGCGCACCCGGCGCGGGTCTATTTTGCCGAGGCCGGACGCTGGCGGCAGGGTGCGCCTTGGGCACTGGCCGACTGGGCGGCTGCGTGGGGCGAAATCGTCACCGAGGCAGCGGGCGATTTCATGGCCGCCATGGGGCGGGTTACGCCCGAGGCGGCGCTGGCGCGCTACCCTTCGGTGCTGGCGCGCGCCGCTTCGCGGATCAGGGCGCGCGGCGAGGGGGTGGCCACACTGCGGCGGCGGGCCGTGGCGGGCGATGTGGCGGTCGAGGACCAGCACCTTGCGCATGCCGGGTTCTTTTCGCTGGAGGAATACCGCCTGCGGCACCGCCGTTTTGATGGCACGATGTCGGCGCCGATCCATCGCACCGCGTTTGTTTCGACCGATGTGGTCGTGCTCTTGCCCTATGATCCGGTCCGCGACCGGGTATTGCTGGTTGAGCAGTTCCGTATCGCGCCCTTTGCGCGCGGCGATGAAAACCCGTGGCTGCTGGAGCCGATCGCGGGCCGGGTTGATGCGGGCGAAACCCCCGAGGCGGCGGTGCGGCGCGAGGCGGTTGAGGAGGCGGGGCTGGTGGTGGGCGCGTTGATCGCGGGGCCGCAATTTTACCCCTCGCCGGGTGCCAAGACCGAACATGTCTATTCCTATCTGGCCCTTGCCGACCTGCCTGACAGTGCGGCGGGCTATGGCGGCTTGCAGGGCGAGGGTGAAGATATCCGCGTGCATGTGCTGAGTTTCGCCGAGGCCGAGGCGCTGATGGACAGCGGCGAGATTGCCACCGGGCCGCTTTGGGTGCTGCTGTTGTGGCTCGGCGCCCGCCGTGCGGCCTTGCGCGCCGAGACGGCAGCGCGCCAAGGGGGTTGAGGCGGCGGCGCCCGCGGCTTAAGTCTGTGCCAAGCCCGTGGCGCAAAAAGGAACCCCCATGCGAATGTGCAGCGATCTGGCCGCAAGCATCGGCAACACCCCGCTGATCCGCCTCAGGGCGGCGTCCGAGGCGACGGGCTGCGAGATATTGGGCAAGGCCGAGTTCATGAACCCCGGCCAGTCGGTGAAAGACCGGGCAGCGCTTTTCATCATCCGCGATGCGGTGGCGCGCGGGGTGCTGGCGCCCGGCGGCACGATTGTGGAAGGCACCGCGGGCAATACCGGCATCGGCTTGGCGCTGGTTGGCGCCAGCATGGGCTTTCGCACGGTGATCGTGATTCCCGAAACCCAGAGCCAGGAGAAGAAGGACATGTTGCGGCTGGCGGGCGCCGAGTTGGTGCAGGTGGCCGCAGCGCCCTATTCCAACCCCAACAACTATGTGCGCTATTCCGGCCGCCTTGCCGAGGCCTTGGCGCGGAGTGAGCCGAACGGCGCCGTCTGGGCGAACCAGTTCGACAATGTGGCAAACCGGCAGGCGCATGCCGAAACGACCGGCCCTGAAATCTGGCAACAGACCGGGGGCCGGGTCGATGGTTTTGTCTGCGCGGTGGGGTCGGGGGGCACCTTGGCGGGGGTGGCCATGGCGCTGCAACCCAAGGGCATAAAGATCGGGCTGGCCGACCCCGAGGGTGCGGCGCTGCACAGCTATTACACCAGCGGCGTGCTGGCCGCGCAGGGCAGCTCGATCACTGAAGGCATCGGGCAAGGGCGCATTACCGCCAACCTTGAGGGCATCCGCCCCGACATGAGCTGGACCGTGCCCGATGCCGAGGCGTTGCCGATCGTGTTTGATCTGCTGAAGGACGAAGGCCTTTGCCTGGGCGGTTCATCGGGCATCAACGTGGCGGGGGCCATTCGCATGGCGCGTGAAATGGGGCCGGGGCATACCATTGTGACGGTGCTGTGCGATTACGGCACACGCTACCAATCGAAACTCTTTAACCCCGACTTTCTGCGTGCCCGTGGCCTGCCGGTGCCCGGCTGGCTTGACGGCAAGGGCCGGGCACTGCCCGAAGTCTACGAAGGATGAACCAGCGTTTCGCCCCATTTCGGATGATTGCCGCGCTGTTTCTGGTGCTGGCCTTCACGCTGCCGCTGGCCGCGCAGGTTGCGGCGCCTAATTTTACCGTCTGGAACCGCGTCGCAGCGCGCGCCGAAGAGAGCGTGGCCACAGCGCGCGCGACAGATCTGACGCTTAACCAGTTACGCGGCGAAGTCGTGCAATGGCGCAGCCAGTTTCTGGCCGCGCAGAGCGCCGATCAGGCCCGGATCGAAACCCTGAAGGGTCAGATTTCGGCGCTGGGGCCCGCGCCCGCAGCGGGTGCTGCCGAGGCGCCCGAGATCGCACAGCGGCGCACCGAGCTCAATGATCAACTCGCGCGGTTGCAGGCGCCGGGCCTTGCGGCGATTGAAGCCTTCAGCCGCGCCGATGGCATCATCCGCGAGATCGACTCGATCCTGCGGGTGCGGCAGGCGGATGCGTTGCTGAAGCTGTCGCCGACGCCACTGAACCCCGCCAACTGGCCCGCCGCCTTCATTGCGGTATCGGGCGCCGTAAAGGCGGTGGGCGGCGAGATATTGACACGGGCCGAAACGCCCGGCGGGCTGGAGCAGGTCAAGAACAAGGCGCCGGTGATCGTGCTTTATCTGCTGATCGCGGCGGTACTGCTGTGGCGCGGGCGCGACTGGATGGAAACGCTGTCGCAGCGGCTGGTGCGTCTGACCTCGCTGCGCGGACGGCAGGTGGTTGCCACGATAGTCTCGCTCGGGCAGATCTTGCTGCCGATGGCGGGGGTGTTGCTGCTGGTCGCGGCGCTGACCGCGACCGGGCTTTTTGGCACCCGTGGCACCGCGCTCATGGCCGAGCTGCCCTTTGCGGGGCTGACGCTGCTGGCAGCTTGGTGGCTGGGCGGGCGCATTTTTCCGCGTGACGAGGCCGAAGAGGCGCCGCTTGCGCTTTTGGCCGAGCGCCGCGCCGAGGGGCGTTTTCTGGTGGCCATGACCGGCCTTCTGCTTGCGGTGCAGGGCATCATTCAGGCAAGTGTGGTGCCCTTTGCGGGCATGGCGCTGGCGGTGGGCATGCTGCGCGGCAACATGCCGATGGTGGTGCCGCCTGAAACCACAGATGCCGCCGCTGCGGTTATTCAGTTTCCGCTGATCGTGCTGGCCGCGCTGCTCTTGTTCCGCATCGGTCAGCTGTTGCGCCGACATGTCCGCGCGAACCAGCCGACGACACCCGACGCGAACACCCGCATGCGGATTACGCATCTGGTGGGCAGCGCGAGCCTTGCCGTGGCGCTTGTGGCGCCTGCGATGGCCGCCGTGGGTTATGTCAGCGCCGCCAACGCGCTGATCTGGCCGGCGTTGCTGTCGCTTGGGCTGGTGGCGTTGTTGATGGTGGTGCAGGGCTTCGCCGCCGAAGTCTATGCACTTGTAATGCGGTCTGACAACGCCGCGCGCGATGCGCTGGCACCGGTGCTGATCGGGTTTGTGCTGGCGCTTGCAGCGCTACCGTTACTCGCGCTGATCTGGGGCATGCGCCCGGATTCGCTGTTCGAGCTCTGGACATCGTTCCGCAGCGGCATCTCGTTTGGCGGGGCACGCATTTCGCCCACCGCTTTCTTGACCTTTGTGGTGGTGTTTGCCGCTGGCTACGCGCTTACGCGGCTGCTGCAATCGGCGCTGAAAACCTCGGTGCTGCCGAAAACCCGAATCGACAAGGGTGGCCAGAATGCCATGGTTTCGGGGCTGGGCTATGTCGGCATCTTTCTTGCGGCACTGCTGGCGATCACTTCGGCGGGTATTGACCTCAGTTCGCTGGCCATCGTTGCGGGGGCGCTGTCGGTAGGTATCGGCTTTGGCCTGCAAAACATCGTCTCGAACTTTGTCTCGGGCATCATCTTGCTGATCGAACGTCCGATCTCCGAGGGCGACTGGATCGAGGTTGGCGGCAATCAGGGTATCGTGCGATCCATCTCGGTGCGCTCGACCCGGATTGAGACCTTCGACCGCACCGATGTGATCGTGCCAAATGCCGATTTCGTTTCGGGCACCGTCACCAACTGGACCCGGGGCAACCTGACCGGGCGCGTGATCGTGAAAGTATCGGTCGCCTACGGCACCGACACCCGCCGCGTCGAGGCGCTGTTGCGCGAGATCGCGCACAACCACCCGATGGTGATGCTGAACCCGGAGCCGAGGGTGTTCTTGATCGGATTCGGTGCCGACGGCATCGACTTTGAAATCCGCGCGATCCTGTCGGATGTGAACTTCAAACTGGCCACCGCATCAGACATGAACCACGAAATCGCGGCTGTTTTTGCCCGCGAAGGAATCGAAATTCCGTTCCCGCAGCGCGACCTGTGGCTGCGCAACCCCGAGGCACTGCGCCCGCCACCGCGCGGGGTGGCACCGGCGCCGGGCACACCGAACCCCGGCGAGGGGTTTGTGCATCTGGAAAGCGAGGCGCAAGATGGCCCCCTTGCCGCGACAGCGCCGGTAAACAACGACCCCGCCGATGAGGAAGACGATGCCTGACGCTAATGGCCGGTTTCAGGGAGCGACCCACCTTCAGGCCTTGGGCGTGCCGTCGCGCTTGCGGCGCAAGCCGGGCGGCCTGTTTGCGGTTTATCTTGGTATCCCGAGCGGCTAAAGAGGCTACGGTGCAACTGGGCGCGGCCGCGGCGGCGCAAACGGGCAGAAGTGAATAGAATGTCGCAGGCGACTGGCTCTGGTATGGCGAAGGTCCGGTTGTCATACCCTTGGCGGCTTTTGAGCGAAGGGCTTCGCACCCAGGGCCGTTTATACGCCATTTCGATTTTTGCAATGCTTGCCGTTGCGGCCAGCACGGCCTTGGCCGCCTGGGCGATGGAAGGCATCGTTAATGCGATGACCGAGTCGGTTGACCGATCGCATGTATTTTGGGTTGCGGCAATGGTTGCCGCGATCTTTTCGGTTAAAGGCTTGGCAACCTATGTGCAGGCTGTTTCGCTTTCGCGTGCAGGAAACCGGATTGTTGCGACCCAACAGGCGCGGCTATACCAGAAGTTGCTGCGGCACGGCGTTTCATTCTTCAATGTCACCGAAACCTCTGATCTGCTAATGCGGGTCACGCAAAGCGCCCAATCCGCGCGCGCGATGATCGACCTGATAATTACTTCGGCTGTGCGCGATACCCTGACATTGCTTGGGCTTGTTGCGGTAATGGTCTATCAACAGCCGCTGCTTTCGCTGGTTTCGCTGCTGATCGTGCCACCGGCGATTTTTGGCGTGCGCGTGCTGATGCGTCAGGTTCGGGCCATCATGGAGAAAGAAATTGCCTCGCTGACCGAAATTATCAAGGTCATTCAGGAAACTTCTGCCGGTATCCGGATAATCAAGATCTTCGGCATGGAAGATCGCATGATCGCGCGAATGAACGCAGCGGTTTCGCAGGTCGAAAAGCGCGCCAACTCGATCGCGCGTATCGAAGCGGTCACCAGCCCGCTCATGGAAACGCTTTCCGGCTTTGCCATTGCCGCGGTCGTGTCTGTCAGCGCGCTGGACCTGCTCGGCGGAGAGCCGACGACCGCTGGCCAGCTGATGTCGTTCATCACCGCGCTCCTGATGGCCTATGAACCGGCCAAACGGTTGTCGCGCATTCGAATTACGGTTGAATCTCAGATGGTCGGGGTGCGGATGATGTTCGGCCTTCTGGACCAGCCCGACTCGATGATTGAAGTGCCCGATGCAAAGACCCTGGCTGCCGGCCCGGGCCGTGTCGAGTTTCAGAATGTCAGTTTTGGCTATCGCGATGAACAAAGCATTGTGCGCGACTTGAATCTGGTTTTCGAGCCGGGAAAAACAACTGCGCTGGTCGGCCCTTCGGGAAGCGGAAAATCCACCCTGATCAATCTTGTGATGCGGCTTTATGACCCGGAATCGGGACATGTGCTTATTGACGGGCAGGACATTCGCGGGGTGACCTATGAATCACTTCGGAACAAGATTTCTTTTGTCGGTCAAGATACCTTCCTGTTTTCAACGACTGTGATGGATAATATCCGCTGCTCGCGCCCCGAGGCGACCGATGCGGACGTGTACGAAGCGGCAGTTGCGGCCCATGCGCACGAGTTTATCGTGGACCTACCGGATGGCTACGCCACCCAGATCGGCGAGAATGGTGCATTCCTGTCGGGGGGGCAGCGGCAGCGCCTTGCGATTGCGCGGGCCTTTTTGCGCACAAGCGAAATCCTAGTTCTAGATGAGGCCACGAGCGCGCTTGATGCGGCGTCCGAAGCGCTGGTGAAAGATGCGCTGCTGAAAATCAAGCGCGGTGTGACGACAATCATAATCGCGCACCGACTTTCGACGATACTTGAGGCCGACACCATTTGCGTCTTGCAAGCCGGCAAAGTGGTTGAACAGGGCACCTCGCAAGAGTTGCTCGCGCGGCGCGGGGTTTTCAAGAAACTCTTCGATCAGCAATTTGGCGAGCAGGCCGAGCGGCACCACTGATATACGTGGCGGGGTATATCGCCGTTGGTTGCCGCTGCACCGGCAAAGACCGTGCAATTGTCCTGTGCGCGGCGCGTCAAGGGCAACAGAACGCAGTTCCTTGGCGGCGTCCTGCGCGCATGGCGCCCGAAACCGGGCTTGCGCCGGGGCGCGAGGTTGCATACCTTGGCTGTAACTTGAAATCGGAGGGCGTTCAGATGACGCCCAGGCGTCCCGTGGGTGCGGGCGCGTTCCCGAAGGCGGTAGAGCCACCCGGCACCCGACCCGCCGAGACGGGCGAGCTTTATGCCGCGCTCGACCTCGGCACCAACAGTTGCCGCATGCTGATCGCCCGACCAGCGGGCGCGCAGTTTCTTGTCGTGGACAGTTTTTCCAAGGCAGTCCAGTTGGGATACGGGCTTGAAGCCACGGGGCGGCTTGGGCGCGCCTCGATGGGACGCACCGTGCAGGCCCTGCAAATCTGCCGCCGCAAGATCGAAGACCACGGCGTGGTGCGCATGCGTCTGGTGGCCACCGAGGCGTGTCGGCGCGCCCGAAATGCGCGCGAGTTCATTCGGTTTGTTACCCGAGAAACCGGCTTGCCGCTCGAAATCATCCAGCCCGAGGAAGAGGCGCGGCTGGCGGTGATTTCCTGCGCACCGCTGGTTAGCGACAAGACCGAGCAGTTGCTGGTTGTCGATATCGGCGGCGGCTCGACCGAATTGGTATGGATCGACCTCACCGGCGTGCCGGGGCCCGAGCGCGCGCGCTCGATCATGCGGCTGTCGGCGGGGTTCAACGCTGATCAAGGGGGGCGCGCGGCCGCGCGGGTGGTGGACTGGATTTCGGTTCCGCTGGGGGTGGCGACGCTGAAGGACCAGTTCATCGATGTTGAAGACGATTCTGCGCGGTTTGCGCTGATGAGTTGGTATTTCGAGGAAAAATTGGCCTCGTTCACGCCCTACCTCGCGGGCAGCCCGCGCGCGGGGTTTCAGATCATCGGCACCTCGGGCACCGTGACCACGGTTGCCGCTTGCCATCTGGGCCTGCGCCGCTATGACCGCACCAAGGTGGATGGATTGCAGATGACCAGCGCCGAGATCGACGCGGTGATCCGCAATTTCCTGGCGCTTGGCCCCGAAGGTCGGCGCACCGACCCGCGCATCGGGCGTGATCGGCACACGCTGATCATGTCGGGTGCGGCGATCTTGCAGGCGCTGATGCGGGTCTGGCCGACCGACAAGATGTCGGTGGCCGACCGCGGCCTGCGCGAAGGGTTGCTTTATGCACAAATGGCCGCTGACGGCGTGCTGACCGAAGATGGGATGATCTGAGATGGCCAAGGCACCGGGCGACAAGGGCACTTCGGGGCGCGGCCAGCGCGACCTGCGGGTGCGGGTGAAAACCGCGCGCGGGCGCAAGCTCAGCTCGACCCTCTGGCTTGAGCGGCAGTTGAACGACCCCTATGTTCAGCGCGCCAAGAAAGAGGGTTTTCGCGGCCGTGCCGCCTACAAGATACTCGAGCTTGACGACAAGTATCGCTTTCTCGTGCCCGGCGCGCGGGTGGTTGACCTCGGCTGCGCACCCGGCGGCTGGTGTCAGGTCGCGGTGGCGCGGGTGAACGCACTTGGCACCAAGTCGGGCAAGAAGGTCGGAACCGTTTTGGGCGTTGACCTTCAGGCGGTCGACGCCATCGCGGGGGCGCAGATTCACCAGCTCGATTTTCTGGACGACGGCGCCGATCAGCAGGTGAAAGACTGGCTGGGCGGGCCTGCCGATGTAGTGATGTCGGATATGGCGGCGGCATCATCGGGCCATCAGGGCACCGACCATCTTCGCATCATCGCGCTGTGCGAGGCGGCGGCCGAGTTTGCCTTTGACGTGCTTGAAGAGGGCGGCACCTTTGTTGCCAAAGTCCTGGCAGGCGGCGCCGAAGCCGAATTGCAGACCAAGCTGAAGAAGAATTTCGCCAAGGTGGTCAATGTGAAACCCCCGGCAAGCCGCGCTGACAGCTCGGAAAAATTCGTGGTAGCCACGGGGTTTCGGCGTTCCGGGGCAACCGGGCCGTCAGAGCCGGGTATTGGTGCCTAGCGGTTTTCGCACGCCGACAATTGCCCCAATGACCTCTGATCGCGCCTGACCTTCAGGCGCCTTTCCGGAATGCGGTGGGGGTTTTGCCGGTGTTGGCGTGGAACGCGCGGGTGAAATAGGCGGGGCTGGTGAACCCCAGCGCTGATGCAATCTCTTTCACCGGCTCGCGGGTTTCGCTCAACAGCCGCCGTGCTTCGTAAAGGCGGCGGTCCTGCAACAGCGCATGCGCCGGGCGCCCGCAGGCATCGCGGCAGGCGCGCGTCAGGTGGGTGGGCGTGACGCCAAGCTCGGCCGCCATTTCGGCAATGCCATGGCCGGTGGTGAATTCGCGTTCGAGCAGTGCCGCGTAGCGCGCGGCAAGGCGGCGCGACGCCGGAATGCGCTTGGCATCGGCCGCGGCGATTTCGGACTGACGTTCAAGCCAGACCCCGAGCAGCCCGAGGTGGTGGCGCGCCGCGCGATCCGACCCCGCGCGGGTGCTTTCCAGCTCGCGCTGGATATTCTCGAGAATTGCCGAAAGTTCGGTTTGCGGCGTCGTATCGCGGATGCGCAGGTGCTGGATCGAATGCGGCAGCGTCACGTCGCTGCCCGACCCGAAGTAGAGCGCGATCCCGGCGGTTTGCGCGCCGAGTTCAAAGCCGTGCATCACACCGGCCGGAATGAACACCGCATTATGCGCGCCATACCCGCGGGTGACCCCGCCAAGCGTGATCCGACCCTGCCCGCGCGTGAACCACATCAGCACCGGTTCCGAAAGCGAGCGCATCGCCTCGACCCGCCAGCGCCCGCCCGCGGCCAACCGCTGAATCGGCACCAGCCGGACCCGACCAGGCGATTCCAGCATCGAAAGCACCCGCGCGCCGGGTGGCTGCACGGATGCCGATTTGGAACCGCCGAGATCAAGTTGCGACAGCGGGGTCGTTGAGAAAAGTTTCAAGATGGCGCGCCTCTTGGCAGTGAGTGCGCGAAGAATACCGGCGAAGTGCCTATTTTGAAAGAAAAAATAGCGGCGTTGGCGGAAAGGCACTGATCTGCGCTCATGCACCCATGATCTTGTGCCAGCCGCGCATCCGGCCACGAAACCATGTGCGTTGCCGTTTGGCATATTGCCGCGTTGCGGCCTGCGCGGCTTCGGTTGCAGCCGCAAGTGTCATTTCGCCGCGCAGATGAGCGACCAGTTCGGGCGCGCCGATCGCGCGCGCCCAGGGGGCAACGGGGTTCCAGCAGGGCAACACTGCGCGCGCTTCATCAAGCGCGCCTGCGCCGAGCATCGCGGCAAAACGCGCGTCGATGCGCGCGGCAAGGCGGTCGCGGTCGGTCTCGATCAGCAAGGCGGTGCAGGCCGCAAGCGGCAAGAGCGGCGCCGGGGTATCGCGTTGCCATGCCGCCAGCCCGCGCCCGGTCGCTGCCTGCACCTCCCACGCCCGCTGAATGCGCACCGGGTTCAGCGGGTCGATCCGAGCGGCGGTGTCGGGGTCAAGCTCGGCCAGCAGCGCGCCTGCACCCTCATGTGCCCGCCGCGCGTCGGCACGCGCGCGCACCTCGGGCGGGGTGGCAGGGATTTCGGCCAGCCCCTCAGTCAGCGCCGAAAGATAGAGCCCGGTGCCGCCGGTCACGATCAGCCGCTGCCCGGTGGCCAGCAGCACTGATACCTCGCGCAGCCAGTGACCCACCGAATACTCGGCCCCCGGCGCGATGTGGCCATAAAGCGCGTGCGGTGCGCCCGCCTCATCCGCCCCCGAGGGCCGCGCCGTCAGCACCCGCCAGCACGACCACACTTGCAGTGCATCCGCATTGACCACGACCCCGCCTTGCGCGCGCGCCAAGGCAAGTGCGAGCGCGGATTTACCACTGGCGGTCGGCCCCGCAATCAGCACATGGCGGCCGGGGGCGACGCGGTCGGGGTCAAAGACTTCGGCGGCTGCGCGCAAGTTTTTTGATTTCGCTCCAAGCTGCGGTTGAACCCGCCCGCCATTTGCGACAATTTGCGCGCCGATGGCAACAGGGCATGGCGGGGGCGGAAATGGGCAACGCGAGCGAGCCGAAAGTGGCTTACAAACGGGTGATGTTGAAGATCTCGGGCGAGGCGCTGATGGGCGATCAGGGTTATGGCCTGCACCCGCCGACCGTGGCGCGGATCGCGCACGAAGTGAAAACGGTGCATGATCTCGGGGTCGAGATCTGCATGGTGATTGGCGGCGGCAACATCTTCCGGGGGTTGCAGGGCGCCGCGCAAGGCATGGAGCGGGCCACCGCCGACTACATGGGCATGCTCGCCACCGTGATGAACGCGCTTGGCATGCAGGCAGCGCTTGAGGCCGAGGGCATCTTTACCCGCGTGATCAGCGCGATTCCCATGGATCAGGTTTGCGAGCCCTACATCCGCCGTCGCGCCATTCGACACCTTGAGAAAAAGCGGGTCTGCATTTTTGCCGCCGGCACCGGTAACCCCTATTTCACCACCGATACCGCCGCGACCCTGCGCGCCAACGAAATGGGCTGCGAAGCGATTTTCAAAGGCACCAAGGTTGACGGTGTCTATGACAAGGACCCCAAGAAATTTCCCGACGCCAAGCGCTATGAGACCGTGAGCTACGACGAGGTGCTGCAAAAGCACCTTGGCGTGATGGATGCCAGCGCCATTGCGCTGGCCCGCGACAACAACTTGCCGATCATCGTATTCAGCCTCGACGAGCCCGGCGGTTTTCGTGGCGTGCTCAGCGGGCAGGGCACCTATACCCGCGTGCAGGGCTGACTTTCCAAACCCGTGCGAAGCCGCTAGAACCGCTTTGGTGCCTGTAACAAGGGGGGAAATCCCATGTCAGACGATCTCGACATCGACATTGACGACCTCGGTCGCCGCATGGATGGCGCGTTGCACGCGCTGCACCACGAATTCGCCAGCCTGCGCACCGGGCGCGCCTCGGCCTCGATCCTCGACCCGGTGATGGTTGATGCCTATGGCACCATGACCCCGCTCAATCAGGTTGGCACCATCAACGTGCCCGAGCCGCGCATGGTCACGCTCAACGTCTGGGACAAGGCGCTGGTCAGCAAGGTTGACAAGGCCATTCGCGATTCGGGCATCGGCATCAACCCGCAGCTTAACGGCACCATCGTGATGCTGCCGATTCCCGAGTTGAATGAAGAACGTCGGCGCGAGTTGACCAAGGTTGCGGCGCATTACGCCGAAAATGCCCGTATTGCGGTGCGCAACGTGCGTCGCGACGGCATGGACCATATCAAGAAGGCCAAGGCCGCGGGGATGTCGGAAGACGACCAGAAGATGTGGCACGACGAAGTGCAGGAACTTACCAACAAGGCGATTGCGGCAATCGACCGCGCGCTGGATGCCAAACAGGCGGAGATCATGCAGGTCTAGACCCGCGTGCAACCGACAGGGGCGGGGCCAATGGCCAGAAAGAAGGCGTCAGACGCTGCCGTGACCTCCGGGCCCCACGCCAGCCATGTGGCGATCATCATGGATGGCAATGGCCGCTGGGCAACCAACCGCGGTTGGCCACGGCTGGTCGGCCACCGCCGCGGCGCCGAACGGGTGCGTGAAATCGTGCAGGCTTGCCCGTCACTCGGTATCCGTTGGCTGACGATCTACGCCTTTTCCACCGAAAACTGGAAGCGATCGACCGAAGAAGTGATCGGCCTGATGTCGCTTTTTGGCCGCTACATCGAGAACGAGGCCGATCGGCTGAGCGCACAAGGGGTGAGGTTGCGTTTCATTGGCGGGCGTGCCCGGCTGGAGCCACGGTTGCAGGCGCTCATGTCCGCCATCGAGGCGCGCACCGCAGGCAACACGCTGCTCAATCTGACCGTGGCGATCAACTATGGCGGGCGTGATGAACTGGCGCGCGCGGCGGTTCGGTTGGCGGGCGATGTGGCTGCCGGGCGGCTGGCGCTGGAAGACGCGGGCGAGGCGGCGCTGGCGGCGCGGCTCGATACCGCCGATCTGCCAGATCCTGATCTGGTGATCCGCACCTCGGGTGAAATGCGCACCTCCAATTTCCTGCCATGGCAGGCGGCCTATGCCGAATACGAGTTCACCCCCACACTCTGGCCCGATTTCACCCGAGACGAGTTGGCCGCGATTCTCGACCGTTTTGCCGGGCGCGACCGTCGCTTTGGCGGGGCAAAGGCATGAGCGCGCCGGGCACATGGCGCGACCTTCCGGCGCGGTTTGCCTCGGCGCTGGTGATGACCGCCGTGGGCGGCGGCGCAATCTGGGTGGGGGGCCTGTGGTTTTCGGCGCTGGTGGTGGCGATCACGGCGGTGATGGTGTGGGAACTGGCGCGGATGAGCGCGCCAAAACGGCGGCGCGGGGCACTGGCGCTGGCGGGGCTGGCGGGCACGTCGCTGGCTTTGGTGCTGGCGCTGCATTCGCCCTTCGCGCTGGCGCTGCTGACGGTGCCGGGGCTGGTATCGTTTCTGCGCCCCCGGCTGCACCCGCAGGTGGTGGCGGCCTATGCGCTTGCCCTGATGCTAAGCGGCTACGCCATGGTGGCACTGCGCGAAGGCGCGGGGCTGGCGACGATTCTGTGGCTGCTGGCGGTGGTCATAGCCTCGGATCTGGCCGGGTATTTTGCGGGCAAAGGGTTGGGTGGGCCAAAGTTCTGGCCTGCCATCAGCCCGAAGAAGACCTGGTCGGGCACCATCGCAGGCTGGCTGGGTGCGGCGGCGGTGGGCGCGGGTTTCGCGCTGGCCGGGCAGGGGCCCTGGGTGCTGGTGGTGCTGTCGCCGCTGGTGGCCTTTGCAGGCCAGCTGGGCGACATCATGGAAAGCTGGATCAAGCGGCGCGCCGGGGTCAAAGACAGCTCGAACCTCATTCCCGGCCACGGCGGCGCGCTTGACCGGTTCGATGCTCTGACCGGGGCGGTGCTGGCGGTGCTGGTGCTGGGCCTCGTGCAAGTGCTGCCGCAGATCGGGGGCTAGGCGATGCGCAGCATTTCGGTGTTCGGCGCCACCGGCTCGATCGGCGAGAGCACCTTTGATCTGCTGATGCGGCAGGGCGGGCGCGCGGCATTTCGCACCGTTGCGCTGACCGGCGGGCGCAATGTGGCGCGGCTGGCGGCGCAAGCGCGCGCCTTGGGCGCCGAAGTGGCGGTTACCGCGCACGATGATTGCCTTCCCGATTTGCGCGCGGCCCTTGCGGGCAGCGGCGTCGAGGCGGCGGCGGGTGCGGCGGCGCTGCTGGAGGCCGCCGATCGCCCCGCCGACTGGGTGATGAGCGCGATCATCGGCGCGGCGGGCCTTGCGCCGGGGTTTCGCGCGCTGCGCCACGGCGGCACCCTGGCGCTGGCCAACAAGGAAAGCCTGGTCACCGCCGGGCCGCTGCTGCTGGCCGAGGCGGCGCGGCACGGCGCGCGCATTCTGCCGGTCGACAGCGAACATTCGGCGGTGTTTCAGGCTTTGGCGGGCGAAGACATCGCCGCAGTCGAGCGCGTCATCATCACCGCCTCGGGCGGTGCGTTTCGGGATTGGCCGCTGGAGCGGCTGGCGCGGGCCACCGTGGCCGAGGCCTCGAACCACCCGACATGGGCGATGGGCCAGCGCATCACCATCGACTCCGCCTCGATGTTCAACAAGGCGATGGAATTGATCGAGACGCGAGAATTTTTTGGCGTGAACCCGGCGCAGATCGAGGTGCTGGTGCACCCCGAAAGCATCGTGCACGCGCTGGTGGGCTTTGCCGATGGCGCGCTGATGGCGCATCTGGGCGCGCCCGACATGCGCCACGCCATCGGCTATGCGCTGAACTGGCCTTTGCGCGCAGCCCTTCCCGTGCCGCGGCTTGACCTTGCGGCGCTCGGGCAGCTTTCGTTTCGCGCGCCCGACCCGCTGCGTTGGCCCGCGCTCAGGCTGGCGCGCGAGGTGATGGAACTGCGCGGGCTGGCCGGGGCGGTCTTCAACGCCGCCAAGGAAGTGGCGCTCGATTCGTTTATTGCAGGTCAAGTTGGCTTTATGGATATGGCGGGGCTGGTTGAAGGCACGATTGACAAAATGGTTACGCGCCAAAGCCTTGGAAATGCCGCGACAAGTCTAGATATGGTGCTGCAAACCGATGCCGAGGCGCGCGCGGTGGCGCGGGCGCTGATTGGCCAAGAAAAGGACTAGTGCGTGGATTTCATTACCCTGCTGCCCGATTTCGGCAACCTTCTCTATACGATCGCCGCCTTTGTGGCAGCGCTTTTGGTGATCGTCACCGTGCATGAATTCGGCCACTACATCATCGGGCGGTTGACCGGCATCCGGGCCGAGGTGTTTTCGCTCGGGTTCGGGCCACGGCTGATCAGCCATATCGATCTGCACGGCACCCGCTGGCAGATCGCGGCGATTCCGCTCGGGGGATATGTGAAGTTTCTGGGTGATGCCAACGCGGCATCGGCAGGGGCCGACGTTGAGGCTCTGGCGCACATGACCGACGACGAGCGGCGCCACACCATGCACGGCGCCCCGGTCTGGGCGCGCGCGGCAACGGTGGCTGCGGGGCCGGTGTTCAACTTCGTGCTGTCGATTCTGATCTTTGCCGGGGTGTTTCTGTGGACCGGAACCGCCACTGACGTGCCGACCGTGGGCGCCGTGGCGCAACTGCCGGGTGGTGCCCTCGATATCCGGCCGGGCGACCGCATCGTGTCGGTGGCGGGTATCGCCACGCCCGATTATCCGGCGGTGCGCGACGCCGTTGAAACCGTGCCTGCCATCCCGGCGCTGCCCTATGTGGTCGAACGCGGCGGGCAGACCCTTGAGGTTGCCGGGCCTGCGTTGTTCCCTGCGCGGCTGTCGGGGATCGGCGCGGGAAGTGCCGCGGCAGATGCGGGCCTGCAACCGGGTGATGTGGTCATGACTGCGGGCGGGTCGCCGCTGGTGCGTTTTGCCGACTTGCAGGCGGCAGTGCTTGCCGCCGATGGCGCCTCGCTTGATCTAACCATCTGGCGCCCCGGAATGGCGCCGGGCGAAAGCCTCTCGGTCACGCTTACGCCGCGCCGCACCGACCTGCCGCTGCGCGACGGCGGTTTTGAAACGCGCTGGCTGATCGGCGCCACGGGCGATCTGTTCTTCAGCCCCGAAACCCGCCGCACCAGCCTGCTTGAGGCCGTGCAGGGCGGCGCTTCGGAAACCTGGTTCATCGCGCGTTCGTCGCTTTCGGGCATGTGGAACATGCTTACCGGTGCAATTTCAAGCTGCAACCTGCGCGGCCCGATCGGCATTGCCGAAACCTCGGCGCAAGCGGCCTCGGCTGGGCTTGGCAACTTTATCTGGTTTGTTGCGATGCTTTCGACCGCGGTGGGCCTTTTGAACCTGTTCCCGATCCCTGTGCTCGACGGCGGGCATCTGGTGTTTCACGCCTGGGAGGCGATCACCGGCAAACCGCCCGCCGAGCGGGTGCTGAACGTGCTGATGACGCTCGGGCTGGTGGTCGTGCTTGGGCTGATGGCGTTTGGGCTTAACAACGACATCTTCTGCCCCTGATACCGGCCCGTCGCCCAATTTCCGCCACAAAACTCGCTTAGTCTGAAACGGCTAGAAGAGGGCGTGCGCCATGCAAACGATCACCGAAAGCTACCGCGGAATGTCGCTGCTGTTCGAGATCAACCTCGACCGCCTGCTGGTGCCGCTTGCGCTTGTCGTGGCGCTTACCGGCACCGCCATGATCGGGACCATGCTCTATGATCGCAGTTTTCCCGCACCGGTCTACATGCACCAGCCGTAAGGCGATTTCCCGCGCCGGCGGCTTTTGACAAGCCCCGCCATTCGGGCTAGTCACAAGTATAAGATCTACACCTGGGCGGGAGATCACGATGACGAGCTTGCGGCGTTTTGGCTGCGGTGTTGGCGCACGCATATTGCGGCGTTTGCGGACTGGCCTCCTTTTCCTTGCGATTGCAATGGCTTACGGCGCCTTGCCTGGTGTCTCACTGGCGCAAAGCTACACGTTTTCTTCGATTCAGGTCAGCGGGCTTGAACGGATCGAGGTCGCGACTGTGGTCAAGCTCTCTGGAATCGCCCGGGGGGCCACGGTCAGCGCCGGAGCGCTGAACGACGCCTACCAGGCGATTCAGGGCTCGGGCCTGTTCGAAAGCGTGGAGATCGTGCCACAGGGCGGAACTTTGTTGATCCGCGTGCGCGAATATCCGACCGTCAACATCATCAACTTCGAAGGCAACAAGATCCTCAAGGACGAGGAACTTGCGGGCCTGATCCGCTCGCAGTCGCGCCGGGTCTATTCGCCCGCCACAGTTGAAGCTGACGCGCAGAGAATCGCCGAAACCTATTCGGCTCAGGGCCGCGTTTCGGCGCGGGTGACGCCCAAGCTGATCCGGCTTGAAGGCAACCGTGTCGATATCGCGTTCGAGATCGTCGAAGGTGCGGTGACCGAGATCGAGCGACTGTCGTTTACCGGCAACCGCGCGTTTTCCGATGTCCGCCTGCGGCAGGTGCTCGGGTCGAAACAGGCGGGCATTTTCCGCAAACTGATCCGCAGCGATTCGTTCGTGCCAGAGCGGGTTGATTTCGACAAGCAGCTGCTGACCGACTTCTACCGGTCGCGTGGATACATCGACTTTCAGGTGCTCGGCGTCTCAACCGAGTTCTCGCGTGAGCGCAACGCCTTTTTCCTGACCTTCAACGTTCTGGAAGGCCAACCCTACTCCTTCGCGGCGATCCGCACGATCAGCGAGATTGCCGGGGTTGATGCCGCCGAGTTTGAACGCGAGGTCAGGGTTAAGTCGGGCGCGACCTATTCACCCTCCGACATCGACAACACGATCACGCGGATGGAGGCACTTGCGCTGAACAAGGGGCTGACCTTTGTGCAGATCGAGCCGCGCATCACCCGCAATGACCGCGATCTGACGGTTGATCTGACGCTGGCACTGGTGCGTGGCCCGCGAGTCTTTGTTGAGCGGATCGACATCGAGGGCAATACCACGACGCTGGATCAGGTGATCCGGCGGCAGTTCCGCACGGTTGAAGGCGACCCCTTCAACCCGCGCGAAATTCGCAACGGCGCAGAACGCATCCGCGCGCTCGGCTTTTTTGCCACCGCCGATGTCACTACCCGGCCGGGCTCGGCCAGCGACCAGATCGTGGTCGATGTGAACGTTGCCGAAAAGCCGACCGGGTCGCTTTCGTTCGGCGCGACCTATGGTGTGGCCGCAGGCTTTGGCGCCAACGTCAATTTGCAGGAATCAAATTTCCTCGGGCGCGGCCAGTATGTTGCGCTAAGCTTCTCGACTGCGGCGAACAATGCCAACACGCTGATCACCTTCATTGAGCCGCAGTTGCTGGGGCGCGATCTGCGGTTCAAGTTCAATGCCTCGCAAAAGGTCTCGGATAACGATTTCTCGTATTACAAGACCGACCGGATTGGCCTTCTGGTGGCGCTGGACTTTCCGGTTTCGCGCAACGGGCGGCTTGAGCTGCGCTATTCGGCGGCGCGCGACGATCTCTTCGACGTCAACCCGACATCATCCGCGATCCTGCAGGCAGAGGCCGGTGCGCTGATATCAAGTGCCCTGGGCTATACCTTTACGCATGACTCGCGGCTTGCGGGGCTAAACCCCAACGCCTCGCTGCAATTCCGCTTTGGGCAGGATTTCGCAGGGGTTGGCGGCGATGTGCAATCGCTGCGCACCACCGCGCTGATGGTGGCGCAAACCAAGGTCTTCCGCGAGGCGATCACGCTGCGCGCCGAACTGGAAGGCGGCGCGGTGAACATGATGGGCGGGCAGACCAGCCGCGTTCTCGACCGTTTCTCGGGCACCGGCAAGGTGCGTGGCTTTGAGCCGAACGGCTATGGCCCGCGCGATCTCAGCCCGGGTGGCAATCAGGACGCGCTGGGAGGCAACT
This sequence comes from Alphaproteobacteria bacterium HGW-Alphaproteobacteria-4, assembly GCA_002842855.1. GTDB lineage: Bacteria > Pseudomonadota > Alphaproteobacteria > Rhodobacterales > Rhodobacteraceae > UBA6213. The sequence continues at coordinate 72,624 of PHEE01000010.1, read as the reverse complement.
TCTACGCGGCACTCCGGCTGGAAGCGCAGTTTCCGCTTGGCCTGCCCGAGGAATATGGCATCAGTGGCGGCGTGTTCTATGATGTCGGGTCGGTCTGGGGGCTGAACAACACGGCAGGCACCTCGATGGCGGTCGATGACACCTTGCACCTGCGCTCATCCATTGGCGTTTCGGTGTTCTGGGATACGGTGATCGGGCCCTTGCGCTTCAACTTCTCGCGCGCGCTTATCAAGCAGGACTATGACGTTGTGCAGGACTTTGACCTGACGATTTCGACCCAGTTCTGAGGCCTCGGCACCAATGGCGTGTCTGCGCACCCTTGTTCTTGCTCTTGCCCTCGCCCTTGGCGGGGGCATCGCGCAGGCACAGGACGCGCCGCGCGGTGCTTTCAGCCTGCCCAGCCCGATCCTCACGCTCGACCCCGAGCGTGTTTTTGCAGGGTCGGCGTGGGGCAAGCGTGTGACCACCCAGATCAACTCCGAGCTTGAGGCGCTGGCCGTCGAAAACGCCCGTATAGCCGATGAGTTGACGGTGGAAGAACGCGACCTGACCGACCGCAGGGCAGCCATGCCCCCTGATGAGTTCCGCGCCGCCGCCGACGCTTTCGACGCCAAGGTGACCGATATCCGGCGCACGCAGGATGCGAAATCGCGAGAGGTCGCGCGCCGTGCCGATGCCGAAAAGCTGGCCTTTTATCAGGCGTTGTTCACGCCGCTAAGCGAAGTGCTCAAGGCGCGCGGGGCGGTGGCAATTCTCGACCGCGCGGCAATATTTCTGGCGTCCGATGCGATCGACGTGACCGACGAGGTGATTGCGCGCGCCGATGCGCTGATCGGCGCCGGCCCCGCGGCGGATGCGCCCGAGGCCGCGCCCGCGCCCCTGGCCGCCGAGCCCGCCCCCCCCACAGCCGGAAACTGACCCCGCAGCTTGCCAATTACGGCCTGCGTTGTTAGCAAGTTTGCACGACCCACGAACGACCCCGATCAGTGCAGGAGCCGCGATGTCTGAGCCAGCCGCCTATACCGAGGCCGATATCCTTCTGATTCAGAGGATTATTCCGCATCGCTACCCGTTTTTGCTGATCGACAAGGTGCGCGACATTGTGCCCTTCAAAGGCGCCGTGGGGATCAAGAACGTCACTTTCAACGAGCCGCATTTTCAGGGCCATTTCCCGGCCGAGCCGGTGATGCCCGGCGTCACCATCGTTGAAGCGATGGCGCAGACCTCGGCGGTGGTGGTGGGCATCAGCCTCAATGTCATCGACAAGCCGCTGCTGACGTATTTCATGGCGATTGATGGCTGCAAGTTCCGCCGCAAGGTGGTGCCGGGCGACGTGCTGGAGCTGCACGTGACGGTCAAGCGTGGTGGCGGCAAGATCTGGAAGTTCGCGGGGCAGGCGCGGGTTGATGGCCAGCTGGCCGCCGAGGCCGAGTTCACCGCGATGATGGATCTGAAGGGCTGACCATGCACATTGATGCATCCGCCGTTGTGCACCCCTCGGCGGTTGTCGAGCCGGGCGCGGTGATCGGCGCGGGCGCGCGCGTGGGTCCGTTTTGCGTGGTCGGACCGCAGGTGGTGCTGGGCGCACGGGTCGAGTTGAAATCGCACGTTGTGGTGGGCGGTGATACCGAAATTGGCGAAGACACGGTGGTGTTTCCTTTCGCCTCGCTTGGCCAGTCGCCGCAGGATCTCAAGTTCAAGGGCGAGGCGAGCCGCCTTGTCATCGGCGCGCGCAATCGTATCCGCGAATATGTGACCATGAACCCGGGCACCGAGGGGGGCGGGCTGGTTACGCGGATCGGCAATGATTGCCTGTTCATGGCCAGCGCGCATGTGGCGCATGACTGCCAGATCGGCGACCGGGTGATATTGGTCAACAGCGTCGCGATTGCCGGGCATTGCGTGCTGGAAGATGACGTGATCGTGGGCGGGCTTTCGGGGGTGCATCAGTTTGTGCGCATCGGTCGCGGCGCGATCATCGGGGCGCTGACCATGGTCACCGCCGATGTCATTCCGCACGGTCTGGTGCAGGCACCGCGCGGCGTGCTGGAAGGGCTGAACCTTGTGGGTCTGAAGCGGCGTGGCGTGGCCAAGGCCGATATCGCCGAGCTGCGCGACCTTTATGCGGCGCTGAGCGAGGGCAATTTTCGCGATGCTGCGCGGCGCCTTGCCGAAGCGGGCACACCGGGGCCGCTGGCGCGCGAGGTGCTTGATTTCATTCTCGGCCCCAGCGACCGCAGCTTTTTGACGCCGCGATGACCGGGCTTGCGCTGATCGCCGGGGCGGGCGCGCTGCCACGTCTTCTGGCAGGGGCGCTGCGCGAGCCATTCCTGTTGGCCGAGCTTGAGGGCGCGCCTTCCGAAGTGGCGGGTGAACCGCTGCGGTTTCGGCTGGAACGTCTGGTGCCCTTTCTGGACCATCTGCACGCGGCAGGGGTGCGGCGGGTGGTACTGGCGGGCGGGGTGCGCAGGCCCCGGCTTGACCCCGAACTGTTCGATGCCCGCACCGCAACCCTCGTGCCGCGCCTGCTGGCCGCGATGCAGGGCGGCGACGATGCCGCGCTGCGGCTGCTGATCGGAATTTTCGAGGATTGGGATTTCGAGGTGATTGGCCCCGATCAGGTTGCGCCCGATCTGGTGCCGGGCGCGGGGGTGCTGACCGGCACACCGACGCCGCAGGATGAAGCCGACGCGGCGCGTGCCGCGCAGATCGTGGCGGCGATCGGGGCGCAAGACGTGGGGCAGGCGGCGGTGGTGGCGCGGGGTCTGTGCCTGGCCACCGAGGCGCTGCCCGGAACCGATGCGATGCTTGATTTTGCGGCCCGTCATCGGGCGGTTCTGCCTGATGCCGCTGCACGGTCGGGCGTGCTTTTCAAGGCGCCGAAGCCGGGGCAGGACCGACGCGTTGATCTGCCGGCGATTGGTTCCGAAACCGTGGCCCGTGCCACCGCCGCAGGGCTTGCGGGCATCGCCTGGGAGGCAGGCGGCCTGATCGTGCTCGACCGCGCCGCGACGGTGGCGGCAGCCAAGGCGGTGGGGCTGTTTCTTTGGGCGCGCGAGCCATGAAGTTTTTCGTGATTGCGGGTGAGGCTTCAGGCGACGCACTGGGGGCGGCGCTTATGGCGGGGCTGAAGGCGCTGGCGCCGGGGGTGCAGTTTGAGGGTGTCGGCGGTCCGCTGATGGAGGCCGAGGGGCTGGTGAGCCGCTTTCCGATGGAAGAGCTGTCGGTGATGGGGCTGTGGGAGGTGCTGCCGAAGTATCGAGCCCTCAAGCGCCGCATTGCGGAAACCGCGGCGGCGGCAGCGGCGGCGCGCCCGGATGCGCTGATCACCATCGACAGCCCCGATTTCTGCCTGCGCGTTGCGCGCGCGGCGCGTGATGCGTTGCCCGATCTGCGCACCATCCACTATGTCGCCCCATCGGTCTGGGCGTGGCGGCCGGGGCGGGCGGCGAAGATGGCGCCCTTCATCGACCATGTGCTGGCGCTGTTGCCGTTTGAGCCGCCCTACATGACGGCGGCGGGGATGAGCTGCGATTTTGTCGGCCACCCGGTGGTGGCCGAGCCGCGCGCCACGCCCGCCGAGGCGGCGGCATTTCGCGAAACCCAGATGATCGGGCCCGAGCAACCCTTGGTGCTTTGCCTGCCCGGCTCGCGCCGCGGCGAGGTGCGCTGGCCGGTGGCGCCGATCGTGGTGGAAACCGCCGCCGACAAACGCGCGGCCTTTGCCGCCGCCGATCTGGCGCTGGCCGCCTCGGGTACGGTCAGCCTTGAACTTGCGGCGGCGCGGGTGCCGATGGTCATCGGCTACGACATGGCGCCGCTGAGCCGTATTGTTATCTCGCGTCTGTTGCGCACCGATACGGTGACGCTGGTGAACCTTGTTTCGGAAACCCGCATGATCCCCGAGTTTGTTGGCAGCCATTGCCGCCCCGGCCCGATGGCGGCGGCGCTGCTGCATCTGTTGGAGGATGACGGCGCGCGCGCGGCGCAGCTGGCGGCGATGGAGCTGACGATGCAGCGGTTGGGCGAGGGGGGTGAGGCGCCCGGGCTGCGGGCGGCGCGTTCGGTGCTGGCGGCGCTTCAGGGCGGCAAGACGCGGGGGCGCCGCCACCGCACCCCCGGGGTATTTGGGCGTTGAAGATGACCTATCGGGTGCCGATGATCCAGCCGCCGCCAAGCACCCGGCTGCCTTCGGGGGCATAGAACACACAAGCCTGGCCGGGGCTGACGCCGTCTTCCGCCGCAATGAGCGTGACCTCGGCCTCGGTGGCCGAGATCGGGCGCAAGAGCGCCTCGCGCGGCGGGCGGGTGGAGCGCACGCGCACCATGAGCGGCCATTCGGCGCGCGCGGTCAGCGGTTCATCGCCCAGCCAGTTGATTTCCTTCAAGGCGATGGTGCGGGTGGCAAGCGCCTCTTTCGGGCCGACAATCACCCGCCGGCCGGCGGGATCGAGCTTGACGACATAGAGCGGATCGCCCAGCCCGCCAATGCCGATGCCGCGGCGTTGGCCGACGGTATAGTGGATCACGCCGCGGTGCTGGCCAAGCACGTTGCCCGCCATGTCAACAATGTCACCGGGGTCGGCGGCGCCGGGACGCAGCTTTTCGATCACCGCGGCGTAGTTGCCGTTCGGCACAAAGCAGATGTCCTGACTGTCGGGCTTGTCGGCGACAGAGAGCCCGTAACGCGCCGCGAGCGCCCGGGTTTCGGACTTTGACGGCAGATGCCCGAGCGGAAAGCGCAGGAAGGCGAGTTGTTCCTGCGTGGTTGAGAACAGGAAGTAGCTTTGGTCGCGGTTGGCATCGGCGGCCGAGTGCAGTTCGGGGCCGTTTGGCCCGAGTTTGCGCTGGATATAGTGGCCGGTCGCCATGCAATCGGCCTCAAGCTCGCGCGCGGTAGCCATCAGATCCTTGAACTTCACGCGCTCGTTGCAGCGGATGCAGGGCACCGGGGTGGCGCCGGCAAGGTAGGCATCGGCAAACTCGTCGATCACCGCCTCGCGGAAACTCGATTCGTAATCGAGCACATAATGCGCAAAGCCCATCGCCTCGGCAACGCGGCGGGCATCGTGGATATCCTGGCCCGCGCAGCAGGCGCCCTTTTTGGCCAGCGCCGCGCCGTGGTCGTAAAGCTGCAATGTGATGCCCACGACATCGTAGCCCTCATCCTTCAGCATTGCGGCTACAACCGACGAATCAACGCCGCCGGACATTGCCACCACCACGCGGGTGTCGGCCGGGGCCTTGGGCAGGCCAAGCGAGTTGAGGGCGGTCATCGGGGTCTCCGGGTCCGGGTCTGCCGGAATATAGGAAAATGCGATGTAACCACAACCCCGCGTTTCACCGCTCCTTAAGGACGCCGTGGCAATCTTGCGCTCGTGACCGTTGAAGGGGTGAGCCGATGTATCTGAAAAAAGTCGCAGGTCCGCGCGCCGTGACCTTGCCCGATGGATCGGTGCTGACCCGTGCCGACCTGCCTCCGCGCGAGACCCACCGCTGGGTTGCGAGCCGCAAAGCGATATTGGTCAAGGCAGTGGCCTGCGGGCTGGTGCCGCTGGATGAGGTGCTGAAATCCTACGATCTGAGCGCCGAGGAGTTCGGTCTTTGGGCGGATGCCATCAAAAACCACGGCGAAGTTGCGTTGAAAGTAACCGGGTTGCAAAAATTCAGACAACCAAGGGTTGAATGACGTGCAATTTTGGCGTTAGTAACGCTGCGTTAACCATTTGCCGCCAAGGTCTCGGTGATCGAGGGATTAATGCGGAGAACTGAGGATGCGGATTCTTCTGGTTGAGGACGATCCAACGACCTCGCGCAGTATCGAGCTGATGCTGACGCACGCGAACCTGAATGTCTATTGCACCGATCTTGGCGAAGAAGGGATCGACCTTGCCAAGCTCTATGATTACGATCTGATACTGCTCGACCTCAACTTGCCCGACATGAACGGGCATGAGGTGTTGCGGCAATTGCGGCTGGCACGGGTCGAAACACCGATTCTCATTCTCACGGGTGCGGACGATACCGAGAACAAGCTCAAGGGGTTTGGCTTTGGCGCCGATGATTACATGACCAAGCCATTCCACCGCGAAGAACTGGTGGCGCGCATCCACGCTATCATCCGCCGGTCGAAGGGCCACGCGCAATCGGTGATCCGGACCGGCAAGATCGCCGTCAACCTCGACGCCAAAACGGTGGATGTTGATGGCAAACCGGTGCATCTGACCGGTAAGGAATACCAGATGCTCGAACTGCTGAGTCTGCGCAAGGGCACCACGCTGACCAAGGAGATGTTCCTCAACCACCTCTATGGCGGCATGGATGAGCCTGAGCTGAAGATCATCGACGTGTTCATCTGCAAGCTGCGCAAAAAGCTGGCCGAGGTGACTGCGGGTGACAATTACATCGAAACCGTCTGGGGCCGCGGCTATGTGCTGCGCGACCCGAGCCCCGCCATTGTCGAGCGGCGGATCGCCGTGGGCGCCTGAGCACTGGACCGCGCCGCGCCCCCGCCCTAGAAATCGGGGGGCGCAAGGTGGGGGGTGGTCATGGCCGGGCAACACGAGGCGGAAGAAGACGTTGCGCGCCTGAGCGGTGCCGCCGCAGGTGCCGAGGCGGCACGCCTGCGCTTGGCGGTGGCACAGGCGAACGAGGCCTATCACCGGCGCGACACGCCCGAGATTTCGGATGCCCAATACGACGCCCTCAAACGTCGCCTGCTTGCGATCGAGCGGCAGTTTCCCGCGCTTGCGCTGCCCGACAGCCCGACCCGCGCGGTCGGGGCAGCACCCGCCGAGGGCTTTGCCAAGGTCACCCACGCGCAGCCCATGCTCAGCCTTGAAAACGCCTTCGAGGCGGAAGAGGTTGCCGAATTCGAGGCGCGGGTCCGCAAGTTTCTGGGGCTCGATGCGGCAGCACCGCTGGCGTTTACCGCCGAGCCCAAGATCGACGGGCTGTCACTGAGCCTGCGGTATGAGGGTGGGCGGCTGGTGCAGGCGGCGACCCGGGGCGATGGGGCGGTGGGCGAGAATGTGACCGAAAACGTGGCGCATATTCGCGATATTCCGCAACAATTGACCGGCGCGCCCGAGGTGCTGGAGGTGCGCGGCGAGGTCTACATGAGCCACGCCGATTTTTCGGCATTGAACGCGCGGGCCGCGGCGGCAGGTGACAAGATCTTTGCCAACCCGCGCAATGCGGCGGCGGGAAGCCTGCGCCAACTCGACGCGCGCATCACCGCCGCGCGGCCCTTGCGGTTTTTTGCCTACGCATGGGGCGCGGTGTCCGAACCGCTAGGCACCACCCAGTCAGCGGCAATTGCACGGCTGTCGGCGCTCGGCTTTGCCACCAACCCGCAAACCACACGCTGCGAGGGGCTTCAGGCGATGTTGGCTGCCTATCGAACGCTTGAGGCACAGCGCGCGACGCTCGGCTATGACATCGACGGCGTGGTGTACAAGGTCGATGACCTTGCGCTGCAACGCCGTCTTGGCTTTCGCTCGACCACGCCACGCTGGGCGATTGCGCACAAGTTTCCGGCGGAATTGGCCTGGACCCGGCTTGAGAAGATCGAGATTCAGGTGGGGCGCACTGGCGCGCTCAGCCCGGTGGCGCGCCTTGCCCCGGTGACCGTGGGCGGCGTGGTGGTATCCAACGCGACGCTGCACAATGAGGATTACATCGCCGGACGCGACGCTACCGGCGCGCCGATCCGGCAGGGGCGCGATTTGCGCGAGGGCGACTGGGTGCAGGTTTACCGCGCCGGGGACGTGATACCCAAAGTCGCCGATGTTGACCTTTCGCGCCGCGATGGCGCCTCGCAACCATATGTTTTTCCAAAAGTCTGCCCTGAATGTGGGTCGGATGCGATCCGCGAGCCGGGCGATGCGGTTCGGCGCTGCTCGGGTGGCCTTGCCTGCCCCGCGCAGGCAGTGGAAAAGCTCAAACACTTCGTTTCGCGCGCGGCGTTCGATATCGAGGGCTTGGGCGCCAAGCAGATCGAGGCGTTCTTTCGCGAAGGCTGGCTGCGCGAACCCGCCGATATATTCACGCTTCGCGAAAAATACGGCGCGGAACTGGCGCTGCGCGATGGCTGGGGTGAAAGATCGGCGCAAAATCTGTTTGCTGCGATCGAGCAACGGCGCCGGGTGCCGCTGGCGCGGCTGATCTTTGCGCTTGGTATCCGCCATGTCGGTGAAAGTGCGGCGGCAACGCTCGCGACGCATTACGGCACATGGGACGCTTTTCTTGCCGCGGTGCGCAGTGCCGACGACCCTGACGGCGCCGCGTGGCCCGAGTTGCTGTCGATTGACGGTATCGGCGAGGTTACAGCGCGCTCGCTGGTGAGCGCGCTGAACCATTCGAGCGATCGTGCGGCGGTCGAAAACCTGATGGCCGAGATCGCGGCAGAACCCGCAGCCCCGCGCGCCGCCGACAGCGCCATATCTGGGTTGACCGTGGTGTTTACGGGCACGCTTGAGCGAATGACGCGGGCCGAGGCCAAGGCGCGGGCAGAAGCGCTGGGGGCAAAGGTCGCGGGGTCGGTTTCGGCGCGCACCGATATTCTGGTCGCGGGGCCGGGGGCGGGCTCAAAAGCCAAGAAGGCGGCGGAGCTGGGTGTGAGGGTGATCGATGAAGACGCGTGGCTCACACTCGCGGGCGCACCGTGAGCACCCGCCCGCCCGAATTGTTCCCGCTGTTTGCAGCGCTCGACACGCTGCCCGGCGTGGGCGAAAAAACCGCCCACGCCTTCGCGCAGATCGGGGTGGAACGGCCGCGCGACCTGCTGTTCACGCTGCCCCATTCGGGCATCGACCGCCGCCCGCGCCGCTCGATCCGCGAGGTGGTATTGCCCGCCACGGTTACGGTCGAGGTGGAGGTGGGCGGCCATCTGCCCGCCCGGGCCAAAGGCAAACCGACGCGGGTGATGGTGCGCGATGCCGAGACCGAGTTTCAACTCGTGTTCTTTCATGCCAAGGGCGATTGGCTGGAAAAACAACTTCCTACGGGGCAACGGCGGGTTATTTCCGGGCGAGTCGAGATCTTTGACGGGGTCGCGCAGATGGCGCACCCAGATCATATTCTGCGCCCCGAAGACGCACGCGATCTGCCCGCCTTCGAGCCGGTCTATCCGCTTTCTTCGGGCCTCACGCAGCGCGTCGTGGCACGCGCGGTGCAGGGCGCACTAACGCGGCTGCCGCAAGCTGCGGAATGGGCCGACCCTGCGTTGGTGGCGCGCGAGGGCTGGCCCGCATGGGCCGATGCGGTGGCGCGCGCGCATGCGCCGCATGGCAGCGACGACCTTGCGCCCACTGCGCCCGCCCGCGCGCGGCTGGCCTATGACGAACTGTTCGCGCATCAGGTGACGCTCGCGCTCGCGCGGTCGCAATTGCGCCGCGCCAAGGGGCGGGTCAGCCGGGGCGATGGCGCCCTGCGCGCCCGCACACTGGCGGCGCTGCCCTTTGCCCCAACCGCCGCGCAGGCCCGTGCGATGGCCGAGATTGCCGCCGACATGGGCAGCGCGGCGCGGATGAACCGGCTGTTGCAGGGCGATGTCGGCTCGGGCAAGACGCTGGTGGCTTTCATGGCGCTGCTGGTTGCGGTCGAGGCGGGCGGGCAAGGGGTGATGATGGCGCCGACCGAAATTCTGGCGCGCCAGCACCTTGACAGCCTCGCACCGCTGGCACAGGCCGCCGGGGTGCGGCTTGAGATATTGACCGGGCGCGACAAGGGTGCCGAGCGGGCAGCCAAGCTGGCCGACCTTGCAGCGGGGCGGATTGCGATTCTGGTCGGCACCCACGCGGTGTTTCAGCGCGAGGTGGAGTTTGCCGATCTGCGGCTGGCGGTGGTGGATGAGCAACACCGGTTTGGCGTCGCGCAACGGATGGAGCTTGGCGCCAAGGGCCGCGCCGCCGACATGCTGGTGATGACCGCCACACCCATTCCGCGCTCGCTCAGCCTTGCGCAATATGGCGACATGGATGTTTCGCTGCTGGATGAAAAGCCGCCGGGGCGCAAGCCGGTGAAAACCGCGTTGATTTCCACCGGTCGGATTGACGAGGTGGTGGCGCATCTGCGCCGCGCGCTGGCCGACGGGCGGCAGGCCTATTGGGTCTGTCCGCTGGTGGAAGACAGCGAAACGGTGGACCTCACCTCGGCGGAAGAGCGGTTTCGCGCGCTGCGGGTGGCGTTTGGCGAGGGCGTCGTAGGGCTGGTGCACGGGCAACTGCCCGCCGCCGAAAAAGATGCCGCGATGGCTGCTTTCGTGGCCGGGCGCACGCGGCTTTTGGTGGCAACCACGGTGATCGAGGTTGGGGTCAACGTGCCCAACGCCTCGATCATGGTGATCGAGCGGGCCGAAAGCTTTGGCTTGGCGCAGTTGCACCAGCTGCGCGGCAGGGTCGGGCGCGGGGCTGCCGAATCGACCTGCCTGATGCTCTATCAGTCGCCGCTGACCGGGTCGGGCGAGCGGCGCTTGCAGATCTTGCGCGAAACCGAAGACGGGTTTCGGATTGCCGAGGAAGACTTGGCAATGCGCGGCGCGGGCGATGTGCTGGGCACTGCGCAATCGGGGCTGCCGCGGTTTCGGGTCGCCGATCTGGAGCGGCAGGCGGGGCTGATGGCGGTGGCACAAAGCGACGCGCGCGCGCTGCTGGCTGCCGATCCGGCGCTCGAATCACCGCGCGGGCGCGCCGTGCGGCTGCTTTTGTGGCTGATGGAGCAGGACCGCGCAATCCGGCTGATTTCCGTAGGTTAGCGGAAAGTTCGCGCATGTTCGTTAAAAGTTCTTTACATCGCGCCATGAATATGAGAACAAATACACAACAGATGGGTGCGAAAGGGTTCGATCATGGCTCACAAGGTGAAAGCGGCGCTGATGCGCGATGCCGGGATGCTCTGGCAAGATGCGGTCGGCGTTGCGGCGCTTGTGGTGATCTTGATGGTTGGCCTGCACCTGCCCGATCTGGTCTGACCCCTGCCGTTTTGCGCTATCGCCAAGCCTTGCGCCTTCTGGCGCCCAGTCTGTCCCCCGCGATGCGCCAGCCTGCCGCTGCCAGAGCCGATGCTCTGGCGGCGGTTTTTTCAAAACCCATAGCCGAGCCGCAGTCCGCCCCAATGGCGCCCCGCCACGATGATCGGCGCCGAGAGGTCTTTCATCAGCGCAAACTGGCCGCCGCCCATGTCGCGGCGGTAGATTTGCAGCAGGAATGGCGCGGTTGATTCGGCCGCCCGGCGCCCGACACGATCTGTAAACAGGCGGCGGTTGCGGCAATTGGCGGCGTTCCATGCCGGGTCATCGCTTGGCGGGTGCGAGAATTGGGGGTTGTGCGTGGGCAGATAGCCGTTGCGGTCGACCGCGGCGCAGAACACCACCCGCCGGTCGAGCGTCAACGCGGGGTCCTGGAACGCGGGCAGAAGCTTGTCGGTCAGCGGTGTGAACGGGGCCATGTGCTGCGCAGGGTCGGTGCCGGGAATGAGCTGATAACGGTGGTAAAAGAGCGCCGCCTGCGAGATGTCGCCGCGCGCAATGGCTTCGGCGAATGCCGCGCCGATTGCGGCAGCGCTGGCACGGACATGCGCAATGAGCGGCGCATCGGCCGTGGCCCCGCCAAGTTCGACGGCACCGCAAATCAGCGCTTCGCTATGCGCGCGCAGCCCGCCCATGCGTGCATGCACGCCGCGCACATCGGCAGCCTGGCCTTCGACCCCTTCGAGAACCGAATCGAATGCCGGGCGAAAATTCTGGTTCGCGTCGCGAACCTCGGCGGCGCGGGTGGCAATTTCGGTGGCCGCCGCGCGCGTGTTCTGCACCGACCCGCTCATTTCGCCGAGTGCGGCATCGGTCTGCCGGGTTTCTTCCAGCACCGCACCGGCAATGGTCGCGGTTGCCGTAGCCTCATTGCGGAGCGATTCGATCAGCTGCGTCAGCCCGCCGATCGCCTCGCCAATGGTCGCGGCGGCGGCGGAGGTCTTGCGCGAAAGGTCATTGATCGCTTCGGCCACCACCGCAAAGCCGCGGCCCGCATCGCCCGCCCGCGCCGCCTCGATCTTTGCGTTGATTGCCAGAATATTGACCTGCGCCGCGATCGACCCGATACCGCTGTTGGATACCTGAACACTGGCCAATGTACGCTCGACCGTGGCCATGCGGGCATCGACCGATTGCACCCAGGCCGCCACCGCCGCGGTTTGCGGTGCCGCCCCGCGCAGCCGCGCCACAGTGTTTTCAACGAGTGTAAACGTGGTCTCGGCGCTGGCAGACAGGCCTTCGATCGTGGCGATCACGCGCGTGTTGCCGCGCGCCACCGCCTCGGCTTCGCTGCGGGCGCGGTGGAGGCGCTCAAGCTGCTGCCCTGCAAGCGCATTGGCGCCCTCCAGAAAGCCTGCCACGTCAACAATTTCGCGCCCGAGCGCAAGCGCGTTGGCGGCCATACTGTCAAGCAGCGGGGCAGTGCCCGGCGCGGGGGCAATGGCGGTGGGCTGAAACATGGCGCATCCTTGTGCTGGCTGCGCCACCCTGCCACGCGGTGGTTTGCAAAAGCGTTAAGCGCTGGCCGCCTGCAACGCTGCGATTGCGGCATCGAAGGCAAGCAGGATCGATTCGTGCCGGTTGGCAAAGTCACGCGCGGGTTGCAGCACTTCGTAACCCTGAAAGGGTGTTTCCGGCACCGGCCCCCCGGCGCGCAGCATGGCCGCAAGCGCTTCGCGGCCGCGTTCCAGTTCGGCAAGGTCGCGCCCGATGATCGCGCCGCCGAGGATGGCCGCCGAGGCCTGCCCCAGCGCGCAGGCGCGCACGTCTTGCGCAAACTCGGCGATGCGGCCCCCTTGCAGCACGACCTGCGCGCTGACCACCGAACCGCAAAGCGGCGCGCGCCTGCGCCCCTCGCCCTGCGGCGCGGCAAGCGTGCCAAGGTGCGGAATCGCCGCCGCCAACGCCAGAATGCGCGGCGTGTAGAGCTTGAAAAGGTCGCTGTCGCTCATTGCTTTCGCTCCTCGCGGTTGCGGGGTAGATAAAGCGTCAGAGCCGCAATGCAAAGGTGCGCCATGTCGTTCGATGCCACGTCGCTGAAATATGATGCGCAAGGTCTGATCCCGGTGATCGCGCAAGCGGCGGGCACAGGCGAAGTGCTGATGTTTGCCTGGATGAACGTCGAAGCGGTGCGGCGCACGCTTGCCAGCGGGCACGTTACCTATTGGTCGCGCTCGCGGCAGGCGTTCTGGGCCAAGGGCGAAAGCTCGGGCCATGTGCAGCGGTTGGTCGAGATGCGGATTGATTGCGATCGCGATTGCCTGCTGGTGCTGGTCGAACAGACCGGGCCAGCCTGCCACACCAACCGCCGCAGTTGCTTTTACACCGCGCTGCGGGGCGGAGCCGAGGTGGAGATATTGGCGCCCGTGTCCTAGCGCCTCCGGCGGGGAGATTTGGCCTGAAGCAGACCTTAAAGGCCGACCATCCTGCGGATGTCTTGCGCGGTTGCGCCCTCAGCGCGGAACTTTGCCAGTGCGCGGGCATCATCGCGCTTGGCCAGGCGTTTGCCAAATTCATCGCGGATCAGCGGGTGGTGGTGGTAAAGCGGCGTTGGCAGCCCCAGCAGGGCTTGCAGCACGCGGTGGATTTGGGTGGCGGCAAACAGGTCTTCGCCGCGGGTGACTTCGGTAATCCCCTGCGCCGCATCATCCACAACCACCGCGAGATGGTACGAAGTCCCCAGGTCGCGTCGCGAAATAATGATGTCGCCACAGGTTGTTATAAGCCATTCTTCAGAAAGTGCATGAACGCCGGAAGCGGCGCCCCCGGTTCCGGCTCCGGTTTCGGTGAAGCTGAGCGAAGCGCCGATTTGCGCCAGCGCGCGCGCCATGTTCAGGCGGATCGCGTCGGTTGGGGTGGCGTCGTGCATGGTCCGGTCGCGGCAGGTGCCGGGGTAGCAGGGTCCATCGGGGCCGCCTTCTTGAGGTGCGGAAAGCGCGGCGCGGATGTCGGCACGACGGCATCGGCATGGGTAGCAAAGGCCAAGCGAAATCAGGTGGTTGAGGGCCGAACGGTAGGCCGGCAGGCGGTCGGACTGGCGCCAGACCGGGGTTTGCCAGGCAAGCCCGAGCCAGGCAAGGTCGTCATAGATCGCCGCTTCCCATGTGGGGCGGCAGCGACTGCGGTCGATATCTTCGATACGCAGAAGAAATTGGCCGGGGTCGGCGCGCGATTGCGCCACCAGCGCGGCATAGGCGTGGCCCAGATGCAACGGCCCGGTGGGCGAAGGGGCAAACCGGGTTCGCTTTAGCGTTGCGCGGCAAGCCATTGGGAATACGCCTCTTTCGCGCGATCAGTATAGGCCTTGTAGCGGTCTTTGCGACCCCGGCGCCCGCTCTTGGCGTCATTTGGCGGGAACAGACCGAAGTTCACGTTCATCGGCTGAAAGGTTTTCGCCTCGGCGCCGCCGGTAATGTGATGCACCAGCGCGCCCATCGCGGTTTCATTCGAGGGCGCGGCGAGGCTGCGCCCCTGCATTTCGGCTGCTGCCATGCGCCCCGCCAAAAGCCCCATCGCGGCGCTTTCAACATAACCTTCAACCCCCGTAACCTGCCCGGCAAAGCGGATATTGGGCCGCGAGCGCAGCCGCATCTGGGCATCGAGCAGCGTAGGCGCGTTGAGGAACGTGTTGCGGTGAATGCCGCCGAGGCGTGCAAAGCTGGCGTTGTGAAGGCCGGGAATCAATCGAAAAACATCGACTTGCGCGCCGTGTTTCATCTTGGTCTGAAAACCGACGATGTTGTAGAGCGTGCCGAGCGCGTTGTCGCGGCGCAGTTGCACGACCGCATAGGGCTTGACCGTGGGCGCATGCGCGTTGGTCAGGCCCACCGGTTTCATCGGGCCAAAGCGCAGGGTCTGGGGGCCGCGCTCGGCCATCACCTCGATCGGCAGGCAGCCATCGAAATAGGCGGCGGTTTCGCCTTCGTGAAACAGGGTCTTTTCGGCGGTGGTCAATGCGGCGATGAATTCATCATACTGCGCGCGGTCCATCGGGCAGTTGATATAGGCGGTGCGTTCGTCCTCGGTATCGCCCTTGTCATAACGCGATTGCCGCCATGCCACCGACATGTCGATGCTGTCGGCATAGACGATGGGCGCGATCGCGTCGAAAAACGCCAGCGCTTCGGCACCGGTTTCGGCGCGGATGCTCTGCGCCAGCGCGCCCGACGTAAGCGGCCCGGTGGCAATGATCCAGTGCCCGTCGCGTGGCAGTTCCGCCACCTCGCCGCTTTCAGCCGTGATCAGCGGATGGGCGAGCAACCGCTCGGTCACATCGCGGGCGAAAGCGTCGCGGTCAACCGCCAGGGCGCCGCCGGCGGGCAGGCGGTGGCGGGTGGCGATTTCCATCAAAAGGCCGCCCGCCGCGCGCATTTCCCAGTGCAGCAGGCCCACGGCGTTGCGTTCGTGGTCATCGGAGCGGAACGAGTTCGAGCAAACCATTTCTGCGAACAGCCCGGTGCGGTGCGCGAATGTTCCGGTCTGCGGGCGCATTTCGTGCAAGACCACGGGCACGCCGGCGTTGGCGGCTGCCCATGCGGCTTCAGACCCGGCCATGCCGCCGCCGATGATGTGAAGTGGTTCGCTCATGGCACCGGGTGTAGCCGCCCGGTCAGATCAGCGCAATGCGCTCGCGCCGCTCGGGGTCGGGAAAGGGGCGGAACAGGCCGACCTCGGCATGGGCGATCATGTGGTGAAGCTGGTCGTAATGGCGCTGCGCGGCATCATCGACGTGGCCAAGCGCACGGAAGGTGGCGTCAAGTTGCGCGAGGTCGGCAAGCTCGATTTCCAGCAGAAAATCGCAGTGCGCGCCCGAGGCCAGCCCGAGCTTTCGCCGCATGAGCCGCCACTGGCCGATCAGCCCCTGTTCGGCCAATGTGGCGAGCCAGGTTTCGCAAGCCGAGGCAAAGGCCAGCGCCTTGGCATCGGATTTGAGTTCGATCATGCAATGGTAAAGGTTCACGCCCGCCTCCGGTTCGCCGCAGTCAAGCACGCGCGGATTGCAGAAGGCTTAATGGCTCAATTCTGCGCCGCCACCAGCCGCCCGATATGGGCGCTGACATGGGCCACCCACTCCGGACCCGGTTGCCGGGCGACAAGCGTGGCGGCCAGCGGGTCGGGGGCGCGGAGTGCCGAGCCTGACATTTCCTCAAGCACCGCATGGCCGCAAAAGGGCACATGCACCTCGGCATAGCCGCCCTCATGCACCGTCACCAGGCGGCCGTCGCAAAGCTGCGCGGCGGCGCCCATCAGCGCGCGGGTCATCAGCCGGAAAGTCTCTGCGGTGGCCAGCATCCGCCCCAGCGGATCAACCGCCGAGGCATCATAGCCGCAGGCAATCACGATCACTTCGGGACGAAATGCCCAAAGCGCCGGCAATACGAGGCGTTCGACCGCTTCAAGATAGCTCGCGTGGCCGGTGCCGGGGGGCAGGGGGATGTTGAGGTTTGCCCCCAGCCCCGCCCCCGCCCCGCGCGCCTCGGCGCCACCGGTATCGAGCGGAAAGTTATGTTCCTGATGCAGCGAAATCGTCAGCACGTTCGGGTCGTCGTAAAAGATGGCCTCGGTGCCGTTGCCGTGGTGCACATCCCAATCGACCACCGCGATACGCCGCGCAAGGCCCGCCGCCTGTGCGGCGCGGATCGCCACGGCGATGTTGGCCAGAAGGCAAAAGCCCATCGGCTGCGCGGGCAGGCAGTGATGGCCGGGCGGGCGTGATACGGCATAAGCATTGGCCGCACGCCCTTCGAGCACCGCAAACAATGCACCCTTTGCCAGCCCAGCCGATAGCGCGGCAAGCTCATATCCGCCCGCGCCGAACGGCGCGCGCGGCCCCATCTCGCCGCCGCCCGCATCTGAGGCGGCCTTGAATGCGTCGAGGTAGTGCGCCGGGTGCACCCGCAACAGATCATCACGGTTGGCCTCGGGCGCGCTCTGTTCGGCCAGTTCGGCCATCAGCCCGGTAACGCGCAAAAGGTTCACCAGCCGCCGCTTGGTTTCCGGGCTTTCGGGCAGGCCACCGCCCGGCTGCACCAGCCCACCCACTGGCAGCAGAAAGGCATAGTTGCCGCCACCATGCCAGAGGCAGCGCTCATCGTGGAAAAAGGCGGTGGTCATGTCGCGCTCCTTGCAAGTCTGGCGGCAAGCCTAACGGCGCGCTAGAAGCGGTGCCAGAGGAGATCGCATGGCCGAGCTTGCCCATCTCGCCACCCCCGGCGCCGAAATTGCGGTGCGGGTTACCCCCAGGGCCTCGCGCAATGCGGTGGTGGCCGATGGCGCGGTGGTGCGGATTTATGTGACCGTGGTGCCCGAAGGCGGCAAGGCCACGGCGGCGGTGGTCAAACTGCTGGCCAAGGCGCTTGGGGTGGCGAAAACACGGCTGACGCTGGTGCGGGGCGAAACCTCGCGCGACAAGGTGTTTCGGCTCGACTAGAGGCTATTCAGACTTGGCGGACCCGTCGGGGCGCAACCGATAGGCACCTTCGGGCAGGTTGAGCGCCGCTGCCAATTCGCGCAATTGCGCTTGGCTCAGAACTACAACCACCTCTTCGCCGGTCTCGTCGTCAAGCTGTTCAATCGTCACGCAATCTTCATAGGCGCGGATGATGACATCCTCGTTCAGCCCCTCTTCAGAGCGGTCACCCTCATCGATGAGGGTGATAACGGTGACGTCGAATTCGTGCTCGATGGTGAACATGCGGGCACGTTAGGGCGGATCGGCGGGAATGGGAACACCCGGCGGCAGCGTTTGCAGGCTTTGATCTGAATCATTGCGCCGAAGCGGCTTTCGCCGCGATCTTGCGCCCGAACGCCTGTAACAAGGGAATGCCGCAGTGCCCGGGTCAAGAACGCTTCACCACCACGCAGCGCTGCTGAGCCGCATGGCCGAAGTGCTGGGGGTCGATATGACCGCGGCGCTGGCTGTTGGCGCGCTAGGCGGCGAAGACTGGCGCGATGCGGTGCTGCGCTGCACCTGCTGCGACGGGCCGGATGCCTGCCTTGCGTGGCTCGCCAGCCACGATGGCGCGGTGCCTGCGGTGGCGGCACCCGAGGCCTGCCGCAACGCTGCTCTGTTTGACGAACTGCGGCGCGAGGCGGCGTTGGGGGGGCAGGCGTGATGGGCGGCGAGGGCAACGCCGATCTGCATTTCTGGATCACCCGCGGCATGGCGCGCCGACAGGGCATCAACCTCAACGCCTTGCTGAGCGAGGGGGTGGTGACGCGGGGCGACGTGGCCGAGATGGTGGCGCGCTGCCGCGGTTGCCCCGGCATGCAGGGCTGCCTCACATTCCTTTCGGAACATCCCACGCGCGCTGATGCCGCGCCCGACTGGTGCCGCAACGCGCAGCTGCTGGCCGAATTGCGCGCGATCACCTGACATCCGCCCGGCGGCGGAATGTGACGTGCCATCTGGCGCGGTTGCGGGCGCTGGCTTAGGTTCGGGGCATTGCATCGGCATCGGGGTGGAGGGCGATAATGATAAAGTGGCTGCGCGCCGAGCTTTGGCGGCTCCGCAATACCTTCGTCTGGTCGTGGCAAGGCTGGGCCGCAGCATGGGCGAGCGAGAAGTCGCTGCGCCAGTGGACCGCCGTGCACGCGATCTCGGTGCTGCTGGCCTGTGTGCTCGATCTTGAGACAGCAGAGCGCGCGGTGATCATCGGGCTTGGCTTTGTGCTGCTTGCGGCGGAACTGATGAATACCGGCATCGAGGAAGTGGTCGATTATCTGTCGACCGAAACCGACCCGCGCGCCAAGAAGGCAAAGGATTGCGCCTCGGCGGCGGTGGCGCTGAGCGCCATTGCGGGCGGTGCGGCGTGGTTGGTGGTGCTGATCGGCTAGGGCAGGCGGCTCAGGGGGCCACACGCGCCAGCGTCACATCCATCCGCCCCGGCCTTTCGGCCTGCCCCGAGACGATCGAAAGCGCCAGTTCGTCGCCGATGCGCCGCAACTCGAGCGCCGCGATGCCCTCGCCCTTCAGCGTCAGCAGGCCGGGTTCCAGCGTGCCCACCAGCGCGGCAGGCAGGTTGCCCGGTTCGCCGAGCCGGTTTTCGGCGCTAACTGCCCCGGCCTCGCCCTCGAACAGCTCCAGCGCGAACACGTCGGAACCTTCCGAGGTGGCGCAACGCCCTTCGACCACGTTGGTGTCGCGCGCGGTGGCGCGTAGCGTGATCTTGCAGCGGATCCGCCCCGGTTCGTCGGTGCCGCTGGCAACGGTTCCCGTGCCCTGCCAGTCGCCCAGCAACTCGCCCAGCCGCAGAGCGTCTACCGCCAGCGCGGGGCTGGCGAAGGCGGAAAGGGCAAACGCGAGGGCAAGCAGGGAACGGGTCATTTCAGGCTCCATCGTATCAGTCCCGGCAACAGGAATACCGAAGACACCATGGCCAGAAGCAGCGCCAGCCCGACCAGCACGCCAAAGGTGGCGACCGATGGCATCGATGACAAGAGCACGATCGAGAATCCGCCGAGCAGCAGCAACGTGGTGGTGATGATCGGTGGCGCTGCATGGGCCAGCGCCAATGTCACCCGCGCCGCTACCGGGCCGGGCGGTGCCAGCCGAAAGCGGTTGAGAAGGTGGATGCTGTTGTCTACCGCAATGCCGAACGCCACCGTGGTGGCGATTGCCGAGGTCAACGTGATCTGCTGGCCGCTGAGAAAGAGCCATGCATCGACGCATAGAATCGGAATGACGTTGGGCAGCACCGATACCAGCGCCAGCCGCGCCGAGCCGAGCATCAGCCAGATCAGAGCCGTGATCGCGGCGATCGAAAGGTAGAACCCGAGCCGAAGCTTGCTGATCAGCCCCGGCAGTTCTTCGATCATCACAAGGCTGTAGCCGCGCAGCGCCACCTTTTCGGCCAGCCCCATATCGGCAAACCGCGCCGTCAGCCGGTCGCGCACCGCCATCAGCTTGGCGCTGCCGTCGCTTTCCACCGCCATTGCCAGCGGCAGCGCATAGGAAAGCCGGTCTTCGGAAACGAAGCGGCGCAAAAGCGGCGTGCCCGCCCCGCTTTCGGCCCATGCCGCAAGCGCATCGGTATTGTGCGTGCCGGGGCCGTAAATCTCGGTCGCGACCTGGGCCAGCAGCGCGGTATCGGCCGCCGAAATGCCGGCCACGCCATCGGCATCGGTGACGATCACCTGCAGGCTGTCCGAGGCGAGCCCGAGCGCGTTGAGATCATCGAGCGTCAGCCCGACATCGGTTTTGCGCGGCAGGTATTCGGTCACGCTGAAACTGGTGGTCAGTTGTGTTTCCATTGCCAAAAGCACCGCGGTCAGCCCCAGCGTCAGCGCCACCACGCGGCGCGGACGCACCGCCAGCGCCTTGGCCACGCCAAGTGCCGGTGCAAAGTGCGGCAGCCTGCGGCGCAGCGCGCCATGCTGCGCACCCACCGCCCGGAACAGCAGCGGAAAGGACAGCGCCACCGCCAGAAAGGTCAACGCCATGCCGAACGCGCCCGACAGCGACAGGTTTGAAAGCGCAGGCGCCTGCACCAGCAACAGGCTGAGAAACGCCACCGCTGTGGTCAGGCTGGTCATGAAGGCTGCGGGCAGGGTTTGCGCCTGTGCCAGCAGCACGGCCCTGTCGTCGTCGCGCCCGGTCTGGGCCTCGACCGAGGCGTGATATAGGTGGATGCAGTCGGAAAACGACAGCACAATCAGCACTGTCGGCACCACCGCCATGAACTGGTCCATGGCAATTCCGGCCCAGCCGATCCAGCCAAAGAACCAGGCAAGGCCGATCAGCGGCGGCAGCCCGCAGATCACCATCGCGCGCCATGACCCGAACAGCCAGAAGGTGATCGCAAGGCAGATTGTGACCGAAACAGGGGTCAGCCAGATCTGATCGCGGATCAGGCCATCGGCGATGGTGCGCTGCATTTCGCTCAGCCCGGCCGGGCGCAAGGAAAGTCCCGGCGGCGGCGCTGCCACCATGGGTGCGATGGCGGCCGCGACCTCGGCGTTGCTGTGGCCCGATGCCGGCATCACCAGCACCAGCGTTGCCGCGAGGTCCGCCGACAGCATCTGCGCGGCGGTGGCATTTTCGGCGCGCAGGTTGCCAAGGCGTGTTTGCGCGTAAAGCGCGCGCGAGACATCGGATTTGAGCCACGCCCGGCCGGGTTGATCGGACGAGGGGATCGAAAAGATGCTGAGCGTCGCGGCCACGCCGGGCGTAAGGTTCAGATCGATCAGCAGGTCTTCCAGTGCAAGCAGGCGTGAATCTTCGGCCAGGGTGCCGGTATCGGCGCTGACCACATAGACCTCGTCGCGCGAAAACGGGGCGAAGGCGCGCTCGACCGCCGCCCATTGCGTGTAGCTGTCGGAATTGCCGCGCAAAAGGGCGGTCATATCGACGTTGGCGTGCACCCGAGCCGCCCCGATCGCCGCGGCGAGCGTAACGAGCACCAGCGCCGCCGCCGCAACGCGGCGATGTGCCTGCCATGCCTGCAGCAAGCGCGCCAGATCGGGAAGCCGCATCCAAGTCTCCTCTGCCCGCGCGGACGCGCGCCCCGGCACGTAAGAGGAAATTGGTGCGAGGTTCAACCCACCAGATCGCTATCCGGGGCTTTACAGCGGCGCCCGCGGGTGGCGTGATGGCGGCACCGCACCCAAAGGTGACGCAATGCCGCACGACCACGCCCACAGCCACGGTGCCGCGCAGGTGGCCGACCTGACACCGGCGTTCCGCCTTGCGGTCGTGCTCAACGCGGGATTCGTGCTGATCGAGGCGGGGGCGGGTTTCTGGGCCGGGTCGCTCGCGCTCTTGGCGGATGCGGCGCACAACCTGACCGACGTAGCGGGGCTGCTGATCGCCTGGGGTGCCGCGGTGCTGGCCAAACGGGCGGCCTCGCACCGCTACACATGGGGCTACGGGCGCGCGACCTTGCTTGCGGCGCTTGGCAACGGGGTGGCAATTCTGCTCGGCGCCGGCGCGGTGATCGGCGAGGCGCTTGGCCGCTTTGCCGCGCCACCCGAGGTGCCGGGGCTGGTGGTGGCGGCGGTGGCAGCGGTGGGGATTGCGGTCAACACCGGCACGGCGTTCCTGTTCCTGCGCCACCGTGCAGACCTGAACGCGCGCGGCGCCTACCTGCACATGATGGCCGATGCGGCGGTGTCTTTGGCGGTGGTGCTGGGGGCGGGGCTGATGCTGGCCACCGGCGCACGCTGGCTGGACCCCGCAATAGCGATTGCCGTGAGTCTTTTGATCGCGGTCACCGCTGCCCAACTGGTGGCGGATGCCACGCGGGGGCTGATGGATGCGGTGCCCGAAGGGCGTGACCACGCCGCATTGGCCGGTTTTCTGGCCCACCAGCCCGGGGTTGCGGCGGTGCATGATCTGCACATCTGGCCAATTTCAACCACCCGCGCCGCGCTGAGCGCGCATCTGTGCATGCCCGCAGGCCACCCCGGCGACCGCTTTCTGGCCGAACTGGCGGAAGCGTTGGCCGATCATTTCGCCATAGCCCACGCCACCTTGCAGGTTGAAACCGGGCCCGGCCCCGGCTGCGCAACGGCCAGCGATTGCGGCGCTGCAACCTGATCCGGCGCCGGAAAAATCGCGGCTGCCGCTGCGGCACTTTGGGCGCTAGCAATTCCCCCATGGACCTATCAGAAGCTCGTATCTAATCTGCGCGCACTTTCCGCGCTTCGCGGAACACTGGATAGGGGGCAACCCCAAAAAAACGGAGGACAGACATGAAGACGAAACTCTTGCTCTCGACCATCCTCAGCCTGACGCTTGCGCTGCCCGCATGGGCCGCCACCCACCCGGTAACGGGCGAAGAGCTGTCGGCCAACCAGAGCTACACCTACTGGCTCTTGGACGCGATCAAGTCGCTTGACCCGCAGATCAACACCGATGTCGAAGGTTCGGACGTGATCCGTTCGCTGTTCGAAGGGCTCTACAACGAAGGCCCCACCGGCGAACTGGAGCCCGGTGTCGCCACCGGCTACGACCTTTCGGACGACAAGATGACCTACACGTTCCATCTGCGCGACAATGCGAAATGGTCAAACGGCGACCCGGTCACCGCCAATGATTTCGTCTATTCGTGGCGCCGCCTTGCCGACCCGGCCTTTGCCTCGGAATACGCCTGGTACATGGAACTGATGCAGGTGGTAAACGCCGCCGAAATCACCGCAGGCACCGCCGCGCCCGATACGCTTGGCGTGCGCGCGGTCGATGACCACACCTTTGAGGTGAAGATCCTTGCGCCCTTGCCCTACTTCCCGGCGATGACGGTGCATGGCTCGACCTTCCCGGTGCATCAGGCGACGGTTGAAAAGTTCGGCAACGAATGGACCTTGCCGGCCAACATCGTCGGTAACGGCGCCTATACGCTGGCCGAACACATCCACGGCGAAAAGCTGGTGCTCAAGCGCAACCCGCTCTACTGGGATGACGCCCACACCATTCTGGAAACCGTCACCGCGCTGACCATCAACGACGAAAACCAGGCGCTGACGCGGTTCCTTGCGGGCGAGCTTGACCGCACCAACGTACCCGCCGGGCAATACCCGCGACTGAAGGCCGAATACCCGGATGTGGCGACCTCGTCGGCCTATTCGTGCAGCTACATCTACATGATGAACCTGTCCGACAAGGGTCCGGCCTCGCTGAAAGATGTCAACGTGCGCCGCGCGCTGTCGTATGGCGTCAACCGCGACATCATCGTGGATGCCGTGCTGCAAGGCGGCCAGAAACCCGCCTACAACTGGACCCACTGGGCGACCGCGGGCTTCACCATGCCCGAGATCGAATACGCGGGCTGGACCCAGGCCGAGCGCGATGCGAAGGCAAAAGAGCTGCTGACGGCGGCGGGCTACAGCCCGGCGAACCCGCTCAAGCTGACGCTGAACTACAACACCTCGGAAGCGCACAAGAAGATTGCCATCGCCATTGCCCAGTTCTGGAAACCGCTGGGGGTTGAGCTGACGCTCAACAACATGGAATGGCAGGTGCACACCGACAAGATGCAGAACCAGGACTTCGAGATGGCCCGCTACGCATGGTGCGGCGACTATAACGAAGCCTCGACCTACCTCGACCTCTTCACCTCGTATTCGGGGCACAACAACGGCAAGTTCTACTCGGAAGAGTATGATCGGTTGATGAAAGAGTCGAAAACCGCAGCTGATCCGCAGCCGATGTACACCGCTGCCGAGCAGATCCTCGCCGACGAAATGCCGGTGATTCCGATCTACCATTACGCCAAGGTCGACATGATTGCCGCCGATATCAAAGGCATTCCGACCGCGAACGTGATGCAGACCTGGTACGCACGCGACCTCTACCGCGTCGCCAAGTAATCAGGGCTAACCGGGGGTGCGCGCGCCGCGCGCGCCCCCTACCATTTCCGGTTGGGGATCAGACCCATGTTCGCCTATATCGTCAGGCGGTTGGCCATTGCCGTGCCAACGCTGCTGCTGCTTATCGTGTTCTCGTTCCTGCTCATGCATGCCGCACCGGGTGGCCCGTTCACGTCGGAACGTGGCTTGCCCCCGGCGGTGTTGGCCAATCTCAACGCCAAATACGGGCTCGATCAGCCGATGTGGCGGCAGATGCTGACCTATGTCTGGGGTATCGTGGCGCATTTCGATTTTGGCCCCTCGTTCATTTACAAAGATCGCACGGTCAACGCGATCATCGCGCAGGGCTTTCCGGTCACGCTGACCTATGGCGCGATTTCCTTTGTGGTGGCGGTGGTGGTGGGGGTCGGCCTTGGCGTGGCGGCGGCGATCCGGCACAACAGCTGGCTCGATTACCTCGCGGTCGGCATTTCGATCGGTGCGCAGGTGCTGCCCAACTTCGTGATGGCGCCGATTCTGGTGCTGGTCTTCACGCTCTGGCTGGGCTGGTTGCCCGGCGGCGGCTGGGAGGGCGGTCAATGGCAATATCTGATCATGCCGGTGGTGGCGCTTTCAACCTCGTTCATGGCCTCGATCGCACGGATCACCCGCTCCTCGATGCTTGAGGTGATGAACTCGAACCACATCCGCACCGCCAAGGCCAAGGGTCTGCCGATGCGCAAGGTCATCATTCGCCACGCGCTCAAGCCGGCGATGCTACCGGTGGTTTCCTACCTCGGCCCGGCGTTCGTGACGATGATCACCGGTTCGGTGGTGGTGGACATGTATTTTTCCACCGGCGGCATCGGCAAGGCGTTCGTCGATAGCGCGCTCAACCGCGACTATGCGGTGATGATGGGGGTGACGATTCTGGTCGGCACGCTCACGGTTCTCTTCAACCTTCTGGTCGATATCCTTTACGCCTGGATCGACCCAAAGATCCGGTACTAGATCATGCTCATCGAAAACACCAAGATGAAAAGCCTTGCCGACCGGCTGGCGGGTGACGAGGTCAAGGGCCGCTCGCTATGGGCTGATGCGCGCAAGCGGTTCTTCAAGAACAAGGCGGCGGTGGGCGGGCTGATCGTGCTTTTGCTCGTGCTGGCCTTTGCGGTATTTGGCAGTTCGATCGCGCGGTATTCCAACGAAACGCTTGATTTCTCGATCATGGGGCAGATCGCCGAAAAAGGCGGGCCATCACTTTCCAACGGCCATTATTTCGGCACCGATGACCTTGGCCGCGATCTGTTCGCGCGCACCGTGCAGGGCACCCAGATCAGCCTTGCCGTGGGAATTGTCGGCAGCGCCATTGCGGTGCTGGTGGGCACCTTCTACGGCGCTTTCGCGGGCTATGTCGGCGGGCGCACCGACAACGTGATGATGCGCACTGTCGATATTCTGATGGCGATTCCCTACATGTTCGTGCTGATTCTGCTCTTGGTGGTGTTTGGCCGCTCGATCATCATGCTGTTCATGGGCATAGGGCTGATAAGCTGGCTTGACATGAGCCGGATCGTGCGCGGCCAGACGCTGAGCCTCAAGCACAAGGAATTCATCGAGGCGGCCGAGGCCACCGGGGTTTCGCGGCTGACGATCATCCGCCGCCACATCGTGCCGAACCTTCTGGGGGTGGTTGCGGTCTATGCCACGCTGCTGGTGCCGCTGATGATCTTGACCGAAAGTTTCATCAGCTTTCTCGGGCTGGGCGTGCAGGAGCCGCTGACCAGCTGGGGCGCGCTGATATCCGAAGGCTCGCGCACCATCAACTATGGCACCCTCTGGCAGCTGGCCTTTCCGCTTTTCTTCTTCATTATCACGCTGTTTGCCTTCTTCTTCGTCGGCGATGGCCTGCGCGATGCGCTTGACCCGAAGGACCGCTGACATGGCCTTGCTGGAAGTGAAAGACCTTGGTGTTTCGTTTGCCACCAACGACGGCACCGTGAACGCGGTCAACGGTGTCAACCTGACGCTGGAGCGCGGCGAGACCCTTGGCATCGTGGGCGAAAGCGGTTCGGGAAAAAGCCAGTTGGCGTTCGCGATCATGGGCCTTCTGGCGCAAAACGGGCGCGCGCGCGGTTCGGTGCGCTATGACGGGCGCGAAATCCTCAATGCGCCGCCCGCCGTCATCAACCCGATCCGCGCCAACCATATTGCCATGGTGTTTCAAGACCCGATGACCTCGCTCAATCCCTACATGCGGGTGAGCGACCAGATGGCCGAGGTGCTGATCCACCACAAGGGCATGGGTAAGCGCGAGGCGCTGGCCAACAGCCTGCGCATGCTTGATGCGGTAAAAATTCCCGATGCGAAGGGCCGCATCAGCCTGTACCCGCACGAGTTTTCTGGTGGCATGCGGCAGCGGGTGATGATCGCGATGTCGCTTCTGTGCAACCCCGACATTCTGATTGCCGATGAGCCGACCACCGCGCTTGATGTGACGGTGCAGGCGCAGATCATGCAGCTCTTGGTCGAATTGCAGCGCGAATTCGGCATGGCCACGATTCTCATCACGCACGATCTTGGCGTGATCGCCGGGTTCTGCGAGCGGGTGATGGTGCTTTATGGTGGCCGCGTGATGGAGGCGGCCCCCGTGCATCCGCTATTCGCCGACCCCACGCACCCCTATACGCGCGGCCTGTTGCGCGCGATTCCGCGGGTGGACCATGAGGGCGGCGCGCTTGACAGCATCCCCGGCAGTCCGCCCAACATGACACGCGCGCAACAGGGCTGCCCCTTTGCGCCGCGCTGTGAATACGCGGGGGATGATTGCGTGCAGGCGTTGGCGCCGCTGACCGAATTCGCACCGGACCGCTGGCGCGCCTGCAACCGCAGTCTGGAGGAACTGGCATGACCGACACCCCGCTTTTGAGTGTCCGCGATCTGCATGTTGCATTCACGCTGCGCCGCGAAGGCGACTGGCCCTGGACCCCGCCGCGCAAACTGCACGCGGTCAATGGCGTCAGCTTCGATCTGGCCGAGGGCGAGGTGCTGGGCATCGTTGGCGAATCCGGCTGCGGCAAATCCACGCTTGCGCGCGCGCTGATCCAGATGGTGCCCGCCACCGGCCAGGCGATCTGGCAGGGCAAGACCGACCTCTTGTCGCTCAGCCGCCATGCGATGCTGAAATACCGCGCCGACATCCAGATGGTGTTTCAAGACCCGCTGGCCAGCCTGAACCCGCGCATGACGGTGGGCGAGATCATCGCCGAGCCCCTGCGCACGCACCACCCCGAACTGGGCGCCGATGAGGTAAAGCTGCGCGTGAAGGCGTTGATGGACCGCGTCGGCCTGCTGCCCAACCAGATCAACCGCTATCCACATGAATTTTCGGGCGGCCAGTGCCAGCGAATCGGCATTGCCCGCGCGCTGGTGGTGGGTCCGAAACTGGTGATCTGCGATGAGCCGGTTTCGGCACTCGATGTCTCGATTCAGGCGCAGGTCATCAACCTGCTGATGGAATTGCAGCGCGACCTTGGCCTGACGCTGATCTTCATCGCGCATGATCTGAGCGTGGTAAAACATATCTCGAACCGGGTGATGGTGCTCTACCTTGGCCGGATGATGGAAATGGCCGCAGGGCGCGCGCTCTACGCCGCGCCACAGCACCCCTATACGCAGGCGCTGTTGTCTGCGGTGCCGATCCCGGATCCGGTGCGCGAGCGTGGCAAGGTTGTGATTCCGCTGGCGGGTGATCTGCCCTCGCCGCTGGCGCCGCCTTCGGGTTGCGTGTTCCGCACCCGCTGTGCGCGCGCGCAAGCCATCTGCGCCGAGCTGGCACCGCAACCCGCAGCGGGTGACCATCTGGTGGCGTGCCATTTTCCCGGCCCGGCGACGGTCGCGGCTGAGGCGCGGGCCCCGGGCTGAGGCGACGCCGCGGGTCAGCCGGCGCTTGTGGATATGCGCCGTTTCAGTATGAAAGAGCGGCGCCGTGGATTGCCGCGGCAGGTGCAGGGGCGGGCCACGCGCGCGCCGGCGCCACCCTGGAGGGCTGTGAATGGCAAGAATAGCAGTGCTGCGCGAATCCTGGGCCGATCCGTTGGTGCCGCTGCCGGGGTATGAAACTGCGGGGGCCGCCGGGGCCGATCTTCGAGCCAACCTGCCCGAGGCAAAGCGCAGCACCGGGCTGCGGCTGGCGCCGATGCAGCGGATACTGGTGCCGACCGGGTTGCGGCTGGAAATTCCGCCGGGGTTCGAGGTGCAGCTGCGACCACGTTCGGGGCTGGCGCTGAAGCATGGCATCACGCTGGCCAACGCGCCGGGCACGATCGACAGCGATTATCGCGGGCCATTGGGGGTGATCCTTGTCAACCTCGGGGATGAGGCGTTCGTTGTCGGCCACGGCGAGCGGATCGCGCAGATGGTGGTGGCGCCGGTGGTGCAGGCGGCGTTTGAGCCGGTCGGCGGCTTGGGCGAAACGGCGCGCGGCGCGGGCGGCTTTGGCTCGACCGGGCGCGGCTGAGGGGGCAGGTCATGGTGGTGCTGCTGGCAATTGCGCTGGTATCGTTCGGGCTGATGCTGCGGTTGTCGGCGCGCGGTATTGGCGGGCTGCTGGCGGGGCTGTGGGCGGCGGTCGTGCTGGCGCATCTGGCGCTGCCGGTGGGGCACCCCTTGCTGGTGCGGGCCGGTGGCAGCCTGCGCGGCTGGCTGGTGCTGGGTGGAGTACTGGCGCTGGCGCTGGGCTATGGCATGCTGGTGCGGGGGCTGCGGGCGCGGGCGAGACCCGCACCCGCAGCCGCGCCAGCAGAGGGCAGGTTTTCGGCAGCCGAGCTGGAGCGCTACGCGCGCCACATCGTGTTGCGCGAGATCGGTGGGCCGGGTCAGGCACGGCTGAAGTCGGCACGGGTGCTGGTGGTGGGCGCGGGGGGCCTTGGCTCGCCGGTGCTGCTGTATCTGGCGGCAGCGGGGGTGGGCACGATCGGGGTGGTGGATGACGACACCGTTTCAAACGCGAACCTGCAACGGCAGGTGATCCACACCGACGCGCGGATCGGGCTGGCAAAAGTGCGCTCGGCTCAGATCGCGATGAAGGCGCTCAACCCCTTTATCGAGGTGCGCGCGCATCCGGTGCGGGTGGGTGCGGAAAACGTGGCCGGGCTGGTGGCGGACTATGATCTTATCCTCGACGGGTCCGACAATTTTGTGACCCGGTACCTTTTGAACGCCGCCTGCGTGGCGGCGGGCAAGCCGCTGCTTTCGGGCGCGATCACGCAATGGGAGGGGCAACTGAGCCTTTATGACCCCGCCCGCGGCGCGCCCTGCTATGCCTGCGTGTTTCCCGAGGCGCCCGCGCCGGGGCTGGCGCCGACCTGTGCCGAGGCGGGGGTGGTGGGGGCGCTGCCGGGCATTGTGGGTTCGATGATGGCGGCCGAAGCGATCAAGGAGATCACCGGCGCGGGGCAATCCTTGCGCGGGCGGCTGGTCATTCATGATGCGCTCTGGGGCGAAAGCCGGGTAATCGCCATAGCGAGAAACCCCGATTGCCCACAGTGTGGTGCCGCGCGGCGCGGCACTTTGGGCAGCGAAAAAGGTTGAGCCATCTGCGGGCGCGAAGCGCGCTGTGTCGGGAAAAAGAAACCGCCAGCCCGCCACCAGCATGCGGTTGTTGAACGGAAAATCGAGCGTGTCGGGCCGTGGCGGTGCATGGCATATGCAATTCCCATGGCCGCCCGCCGCGCGGGCGCGCGTCAGCTCTGGCCGGGTTCCGAAGGCGGCGATGCGGGGTTTTGCGGCAGGGCGGCGTAGTCTTCGGGGGTATCGATATCGGCGACCGCGTGCCTGCCCGGCAACGGCAGATGCCGCACCCCGGACTGCGCCAGCACCGCGCGCGCGCCGATATCGCCGCGCAGGGCCAGAAACTGCGTGAAGACCCGCGCAGGCAGCACCACCGGGTGGCCGGGGGTGCCGTCTTCGGCGGTGCCGCGCAATGCGTGATCTGGCATCTCGGCCCAGGCCGCGAGAACCGCGCTCAGGTCTGCCGGCGTAAGCCACGGCAGATCAGCAGGCACGACCATCAGCGCCGCCGCCCCGCGCGCCTGCGCCTGACGCGCGCCTTCGCGCAGCGAGGCTGACATGCCCTCGGCGGCGTCGGCCAGTTCGGCGGTGCTTGCGCGCTGCCCGGCCAGCAAGGCTCGCCGCGTGCTGTCGCCTGCCCGCAAGGTGACCAGAACATCGTGCCCGGTCTGCGCGGCAATTGCAGCGGCATGGGTCAACATCGGTTGCCCGCCCACGCGAAGCGCCAGCTTGTCGATGCCCCGCATGCGCGCCGCAGCACCCGCCGCCGGTATCAGGATCAGCACCTTGCCCATGTCGCCCATGCTGCGCTGCAGGGTGGCGCCTGTCCAGCCTCGGCGCGGCCGAGCGCGGTTGGTCTAGGCGCCGGGTTCAGAACCTTCGGCGGCGACGCAGAGCACATCGGCCAGCACCGAAACCGCCAGCGTGCGCGGGTCGCGGCACGACGGGACCAGCCCGAATTTGTCGCGAAACTGCCGCAGCCTGGGCTCGGCAAGGCCGATCGCGCGCAGTTCGGCCAACAGGCGGTCCTTGGCGCGGCGGCTGCCCTGCGCGCCGATATAAAACGCCTCGGACCCCAACAGCTGCGCAAGGATGTGCGCCTCGTGGTCGTGGCTGTGAAAGAACAGGGTCACGGCGGTCCAGCGGTCAGGCTGCGGCGGTTGGAAACCGCGAAAATTGTCGACCAGATGAAACCGGACATTGCCGCGGGCGCCGACGCCGCTGGCAGGAATGTCGTGGCCGAACAGATCGACCTCGAACCCCGAACCACCCGCAAGCCGGGCGAAGATCTGTGCTTCGACGCCTTGTCCGAACACCATGAAGCGCAGCTCGGGCTGAAGGTCGATATGAAAACCCTCGCTTGCCTCGCCGATCGTCAGGGCACCGTTTGTGGTGTTGATGGCCAGCCGCGCCGATTGGCGGGCGCGCGTCTGCGCCAGCGCTGCGGCCAGGATTGCGCGGTCGGGTCGCGGCACCAGCAGAACCGACATGCTGCCGCCGCAGGGCAGCTTCAGATCGAAAAAGGGCGACCCCGCGCCGTAACAAAGCGACACCGGCAGGCCGCTTGCTTGCGCGCGTTTGGCGTGTTCCCAAAGGTCATCCTCGATGCAACCTGACGAAAGTGACCCCACCCGTGCACCGTCAAGCCCGAATGCCATCATCGCGCCGGCAAGGCGGTACGAGGTGCCCTCGGTCTGGGTAATGACGCCCAGTGTGCCCTCGGACCGGGCGAGGTAGCGGAGCGCCCCAAGGGGGCTGGACAAGACATCGAGCATGCGCACCTCGGCGGCGGTTCGCCAAGTGTTAGCGCCGGTCGGACCCGCAGAGAAGGGCTTTCGCGCCGGGTTTGGCGGTCGGCGAAAGACCGGGCCGCAGGCAGGGGCGAAGGAAAAGCCGCGCGCGGG
This sequence comes from Alphaproteobacteria bacterium HGW-Alphaproteobacteria-4, assembly GCA_002842855.1. GTDB lineage: Bacteria > Pseudomonadota > Alphaproteobacteria > Rhodobacterales > Rhodobacteraceae > UBA6213. The sequence continues at coordinate 40,836 of PHEE01000010.1, read as the reverse complement.
GCGTAGGGCCGCCGGGTGATATCACGCGCGTTATCGCGACCAAAATATTGAAAAGTCAGGAAATAAGTGCTGGCGTTAACGGGCTGTCAAGGGTTGAGGTAAGGCCATTTGAGCAGTCGAACGAAGGCGGCGGCGCCGCGAGTGGCTTTGGGTTGCCGTTCGTTCAGTTTGCAGCGATGGACCGCAGCGGACCCATGCCTGCCAACCGATGATCTGCTAGACTGTCGGAATGATGACGCCCAAGAGATACGAATTTCGTCAAGCGACAATCGATGATCTCAATTTGCTGATCGAGTGGCAAGCGCATCCGCATGTTCGCGAATGGTGGAACTCGGATGAACCCTACGATCAGGAAGACATACGCGATCCTCGGGTATTGCGCTGGATAGTCTCGACAAATGAGCGCCCCTTTGCCTTCATGCAGGACTATACCGTGCATGGCTGGGAAGATCATCATTTTGCCCAACTTCCCAGAGGGTCGCGGGGAATTGACCAATACATCGGAGACCCCGAAATGGTCGGTATCGGGCATGGAACCGCGTTTATCGGCGCGCGGATGCGGGCCCTTTTTGATGCGGGTGTTCCCGTTATCGCAACCGATCCTCACCCTGAAAACAAACGGGCAATTTCGGTCTACACGAAACTGGGTTTCGAAGTGTCTGGGCCACCTCAAGAAACGCCGTGGGGCTTGATTTTGCCAATGCTGGCAAGGCGGTAAGCGGGGCGTTTCAGTGCCTGAAGTGGCATCGGCCTCCACCTTGCAGGCCGACTGCCGGGCCTCGCACCGCATGCAGTCTGGCGCAAGTCGGTGCTTGAACGGCGCGGCGGCTATTGCCTCGAGTTGAATGCGCTGCTGGGCTATGCGTTGACCGCGCTAGGTTTTCGTGCAGAGCCAGTGCTTGGCAGGGTGCGCATGGGGGCCGCGGTGGGCGGCCCGCGCACCCACCTTGCACTCTGGACAGTATGAGACCGGCGCCCTAACCTCGCTGCGGATATTTCGCGACAGGAGCCGCACATGAAGTTTCTTGCCACACTGGCCGCCTTTGCCGCCCTTGTGCTTTCCACAACCACCGCCATTGCCCAGGTGCCCGATCTGGGCGGGCGCAAGGTGGTGGTGGTAACCGAAAACGCCTATCCGCCGCTACAGTTTGTCGATGCCACCGGCACGGCGATCGGCTGGGAATATGATGCGATGGCCGAGATTGCCAAGCGGCTGAACATGGTTGTCGAATACGCCAACTCAAGCTGGGATGCGATGATCCCGGCGGTTTCGGGGGGGCAGTTCGACATTGGCATGACCGGCATCACCATCCGCGACGACCGCAAGGAAGTGGTCGATTTTTCAGATGCCTACATGCGCAGCGAAATGGTGATGATGGTGCGCGGCGACGAGGCGCGGTTTGCCGATGCGGCAGGCTTTGCCGCCGACCCCAAGCTGCTGATGGCGGCACAGCCGGGCACCACCCCGTTTTATGTTGGGGTCTATGAGGTGCTTGACGGCAACGAGGCGAACCCGCGCATCAAGATGTTCGAGACCTTCGGCGCCGGGGTTGAAGCGCTGCGCGCGGGCGACGTTGATCTGGTACTGACCGATGGCACTTCGGGGGCGGGCTATGTGGCGGCCTCGAACGGTGGGCTGAAGATTGTCGGCGAAAAGCTTGGCACCGAAGATTTCGGCTTCATCTTTCCCAAGGGGTCAAACCTCGTGGCGCCGGTCAACGCGGCGATTGCGGCGATGCAGGCCGATGGCACCATTGCGGCGCTGAACACCCGGTGGTTTCTCGACTACAAGATGGGGCAATAGCGCCTTGACCCCGGCGCCGCGCCGGAGCGCCGGCCCGTGACCCCGCCAAAACAGACGGGCGCGGATTTTCCGTGGTGGCTGGTGGCGCTTGCGGCAATCGGCGGCTGGCTGTTTTGGCAGATTGCCAGCGATGTGGTCTATGCCCGGGTGCTTGCGACGCTTTCCAAGGGCATCGCCATTACGGTGCTGGTAACCGTGGTGGCGTTTCTGGGGGCGGCGGTGCTGGGGCTTGGGCTGGCGGTGGCGCTTTTGTCGCGCAGCCTGATCGCGCGGCAGGCGGCACGGTTCTACATCGAGGTCGTGCGCGGGGTGCCGATCATTGTGCTGCTGCTCTACGTCGCCTTTGCGCTGACGCCGTTGCTGGTAGCCGGGTGGAACGGAATGGCGGCGGCGCTGGGGCTGGGTGAAGTGAGCACGCGCGACTTTCCGCTGCTGGCGCGGGCGGTGCTGGCGCTGGTGCTGGCCTATTCGGCCTTCATCGCCGAGGTCTTTCGCGCCGGGTTGCAGGCGGTGGATATTGGCCAGATCGAAGCCGCCAAGGCGCTGGGGCTTAACGGCTGGCACCGCTTTCGCCACATCGTGTTTCCGCAGGCGTTCCGCACCATCCTGCCGCCGCTCGGCAATGATTTCGTGGCGATGGTAAAGGACAGCTCGCTGGTTTCGGTGCTGGGCGTGGCCGACATCACCCAGCTTGGCAAAGTCACGGCGGCGGGCAATTTTCGCTATTTCGAGACCTACAACGTGGTTGCGCTGATCTATCTGACGATGACCATCACCCTCTCGCTTGCGCTCAGGCGGCTGGAGCGGCGGCTGCGCACCCGCGGCGCAGGCGACTGACGGGCCGCTAGCTGGCCGCGACATCCTGATGGATGATGACATCTGTCTGCGGGTAGGTCGTGCAGATCTGGCGTTTCAAGGCGGCGGCAATGGCGTGCGCCTCGCGCAGGGATTGCTCGCCGTCAAGTTCGACATGCAGGTGCACGAACACCTTCGAACCTGCGGTGCGGGTTTTCAGGTCGTGAAAGCCGCGCACACCGGGCCAGCCGCGGGCGATGGCGGCAATGCCTTCGACCAGGGCGGCATCGGCGGTGCGGTCCATCAGCGCGTTGAACGCCGCCGCCCCGATCCGCGCGGCACCAGCGGCCATGAACAGCGCCGCAGCGAGCGCCACGATGCTGTCGATGCCGCCGATGCCCCAGCGTGCCGAAGCGATCAGCGCCACGATGGCGCCAAGCGTGGGCAGCAGGTCGCCGACGTAATGCAGCGAATCGGCGGCGACCACGCGGTTGCCGGTGCGCCGCGCCACGAACCGCTGCCAGCCGACCAGCGCCGCCGTCAGCACAACCGAGGCGAGCATGACCGCGATGCCGGCGCTTTCGGCGGCAAGCGGGGCAGGGGTATCGGCCAAGAGCCGGGTGATGGCGGCCCAGCCAATCGCCGACGCCGAGGCGAGGATGATGAGCGATTGCCCGAGCGCCGCCAGGTCTTCGGCCGAGGTATGGCCGAAGGCATGGTCATCATCAGGCGGGCGCGCGGCGTAGATGATGGCCGTAAGCCCACCGAGCGAGGCCAGCAGATCCATTGCGCTGTCGGTCAGCGAGGCGGCGATGGCCAGCGAGCCGGTCTGATGCAGCGCCCAAGCCTTGAGCGCCACCAGCGCAAGCGCCACCGAAACCGAAGCCAGCCCACCCGAGAGGTTGAGAAGCTGATGCGAATCGCGTGCCATCTGCCCCCCTGCGAGCCCCGGTTGCGCGCCCTGCATTAAAGCGCGCGGGCAAGCTTGGCCAGCGGCGCGTTGCCGCGCTAGTCGCGCAGCTCGTCGGTATCGACGCCCCAGATTGCCGATTTTGGCACCCAGCCCTGCGCGCCGGGCGCCGAGATGCGGCACCAATCGGGCAGGCATGCGCCGAGCCGCGCGATCGCCCCAGCCTCGGCGCGTGCCAAAGCCGATGCGGTCGGGTCGGGGCGCATCAGCAGGTCTTGGTCGGAGGTGACGGTCACGGTGCGCACCCCCGAAAGCAGCGAATAGTGCACCCAGCCGCCCGCGCCTTCGCGGTCTTCCACCCGGCGCCAGTGGCCGTATTCGGCGGTGACGCGCAGCGGCATGCCGTTATGGCGAAACACCCAGTCGATGCGATGTGACAGCGACGGGCCGCGCCGGGCGTTGCCTTCGGAGCTTTTCAGCGAAACGTAGCGCGGCAGCGGCAGGTTGGTGACTGGCCCGCGCACAGGCTCGGGTGCAGTTGACTGCGCAGCGCCCGGAACCGCCGCAAGCAAAGCCCACATCGCCAGCGCGATCACGCCGCAATAGCTTCTGGCCATCGAAAACCCCCGCAAACTGCCGTGTCGCCCCGTCTTTTTATACGCAGCGGATATGCCGCGCCCGCGGGGCCTTGTGCCTTGCCCCGTTGCGCGTCACTTTGCACCGAGGAACGAGGATTTGCAAAGCAAGAGGAGGGTCGTCATGCCTGCACCCCGGCTGAGTGTTGTCGTGACGCGACGGTTGCCCGAGGTTGTCGAGACCCGGATGAAGGAATTGTTCGATGTCGAGCTTAGCGAGACCGACGCGCGCATGGACCGCGAGGGCCTGAGTGCCGCGATGCGCCGCGCCGATGTTCTGGTGCCCTGCATCACCGACCATATCGACGCCGCGATGCTGGCGCAGGCGGGGCCAAAGCTGAAGCTGATCGCCAACTATGGCGCGGGCGTGGACCATATCGACGTAACCTCTGCGCGCCAACGCGGGGTGCTGATCTCGAACACCCCCGGCGTGATGACCGACGACACCGCCGACATGGTGCTGGCGCTGATCCTTGCCGTCACCCGGCGCATCCCCGAAGGGCTGGCGGTGATGCAGGCCGGTGACTGGCAAGGCTGGTCGCCGACCGCCTTCATGGGCACGCGGGTGGGCGGCAAGCGGCTGGGCATTCTGGGCATGGGGCGGATCGGGCAGGCGGTGGCGCGCCGTGCCCGCGCCTTTGGCATGCAGGTGCATTATCACAACCGCAAACGCCTGCGCCCCGAGACCGAAGCCGAGCTTGAGGCGACCTACTGGGACAGCCTCGATCAGATGGTCAGTCGCATGGACATTCTGTCGATCAACTGCCCGCACACGCCCTCGACCTTCCACCTCATGAATGCGCGGCGGTTGAAGCTGATGAAACCCACGGCGGTCATCGTCAACACCTCGCGCGGCGAGGTGATTGACGAAAACGCGCTGACACGGATGTTGCGTGCGGGTGAAATTGCCGGGGCGGGGCTGGATGTGTTTGAACATGGCCACGAGATCAACCCGCGCCTGCGCGAATTGCCCAATGTGGTGCTGTTGCCGCACATGGGCTCGGCCACGCTGGAGGGCCGCATCGAGATGGGCGAAAAGGTGATCGTCAACATCAAGACCTTTGCCGATGGCCACCGCCCGCCGGACCTCGTGGTTCCGGGGATGCTCTAGGCGCCATGTTCCGCGCACTTGCCCTTGTTGCCGCCTGCCTGCTGGCAAGCGCGCCGGCGCGGGCGGCCTGCGTGGGCGCCAACCTCTTTGACGCGCTTGCCCCCGAGACCCGCGCCGAGTTGCGCTATCGCGCAGCGGTGGTGCCGCATGCCGAGGGCATCTTGTGGCGGGCAGAGCGGGGGCTGGCGCGGATCACCCTGGTCGGCACCTTCCATTTCGATGATCCGCGTCACGCCGCCACGCTGGCCGCACTGCAACCCGCGCTGGCGGGCGCGCGCGCGCTGCTGGTCGAGGCCGGGCCGCAAGAGCAGGCGTTGCTGCAACAGGCGATGTCCAGTCGGCTGGATCTGTTCTTCGTGCCCAGCGGCCCGACCCTGCCCGAACGCATGGCCGAACCCGAGTGGCTGCGCCTTGCGGCTGCGATGCGCGCGCGCGGCGTGCCCGGATTTCTCGCTGCCAAGTTCAAGCCCTGGTATGCGGCCATGACCCTGTCGCTTTCGCCCTGCGCGCTAGGCGAAGTGGCGGCGGGGCGCGAGGGGCTGGACGGGCAACTGATCGAGGCGGCCGAGGCACGCGGTCTGCCGGTGCTGGCGATGGAGCCCTATGACGCGGCGCTGACGCTGTTCGACCTGATCCCCGATGGCGACCAGATCGACCTGATCCGGGCGGCACTGCTGACCGCCGAGGCCGCCGACGATTATACCGCCACGCTGGCCGATGCCTATTTCGCCGAAGAAACCCGCCTGATCTGGGAGTTCACCCGCCACGACGCGCTGACCAATTCCGGCATGGCACCCGCCGCAGTCGAGGCACAGATTGCGCTTTCCGAAGAATTGCTGATCGAGCGGCGCAACCGCGCCTGGATCGCGCCAATTCTTGCCGCCGCCGCGCGCGGGCCGGTGCTGGTGGCGGCGGGCGCGCTGCACCTGCCGGGGCAGGCGGGGCTGCTGGCGCTGCTTGAGGCCGAGGGCTTTGCCGTCACGCGGCTGCCGATTGCCCGCTGAATGCTGCATCGCGGCAAGTGACAAGCCCGCCGCCAGCGCCTATAAGGCGGCAAATTCACCGCTCGTGAGGCATATCATGATTACCGTTCTTGGCCACAAATCGCCCGACACCGATGCCACCTGCTCGCCCATCATCTGGGCGTGGTATCTGAACGAGGTCAAAGGCACCCCCGCACGCGCCGTGCTGCTGGGCGAGCCCAATACCGAAGCCGCCTTCGTGCTCAAGCGCTGGGAAATTGCAAAGCCCGAAATCATTGCCGATGTGGCGCCGGGCGAAAGCGTGGTGATCGTCGATACCAACAACCCCGCCGAACTGCCGCCCTCGATCAACGACGCCAATGTGATCGGCATCATCGACCACCACATGCTTGCAGGTGGCATCAAGACCCGCGCGCCGATCGAAATCACGATCCGCCCGCTCGCCTGCACCGCGACCGTGCTTTATGATCTGATGGGCGACGATACCGCGAAGATGCCCGAAACGATCCGCTGCGCGATGCTGTCGTGCATCCTGTCGGACACGCTCGAATTCCGCAGCCCCACCACCACCGCGCATGACCGTGCCGTGGCCGAAGATCTGGCCGCGGAACTTGGCATCTCGATCCCCGATTATGCTGCCGAGCTTTTCGCCGCGAAATCCGATGTCTCGGCCTTCTCGGAGACGCAACTTCTGCGCATGGACAGCAAGGAATACGAAGTCGCGGGCAAGCAGTTGCGCGTGTCGGTGCTGGAAACCACCTCGCCCAAGGCGGTGCTTGACCGCAAGGCGGCGCTGATGGCGGCGATGCCGGGCGTGGCGGCCGCTGATGGCGCCGATCAGGTGCTGCTGTTCGTGGTCGACATCCTGCGCGAAGAGGCAACCCTGCTGGTGCCGAACGATCTGGTGGCGCAAATCGCCGAAGCCTCGTTTGGCTGCAAGGTGGCGGGCGATACGGTGCTGCTGCCCGGCATCATGAGCCGCAAGAAACAGATCATCCCGGCGCTGAAGATCTGAGCGTCAGTCAAGAACCGGCCCCGCCATGGCGATCGGGCGGGGCCTTTGCATCTCAGCAGGTGGCACAGACTGGGCGCACCGTCTGGTAACCCTGCGCGATCTGTTGGCTCATGCCGCCGTTTACCGAAATGATCCGGTTCGGGATCATCCCCGCCAGCGCTTCTGCCGCCAGCGAGCTGCGGTTGCCCGAGCGGCAAATCAGGATCAGGTCGCGCCCGTCGGCTATCTCGGGGCCGATCGCATCGAGAAAGCTCTGCGGGCTGACAAAGGTGACGAGTCTTGCGCCGTCGATCACCCCGGTATCAACCCATTCGTCGGGCCTGCGGATGTCGACGATCAGCGCGTTCGCTGCCCGCATCTCGGCCACCGACATTGCCTTGCGCTCAAATCCGGGCGCCACGCCCGAGGTCGCCCGCACGCGCCAGCCATACGCGGCGCCACCAAGCGCCAGCGCGCCGAGCCCGAAACCCAGAAACTGCCGTTTGGTGATGCTGCTCATCGCCGGTGCCCCTCAATATATTCACGCAACGACATATGTTGCCAGGGCTGGTGTGGCAAGCCGAAGTTTGCCGCGCCGCCCCTCTTTCCTTTTCGCGCCAAGCCGGTCACAACGGCAAAAAATGGAAGCCCCCATGACCCGTATCATCACCGCGCTGGCCGAGATTTCGCAACCCTACGATGCCGTCTTTTGCGATCTGTGGGGCTGCGTGCACGATGGCGTGGCGCCGTTTCCCGCCGCCGTTGCCGCGTTGCAGCAATTTCGCGCGCAGGGCGGCAAGGTGCTGCTGCTGACCAATGCGCCGCGTCCCTCGCGCTTTGTGACCGAGGGGCTGGTGCGCATGGGTGTGCCGCGCGATGCGTGGGATGCGGTGGTTTCGTCGGGCGACGCGGCGCAGGATGCCTTGTTTGCGGGTGCGGTGGGCCGCCGCGTCTGGCACCTCGGTCCGGCCAAGGACGAAGGCTTCTTTACCGAAATCCCGCCCGAATGGGCCGATGCCGCGCCGATTGAACTGGTGCCATTGGCCGAGGCCGAAGCGATCGTCTGCACCGGCCCGTTCGATGAGCTGACCGAAGTGCCCGAAGATTACCGCGCCCGTCTGCTCATGGCAAAAACCCTTGGGTTGCCAATGCTTTGCGCCAATCCGGATCTGGTGGTCGACATGGGCGCGGCGCGCATCTACTGCGCCGGCGCACTGGCGGCACTTTACGAGGAAATGGGCGGCACCGCGCTTTATTTCGGCAAGCCGCACCCACCGATCTACGATCTTGCCGCGCGCCGCCTTGCCGCACTTGGCGGCGCGGGCGAAGGCCGGGTGCTTGCCATCGGCGATGGCATCGGCACCGATGTTGCCGGGGCGGCGGGCGAAGGGCTCGACGCGCTGTTCATCACCGGTGGCCTCGCCGCCGATCAGTTCGGCCCCGATCCCGCCAGGCCCGACCCGGCGCTGCTCGAAGCATGGCTTGCCGCGCGCCAGGCTTCGCCGCAATTTGCCCAGCCGTATCTCGCCTGATTGGCAACATGCTGAAAAGTCGTGATGAAAGCCCAAGGCCGGGTGGCTTTCTGCTGTCTGTCTTGGTCCAAATATCCTCCGGGGGGGGGGTGGCGGCGGTCCCATTGAGGGGCCGCCGCCACCCGGGGGGCAGACAGCCCCCCGCCCGCACCCGCGGCAATTGTGACGGCAACAAAATTGCGAATACGGCCTTCGATACGATAAAAAGTTGCGCGAACCCCCTTGTGCGACCACCGCTCCGCCGTTATGCTGCGCTGCAACATGAACCTTGGAGAGCGGGATGATGCTCGACAATCTGCCGCGCGGAACGATATTCATCGAAGACATCGAAATCGGCATGACGCGCGGGTTGCAAAAGCGTGTCACCGACCACGATATCGCGCTGTTTGCCGAGGTTTCGACCGACCGCAACCCGGTGCATCTTGATGATGCCTATGCGCAAGATACGATTTTTGAGGGCCGCATTGCGCATGGCATGCTGACGGCGGCGCTGATTTCGGCGGTGATCGGCGAGCAGTTGCCGGGGCACGGTTCGGTCTACCTTGGCCAGTCGCTGCGCTTCATGGCGCCGGTCCGCCCCGGCGATCTGGTGCGCGCCGAGGTCAAGGTCATGGGCATCGACCATGCGCGGCGCCGCGTCACGCTTGAAACCCTGTGCTTCGTAGGCGATACGGTGGTGCTGAAGGGCGAGGCGCTGGTGCTGGCGCCCAGCCACAAGTTCGACTGACCAAGGCGGGCCACCCCGCCGCAAATGCGCGAAGCGGGGACGATGCAGACCATCACCAACTGGCAAGGGCTCGACCCGGCGCTGCGGGGCGCCTCGGTGGCGATGGGCAATTTCGATGGCGTGCATCTTGGCCACCGCTCGGTGATTGCGCTGGCCGCCACCCAACCTGCGCCCTTGGGGATTGTTACCTTCGAGCCGCATCCGCGCGCTTTCTTTGCGCCCGCCACCGCCCCGTTTCGGCTGATGAACGCCGAGGCCCGGGCGCACCGGCTGGAAAAGCTTGGGGTCGCAAGGCTTTACGAGCTGCGCTTTGATGCCGCCCTGGCCGCGATGAGCGCCGAGGCCTTCGCGCAGGATGTGCTTTGCGCGGGGCTGGGGGTGGCGCAGGTGACGGTCGGCGCCGATTTCCGCTTTGGCAAGGGCCGCACCGGCACCGCCGAGGCGCTGGCGCGGCTGGGCGAGGGCTGCGGCTTTGGCGTGACGGTGGCGCCGATTCTGAAGAGTGAGGGGGCCGATATATCCTCGACCGCAATCCGCGCCGCGTTGAGCGAGGGCCGCCCGCGTGATGCCGCCGCGATGCTTGGCCACTGGCACCGGATCGAGGGCGCGGTGGAACATGGCGCCAAACGCGGGCGCGAACTTGGCTACCCGACCGCGAACATCGGTCTGTCGGGGCTGCATCTGCCGCGGCTTGGGGTTTACGCGGCCCGTGTTGATGTGCTGACGGGGCCACAGGCGGGCAGCTATGACGGGGTGGCGAGCCTTGGTGTGCGGCCGATGTTTGGCGAAAACGCGCCGAACCTTGAAACCTATCTCTTTGACTTTTCGGGCGATCTTTACGGCCACCATCTTTCGATTGCGCTGATCGACTATTTGCGCCCCGAGGCAAAGTTTGCCAGCCTCGATGCCCTTACCCGGCAGATCGAGGCTGATTGTGCCGCCGCGCGCTCGTGCCTGACGGCACTTTGACCCCTTTCCAATCGCCCGGCTTTCGGTCAGCTTGCGCGCCATGACGCCGCCGCTTCGCCCCCGCTTTTGGGAATTGCCGCTGGGCAATCTGACGCCGCCCGAATGGGAGGCGCTTTGCGATGGCTGCGGCAAATGCTGCCTTAACAAGCTTGAGTTCGAGGACGACGGCGAGGTGGCCTTTACCCGCGTTGCCTGCCGCCTGCTCGACGGCGAAAGCTGCCGCTGCAAATCTTACGAAAACCGCCACCAGTTCGTGCCCGAATGCGTGCGCATGACGCCCAAGAGCATCAAGGCGGGCGCCTATTGGATGCCATCGACCTGCGCCTATCGCCTGCGCTTTTTCGGCAAGTCGTTGCCAGACTGGCACCCGCTCTTGACCGGCGACCCCGAAAGCGTGCATGCCGCCGGGCAATCGGTGCGCGGCTGGACGGTATCTGAAACCGACATTCCCGAGGTCGACTGGGAAGCCCATATCATCGAGGATCTGTGAATGTTTTTCGCCTCTGACAATACATCGGCAACCGCGCCTGAGATCATGGCAGCTGTGGCCGCCGCCAATACCGGCTACGCCATGCCCTACGGCAATGATCCGATCATGGATCAGGTGCGGGCGCGGCTGCGCGCACTGTTCGAGGCCCCCGAGGCGGCGGTTTATCTGGTCGGCACCGGGACCGCCGCCAATGCGCTTTCCTGCGCCATTCTCACCCAGCCCTGGGGCGCGATCTTCTGCCACCGCAACGCCCATATCGAAGAGGATGAATGCGGCGCGCCCGAGTTCTATACAGGCGGCGCAAAGCTGGTGCTGGTCGATGGCGCGCACGCCAAGATGACGCCTGCGGCGCTGGCGCAGGCGATTGCCTTTACCGGGCGGTCCGGGGTGCACAACGTGCAGCGCGGCATGGTCAGCCTGACCAACACCACCGAACACGGCACCGTTTACGAGCCCGCCGAGGTGCGTGCGCTGTGCGATGTGGCCAAGGGCTACGGCCTGCCGGTGCACATGGATGGCGCGCGCTTTGCCAACGCGATTGCGGCCTCTGGTGCCAGCCCCGCCGACATGACCTGGCGCGCGGGGGTTGATGTGCTGTCGTTCGGCGGCACCAAGAACGGCTGCCTTGGGGTTGAGGCGGTGATCATCTTCGACCCGGCGAAAGCGTGGGAGTTCGAGCTGCGGCGCAAGCGCGGCGGGCACCTGTTCTCGAAACACCGGTTCCTGTCGGCGCAGATGCTGGCCTATCTTGAGGGCGATCTCTGGCTGCGCCTTGCGGCGCAATCGAACGCCACCGCAGCCCGGCTTTCGGCGGGCATCCTTGCCGTGCCGGGCGCGACCCTGGTGCACCCGACCGAGGCCAACGCGGTCTTTGCCAGTTTCCCGCGCGAGGGGCACCGCCGCGCGCACGCGGGCGGCGCGGCCTATTACCTGTGGCCGTTCGACCAGTCGCTTGAGGGGCCGGGCGAGGTGCCGCTGGCGGCGCGGCTGGTGTGCAGCTGGTCCACCACCGAGGCGGATGTGGAAGCGTTTTTGAATTTCATTCGCGGCTGAGATTGAGGCCGATCAGGTCTGCCACCTGCGCCGGGTGCGTGACGGGCAGCATGTGCCCCGCCCCCGGCACCACCGCCACCCCGACATCGGGCAGGCGCGCGGCGATAGCCTCGCAGACCAGCGCCATGATCGAGGGGCTTTGGGCGCCACGGATCAGCATCACCGGCGCCTCGATCGCTTCCAGCCCGCCGACCCGCAGGATACGCGCGGTATCGGTAAAATTGGCCACCCCCCCGGCCAGAACCAACGGCATCTGCACGGCAAAGGCGGCTCGGGCGCGCGGGTCGAGTTTTTCCCAAGCCTGCCCGGCGCCCCACTGACCGACAAAGGCGCGCGCCGCCACCTCATGCTCGCCCGCTGCAATTAGCGCGCGAAACCGTTCATTATCAGCCTCTTGTGTGGCAAACTCGGGGGTGCCTGCGGCGGCAACGAACAGCACCGGCTCGATCAGGGTCAGGCTGCGCACAGCTTCAGGCGCGGCAACCGCAAGGCGCAGCGCGACCGAGGCACCGAAGGAATGGCCGATCAGATCAAGCGGCCGGTCGATGAAGCTGGCGGCGATGCGGGTGACATCGCCGTGGTAATCGCTGCCCGCCCAAGGCCCGCTTTGGCCATGGCCCGGCATGTCGAAGGCGGTGAGGGCAAGCCCGGGCAGCCGCGCCGCCACCCCGGCCCAGGCGCCGGAATGGGCAAGCGTGCAATGAATCGCTAGGGCAGGGCGGGGGCCATTGCCAAACACCTGCCAGAAGGTCGGATGCCCGGCCCGCTCGGCCAACGGCATCAGAGCCCCGCCAGATGTTCGTCAAGCATCTCCAGCCGGTCTTGTCCCCAGAACCGCGCATCGGTTTCGCGCACGATGTAGAAGGGGGCACCGAACACCCCGCGCTCGACCGCCAGTTCGAGGTTGCGCGCATATGTTTCGGCGCCGATGAACAGGCCGCTGTCGGCAAGGCCGGGGTCAAAACCGTGCGCGGCAAGTTGTTCGCGGATCACGGCGTCATCGGCAACGTCTTTTTGCTCGGCCCAAGCGGTGCGCAGGAACCCTTGCACGAGGCCGCCCAGATCACCCCCCGCGCCCTTGGCCTGCGCCGCCTGCGCCGCGATGATCGCGTAGGCGGCGGGCGCCGGGTTGGTGGGCACATGTGCGGGCTTGAGGTTGAAGGGCATTCCCAGCCGCGCCGCCCAACGGGTCAGGTCCTGCGCGCGGTATTCCTGCCGCGAGGGGTGGCGCGCGGCGGGTGCGGTGCCGCCTGTGCGCGCGAACAAGGCGACCACATCGAGCGGGTGATAGCTGATCTTGGCGCCGTGGCGCGCCGCGATTTCTTCCAGCCGCCCGCCCGCAAGGTATGTCCAGGGCGAAATCACGGTAAAAAAGTAGTCGATATGCGCCATGCCGCGCCCCCCCTTGTCGCTTGCGTTTGCGGGCAGGCTAGCCCGGTGCTAAGGCAGGCGCAATCGCCCGAATCCCGTCAGCCGGCGGCGCTGCGCCCGCCCTGACTTGCCCTCAGGAGCTGCCCCATGCCCGCCATGACCGAACCCAAGCTGATCTCCGGCAACGCGAACCGCCCGCTTGCCAGCGCCATTGCGCGGCGCATGTCGATGCACCGGGGCATGAACGTGGGGCTGGTCGAGGCGCGGGTGGAACGGTTCAACGACGGCGAGATCTTCGTCGAGGTATTCGAGAACGTGCGTGGCGAGGATATGTATATCATCCAGCCGACATCGAACCCGGCCAATGACAACCTGATGGAATTGTTGATCATGGTCGATGCGCTGCGCCGGTCTTCGGCGGCGCGCATCACCGCCGTGGTCCCCTATTTCGGCTACGCCCGCCAAGACCGCCGCGCCAAGGCGCGCACGCCGATTTCGGCCAAGCTGGTTGCGAACCTGCTGACCGAGGCGGGGGTGGACCGGATTCTCACGCTCGATCTGCACGCGGCGCAGATTCAGGGGTTTTTCGACATTCCGGTGGATAACCTTTACGCCTCGCCGGTGTTCGGGCTCGACATCAAGCACCATTTCGCGGGGCAACTGGCCGATGTCATGGTGATTTCACCCGATGTGGGCGGCGTGGCGCGGGCGCGCGATCTGGCGCAGCGCATCGGCGCGCCGCTGGCGATTGTCGACAAGCGCCGCGAGAAGGCGGGCGAAGTAGCCGAGATGACGGTGATCGGCGATGTGACGGGCAAGAAATGCATCATCGTCGATGACATCTGCGATACGGCGGGAACGCTGTGCAAAGCCGCCGAGGTGTTGGTGCAGCATGGCGCGACCGAGGTGCACAGCTACATCACGCATGGTGTGCTTTCGGGGCCTGCGGTTGAGCGGATCAAGACCTCGGTGATGAAATCGCTGGTGATTACCGATTCGATCGAACCGACCGCTCTGGTGCGCGGATGCCCGAATATCCGCATCGTGCCGGTGGCGCCAATGTTCGCGCAGGCGGTGTTGAACATCTGGAACGGCACCAGCGTGTCGTCGCTGTTCGAGACCGAAACGCTGGTACCGATCTACGAAGGCATGTATTCGCGCGCCTGACCGGCGCGCTCTGGAAACCGCCGGTCGTGGTGCTTACATGCGTGCCATGCTGAAACGTTTATCTCTTGCCCTGATGCTGTTGCTCGCCACCGCCGGCGTGGCCGAAGCGCGCTGCGTGATCCTGCTGCATGGGCTCGGCCGGTCGGACAAATCGCTTTTGCTGTTGCAGGGGGTGCTGAGCCGCCAAGGCTATCAGGTGGTGAGTTCGGCCTACCCGACCGACAAGGCGCCTTTGCAAGATCTGGTGGGCTATGTCGATGCCGCCGTGGCCGAGTGCCGCGAACCTGAGACGGTTGATTTTGTTACCCATTCGATGGGCGGCATCTTGCTGCGGGTCTGGGCGCTGAAGGGCGAGAATACGGCGCGCATTGGCCGCGCGGTGATGTTGGCGCCGCCCAATCAGGGTTCGGAACTGGCGGATATCCTGCTTCGGTCGGACACGCTTGCCTGGTTGCGCGGGCCTTCGGCGATTCAGCTGGGCACCAGTGACGAGGCGATTGCCGCGCAACTGCCGGGTGTGGCGTTCGAGCTTGGCGTAATCGCCGGGAACGACCCCAACAACCCGCTGACGGCGCTGCTGATACCGGGCGAAAACGACGGGCTGGTGAGTGTCGAAAGCACCCGGGTCGAGGGGATGAACGACCATATCGTGCTGCCGGTGGGCCATACGATGATCATGAACAGCCCGGTGGTGATTTTCGAGGTGCAGAGCTTTCTGGCGCAGGGGCATTTCGTGGCGCCGCCAAGCTGGCGGGTGGCGATGCGGCGTCTGCTGGATGGCGAATGGTAGCGCAAAGGGGGCGCTGCCCCCCAGGCCTTGCGGCCTTCCCCCCGGGGTATTTCAGGCATTGAAGAAGACAGTCAGCGCAGGCCGATGACCGACATGGCATCGAGCAGTTCGCGCGGCAGCGGGTCGGTGTGGTCGCGCCCTTGTGGCAGATCGCGCGGGGCGTCGGCGCCTTTGAGGTAGCGCCAGCCCTGAAACGGGCGGCGCGGCTGCGCCTCGGTGCGCACCACATCGGGGGCGAGTTTCAACGCACAGCGCAGAATGCCGTCGGCGCCCCGCCGCTCTTCAAGCCCCAGAAGGCGCTGGCGCGCCAGCACGGCGCCCTTGAAGACCCAGTAGAGCGAGCCGCCTGCCAATAGCTCGGCCTCGCGTTTGGGCCACATCCGGGTAACGTGTTCGGCGCTGCCGGTGCCAAACCGCGCGTGTTGCCAGGCGAGCAGGTCTTCGACCCCCTCGGCGCCCACGCAAAGCTTGATCAGATGCAGCATCTCGGCCATCGGTGCCCCCCCGAACCCCGTATATAGCGGGGTCGGCGGCCAAGGCAACGTTGACCAGAGCCTGCTCTGCGCGTATCGTGATCGCCCTTTCCTGCCGCATAGACCCCCACGAGTCCCCCTGACGGAGCCTGCCATGCCCCGCTTTGCCGCCCCCATCGCCGAACAGATCTGGGACATGAAATACCGCCTGAAGGGTGCCGATGGCGCGCCGCTTGACCTGACGGTAGAGGATAGCTGGCGGCGCGTGGCGCGGGCTTTGGCCGAAACCGAAGTGGAACCGGAGCTTTGGGAGCGGCAATTCTACGAGGCGCTGGAAGATTTCAAGTTCCTGCCTGCGGGCCGGATTGCCGCAGGTGCGGGCACCGGGCGGTCGGTGACGCTGTTCAACTGCTTTGTGATGGGCACGATCCCTGATTCGATGGGCGGCATTTTCGACATGCTGCGCGAGGCGGCGCTGACCATGCAGCAGGGCGGCGGCATCGGCTATGATTTCTCCACCATCCGGCCGCGCGGTGCCGAGGTGAAGGGGGTGGCCGCCGATGCCTCGGGCCCGCTGAGCTTCATGGATGTGTGGGATGCGATGTGCCGCACGATCATGAGCGCGGGCAGCCGACGCGGTGCGATGATGGCCACGATGCGATGCGACCACCCCGACATCGAGGCCTTCATCGCCGCCAAGCGCGATGCCGCGCGGCTGCGGATGTTCAACCTTTCGGTGCTGGTTACGGACGATTTCATGGCGGCGGTGAAGGCCGATGGGCCATGGGATTTGCGCTTTGGCGGCAAGGTTTACCACACGTTGAACGCGCGCGATCTCTGGGCGCGGATCATGCGGGCGACCTATGATTATGCCGAGCCGGGGGTAATCTTCATCGACCGGATCAACGCGATGAACAACCTTGGCTATTGCGAAACCATCGCCGCGACCAACCCCTGCGGCGAGCAGCCGCTGCCGCCCTATGGCGCCTGCCTTTTGGGCAGCATCAACCTTGCACGGCTGGTGATGCAGCCTTTCGAGGATGGCGCGGCGCTGGATGCCGAGGCGCTTGACCGGCTGGTGCGGGTGGCGGTGCGGATGATGGATAACGTGGTTGATGTCAGCCGTTTTCCGCTGCCGCAGCAAGAGGCCGAGGCGCGTGCCAAGCGGCGGATCGGGCTTGGCGTCACCGGGCTGGCCGATGCGCTGTTGATGCTGGGGCTGCGCTATGGGTCCGAGGCGGCGGCGGCGCAGACCGAGGCATGGATGCACGCGATTGCCCGCGCGGCCTATCTTGCCAGCGTCGATCTTGCGCGCGAAAAGGGGGCGTTCCCGCTGTTTGACGCCGAAAAGTTTCTTGCCTCGGGCAATATGGCGGCGATGGATGCGGATGTGCTTGCCGCTATCCGCGCCCACGGTATTCGCAACAGCCACCTGACCTCGGTTGCCCCGACCGGCACCATCAGCCTTTATGCGGGCAATGTGAGCTCGGGGATCGAGCCGGTGTTTGCCTATGGCTACACCCGCAAGGTGCTGCAACCCGATGGCAGCCGCAGCGAGGAAGAGGTGGTCGATTACGCGGTGCAGATGTGGCGTGACCTGCGCGGCGATACGCCCTTGCCCGACCATTTCGTGAACGCGCAAACGCTGCCGCCGCTCGACCATGTGCGCATGCAGGCGGCGGCGCAGAAATGGGTGGACAGCTCGATTTCCAAAACCATCAACTGCCCCGCCGACATCTCGTTTGAGGATTTTCAGCAGGTCTATATGGCGGCGTGGGATGCAGGCTGCAAAGGCTGCACCACCTACCGCCCGAACGCGGTAACGGGGTCGGTGCTGACCGTCAGCGAGGCCGCCGAAAAGGCGCCCGAGCGTGACAGCGGCGCCGAGGTTGTGTATCTGACCGAGCCGCTCGACCGCCCGGCGGCGCTGGAAGGCGCCACCTACAAGCTGAAATGGCCGGGGTCCGAGCACGCGATCTACATCACCGTCAACGATATCGTGCACGGTGGGCATCGGCGGCCCTTCGAGGTGTTCATCAATAGCAAGAACATGGAGCATTTTGCCTGGACGGTGGCGCTGACGCGGATGATTTCGGCGGTGTTCCGGCGCGGCGGCGATGTGAGCTTTGTGGTTGAGGAGTTGAAGGCGGTATTCGATCCGCGCGGCGGGGCCTGGATGGAGGGGCGCTATGTGCCCTCAATCCTTGCGGCCATCGGCGGGGTGATCGAGCGCCACCTGATCGCTATCGGCTTTATCGCGGGCGAGGGGCTGGGCCTGAAATCCGACCCTCGCGCGGTGGCGATGACGGCAGATGGCACCCCGCGCGCCCCCGCCTGCCCACATTGCGGCGCTTATGCGATGCGAATGATCGAAGGCTGCATGACCTGCGGCGACTGCGGCCATTCGAAATGCGGTTGAGGGGGCGGGCATGTTGACGCTTGCAACCACTGGTTCCGCGCTGCTTGCAATCGACCTTCAGGCGCGTCTGATGCCCGCGATTGCCGGCGGGGACGCGGTGTTGCGCAATGTCGGGCGGCTGGTCAAGGCGGCGCGGCGGCTGGCGGTGCCGGTGCTGTTCACCGAGCAAAACCCGCGCGGCCTTGGCGCAACCGCGCCCGAGCTTGCGCCGCAGCCCGGCGAGGTGGCCGAGAAGATGAGCTTTGATGCCCTGCGCGCGCCGGGGCTGGAAGGGCGTCTAGACGCCGAACGTGCGTTTTTGGTGGCGGGGTGCGAAGCGCATGTCTGCGTGCTGCAAACCGTGCTCGGCCTGCTTGCGGCGGGGCGTAAGGTCTATGTGGTGGCCGATGCGGTGGGTTCACGCGACCCCGAAAACCGCCGCCTGGCGCTTGACCGTATGGCGCGTCACGGCGCCGAGATTGTCAGCACCGAGATGGTGCTGTTCGAATGGCTTGGCGACGCGAACCACCCGGATTTTCGCGAGATCGTGGCGCTGATCAAGTAGCGCGGATCAGCCCGAAATGAACTCGCGCACGAATTCGGTGGCGGGCCGGGCGCGGATGTCTTGCGGCTTGCCGATCTGCTCGATCCGACCCATCGACATCACCACAACAAAGTCGGCCAGTTCCATCGCCTCATCCTGATCGTGGGTCACGAAGATGGTGGTCAGCCCGGTTTCATCATGGATTTCGCGCAGGCCGCTGCGCAGCTCCTTGCGGACCTTGGCATCGAGCGCGCCGAAGGGTTCGTCGAGCAGCAGCATGCGCGGCTCGATCGCCAATGCGCGGGCAAGGGCCACCCGCTGGCGCTGGCCGCCCGACAGCTGCGAGGGGTAGCGCGGACCAATATCTGGCAGTTGGATCAGCTCAAGCAGCTTGGTCACGCGGCGGGTGATTTCGGCCTTGGGCGGGCGCACGGCGCGGGGGCGGGCGCGCAGGCCGTAAGCGATGTTCTCGAACACCGTCATGTGCCGGAAAAGCGCGTAAGACTGGAACACGAATCCGGCGCGGCGTTCCTGCACGCTAAGACCGGTAGCATCGTGGCCATCAAACAGCACCCGCCCGGACGAGGGAAACTCGAGCCCGCCAAGAATGCGCAAAAGCGTGGTCTTGCCCGAGCCGGAGGGGCCGAGCAGTGCCACCAGCGCCCCGGATGGGATCGACAGCGAAACCGGATGCAGCGCCGCCGTGGTGCCGAATGCCTTGGAGATTTCGTCGATTTCGATGTGCATGGGAACCTCTCTAGCGATGGTATGTCGCGGCAATCTGGTCGGCATGGCGCAATTCCAATACGGTTTTCAACAACAGCGTGACGAGGCCGAGCATTGCCAGCAGGGCGGCAAGGCTGAAGGCCGCGACCGAGAGATACTCGTTGTAAAGCATCTCGATGGTGATCGGGATGCTGGCGGTCTGGCCACGGATCTTGCCCGAAACCACCGCCACTGCGCCAAATTCGCCCATCGCGCGGGCGTTGCACAAAAGCACACCATAAAGCAGCGCCCAGCGGATGTTGGGCAGGGTCACGGTCAGGAAGGTGCGCGCACCCGAGGCGCCCAAGGTCAGCGCCGCCTCTTCTTCTGCGCGACCTTGTTCGATCATGATCGGAATCAGCTCGCGCGCGACAAAGGGGAAGGTCACGAACACCGTGGCCAGCACGATGCCGGGCAGCGCAAACACGATCGGATAGCCTGAGGCGACCAGCCAGCCGCCAAGAACCGAGTTGGCGCCGAACATCAGCACGATACAAAGCCCCGCGACAACCGGCGAAACCGAGAAGGGCAGGTCGATCAAGGTGATGAGGAAGGCCTTGCCGCGAAAGTCGAACTTGGTGATGAACCACGCCGCCGCGATGCCGAAGGCGGCGTTGAGTGGCACCGATATGGCGGCGATCGTCAGTGTCAGCCGAATGGCCGCGCGCGCGTCGCGGTTGCCAAGGCTGGCGACCGCAGCACCCCAGCCCTTGGAAAGGGCCTCGGCAAAGACCGCGATCAGCGGCGCGAACAGCAGCACGCCAAGCCCGAGCACGACGATGGCAATCAGCACCCAGCGGGCGGGGCGGGGCTCTTCGATGGCGGAGCGAAAGCGCGGCGGGGCAAGGTTGGTGTCAGACATAGCCTATCCTCCGGCGGCTCCAGACCTGAATGAGGTTGATCGCCAGCAGCATTGCGAATGAAATCAGCAGCATTGCGATGCCGATTGCGCTGGCGGCGTCATAGTTGAACTCTTCCAGCTGGATCACGATCAGCAGCGGCGCGATTTCGGTGCGCAGGGGGATATTTCCGGCGATGAAGATGACCGAGCCGTATTCGCCCACCGCCCGTGCCAGCGAGAGCGCAAATCCGGTGAGCGCCGCCGGGGTGAGCATTGGCACGATCACACGCACGATGGTGTAAAGGCGGCTGGCGCCCAGGGTGGCCGAGACCTCTTCGACCTCGCGCTCGATTTCCTCGACCACCGGCTGCACGGTGCGGGTAACAAAGGGCAGGCCGACAAAAATCAGCGCGATGAAGATGCCCCATTGCGTGTAGGCGATCTTCAGCCCCAGCTCTTTCGCCAGCGAACCAAAGGCGCCGTTGGGGGCGTAAAGCGCGGTCAGCGCGATGCCCGCCACCGCGGTCGGCAGCGCGAAGGGCAAATCGACCGCAGCATCAAGAATGCGGCGGCCGGGGAAGCGGTAGCGCACCAGCACCCAGGCCAGGATCACGCCGAACACGAGGTTGAACAGCGCCGCGAAAAGCGAAAGCCGGAATGACAGATAGAGCGCCGCCCAGACGCGTGGCCGGTTGACCGTATCCCAGATATTGCCAATGCCGAAACTGGCGCCCTTCAAAAGAAGGGCGCCGATGGGCAGAAGCACAACCAGTGACAGCATCGTCAGCGTGATGCCCATGCTCAACCCGAGGCCGGGCATGGGAGATCGGTGGATGAGGGGTCTGCCCATCGCGCTACCTCACTTGGAAACGTAGATCTGGTCGAAGATGCCACCGTCGCCAAAGTGTTCGGGTTGCGCCTTGGCCCAGCCGCCAAAGTGTTCGATGCCCACCAGTTCCAGCGCCGGGAACCGCGCCACATCTTCGGGGCTCGCCGCCGAGGCATCCCAAGCGCGGTAGAAGTGCTTGAAGGCCAGCGCCTGCGCTTCGGGCGAATAGAGGTGGGTCAGGTAGGCCTCGGCCAGTGCCCGCTGTTCGTCGGTCTTGATGTTGCCCTCGACCAGCGCGACCGGAGGTTCGGCCAGAACCGAAACCGAGGGCACCACAATGTCGAACTGGTCTTCGCCCAGCTCTTTCAGCGCAAGGTAGGCCTCGTTTTCCCAGGCCAGCAGCACATCACCGATACCGCGTTGCGCGAATGTGGTGGTTGATCCGCGCGCGCCGCTGTCAAGCACCGGCACGTTCTTGAAAAGCTTGCCGACGAATTCCTTGGGGTCTTGCCCGTTCTGTTCCGCCCAGGCCCAGGCTGCCAGATAGTTCCAGCGCGCGCCGCCCGAGGTTTTCGGGTTCGGGGTAATGACCTCGACCCCTTCCGCGACCAGATCGCCCCAGTCTTTCAGGCCCTTGGGGTTACCTTCACGGACCAGAAAGATGATTGTCGAGGTGTAGGGCGACGAATTGTGCGGCAGCAGGCTTTGCCAGTTTTGCGGCAGCTTGCCGGCTTCAGCGATCTTGTCGATGTCGGAGGCGAGCGCCAGCGTGACGACCAGAGCGTTCAAACCGTCAATCACCGAGCGGGCCTGACTGCCCGAGCCGCCATGGCTGACCTCGATGGTCGGCGCCGTATGGCCTTGCGCCACCCACCACGCGCTGAACACCTCGTTGTATTCGCGGTAAAGTTCTCGGGTCGGGTCATAGCTGACATTGAGCAGCGTTTCGGCCTGCACCGAGGGTGCGGCGGTCAGCGACAGGGTGGCAAGTGCGATGGCCGACAGCGCGCCACGCAAAAGCCGCGCGACCGGCCAGCCGGTCAGCCGCTGGCTGCCGGTTGAAATGGTGACCTGCCCATCGGCGTGGTTGGAAACGACGGTGCCCTGCGCGGTGATGTGGCCGGAAATGTAGATTGTATTGAACATCGCTCTCTCTCCTGTTCGTGGCGGGCCGCACGTTGGCCCTTCCCGCATATCACGACAGGGAAAGTCGTCTTTTGCAATGAAATTGTTGCCGCAAAAACGGGAGTGTTTGGGGAAGAATATTCTATGGGGCGCCGCAAAATCGCGCGTGCTGGCGGATCTGCTGCACCTGCGCCGTGTT
Organism: Alphaproteobacteria bacterium HGW-Alphaproteobacteria-4; assembly: GCA_002842855.1. Lineage (GTDB taxonomy): Bacteria > Pseudomonadota > Alphaproteobacteria > Rhodobacterales > Rhodobacteraceae > UBA6213. The sequence continues at coordinate 18,331 of PHEE01000010.1, read as the reverse complement.
GCTGGCAGGAATCACAGGGTTGTGTCGGGTACCGCGACGGGCTGCCCCAGCACCTGCTCGGCAACCGGCGCGTGGCGCAGCATGTCTTCCAGCGTCAGCGACTCGATCAGCACCAGATAGCTCCAGAACACCTCGGCAAAGACCCGGCGGATGCGACAGCTCGCCTCGTCTTCGCAATCGTCGCAGCGTTGGTAGGCCTTGCGCGAAAGGCAGGGCAGCGGCGCGATCGGGCCGTCGATCAGGCGCAAGAGTTCGGGCACTGAAACCTGCCGTGGATCCTTGATCAGCACATAGCCGCCCGAGCGCCCGCGGGTTGAGGCGATGATGCCGGCGTTGCGGATATCAAGCAGGATATGTTCCAAAAACCGCTTGGGCGCGCCCGACCGCAGCGCGATGTCCTCGATGCGCAGGGCGCCACCCGTCGTGGCGCGCTCGTCGCCCAGAACCATCAGCGCCTTGAGCGCGTATTTCATCTTCTGCGTAATCATGCCCGACCATAACGGCCCGCCTGCGGCGAGGCAAGAAAGGCGATCATCGCCATCGGGTTTATTGTGTGGATGTGACAGCTGGTTCCGGGCGGCGCGCGGGCGCCTAGCGGCCGCGGTTGGCGAACAGGGTCGCCGCCACGATCAGCGCCGCGCCAAGCCCGAGCTCCAGCGTCGGGGCTTCGTGGAACACGAACCAACCCACCCCCGCCGAAAGCACCAGCGAGGCATAGCCGAGCGGCCCAAGCACCCCCGCGTCGCCCCAGAACTGCGCCCGCAAAAAGCAGTATTGCGCTGCTTGCGCAAAGACCCCGATCATAAGCACCAGCGGCCAGCCCGCGCCGACCGGCTGCCAGACCCAGAGCGCGGGCAGCGCGCTAAGTGCCGCCAGCCCGCCGGTGTAGATCAGCATCATCATCAGCGGTGCCTCGGCGCGCATCCGGCGGGTCACGATCACCGCGCCGGTGCCGGTGATGACGGTGGCAATCAGCGCCATCAGCCCGGCGCTGGCGGCAAGATCGCCGGGGCGCAGCGCGATCAGCACCCCGGCAAGCCCGACCACCCCCGCAAGCCACTGCCGGGGGCGGATCCGTTCGCCCAGCAGGGCGGCGGCCATCGCCATCAACAACAGCGGCCGGGTAAAGTTGACCGCCGTGAACAACGCCAAAGGCACATGCGCCACCGCATAAAAGCTGGTGGTCAGCGTCAGCGTGCTCAGCGCCACGCGCAGGCCGTGCAGACCCGGCTGGTGCAGGCGCAGCGCGCTGCGGTTGCGCAGGATGAACGGCACCAACAGCACGAGGCCGGTAAGCGCACGCAAGAACACGATCTGCACCGCAGGCAGGCCCAGCCCCATTGCCTTGACGATCGCCAGCGCCCAGATGTTGAGCGACATGTCGGCCAGCAGCCAGGCGGCCCCGCGCAGGTTGTCGCGTGCCGGGCCGGTGGTGCCGGGCAGCACGTCGCTCATCGCGCCGGGGCGCAGAGGTTGGCCATCAGCCGGAAGCCACCGGGCACCAGCGCCTCCATCTGCAAATGCAGGATCAGGGCGCAATGGCTGTGGCGCCCTTTGCCGATCTCTGCCGACACGAGCGCGCCCTGGTGCGGCGCCTCGCCGGGGTCGGCCATTTCCAACAGCGGCAGATAGGCGGCATCCCAGCTTTTGGCGAAATAGAGACCGCGTTCCTTTACCCAACCCTGCCAGTCTTCAGGGCCGATGCGGTTTGGCCCGGTCAGCAGCGGGTGGTCGGGCTGAAGGTGGCGCACGGAGGCGCCTTCATCGGTCACCCGCCAGCGCAGCGAGGGTTTGCCAATTTCAAGCCGCGCGGGCGGCGTGGCCTCGGGCGACCAGTTATCCCATGGGCGGTGGTAGAGTGTCACGAGGTTGCCACCGGCGCGCACCCATGCGTGCACTTGCGGCATCAACGCCGCCAGCCGGGGCCGGGTTTTCAGCGCGAAAATGCCGATCACCAATGTGTCTAGGTCGGCCAGCCCTGCGGGCGTAAGTGCCGCATCATCAAGGCTGGCCACGTCGGCGCCGATTGCCCGCAGCCAGTGGTCCACCCGGTCGTTGCCGCCGCCGACATAGCCGATGCGCGCCTTTGGCAGCGCCACATCGGCCACGCAAAGCCGCAGTTGCGCGCGGGCCGAGCGAATCAGCGGGCCGGTGTGGGCGTGGTCGATGCGGGTAACGCTGCGCGCCGCCTGGCCGCCGATATGAAGCGGCAGCAGCGACACCCCGGCGGGGGCGGTGGCGGGAACGTGCAGCATCGCATGCGCCCCTGTGCCTTCCAGCCGCCAGCCCTCGGGCAATTCCAGGCTCGCGCCTTCGGTCAGCCGCAGGGGCAGCGAGCGGGGGCTGAGCCGGTTGAATATCTGGGCGGCGGGCTCTACCCGCGCCTCATGGCGGGGCAGCACCAGCAGCGGGCGCTCGGTGGGCAGCGTCAGCGCCAGTTCCTGCAACGGCGTGGTCATGTGCAGGTGCAGCGCCACCGGGCCGCGCGGCTGGCCGGGGTGATAGCTGGCGGGGTAGGGGTCGGTCTCGGCGGCGCCTTCGGCAAGCGTAATGGCGCTGTCGCTGGCGGACCAGCCCGGCGGCACCTGCCATGCAAGCCGCGCGGTGACCGGGCCTTGCGGCACATGCAGCGACAGCGCGGCGGCCACGGTTTCGCCGGGGCGGGCGTGGTCTGCGGCCAGCCGCCCTTCGGCGCGGATGCCCGAGGCAAGCAGGATCACACGGGCCAGTTCGCGCTTCTTGCGTGCAAGGCGGTGCAGCAGCGCATCGGCCAGCGCGGGCGGGCAGCGGCTGCGCAGCACACGCAAGGCCGCGAGGGCGGCATCGGCGGCGTGCAGCACCTCGGCAGGGTCGGGGTAGGCCGCGACCGTGCGCGCCAGTGCCGCATCGAGCGCCGCAGCTTCGGGCATGCCGGGCGCCAGATCGGAAAAGCTGCCGGGCAGGTTGTCGGTCAGCGCGCCGTGGTCATCGCCCACCCGGCTTTGCGCCAGATGCAGCGGCCAGCCCGCGCCCTCGGCGCCGCCAAGCCAGCGCCCCATGCCCTGTGTGGCATGAAACACCCGCGAATGCTGGCCGATCTCTTCCCAGCTCCAGCCCGAAACCGGCTCGCGCCCGGCGCCGGGCACCCGCACTGTTTCGGGCGGCGGCGGCAGGTCGTCGTCATAGGCATCGCCCGCGCCGGACCATGCGGGCAGATAGAGCTTGGCCACCGCCCAGGGCGCGCCCTCGGCCTCGAAACCGGGGTCGGCGGCAGCGGCCATCGCCTCATGCGCGGCTTGCGTCATGGCGCGGTGGTGGCCGTGCTGGCCGGGAATATCGAGGAAGGTCGGGCAGATGATGTCGGGGCGGTCGGCACGGATGATCTCGACCAGACGGCGCAGGGTGCGCGCGTGGCCCCATTTGCCCAATGTCTCGACCCCCGATTTGGAAAAGCCGAAATCGGTGATCGGGTCTTCGGGGCTGGTGGAAAGCCAGTACATGCTCAACCCCAGCACATCGCAGGCACGCTCCATTTCGGCGGTGCGCAGGGTGCCAAGGTCGGCGCCTGCCTCGCGGCCAAGGTCGTTCTGGCCACCCTCGCCACGGGTCGAGCACGCATAGGCGATGGAAAGGCCGTCGCGCAAGCTAAGTGCCGCCAGCATGCCCGAGGTTTCATCATCTGGGTGCGCGCCGGTGTTCATGAATCGCACAAGTCCGCGCAACGGTTGCAAGGCGCGCCAGAGCATCAGCCCGGCAGGGGCGGTGCGTTGGGCTGAAATGCGGGCGGCATCGGTCATCGGCATCGGCGGGCCTTTCAGGGATGGGCTTCAGGGGGCGGTGTCAAGCCGCGGTGTCACGGTATCGTGGATCACCAGCGCGGCTGCGCCAAGCGCGGCGGTGGTGGGGCCAGAGGCACCGCGCAGCACCCGCGGCAACTGCCGCGCGCTGCGCCGCGCCACCGAACCGGGCGGCAGATCGAGACGGTCGACAAGATCATCAAGCAGTGCGTCGGGCAGCGCGCCGCCAAGGATAACCGCCTGCGGATCAAACAGGTTCTCCAAAAGCCCCACCGCTTGCGACAATGCCGATGCTGCGTCATCGAGCCACTCCGCCAGCCCCGCATCCGCTGCTGCGAGCAGCGCAAGCGCCACTGCATCGGGGTCATCCTCGCCCGACAGCAGCCCGCGCGACGCCAGATGCCGCAGCAGCGCCATGCGGCTTGCGTATTGTTCAAGGCAGCCACGGTTGTGGCAATCGCAGGGCAGGCCGCCGGGGCGCACCACCACATGCCCAACCTCGCCCGCATTGCCAAAGGCGCCGCGCTGCGGCAGCCCCTGGGCGATCACGCCAAGGCCAAGACCGGTGCCAAAGTAGAGGTAGCAAAAGTTGTCGAGCCCCTGCGCGGCCCCTGCCATGCGCTCGGCAATGGCGGCGGCGGTTGCGTCTTTTTCCAGCAACACCGGCAGGCCAAGCGCCTCGGCGGCGCCCGCGGCGGCGGCCTCGGCGCTCCAGCCCGGCAGCACGGTGGCACCGGCAGCACTCAGCCCTTCAACGCCGAACGGGCCGGGGATTACCAGCCCGGCGCCGATCAGCCGATGGCCTGGGGCCGCGCGCTGCGCTTCGGCCGCAAGATGCGCCATCAGCTTGAACACCGCCTCGGGCGCGGCGCTCGCCAGTGGAACCTGGCGGCTGGCCAGAATGCGGCCGCCGAGATTGCTCAGCACCATCACCAGCGCGTCGGGCCGCACCTCGAACCCCAATGCCGCGGCGCCATCGGGGTTGAACGCATAGACCACCGGCGGTTGCCCGCGCGCCGCGCGTCGCCGCCCCGCGGCAAGCACCAGCCCCTCGGTCTCAAGCTCTCCGATCAGGTTGGAAACGGTCTGTGTGCTCAGCCCGCAAGCGCGCGCGATCTCGGCCCGCCCTGCGCCCGCGCCGCGCTGCACATAGCCCAGCACCACCCGGCGGTTATGCGCCTTGGTGCGCTCCGAGTTTGTGCCGGCAATATGCGCGTGGCGATGAATCACTCTGTCTCCTTAACTCAAACGGTTTGAATTAACTATTGATCTTTGAGCGGAAGCCGTCAACACTCGTTCGCATGAAAGAGCCCCGTCGGCCCCGGCTGACACAAGGGGACAGGGAGAAAATCGCGGCGCCGCAAACGCACCGCCCAACCGAGAGGACGACCATGAAAGCCATCAGAACGCTGACGCTTGCCGCCACCACCAGTCTTGCCGCCATGTTGTCGGCGGGTGCTGTGAGCGCGGTCGAGATCGAATACTGGCAGTATATCTTCGACGCCCGCATCACCGCGATGGACAAGCTTATCGCCAATTTCGAGGCCGCCAACCCCGGCATCACGGTGAAGCAATCGACCTTCCCCTACGCCGATTACCGCACCAAGGTGGCCGCCGCGATTCCGGCGGGCGAGGGGCCGGATGTGGTGCAACTATTCTACGGCTGGCTCAATGACTATGTGCAGGCCGAGCTGATCCAGCCGCTGCCCGAGGCCACCTTCCCTGCCGCGCGTATCGAGGCCGAGTTCTTCCCGATGGTGCAGGCGATGAAGATCGACGGCAAGTACATGGCGTTGCCGACCGCCGTGCGGTCGCTTGCGCTGTTCTACAACACCAAGCTTTTCGCCGAGGCCGGTGTTACCGCGCCGCCTGCCACGCTGGCAGAGATGGTCGAGATCGCGCAGAAGATCACCAAGAAGGACGGCGCGGGCAACATCACCGTGGAAGGCATCACCTCGGGCATGACCGCACAAGACCACCAGTGGTTCCGCGAAGTGCTGCTGCGCCAATTTGGTGCCGTGCCCTACACCGATGACTACCGCACCGTTACCTACAACACCCCCGAAGGTGTCGCGGCGCTTGAATTCTACACCAGCCTTGAACAGACGCTGGGCGTGACCTCGTCAACCTTCATGGACGAGCCGCAGGCGGCGTTCAAGGCGGGCCGCGCGGGCATGCACATCGACGGCTCGTTCCGGATCGGCGCGCTGAAGGACACGCGCGGGCTTGAATGGGGCGTTGCCGAACTTCCGGCCGGACCCGACGGCACGCAATCGAACTACGCGAGCTACTGGGTGAATGCGATCACCACCAAGGCGCAGGGCGAAAAGTATGACGCTGCGGTGAAGTTCATGGATTACATCACCTCGGATGAGGCGATGCAGATCTGGCTTGATACCGTGGGCGAGTTGCCCGCCAAGCCCTCGGCGGCACTGACCGAAGCGAACATCGCCGACCCGGTCTTTGGCCCCTTCATCAAGGGTCTGGGCTACGGCCACGCGACGATCTTTGCCGATGAAAGCGGCCAACGTCAGGTGCTGGTCGATGCCGTCAGCCGGATCTTCCTGCAAGGTCAGAGCGCGGCAGACAGCCTTGCGGCAGCCGCCGCCGCCGAACAGGCGCTGCTCGACAGCTACTACGCGAAGTGACCCCCTGAACGGCGGGCCCCGGAAACGGGGCCCGCTTTCGCGCGGACGGAAAGCAGGCGCGCAGATTTTGCCAACGGGGGGCCCCATGAAGTTCTACCGCAACCTTTCGATCAGCCAGAAACAGGTGGTCTGGGCATGGGGCTTTCTGGCCCTGCCGGTGCTTTTTTATGTGGTGATCCGCTTTTACCCCACCGCCGACGCAATCGTGCTGAGCTTTCAAAAATGGAACATGCTGGGCATCCGGCAGTGGGCCGGGTTTGACAATTACATCAAGCTTTACAACGACCCGGTGTTCTGGAAGGTGTTTCGCAACACCTTTGTCTATCTGATCCTCGGCACCCCGGCGTCGCTGGTCATCAGCTTTGCCATTGCCTACCATCTCGACAAGGTGCGCTTTTTGCACAGCACGCTGCGCGCGCTTTACTTTTTGCCGTTTCTGACCTCGACAGTGGCGATGGCCTGGGTCTGGCGCTGGTTCTACCAGCCGGTGCCGATCGGTCTGTTCAACAATTTCATCGCCTCGCTGGGGTTTCAGCAGATCGCATTCCTCAACTCGACCACCAATGCGCTGCCCTCAATCCTGCTACCGGCGATCTGGGCGGGCCTCGGGTTTCAGATCATCATCTTCATGGCGGGCCTGCGCGCGATTCCGACCAGTTTTTACGAGGCGGCGCGGATTGACGGGGTGTCGAACTGGACCATCCTGCGCGAGATCACGCTGCCGCTGCTGAAGCCAACCATCGTGTTTCTGGTGGTGTTCTCGTCGATCAGCTTTCTGCGGATCTTCGATCAGGTCTTCAACATGACCACCAATAACCCCGGTGGCCCGCTCGACAGCACCAAGCCCTTGGTGCTGATGATCTATCAGACCGCGTTTTCAAGTTTTGACATGGGCTATGCGGCGGCGCAGACGGTGGTTCTGTTCTCGATCCTGTTGATCGTCAGCCTGTTGCAGCTTTACCTGATGAGGGACCGCTGATGGCCGACACACACATCCGCGCTTCGGCCGATGCGCTGCTGCGCGCACCTGCGAGCGCCCGCGGCCCCCGCGACCCCGCCGCGATCATCCGCTGGACATTGCTGGCGATGGGCGCGATCGTAATGGTGATGCCAATCGTCTACATGCTTTCGGCGTCGTTCAAATACCCCTACGAGATGTACAACCTGAACATCATCCCGAAGGAGCCGACGGCAGAAAACTACGCCTATGTGCTTTCGGACGGGCGTTTTTACCGCTGGTTTGCCAATTCATTCTTCGTTGCCACCTGCACCACCGTTTCGGCGGTATTTTTCGATGCGCTGGTGGGGTATGCGCTTTGCAAATTCCGCTTTCGCGGCCGCCTCATCGTGTTCATCGCGATCCTTTCAACGCTGATGATTCCCACCGAAATGCTGGTGATCCCGTGGTATCTGATGTCGCGCAGCTTCGGTTGGCTCGATACCTATTGGGGGATCATGTTCCCCGGCATGATGACCGCCTTTGGCACCTTTCTGATGAAGCAGTTCTTTGAAACCGTGCCGGATGATTTTCTTGAGGCCGCGCGGATCGACGGGCTGAACGAGTTTCAGATCTGGTGGTCGGTGGCGTTGCCGATGGTAACACCCGCGCTGTCGGCGCTGGCGATCTTCATCTTCCTTGGCAACTGGACCGCCTTCATCTGGCCGCTGATCGTCACCAACAGTCAGGAGCTTTACACCCTGCCGGTTGGGCTGACGACCTTCTCGGTGGAACAGACCGTGGATTGGGAACTGATCATGACCGGGGCGGCGCTGGCCACCATTCCCACGCTGATCGTGTTCCTGATCTTTCAGCGCTACATCATCCGCGGCATTGCGATGGCGGGGTTGAAGGGATGACCGACACCAGCCAATTCCCCGACCCCGTCTACCGCGACACCGTGCTGGCGCCGCTGTTCGACGCGGCAAAGGCGCATTACGCAGGCCCGGTGCGCGCCATCAACCGCGCGCATCTGGTGATGTTGGCGCAAACCGGGATTCTGCCGGGCGCAACCGCTGCCGCGCTGGCCGGGGCGCTAAGCGCCATCGATGCCGAGCTTGACCTGCCCGCGATTACCTACACCGGCGAGCACGAGGACTATTTCTTTCTGGTCGAGGCGGAACTGAGGCGCCGCCTTGGCGCCGATGTCGCGGGGGCGTTGCACACCGCGCGGTCGCGCAACGACATGGACCATACCGTGTTCAAGATGGTGCTGCGCACCCGCGCCGACGGGCTGATGGCGCAGGCACTTGCGCTGGCCGAGGCGCTGATTGCCACGGCGCGGCGTGAGCGCGACACGCTGATCGTCGCCTATACCCATGGCCAGCCGGCGCAACCCACCACCTTTGGTCACTACCTTGGCGCCGCGATCGAGGTGCTGCTGCGCGACATCACCCGGCTTTCGGCGGCGCGCGAGGCGCTCGACCATTGCCCGATGGGGGCCGCCGCGATCACCACCTCGGGGTTTGCCATCGACCGGCACAGCATGGCGGAACTTCTGGGCTTTACCCAGCCCTTGCGCAATTCCTACGGCTGCATCGCCTCGGTGGATTACGTCACCGGGCTTTATTCGGCGATCAAGCTGATGTTCCTGCATCTGGGCCGCGTCGTGCAGGATCTGCAATTCTGGACCGCGTTCGAGGTCGGGCAGCTTTATGTGCCAAACTCTTTCGTGCAGATTTCCTCGATCATGCCGCAAAAGCGCAATCCGGTGCCGATCGAACATCTGCGCCACTTGGCCAGCATGACCGTGGGGCGCTGCGATGCGGTGGTGAACACGATGCACAACACCCCCTTCACCGACATGAACGACAGCGAGGGCGAGGTGCAGGTGGCCGGTTATGCGGCGTTCGACAGCGGTGCGCGGGTGCTTGCCTTGCTTGCGGCGCTGATACCCGCGTGCTCGGTGCGTGCTGACCGGGTGGCGGCCAATATGGATGCCGCCTGCGTGACCGTGACCGAACTGGCCGATACTTTGGTGCGAACCGAGGGCCTGAGCTTTCGGCAGGCGCATGAGGTTGCCGCCCGCACTGCCCGCGCGGTGATCGCCGCTGGCAAACCGCTTGGCGCCGGGCACGCGGCCTTTGCCGAGGCGTTTCGCGCCGAGGTCGGCCGTGCCCCGACACTGGGTGCCTCTGCCTACGCCGAAGCCGTCAGCCCGGCCCGTTTCGTGGCGCTGCGCGCCCGGTATGGTGGCCCGTCGCCCGAGCCGATGGAGGCCGCCCTGGCCGCCTACGCGGGCGAGGCGGCGGCGCTTGCCACCACGCTTGCCACCCGCCAAACCCGTATCCGCACCGCCGAGGCCGCGCGTGACGCCGCCTTTGCCCGCCTGCAACCGGAGTAACCCATGGCCACCGTTTCAATCCAAAATCTGGTCAAGGCCTATGGCAAGACCGAGGTGCTGCACGGCATCAACCTTGATGTGGCCGATGGCGAGTTCGTGGTGTTCGTCGGCCCCTCGGGCTGCGGCAAATCCACCACGTTGCGGATGATCGCGGGGCTGGAAGAGGTGACCTCGGGCGAGATCCTGATCGGCGAGCGGGTGGTGAACCATCTGGAGCCGAAAGACCGCGACATCGCCATGGTGTTCCAGAACTACGCGATCTATCCGCACATGACCGTGCGCAAGAACATCGGCTTTGGTCTGCGCACCTCGAAACTGCCAAAAGCCGACAAGCAAAAGCGTATCGACGAGGTCGCGGCGATTCTTTCGATGACCGATTACCTCGACCGCAAACCGGCGCAGCTTTCGGGCGGGCAGCGGCAGCGGGTGGCAATTGGCCGCGCCATGGTGCGCGACCCGGCGGTGTTCCTGTTCGACGAGCCGCTTTCCAACCTCGATGCGCAATTGCGCACCCAGATGCGCCTTGAAATCAAGAAGCTGCACCAGCGCGTCGGCACCACGATCATCTTTGTGACCCACGATCAGGTCGAGGCGATGACCATGGCCGACCGGATCGTGATCATGAAGGATGGCCATATCCAGCAGGTCGGCACCCCGGCAGAGGTGTTCCACAAGCCCGCAAATGTGTTCGTGGCGCAGTTTATCGGCGCGCCTTCGATGAACATGCTCGACGGGGTTTATGCGGGCGGCGTGATCACCACAGCCGGGCGCCGCGTTGCTGTGGCGCTGCCGCTGCCCGACGGCGCCGCGGTAACGGTGGGCATTCGCCCCGATGATCTGCGGGTCAGCGACGGGGCAGCGCTGTTCGAAGGCACCGTGAGCGTGCTGGAACCGCTTGGCGCCGAAACGCTGGCGCATATCGACATCGGCGGGCGCGATGTGATCGCACGCGCCGATGGCCGCGCGCCGCCACCGGTGGGGGCGCGCGTGCATCTGTCTGCCGACACCGCCAACATGCACTTTTTCGCGCCCGACGGCGAGGCGCTGCGGTGAACCCAGGCACACGGCCCGAAGGCGTGCTCTGCACGGGCAGGCTTTATTGCGACATAGTCATGGGCGGCCTCCCGGCCCTGCCCACCCCCGGAAGCGAGGTCTATGCGGACCGACTGACCCTCGCTGCCGGGGGTGGCGCCTATATCACGGCGGCCTACCTTGTGGCACGCGGGCGCCGTGCGGGGCTGGCGGCCTTGCTTCCGGCAGAACCCTTTGGCGCGGCGATAGCCGACGAACTCGCAGGTTCGGGCATCGACCTTTCGGCCTGCACCGCCGCTGCGCCGGGCGCCGAGCCGCAAGTGACGGTTGCGATGATCGTGGATGGCGAGCGTGCCTTCGTGACCCGCCGCGCCGGTCTTGCCGTGCCCGCAACACTCGCCGCGGCTATTGGGTCGGGGCGCTATCGCCACCTGCATCTGGGCGAACTGGCAACCTTGGCCGAGGCGCCGCAGGTGGTTGCGCTGGCGCGCGCAGCCGGGCTGTCGGTATCGGCCGATTGCGCCTGGGACGCGGCGGTACTGGCACGCGCCGACCTTCCGGCACTTCTGGCGGGGGTCGATGTGTTCCTGCCCAATCGCGTTGAGGCAGAGGCGCTGGCCCGCCACGCACCGCTTGCAGACCATGCGCCGCTGGTGGTGATCAAGGATGGCGCAGCGGGTGCCGAGGCGATTCGTGGTGCGACCGCGCTGCACCGCCCCGCGCTTGCGACACGCGTGGTTGATACCGTCGGCGCGGGCGATGCCTTCAACGCGGGTTTTCTCGATGCCTGGCTTGGCGGTGCTGCGCTTGCTGACTGTCTTGATGCAGGCGCTGCCAGTGCCGCGATGGCGGTGGGGCGCATTGGCGGCGCGCGCGGCTTGCTGGAAGATGCCCGCACGATGGCGCCGCGCCGCGCCGCGCGGTAGGCGCGCAGGCGGCCATGCCATATGGCCCGGCGCCGCGCTGCGGCACATTTTACCATTTGATAAAATAATATCCTTGTGGCAGCCTGAGCAAAATCAGGCCAGTCAGGGAGGCCCCTCGTGACCAACACCCCGCTTACCCCCGGCGTCGCGGCCGGGCGGCTCGACGCGGCGCATCTTGCCGCCAATTTCGCCGATGTGGCGCCGCCCCTGGGCGCGCATGAAGCGCGGGTGGCGGCGGACCGCTGTTACTTCTGCCATGATGCGCCCTGCGTGGCCGCCTGCCCGACGGCGATCGACATTCCGCTGTTCATCCGCCAGATCGCAACCGGCACGCCCGAGGCGGCGGCGCGCTCGATCTTTGCGCAAAACATCCTCGGCGGCACCTGCGCCCGCGTCTGCCCGACCGAGAACCTGTGCGAAGGGTCCTGCGTGCGCGAAACCGCCGAGGGCAAGCCGGTGGAAATCGGCGCGCTGCAACGCTTTGCCACCGACACGGCGATGGCCAGCGGTGGCCACCCGTTCGCCCGCGCCGCTGCCACGGGCCGCAAGATCGCTGTGGTGGGTGCCGGGCCCGCCGGGCTCGCCTGTGCGCACCGCCTTGCCATGCTGGGCCACGCGGTCACCCTCTACGACGCAAAGCCGAAAGCGGGGGGGCTGAATGAATACGGGCTTGCCGCCTACAAGGTGCCGGGCGGATTTGCGCAGGCCGAGGTGGAATGGCTGCTGCAAATCGGCGGCATCGCGGTGGTCAACGGCTGGGCGCTGGGGCGCGAAGGCAGCCTTGATGACCTGCGCGCCGGCCATGACGCGGTGTTTCTGGGGCTGGGTCTGGCGGGCGTGAATGCGCTTGGCCTTGCGGGTGAGCACCTCGATCAGGTCTTGCCTGCGACCGATTTCATTCGCGAGTTGCGGCAGGCATCCGACCTTACCCGCCTTCCGGTCGGGCGCGATGTGGTGGTGATCGGCGGCGGCATGACGGCGATTGATGCGGCGGTGCAATCTAAACTGCTCGGCGCCGAAAACGTGACCATCGTCTACCGCCGCACCCAACCCGAGATGCCGGCAAGCCGCCACGAGCAGGAACACGCAACCGCAAGCGGCGTGAAGATCATCGCCAGTGCTGCCCCGATTGCCATCCACGGCGCGGGCAGGGTGCGCGAGGTTGAATTTGCCTATACCCGGGCAGGCGCCAAGGGGCTGGACCTGACCAGCCAGACCTTCCGGCTGAAGGCTGATCAGCTTTTCACCGCGATCGGTCAGACGTTGGCCGACGCCCCCGCAAGCGTTGCGCTCGACGGCCGCAAGATCGCGGTCAGCGGGCCGGGACGCACCAGCCTGCCCAATGTCTGGGCAGGCGGCGATTGCGCGGCGGGGGGCGACGATCTGACCGTGACCGCCGTGGCCGAAGGCCGCGATGCGGCAATGGATATTCACGCGAACCTGATGGGGGCATGACATGGCAGACCTGAGCAGCACCTTTGTCGGCATCCGTTCGCCCAACCCGTTCTGGCTGGCCTCGGCGCCACCCACCGACAAGGCCTATAACGTGGTGCGCGCCTACAAGGCGGGCTGGGGCGGCGTGGTCTGGAAGACCCTGGGCGAAGATGGCCCGCCGGTGGTCAACGTCAACGGCCCGCGCTACGGCGCGATCTGGGGCGCCGACCGCCGCCTGTTGGGCCTCAACAACATCGAGCTGATCACCGACCGCCCGCTCGAGGTGAACCTGCGCGAGATCAAGCAGGTGAAACGCGACTGGAAGGACCGCGCGCTGGTGGTGTCGCTGATGGTGCCCTGCACCGAGGATGCCTGGAAAGCGATCCTGAAACGGGTCGAGGAAACCGGGGCCGACGGGGTCGAGCTCAACTTCGGCTGCCCGCATGGCATGGCCGAGCGCGGCATGGGCAGCGCGGTGGGGCAGGTGCCCGAGTATATCGAAATGGTCACCCGCTGGTGCAAGCAGAATATCAACACCATCAACTCGATCACCTCGGTCGATCTCGACCTCTTTGCCCCCGAACCGACGCTTGACGGCAAGGGCACGCATGGCGGCTATTGCGGCCCGGCGGTCAAGCCGATCGCGCTCAACATGGTCGCCGAGATTGCCCGCAACCCCGCCACCCGTGCCCTGCCCATTTCGGGCATCGGCGGCGTGACCACCTGGCGCGATGCCGCCGAGTTCCTGGCGCTTGGCGCGGGCAATGTGCAGGTCTGCACGGCGGCGATGACCTACGGCTTCAAGATCGTGCAGGAGATGATCTCGGGGCTGTCGCAGTATCTCGACGAAAAGGGAATCGCGCTGACCGACCTGGTGGGCCGCGCGGTGCCGAATGTCACCGACTGGCAGCATCTCAACCTCAACTACGTCACCAAGGCGGTGATCAGCGAGGCGGACTGCATCAAGTGCGGGCGCTGCTATGCCGCCTGCGAGGATACCAGCCATCAGGCAATCGCGATGAGCGCGGATCGGGTGTTCACGGTGAAGGAAGAGGAATGCGTCGCCTGCAACCTATGCGTCGATGTCTGCCCGGTGGCGGGCTGCATCACCATGCGCGAGCTTGCCCAAGGCGAGGTGGACAAACGCACCGGGCGGCCAGTGGCACCTTATGCCAACTGGACCACGCACCCCAACAACCCGAGCGCGCGCGCCGCCGAATAGCGGGGGTGACGCGTTTCAGAGGGTTTGAACTTGGCACTTTTTGAAGCCGTTGTAAATCAATGGCTTATGGGATGGCTGTTTCACGGGGTTTGGACGTTTTGGCAGTTCTCGCGGTCAGAAGTGATTGGAAGCCTGAAAAAATGTCAACAAAATCAATGGCCGTGTGTCAATGTCGTGCGCGTATTTGCGCACGACCGCACGACTCTTGGCAATAAAGTGTGGGCCAATCGGTGCATACCTGACACCCTATTTGGGCAACTTTTCCGAGACCGCGGTAATGCGCTCCGCCCTGTCGCGCATCAGTTCCAGCAGCCGCTCTTTCCTCGCCGCTAGCCATGTAAGAAGCTCTTCCATGGTTACGCCAGCAGCAACCATCTCGCGTGCTCTCTCGCCTGAGCGGGCACCTATCTCGGCAGCCCATGCCTCTAGGGAAAGTCCGAGTATCAGTTCACCCTCGATCAGTTGCTGGCCAGCGGCGTGGTGATGTAAGAATGCTTCCAATACACGGATAGCCTCAAGGTAAGCCGCCTTGTCGGCTATAAGCACGGTTCGCTCGCCTGGCTGACCAGCGCCAAAGACCAGCCAGTCAAGCGAAACGCCAAGGCCAGTCGCCATCGAACAGAGCGCATCGAAGCCGGGAAGGCTTGCGCCGTTGCGAAGCAGGTATTTGTCCAAGGTGCGCTTGGGAATCCCTGTCCGTTCCGCCATGTCGGCGACGGTCCAGTTGTTGCGCGACTGAAGTTCGCGAAGGCGAAGATGTAGTTGCCCGATCATAATGTCCTTGTCATTGCCCATATTTGGGGTAAGATGCCCAAATATGGAGTAACGATGTGCCATGCAAAGCATACATGACTCAGGCGACGAGCGCCACAGGCTCAATTTTGTCCGTGCTGGTTTCGTTGCTCAGGGAACGAGCCTGCACGCTTGGTGCAGGGAAAATGGGATCGATACCCCGACCGCGCGACGGGCGATCAATGGCCAATCGAAGGGTCCAAAGGCAGCCGCATTGGCGGGGCGGCTTTTACTTGCCGCAGGTGTGACAGAATGATGATCGTTCCCGTTAAGTCGCTGCTCGGCATCATGGATATTCCTTCGCACCGCACATCGGCGAAGCGTTGGCTTGCGCGTGCCGGGGTGACAATTCGCGTCATGGATGGCGACGGCCGGAAGCCCGAAGCTGTCGAGCTTTCCGACCTGCCCGAAGAGGTGCAGCGCGCCTATGCCGAGCGCGAGATCGCACGGGCGGGGCTTGAGCCTGGCGAATGGGATGCCGAGGCGCAGGTGTGCTTTCTGGACGCCACGCCCACGATGCGCTCGGCCGCGCTGCGGCGGGCCGAGATTGCGCGCTTCATGTTGGCGCGGCAGGAACACATGGGCAGCGGCGCGCTTGCCAGGGCGGTGCGCGAGAGGTTCGGTTCGGTCGGCACCAGCGAGATAAGCCTGCGCCGTATTCGTGAACAGATCAAAGGCGTTGCGCCGATCAACTATGCGCCCGCGCTGCTGCATGACTATGCCCGCGAAGGTGGCAAGCGCGCGGCCATGTCCGAAGAGGCGTGGGCCTTTTTCATGACCACCTTGCGCGATGCCGGGCCGCAGTTTCCACTTCGGCAGGCATGGCGCGACGTGCGCGACATATCGCGCAAGATGGGCTGGGCGTGCCCGTCCTTCACGACCGTGTTTCGGCGGTGGAGCGCGCTCGACCCGGCGCAAAAGCTGGTGGCGCGGCATGGGCACGAGGCGGCGGCGAAGGCCCTTTCGATGCCGATCATGCGCGACAAGACCACGCTCGGCGCGTTGCAGCTGGTGTCGCTTGACGGCCGGACGCTCGATTTCTGGGTGGACTTCGGCGACGGCAAGGCGGCGCGGCCGGTGATGATTGCGCTGGTGGACGTGGCAACAAATTTCGTGCTTGGCTACGAGCTGGCGAAGACCGAAAACGCGGTCGCAACATCGCGCGTGATCCGGCATGTCAGCCGCGATTTTGGCATCTTCGATCGCCTCTACACCGACAACGGCTCGGCCTTCTCCGGGCATCTGGTGGCGGGCGGCAATGTGCACAAGTGGCGCGGCAAGCGGAACGGCGCGCCGGGCGTGAAGCCGCTCGGGGTCTGCCAACACCTCGGAATCGAAGTGACTTTCGCAATTCCGAAGAACGCCCAGGCCAAGATTGCCGAGCGCACATTCGCCACCCTCTCGCGGGTGATCGACGATCGCCCTGAGTTTGCCGGGGCGCATGCCGGGCACGCGCCGGGGGCATCGCCGAACGCTTCGGTGCGCCCCGTGCCGATGGCGACGGCCGAGGCGGTGATTGCGCGCGAGATTGCGCGGCATAACCGCGAAGCGGGGCGGGCCAGCCAAGGCGCGCGCGGTCGCTCTTACGAGGCGCATTTCCGCGCGCTGCTGGCCGAGCGGACGCTGCGCAAACCGTCGAAGGAACAGCTCTACTATGCCGGGCTGATCTATTCGGCGGCGGCGGTCGATCGCTTCGGCCGCATCACGATCGAAACATGGACCTATGGCGGCCCGGCAACGCAGGCGCAGCTTCTGCCCTGGCACGGGAAGGGCCGCGTGCTGATCGGCCGCGACCCTGACGATTTCGAAGCTCCGGCCGTGGCCTTTGATGAGGCCGGGCGGCTGATCTGTAAGGGGATAGAACCGGTTAAACCGGGCGCTTACAACAGCGTTGAAGGGGCGTCTGCAGGCGCGAAAAACCGCAAGGCGGCGCGCGTGGCAGTGGCCCAGGCGGCAGACGCTAACGACTATCTGGACGACGCCTCATTTGCGGCCGCACTTGCTGCGCTTGGCACTGCGGACGAAGCCATTCCACCCGCTGCGGCCAAGGTTGTCGGGGCGCGCTTCGGCGGCCCGTTGCAACCGAAGCGCAAGGCCGCGCCGAAGAGCGCTTTGACCCAAGAATACCTGGAAATTCTCGATCGCGCCGCCGGGGTCGATCTGTCCCGATACGGCGTCTAGGCGGCCCGGCGCGTGTCATCAGCACCCACCGGGCCATTCATCGCGAGCCAGGCTCGCATCCTGAACGGAGGCCACAATGGCAGAAGTGTTGAAGTTCGACAAGAAGCCCGAAGCACCGCCAGTGCTTGGCGGCTATGTATCGACCCCCACCGCGCAGAATATCCTGCGCTCGCTTGATCTGGTGAGTTCGCAGGCGGGCGGGGCAATCACGCTGGTCGCGGCGGCACCGGGTGTCGGCAAGACCGAGGCGCTGCGCTTTTTCAGGCACAAGCGGCAGAATGCGTTGATGTTCACCGCCGTTGACGGCGAGGGCGGCACATGGGGCGTTGCCTGCCAGCTCATGCAGCTGCTTGACCTGGGCGTGCCGAACGGGCGCAACCTGATGGCAGAGCGGCAGCGGATCGGTGAGGCGATCGGGGTTGACGGCCTCGTGCTGGTGGACGAGGCGCAGTATATCGCCCGGCGCAACACGCGCGGCGCGGATGACTGGTCGGCTTTCGACTGGTTGCGCGCCATGTCCGAAGAAGGGTGCTTTTCCATAGCCTTCGTCGGCGATTTGTCGCTGTTGGAACTGGCGGACAAGCGGCCCGGCCTGTGGCGCCGCGCCGGGGAAGGGCGGCGCCTCGTCCTGCGCAGCATCGAGCGGGGCGACGTTGTGGCCTTGGCGGCCAGTTTCGGCGTGTCCGATGCTGCATCGGTCGAAGCTCTGTATCAGATTGCACGGCGCGAGGGCGGGCTCGGCTATGTCGGCACGATTGCCAAGCGCGCGCGCTAGGCGGCGGGCAATGGCCGGGTCGAAGGCGCGCACGTGCTGGCGGTGATCGAATACCTCAACCTGAATCGCCTGGGGGCCAAATAATGCGGACAATCACGTTGGAATTTGCGGTTCCGGAAGCTGTGGCGGCTGCGTTCGAGGCGGGCGAGTTTGCCATGATGGTGGTTCCTGCGCGCGTGGGCGAGATCGCCGGGGTGCAATATA
>PHEE01000009.1 GCA_002842855.1 Alphaproteobacteria bacterium HGW-Alphaproteobacteria-4 | reverse complement strand
CCAGCCTTCGGCAAAGCGGCGGCATTCCTGCCGGAACGAAACGATATCGACCTCGTCCTTGTTCTGGCCACGGGCGCGGTATTGCTCTTCGATCTTCCACTCGATCGGCAGGCCGTGGCAATCCCAGCCGGGCACATAGCGGGCGTCATGGCCCATCATCTGCTGGCTGCGCACCACCATGTCTTTCAGCACCTTGTTGAGCGCGTGGCCGATGTGCAGATGGCCGTTGGCATAGGGCGGGCCATCGTGCAGCACAAAGGGCTTGCGGCCCGGCTTTTCGCGCAGGCGGTCATAAACGCCGATCTCCTCCCAGCGGGCAAGCCATGCGGGTTCGCGGTCGGGCAAGCCGGCGCGCATCGGAAAATCGGTTTCGGGCAGAAATACGGTGTTACGGTAGTCGGGCGTTTCGGCGCACATTCGGGCGTTCCTTGCAAGGGCGGATGGGCGCGGCGTGCGCCCGGGGCATGGCGGCGTTTCCCGGCGGCTCTGGGGTCAGAGCGCCGGGCCGGTAATTCGTGCCGTGATGCGTGCCAGCCGGGTCATGCCCGCCTTATAGGTGCGCGCCTTGGGCGCGTAAAGTGGCCGCGCCAACCCTTGCGTTGCAAGCGCCCCGGGGGTTAGCTGGAGGCCGAGAGGTAAACCATGCCCGACCTGCCGCCCCGCATTGCCGTGACGCCCGACGATATCGAGCGGGTCGTGGCGCGCTTTTACGCCCGCACCCGCGTGCACCCGGTGCTGCGGCCGATCTTTTCTGCCCATGTTACCGATTGGCCCGCGCATGAGGCCAAGATCGTGCGGTTCTGGCGCGGCGCGATACTGGGCGAGCCGGGGTATGACGGCAGCCCGATGCTGGCGCACCGCCGCGCGGGCAATGTGCTGCCCGAACATTTCGCGGTCTGGCTGGGGCTGTTTGACACGGTCCTGCGCGAAACCCTGCCCCCCGGCCCGGCCGAACAATGGTCGGCGCTGGCGCATCGGCTTGGGCGCGGCTTGCGGCTTGGGGTTGAAGATCTGGGGCGGCGCGCGGGCGAGGTGCCGAGGCTCGGCTGATGCCGGTTTCCTTGCGGCGCGCTTCATGCAAAAATGCCGCATGTAACATGCAAAATGCATGTATCTGAATGACCCGGAACAAGGTATCTCGTCGGCTGAGTTGGAAGCAGAACGTGCATTCTTCAGGGAGTCCTGCATGCGCCTCGTCCGAATAGCCCGAAGACTCGGGTTTTGCTCTGTGCTGGTCGCACTTGCATCGTTGTCCACTCCCGCCGGTGCACAATCGGCCAAGCCTCGGCTGCCCGAGTTTGCAGCGCATTATCCGGCCGAAAAGCTGGTGGAGGGCGCCGAATCCTACGGGCCCATGCGCGATGACATTCCGGTGATGCCGCTCTTGAAGGGCAACGAAACCATCGGCTACGCTTTCATGAACTCCGACATCGTCGGGGCCATCGGCTATTCGAGCCGCCCGATCCACATTATCGAGGCGGTATCACCCGACGCCGTGGTGCTGGGCGCCGCGATCTTGCAGCAGTCAGAGCCGCTGTTGCAAGGTGGCAGCCGCGAAGTCGCGGTGAAAAAGCTGGCCGCCAGCTATGCCGGGCGCGATCTGAAACCCGAGGCAGTGACCGGTGGCTCGGGGCGCGAATATCCCTATGTTTCAGGGGTTTCGGTCTCGGTCCGGGTGGTCGACGATTCCGTTATCCGTTCGGGTCTGAAGGTCGCCTTCACGCTGGGCCTTGGCGGGCTGGAACTGCCCAATCGCCAGGAAGGCACCTACCCCACGGTCAATGCTGCCGCCGAGGCGCCGGCAGACTGGGATGCGCTGCTGGAAGCCGGCCTTGTCAAGCGGTTAGAGCTGACCAACGCCACCGTTGACTGGGCCTTCTCACAGCCCGGCCAGCACCCATGGGCCACCCGCTACCCCACCAGGGGCGCGCCGGATGACCTTTTTCTTGACCTTTACACCACGCTTATTTCGGTTCCCGGCATCGCGGACAAGCTGCTAAGGCCATCCGAAATCGACGCCATGAAAGCGCAGATTGAAGAAGGCGGGCATGCGATTCTGGTCGCATCGCGGGGCGAATACAGCTGGCGCGGAACCGCCTACCGCGACAACGGCATCTACAATCGAATCGAGTTGGTGCAGGGTGACAAGACCATCAAGTTCAGCGCGCGCGAACAGGTAGCTCTGTTTCGCATTTCAGCCGATGGCGCGCCGACGCTGATGGAAAACAGCATTCTGTTCATACCCGCGCTGGCCAATTTCGACCCGACCCAGCCGTGGCGGCTGCAACTGCTGGTGCAGCGCAACCTCGGCGCCATCGAACGCGCCTATCTGAACTACGATATCGACTTCACCCTGCCCGCAAGCTTCATCACCGCGCCGTGGGTCACACCCGAAATGCTCGCCGAACAGGCCCGAGCCGAGGAACGCGCAGCGCAGGTGGCAATGCGCAACAGCGTCTGGAAAAACAATACCGTCGAAATTGCCGGGCTGGCGGTGATGCTGGCGGTGCTGACTGCCGCCTTCTTCTTTCAGGGCTACCTGACACGCTCGGCGCGGCTGACCTTCTGGTTCCGCATCGGCTACCTGAGCGCCACGCTGGTGTTTCTGGGCTGGTATTCCAACGCACAGCTTTCGATCGTCAACCTGATGGCGCTGACCAACTCGCTGCGCACCGGGTTCGATTGGGAAACCTTCCTGATGGACCCGATGACCTTTATCCTGTGGTTCTCGGTTGCCGCCGCGTTGATCTTCTGGGGGCGCGGCGCCTATTGCGGCTGGCTCTGCCCGTTTGGCGCCATGCAAGAGCTTTCGAACCGGCTGGCCAAACTGCTGCACATTCCGCAATGGACCTTGCCCTGGGGTCTGAACGAGCGGCTTTGGGCGATGAAATATGTCATCTTTCTCGGCCTCTTTGGCGTCACGCTGACCTCGCTTGATACCGCGATCAAGTTCGCCGAGGTGGAACCGTTCCGCACCGCGATCACGCTCAAGTTTGCGCGGGCCTGGCCATTTACGCTTTACCTTTCGATCTTGCTGTTCATCGGGCTTTTCGTCGAGCGGTTCTTCTGCCGCTACCTTTGCCCCTTGGGCGCCGCGCTGGCGATACCCGCGCGCATCCGCATGTTCGACTGGATCAAGCGCTACCGCGACTGCGGCAGCCCGTGCCAGATCTGTGCGAACGAATGCATGGTGCAATCGATCCACCCGACCGGCGAGATCAACCCGAATGAATGCTTGAGCTGCCTGCATTGCCAGGTGCAATATCAGTCAAAGGCCGTTTGCCCTGTGGTTATCAAGCAGGTGAAGCGGCGCGAAAAGGTGGCGCATGGGGCGCATGCCGTCGGTGCCGCAATCGAGCGCACGCACCACGCCAACCACCCGCACGCCGTCAGGGTCGCCGAATGACCCGCCAAATGGAAAAAGGGAGATCCCAGATGCCCACCTTCAACCGTCGCCGTTTCCTGACCATTTCCGCCGCCGCCGCTGGCGCGGTAGGTGCGGGCGCCTTTGCTGGCCGGGCACTTCAGGCCCAGCCACTTTACCGCTGGGAAGGTGTGGCCCTTGGCGCCGGTGCCTCGATCACGCTTGCGCACCCGCAGGCCGAGCAAATCGTGGGCCGCGCACTGGCCGAGATTGCGCGGCTTGAGGGGGTGTTCAGCCTCTACCGCGCCGACTCGGCGCTGACCGCGCTCAACACCGCGGGCAGTCTTGAAAGCCCGCCGTTTGAGCTGTTGCAGTGCCTCACTCTTTGCGGCGCCGTGCATACTGCGACCCAAGGGCGTTTCGACCCCACCGTGCAACCGCTCTGGCGGCTTTACGCCGACAACTACGAGGCGGGCGGTGCCCCCACGCCGCAGGCGGTCGCCGCGGCGCGGGCGCTGGTTGGCTGGGGCGATGTGCGGGTCAGCGCCGAACGTATCGCCTTCGCCCGCCCCGGCATGGCGCTGACGCTCAACGGTGTGGCACAGGGCTACATCGCAGACCGTGTGGCGGCGCTGCTGACCGCTGAGGGGCTGACCGACGTGCTGGTCGATACCGGCGAAATGCGCGCTTTGGGCGGCCACCCCGATGGCGGGGCCTGGCCGGTGGCGCTCGATGTCGCGGGAACCATTTTGCCGGGCGCAGTGCCGCTGCGCGAGATGGCGCTGGCATCCTCGGCGCCGCGCGGCACCACGTTTGATGAGGCCGGCACACAGGGCCATATCCTGAACCCGGCCACCGGCGCGCCCTCGGCGCAGCCGTGGCAGCTGGTCAGCGTGACCGCGCCGCAAGCGGCGCTGGCCGATGCATTGAGTTCCGCCTTCTGTCTGATGAGCCGCGACGAAATCGTAGCTACGCTGGCGGCGTTTCCCACAGCGCGGCTCGTCTGGCTGGGCTGAGGCGGTCTGCGGACCGGGCGTTTGGCGTGGCGGGCCCTGCCGGGTGCCGCGACACGGGCGCGGCTATCGCCCCTCGAACACCGCCGGGCGCTTGGCCAGAAACGCCGCGACGCCTTCGGCAAAATCGTGGCTGGTGCCAAGTTCGCCCTGAAGCTGCGACTCTAGCGACAGCTGCACGGGCAGGCTGTTTGTCGCCGCCGCCTGTAGTGCCCTGCGCACCGCGCGATAGGCCAGCGTCGGCCCCTTGGCCAGTTGCGCCGCGCGGGCACGCCAGTGGTGGTCGAAATCAACGTCAGGCACGGCTTCCCAGATCATCCCCCAGTCAGCCGCCTGCCGCGCCGAGACCCGCTCGGCAAAAAGCGCGGCCCCCATCGCCCGCGCCTGCCCCACAAGGCGCGGCAAAACCCAGGTGCCGCCCGCGTCGGGCAACAGGCCGATGCGGGTGAACGCCTGCATGAAACCCGCACTTTCGGCGGCGATAACCACATCGGCGGCCAGCGCAAGGTTGGCCCCTGCCCCCGCCGCCACGCCATTGACCGCCGCGATCACCGGCACCGGGCAATCGTGTATCGCGGCCAGCATCGGCTCGTATTCCTCGCGCAGCACCCGCGCCAGATCGAGGTTGGCGATATCGGCACCGCTGCCAAGATCCTGCCCCGAGCAAAACGCCCTGCCCTCGCCGGTCAACACCACCACCCGCGCCTCGGCCCCCGCGCGGCGCAGCGCCTTGGTAATCTCCATACGCATTTCTGTATTGAGCGCGTTCATCACCTGCCCGCGCGCCAGCGTGATGACCGCCACCCCATCGGCCAGTTCATACCGGATCGCCTGATAGCCCATGTCGCCCCCCACCTTGCCTACCCGCGCATGCTAGCCGCGACACGCCCGAGCGAAAGCAAAACCGCGCGTCACTCGCGCAGGATTTCAGCAAGGCGGCGGGCTTCGTCGGCGCTCAGTTTCACAGCGGGCGCAGTGTTGCCCTGGCGGCGGCGACGCAGAAACACTGCGGCACCCCCAAGTGCAAGCAGCAGCGCCACCGGGCCGGTAAGGTAGAGGATCAGGTTCACCCCCTTTGGCTCGGGCTCGAACAGCACATATTCGCCGTAACGCGCGGTAATATAGTCAAGCACCTGCCAGTCGGCGTCGCCCGCCACCAGCCGCGCGCGCACCACCAGCCGCAGGTCACGCGACACGGCGGCATTCGAATCGTCGATGTTTTCGCCCTGGCAGACGGGGCAGCGCAGCACTTTGGAGATCTCTCTCGCGCGCGCCTCAAGCACCGGGTCGGACAGCACTTCATCGGGCTGGACCGCCCAAAGCGGCGTGGCAAGCAGCGCCAATGCGAGGATCAGGGGTTTGAGCATTGTCATCACTCCGCCGGGGTTGCCTGCAACGGTGGCGCGGCCTTGCGTGCCCCCGCTGCCACCCGGTAGCGCCGGTCGGACAGGCTGAGCAGGCCGCCCAACGCCATCAGAATCGACCCCGCCCAGATCCAGTTCGCAAACGGCTTGATGTAGGTGCGCACCGCCCAGCCGCCGCCATCCTGCGGATCGCCGACCACCAAGTAGACATCGCGCCAGATGCCATTGTCAATTGCGGCTTCAGTGGTGGGCATGCCCTGCACCGGATAGACCCGCTTTTCGGGGTGCAATGTGGCCACCAGCTTGCCACCCTGCCGCACCGTCATGGTGCCGGTGCTCGAGATATAGTTCGGCCCTTGCACCCGCTCCACCGCGTCAAGCGTGATCTCGTAGCCCGATACGGTAAAGGGCTGGCCAATCTGCGCCACGCGGATGTCTTCGCTCTGCCAGGCAGTCAAAAGGCCGATCCCGATGAAGGTGATGCCAAGACCGCCATGCGCGAAGGCCTTGCCCCAGTCGGCACGCGGCAGACGGGCAAGGCGCGCGGGGGTATGCGCCGCGCGCAGCCAAAGCTCGGACAACGCGCCAAACACCAGCCAGCTGCCCAGGCCCGCGCCAACCAGCGCCACGGTCGAGCGGTTCGTGCCCACTGTCCAGACCAGCGCCACCACCGCCAGCGCCAGCAGCGCGGCGGGCCAGAGCGGGCGCAGCGCGCGCAGGAAGGTCGCACGTTTCCATGGCATCACGGCGCCAATCGGCAGCGCAATTGCAAGTGCCAGCATGAAGGGGGTGAAGGCTTTTTCAAAGAACGGCGCCCCTACCGACAGTTTGCGCGCCCAGAACAGCTCGGCCACCAGCGGCCAGACGGTGCCCGCAAACACCACCAGCGCCGCAACGGCCAGCAAGATGTTGTTGAGCACCAGCGCGCTTTCTCGGCTGACCATGCCGAACACGCCCTTGGCCTGCATCGCCCCAGCCCGCGCAGCGAACAAGGTTAGCGCGCCGCCAACAAACACCGCGAGAATCGCAAGAATGAAAATGCCCCGCTGCGGGTCTGATGCAAAGCTGTGCACCGAGGTAATCACGCCCGAGCGCACGATGAAGGTGCCGATCAGCGAAAAGCCGAACGCAAGAATCGCCAGCAGGATTGTCCAGCTTTTCAGGGCCTCGCGCTTTTCCACCACGATCGCCGAGTGCAACAGGGCCGCCGACAGCAGCCACGGCATGAACGAGGCATTTTCGACCGGGTCCCAGAACCAGAAGCCGCCCCAGCCAAGCTCGTAATACGCCCACCAGCTGCCCAGCGCGATGCCCACGGTCAGAAACATCCATGCCGCCAGTGTCCAGGGCCGCACCCAGCGCGCCCAGGCGGCATCAACACGGCCCTCGATCAGTGCGGCAACCGCAAAACTGAAGGCCATGCTAAGCCCGACATAACCGAGATATAGGAAGGGCGGATGGAAGGCGAGACCGGGGTCTTGCAGAAGCGGGTTCAGATCTTGCCCGTTGAAGGGCGGCGATTCGATCCGCAGGAACGGGTTAGAGGTAAAGATGATAAAGCCCAGAAACGCCACGCCGATCATCGCCTGCACCGAAAGCACCCGGGCGCGCAGCCGCGGCGGCAACGCCGCGCCAAACCAGGCGGCCGAAGCGCCAAACCCCGCAAGGATCAGCACCCACAAGAGCATCGAGCCTTCGTGGTTCCCCCAGACCCCCGAGATCTTGTAAAGCATCGGCTTGTCAGTATGCGAATTGGCATAGACCAGTTGCAGCGAAAAATCCGAGGTGACGAAGGCCCAGGTCAGCGCGCCAAAGGAAAAGGCGATCAGCAGAAAGTGCGCCGAGGCGGCAGGTTCGCCGACCGCCATCCACCCCGCCCAGCCCTTATGCGCACCGATCAGCGGTACCGTGGCCTGCACCGCCGCCACCGCAAAGGCCAGGATCAGTGCAAAATGGCCTAATTCGTTCAACATCGGTCTCTCCCCTGGGGCGCGAAGCGCGATCATAGGGCGATGCGGGCGCAAGGCCAATGGGCAAGGTGCGTAATGACGCCGAGGTGAAGAAAAAGGGGGGCTTTTTGCCCCCCTCTTGCGCGGTGCCCGCGCCGTTCACCCCAGAGGGCTTTTGCAAAGAAGAAACGAGGTCACTGGGTGCCGGTCTGCCGCCATTCGCTGAGTGCGAGGTTTTCATCGCGCAGGGCGGGCGCGGGCGGGGCGGTGGGTCGGGTCCGGAAGTAATAGGCTTCGCGGGCGCCGAAGTAGAAGCTGACGATCGCGCCAAGAAGCCACCAGAGCGGTTCGGGCACATAGCCAAGGCCCACCATGCGCGCAGCAAAGCCGGTGGGGTCAACCATCGCATAGACGAAAAGCGACAGCGTGCCGAGCGCCAGCATTGGCCGGGGCATCCGGTTGAGACCGTTCACGAAACGGTCGAATAAGCCGGGGCGCACAAACTGAAACTCGGCCCCGTGCTCATCCAGCGCCGCGATGTAGGCGGCCTGTGATGCCTCCATCTGTTTGGTCGCGTTCGCGGTGAACACTTCGGCGACGCCAACGGCGGCGTTGCCAAGGGCAGTGGCTGCGGCCGAGCCGCCGATGACGCGGTCAATCAGCCCCATGCTGCCACCCGGTCGCGGTGCTGGGCATCGGTCAGCCAGAATCGGGGCGTGATGAATTCTTCCGCCCGCTTGATCCAACCACCCTTGCCGCCGTCGCTTTGGCGGCGCGCGTATTTGCGACTGGCGGGGCGGGCATCGCCGATAGAATAATAGAAGTTGCGCCGGGCAATACCGTAGGCATCTACGAAATGGTCCGGTGCCGCGGCATAGGCTGCCTGCACAGCTTTCGCGGTTTGCGGCCCGAGCACGCCATCAACCGCCACATCCTGCCCCATTTCGTTCAAAAGCCGTTGCAATATGCGGATCGCGCCAGCGCCGGCGTTCACATACATGTCGAACACCGTGGGTTGAAGCGGCACAGGCAACGCCGAAATATTGGCCGCCTCGAAATAGTGCCTGATGAAGATTTCTTCAGCCTGCTCCGGGGTCACGGCACGCACATCGGCGGTGCTCACCTGCCCGTCTCCGGTCAGGTCAAGCCCCAGCCGCCGCAGCGTGCCGATGGTCACGCCGTGGTTGGTGGCGCCGCCGGGATCGTCGGGGTCATTGGTAAAGCCACCCTCGCGGGCGACGATTTCACGGGCAATTTCGGCAATGGTTTTCACGTGCAGACTCCCCTTTGGGTAGGGGAAGGGTCGCCAGATTGCCTTAACGCGCGCTTAGGCCAGCGTTCAGCTGCCGGGTGCCTGATAGACGCCCTGTTCCTTCAGCGCGTCGATCACCTCTTTGGGCATGTAGCTTTCATCGTGTTTGGCAAGGATTTCACTGGCGATGAACACATCGCCCTCCATCTTGCCGGTGCCGATCATGCCCTGACCCTCGTTGAAAAGGTCGGGCAGCACCCCGGTAAAGCGCACCGGAACCGTGGCGCCGCCATCGGTCACGCTGAAGGTCACGGTGGTCGAGTCGCCGCGCACCAGTGTGCCAACCTCGACCAGCCCGCCGATACGGAAGGTTTCGCCCGGCTTCGGCGGCTCGGACAACACCTGACTGGGCGAGCGGAAAAAGTTGATACCGTCGCGCATCGCATAGCCGATGAGGCCGGTCGACAGCAGCAGCGCAAAGGCCGTCACCAGCAGAACCTGCACGCGGCGTTTCTTTTTGAGGCTTTTCATCGTCGCTCCTTACGGGAACACGGGGGCCAGCGTCAGCCCTGCGGTTTCTTCGATGCCAAGCATCAGGTTGGCGTTCTGGATCGCCTGACCGGACGACCCCTTGTTCAGGTTATCGAGCGCGACCATCACCACCGCGCGGCCGGGAAGGCGGTCGCCGATCACACCGACATGCGCATAATTGGAGCCTCCGACCGAGCGTGTCGAGGGGAGTGCGCCAAAAGGCAGCACCTCAAGAAACGGCTCGGCGGCGTAGGCGGCGGCGAGGGTTGCGTGAATTTCAGCCGGGTTGCCGCGCACGTAGACGGTGGCGAGGATGCCGCGGTTGAAGGGCATCAGGTGCGGCGTGAACTGGACGCGCACCGGGCGGCCCGCCAACAGGCTGAATTCCTGATCAAACTCGCCAAGGTGGCGGTGCGTGCCGCCGGCCGAGTAGGGCATGGTGCCGCCCGAAAGCTCGGCGTGCAGCAGGGTTTCCTTCAGGCTGCGGCCCGCCCCCGAGACACCCGCCTTGAGGTCGATCACAATCTCGTCAAGGTCGATCACGCCCGCCGAAATCAGCGGGCGGAGCGCGAACTGGCCGGCGGCAGCGTTGCAGCCGGTGCCGGCGACGAGGCGGGCTGCGCGGATTTCGGCGCGGTAGAACTCGGTAAGGCCGTAGACGGCCTCGTGCTGGAGATCGGGGGCGGCGTGGGGCTTGCCGTACCACTTTTCATAGTCGGCGGGGTCGCGCAGGCGGAAGTCGGCGGACAGGTCGACGATCTTGAGGGTGCGGGGCAGCGCTGAGATCACGGCCTGAGATGTGGCATGGGGGAGCGCGCAAAAAGCGAGGTCGATGCCGGAGAAGTCGATCTCTTCGATCTTTTGCAGCGGCGGCAGGGGAAGGTGGCGCAGGTGGGGGAACACCTCGCCCATCGAAAGCCCGGCCTTACGGTCGCCGGAAAGGGCGGTGATCCGCATCGCGGGGTGGGTGGCGATCAGGCGGACAAGCTCGGCCCCGGTGTAGCCGGAGGCACCGAGAATGGCGATAGTGTGGATCATGGCGGGCCCCCGGATTGGTCGGGTATGGGATGCCGGAAGGGGGGCCGGGATGCAAGGGCGATGTTGGGGTGTCGTGGCGCCGCAGGGGGGCCGCAACACGCGTGTTATAGGCTCTAAAGCATTGTTTTTAAGGTGACTACCATGTGTTCGTTAAGAAATTGGCAAGACTCGGGGATGTTCCCGTGGTGCGTGCCTTGCCGCCACTGGAAGGACGCTGCACCGCTTCGGACCGGGCCCGAGGCTGACGCGGGCCGGGGGCCGGTTTACCACCGGAGCGCAGAGCATCACAGGTCGCTGTCGCTGTGCGGATCATCAGGCGCGGACCGAAGGGCCGCGCCTGATTTCTGGTCGCTTTGGGCAGACTTTGGTTGGTGCTCGGGCTCGGGCAGGCCCTCGCGCGAAAGCAGAATTGCCAGCGGGCGCAACTCGGGCACTTGCGAACATATGATCATCAGCGCCACCATGATCGGCACCGACAGGAACATGCCCGGAATGCCCCAGACCGCGCTCCAGAATGCAAGGCTAAGGATGATGCCGAACGATGACATCCGCAGGGTTCGGCCCATCAGCATCGGGTCGATGATGTTGCCATTGATGAACTGGATCACGGTGATCAGCAGAAAAACAAGCAACGTCGCGGGGGTCGCACCCATCTGCACATAGGCGACAAGTGTGACCAGCCCGGTTGCGATGATCGAACCGACACTGGGGATGAAGTTCAGCACAAACGTCAGTATTCCCAGCGCCACCGCAAGGTCGAGCCCGAACAGCTCGGCCACGCCCCAGACCATGATGCCCGTCACAAGGCTGACCAGTGTCTTGACCAGCAGATAGTGGTTCACCTTGTTGATGATGATTTCCACAATCTCTTCCACGCGCGCAGCCTGTTCGTGACCGCCGACGAGATTGACCAGCTTGATCGAGAACCAGACCCGCTCGGCAAACAGAAAGCCCACGAACAGGATCACCAGCACCGCCGCCTGCATCAGCACGCTTGCCTGCCCGGCGATGGTGCGCAGGTAACCCGACAAATCGATCGAACGGACCGAATTGAACACCGCCGTCTGCGCGTCATCGCCCAGCCACGCAAACAGCGCCGCAATCGCCGCAGGTGCGCGTTCGGCGTAGCTGAGTGTGGTCAGCAGAACCGAGTTGACCTGCGCAAGCAGGATCGAGGTGATGGTAAGCAGAACCGCCGCGATGACGGTGACGGCGGCGGTACTGGCCAGCCAGTTCGGCACCCAAAGCTTGCCGATCTTCTGGCGCGCGATGAAGTTGATCGCATTGCTGGTCAGGCTGAACAGAACAATTGCCGTTGCCAGAGAAATCAGCAGGAACCGCGCCTGCACCAGCAAGAACAGCGCCACTGCAAAGGCAATGAGGACCAGCGCGGCAGACTGGATTCTGGCGGCGTCGATTGTTGCGCCACCGCTGGTTTCGCTGTCAGGGGTCTTGGGAAGATTGGCGTGATCGTTCATATGAAACCGAGATCCTTGTCTGATACGCGCGGGCAGCGGCTTGCGTTCGTCTTTCGGAAGACTGGGCGCCCTGTGCCTGGGGCAACGGACGCAGCCGTGGCGTCACGGTTGCACCCGGGCATGAAAGCGGCGGGTTCGATCATAACGGGCTGCCGGTAGACCGCAAACCCTTCTGTTGCCGGTGCGGCCCTTTCGTCTGGCGGTCCGGGCCC
The DNA here is from genome assembly GCA_002842855.1 of Alphaproteobacteria bacterium HGW-Alphaproteobacteria-4. Classification (GTDB taxonomy): domain Bacteria; phylum Pseudomonadota; class Alphaproteobacteria; order Rhodobacterales; family Rhodobacteraceae; genus UBA6213. Next base: position 192,996 of record PHEE01000009.1, on the reverse strand, counting down.
CACGGCATGCGCCGGATCGGGCAGCATGCCACCAGCGCCCGCACAAATCAGTTGTGGCGCCCCTGCGTGCGCGCTATCGTGCAAACGATTGCTTTGCGCCCTGATGCCGGAATCTGCACCTGACGCCGCGTGCCAGAGCCGGAACCTGGGCCAACCGCCAGCGCGAACGAAGGGGCATGACGTGATACACGCCGATGATGGAGGCCTGTCGCAGGAACAGCGCCTGATGCGCGATAGCTGCCGGGCGTTCGTGAACGACGTCGTCACGCCGTTCATCCGTTCAAGCTGGCAAAAGGAATGGGACATGGCGCCGGGCGAGCGGTTGCCGCCTGCCATACTGGAAGGCGCCGAGGCAATCGGCGTGCGCACCCTGGGCGTGCCCGAGGCCTTCGGCGGCTTTGATCTGGAGCCGGGCAGCGAGGTGCGCAGCTTTGCGCTGATCGCCGAAGAAATCGCGCGCGGCGATTCCGGGCTGGCCGACAAGCTGGTGCAGAACTGGAAGGTTTCAATCCTGCTGCGCGAGGTGGCGCCGCAACATCTGCAACAGCACTGGTTCCCGCGCCTGTTGGCCGACCCCCAGTTCTTGCTGGCGCATTGCCTGACCGAACCGCGCGGCGCCTCGGACCGCTGGCTGCCCTACAATGCGCCCGAGGCGGGCATGCAGACCCGCGCGGTGCGTGATGGCGACGATTGGGTGATCAACGGGCGCAAGCAGTATATCTCCAACGGCTACGACGCCGCGCTTTATGTCGTCTATGCCAACACCGACCGTTCCAAGGGCATGTTGCAGGGCACGTCGAGTTTTCTGGTGCCGCGTGGCACCCCCGGCTTTACGGTTGCCAAGTGCAATGAGACCATGGGCTGCCGCTTCATGAACAACGGCGAGCTGGTGTTTGAAGATTGCCGGGTGCCTGCCGACCATCTGCTGGTGAAGGATCTGGCGCTGAAAAGTGCCGGGCAGTATTTCCGGGCGGGCAAGATCATTCAGGCGGCCAAGAACCTTGGCGTCGGCGTTGCCTGTTTTGAACGCACCGCCGATTTTGTGCAAAGCCATGTGCAGGGCGGCCGCATACTGATCAAGCATCAAGCGGTCGCCGTTCGGCTTGCCGACATGGCCTGCCGGATCGAGGCGGTGCGCGCGCTGGTCGAGCGCGCCGCGAAGGCGGTGGATGATGGCCACCCGGATTCCGAGATTCTGTGCAACATGGCCAAGGTCTATGCCTCGGAAGAGATCATGAAGGTGGCAACCCATGCGCTGGAACTGCACGGCGGCCACGGTGCGATGCTGGAATTCGGTGTTGAAAAACTGTTCCGCGATGCCGCGATCTTTCTGCACATGGATGCCACGGTCGATATCAGCCACATGAAGATCATCAAGGCGATGTTCCCCGAAACCGCCGGCAAATACGCCGGCCCCGAGGCGTGAGGCACGCCGTGACTACCTCCGTGTCCTTTCACCTCAACGGGCTCGCGGTGTCGCCGGATGCGGACAGCGACACCCCGCTGCTGTTCGTGCTGCGCAACCGGCTGGGCCTGAAGGCCGCGCGGTTTGGTTGCGGCAACGAAGAATGCGGCGCCTGCGTTGTCGAGATCGACGGGCGCGCGCGCTTCGCCTGCACTACGCCGCTTTCGGCGCTGGCGGGGGCGCGGTTGACCACCGCCGAGGGCCTGCCCGACCACCCGATTGGTGCCGCGTTGCTGGCGGCGTTTGCGCAAGAGCACGCAGGGCAATGCGGCTATTGCCTTTCCGGCATCCTGATGGCGGCATTCGTGCTGCTGCGGGCGAACCCCACCCCGGACCGCGCCAGCATTATCGCGGCGCTTGACGGGAACCTGTGCCGCTGCGGCGCGCATGGCGGCATTCTGCGCGCGGTCGAACGCGCGGTGGCAAGCCTTGCCGAGACGGCGCCATGACCGGGGGGCCACTGCCAAAAAGTCTGGACGATACGCCCGCACTCGGGCGCTGGATCTCGCTCGCCGAGCCGGGGCGGGTCATCATCGCCTCGGGCAAGGTCGAACTCGGGCAGGGTATCACCACCGCGCTTGCGCAGATTGCCGCTGAAGCGCTGGAGGTTCGGCTGGCGCGGGTCACGCTTGCCGAGGTTGATACCGACCGCGCGCCAAACGAGGGCTTCACCGCAGGCAGCCAGTCGGTCGAGGTTTCGGGTGCGGCGCTGCGGCTGGCGGCGGCGCAGGCGCGCGCGGCGCTGATTGCGGTGGCGGCGGCGCGACTTGGTGTCGATGCGGCGCGGCTTGGGTGCGATGATGGTGCGGTGCTGCTGGATGGTGCGCCAAGCGGGCTCGATTTCTGGGGGCTCGCCGCCGATGTGGATTGGGGCCAGCCGGTTGCCGATGCCGCTGGCGTGCGGCCGGCCAGCGCCTATCGGGTGGTCGGCCAAAGCGTGCCGCGTGCCGATCTGGTGCAAAAGCGGATCGGTGGCGGCTTCATCCACGATGTCGATCTGCCGGGCATGGCGCATGTGCGCGTGGTCCGCCAGCCGTTTCGCCTGGCCCGGCTGGAGCGGGTCGATAGCGACTGGCTGGCCCGCCGCCACCCCGGCGTGCGCGCGCTCAGCAAGGCCGATTTTCTGGCGCTCGTCTCCGATGACGAATACGCGGTGCACGCGGCCCATGCCGAGGCCGACCGGTTCGTGCGCTGGCAAGAGGTTCCGGGGCGCTGGCAGCCCGCGAAAGCGCCCGAGGGAATGGTGGCAGCGATTGGCGCGGAACCGGCCCCTGCCACCTGCACCAGCACGATTGCCGTGCGCTATGCGCGGGCGCATATCGCCCACGCCTCGATCGGCCCTTCCTGCGCGCTGGCGCAATATGAAGCCGGGCGGCTGACGGTCTGGACCCATTCGCAGGGCGTGTTTGCGCTGCGGGCGCAGATCGCCCGCTGCCTTGGGCTTGATGTGGCGGCGGTGCGGGTGGTGCATGCGCATGGCGCGGGCTGCTATGGCCATAACGGCGCCGACGATGCCGCACTTGATGCCGCAATCGTGGCCTGCGCCTTGCCGGGCCGCCCGGTGCGGGTGCTCTGGTCGCGCGAAGACGAGCTGTCGCGCGGGCCGCTGGGGGCCGCAATGTCGGCCGAGATTTCGGCGGGGGTCGATGCTGCGGGGCGGGTGGCGGCCTGGACCATGCACGTTACAAGCGCGCCGCACGCGCAACGGCCGGGCATGGGCGGTTACGCCAACCTGAGCTCGGCCGAGGCGATGGATGGCGCGCATCTGCCGCGCGAGGTTGCCGACCTGCCGGAGGCGGCTGGGGGCGGCGCCTCGCGCAATGCGCGGGCGATCTATGATTTCGCGCAAGAGGTGCGGGTTGCGATTGACACCCGAAGCCGGATCAGAACCTCGTCGCTGCGCTCGCTTGGGGCGCATCTCAATGTCTTTGCCATCGAAAGCGCGATGGATGAGCTTGCGGAACTTGCCGGGGCCGACCCGCTAGATTTTCGCCTGCGGCACCTGAGCGACCCGCGCTGCCGCCGGGTGCTGGCCGAAGCCGCAGAGATGAGCGGTTGGGCGGGCGCGCAGGCCACGGGCGAGGGGGTGGCAAAGGGGCTGGCGGTGGCGCGCTACAAGGGCAAGGGCGCATGGCTGGCCGCCGTGGCCCAGGTGACGGTCGCGGCCGAAGTGCGCCTTGCGCGGCTTTGGCTGGCGGTCGATGCAGGGCTGCTGATCAACCCCGAGGGCGCGCGCAGCCAGATTGAGGGTGGTGCGATTCAGGCCGCAAGCTGGAGCTTGAAAGAGGCGGTTTCGGTTGAACATGACCGCGTCGCCGCTTTTGGCTGGGGCAGCTATCCGATCCTGCGGTTTTCCGAAGTGCCCGAAATCGAAACCCGGTTCATCGAGCCCCCCGGCGCTGCGCCACTGGGTGCGGGTGAAGCCGCGCAGGGGCCGGTGGCGGCGGCTATCGGCAACGCGGTGGCGCGCGCATTGGGCGCAAGGGTCCGCGATCTGCCGCTGACCCGCGCGCAGATTTTGCGGGCGGTGGCGGGTGGGTGATGCGGCTGGCAAGACAGCATGAAGGGCAAACACGATGACCGAGACAAGGCTGGTTGAAGTGGCGGGCCACTGGCTGCCGCGCATCGAGGTGGCGGGTATACCTTCGGGCCTTGCCCGCGCAGTGATAGAGGCGGCGGGAAGCTGGCCGAACTGGTGCCGGGCATGGTCAGCCGAGGCCGCGCGCCACGAAGCCCTTGCCGACGAGGCGTTGCGGCTGAACCGCCCCGTTACGGCAGGTGCGGCCTATGCACGCGCCGCGCTGCTTTACCATTTCGCGCAATTCATGTTTTTTGACGATCTGGCACAGAAAGATGCGGCGAGCGCGCGCAAGGTCGCCGCCTACCGCAAGGCGGCGCCGCTGCTCGACCCGCCCGCGCGCCTGCTGTCGATCCCGTTCGAGGGGGGCGCGCTGAAGGCATATTTCCGCCGCCCGGAACGGTTTTCCGGGGCGCTGGCGCTGCTGCTGCCGGGGTCGGATTCGACCAAGGAAGAATTCCCCGCGCTGGAAGCGCATTTTCTGCAACGCGGGCTTGCGACGGTTTCGCTCGACGGGCCGGGGCAGGGCGAGGGCCGCGCTTTTGGCGGCCTGCGCGCTGACATTACGACTGCCGTACAGGCGTGTTGCGCCCATATCCGCGCCGAACTGGGGCTTTCGGGGCCGATTGCGTTGGTCGGCATGGCGTTTGGTGGCCATCTGGCATTGCGTGCCGCCGCCGGGGTGCCCGAGATTTCGGCGGTGGTGTCGATCAACGGCTTTCACGATCTGGGCGCGATGTGGCCCGCGCTGCCGCCGGTTTACCGCGACAACATGTTCTATGCACTGGGCGCCTCGGATGCCGAAGACGCGCGGCTGCGCGCCGCGGCCTTCAACCTTGCCGGAGCACCGGCGGCGTCGGTGCCGTCGCTGGTGCTGCACGGCGGGCAGGACCGCATCTTTCCGGCCGATCAGGCCGCCGCGCAGGCCGAATGGGCAGGGGCCCGATGCAGCGCCACGGTGTTCCCTTCAGGCAATCATGTCTGCAACAACATCCCCCATATCTACCGGCCCTATGTGGCCGACTGGGTGCGGGAGAGCCTTTCGACCGCAACCGGCCAGCCTGCCTGATAAGGCTTCCTCGCCAGCTTGCCACTGCGGCTTGAGAGGGTGTAGCGTCTTTTCGCAATCGGTTGCACTAATCCCTTGTGAAGCGATCCGCCTCGGGGTATCGTGCAAACGATTGCTCTGTCACCGACCCCTTGCAACCGAGTTGCGGGCGTTCGGCACGACCAGCGAGGGAATGCCGCGCGCACGGGTGGAGGACTCGGGTCGCGGAGCGCGGGGACACTGAGCCGGGTTGTCCGGCAAGACACGCAAATGCCCCGGGCAAACCGATCGACACAAGGCCGCATCTCGGCGGCGTGATACGCAAAGGGGGGAGACATGACGTCCAAAATCGTGATCGCCGTAACGGCGGCAATGGCACTTGCAGCTCCGGCACTGGCCCAGGACCTGAAGATCGGCGCATCGCTGCCGATGACAGGAAACTTCTCGGTTTCGGGCGAGAAACACCAACAAGGCTATGCGCTTTGCGCGAACCTGCTGAACGCTGACGGCGGCCTGCTTGGCCGCAAGATTGATCTGGTGGTCAGCGACAACCGGTCCGACAACGCCACGGCAATCAGCCAGTATGAGCGCTTCATCAACGTGAACGCGGTCGAGGCGGTGTTTGGCACTTTCTCCAGCCGGTTGACGTTCCCGGTTGCGAGCATCCTGTCGCGCTACGGCATGGTGCACCCGATTCCGGCAGGCGGCGCGTTGCGCATCTACACGCAGGGCTACGAGGGCCTTTACTACCTGCAACCAAACGCCGCCGAATATGTCGGCTCCAGCCTGCGCGACATGATCCGCGACCGGATTGCCGCCGCGGATGCGCCGAAAACCGCGGTGATTGTCTGGGCCGATGACTTCTTTGCCAACGCCGTGGCTGCGGGCTTTCTTGGGCAGCAGGTGATGGACCCGGCAAATGGCAGCCTCGTGGCCGATCTGGCGCCGGGCTATCTTGCCGACTCGGGCATCGAGGTGCTGATGCAGCAGCAATGGCCCGAAGAGGGGTTCAACGACTGGCTGAACCTCGCCAATTCGATCAAGAACACCAAGGCCGAACTTATCATCGGGCTGACGGCCTCGGCGGAAGAAGCCTCGCAGTTGACGCGGGCTTTGCAGACCGTGCGGGCCGATCCGAAGATGGTCTATCTGAGCCAGGGCACGCAATCGGAGTATTACGAGGCGGTGGGCAATGCCTCGAACGGCGTGTTGGTGCATACCTCGTGGCACCCGAATGCGCCTTTCGTTGGTGTGCTGGGCAGCAAGCCGTTCTCGAATGCCGATTTCATCGCGGCGTTTCAGGCGGAATACGGCTTCATGCCTGATGAGGACTCGGCCATTCCCTTCGCCGTCTGTCAGACCATCGCGCAGGCGATCGAGGCGACGGGCAGCACCGACAATGCCAAGCTTGACGCCTGGCTGGGGGCGCGGACGGCCGCTGAGCCGGTCAAGACGATCCTTGGGGATTTTGTGTGGGACGAGCGCGGCCTGCCGGTCGGCAAACCCTTCCTGATGGCGCAGTGGCAAAACAACGGCGAGCTGAATTTCGTGTACCCGACAAATGCGTTCCCCGGAACGGCGGACCTCGTGTACCCTAAAAACGGCTGGCAGTGACCTTGGCCGGTCTGCACCCCGGGTGCAGACCGGCACGCCGCCGACCGGTGCGGCGTGGACAAAATCTTGTAATGGCGGGGAATGCGCATGCTCGAAGTCAGGAGCCTTTGCAAACATTTTGGCGGAATCAAAGCTGTTGATGATTGCAGCTTCAAGGTCGAACGCGGGTCCATCACCGCTCTGATCGGCCCCAATGGCGCGGGCAAGACCACCGCCTTCAATTGCATCAGCCGCACGGCCTTGCCGACCTCGGGCGAGGTCTGGCTTGACGGTCAGCGCATCGACCAGTTGCGCCCGAACCGGATTACCCGTCTGGGGCTGAGCCGGACCTTTCAGATATCGCGCAATCTGGCCGATATGACGGTGCTTGAAAACATGATCGTGCAGGCCCGCGTTGATGGCATACGCGGCCTGTTCCGCCCTGCGATTTCTGAGGAAGAGCGCGCGAAAGCGATGGAAATACTGGAGTTTCTGGGCATCACCCGGATTGCCTACGAAGATGGCTCGAACCTTTCCTATGGTCAGAAAAAGCTGATGGATTTTGGCGCCCTGCTGATGTCCGACCCCAAGATCATTCTGCTTGATGAACCCGCCGGCGGGGTCAACCTGTCGCTTCTGGAAGAGATCATGACCCATATCCGGCGCCTCAATGAACGCGGGCTGACGGTGCTGATCGTCGAGCACAACATGGATCTGGTGATGCGCCTGTCCGACAAGATCGTGGTGATGGCGCAGGGCCGGGTGATTTGCGAAGGCACGCCTGCGGTGGTGCGCGACGACCCGGCTGTGCTCGAGGCCTATCTGGGCGGTGCCGACGATGAGGAGGCCGCCTGATGACCGAATTCCTGAAAGTTGAAGGCATTACCGCAGGCTATGGCGACGGGCCCGCGATTCTCGATGGCGCGCATATGACGGTGCAGCAGGGCAAGGTGCATTGCATCATCGGCCCCAATGGCGCGGGCAAATCGACCCTGATGAAAGTGATTGCCGGGATGCTTCCGGTCCGCAAGGGCGAGGTGATCTTCAAGGGCGAAAACCTGAAAGGGTTGCGCCCCGACCAGACCCTGCGCCGCGGCATTGCCTTTGTGCCGCAGGAACGCGCGCTGTTCCCCAAGATGACGGTGCGCGAGAACCTGCGCATGGGCGGTTACATTCTGAACAACGACCGCGAACGCGACCGCCGCATCGACGAGATATTCGACCGCTTCCCGATCTTGCGTGAGCGCGCCGATCAGCACGCGGGCACCATGTCGGGCGGCCAGCAACAGACGCTTGCGATGGCGCGCACGCTGATACTTCGGCCCGAAATCGTGATGTTCGACGAGCCGTCTCTGGGCCTTGCGCCGATGATCGTGCGCGAGATGTTCGCCATCGTGCGGATGATCGCAGAACAAGGTGTGACCGTGCTGCTGGTCGAACAGAACGCGGTGATGGGGCTGAAACACGCGGACTGGGGCGTGGTGCTCGACCTTGGCCGGACCCTGTTCGAGGGCCCGGCGCAAGAGGTGCTGCATGATCCGCGGATTCAGGAACTTTATCTGGGTGGCCGCAAGGTCGCCTGACGCAGGGAGCAAAGCGTGGAGCAGATCATACAGGTAACAATCCTGGGCATCGGCCTGGGGGGAGTTTTTGCGCTGATGGGGTCGGGTCTTTCACTGGTTTTCGGCGTGATGCGGATCGTCAATCTTGCGCATCCATCGCTGATCATCGCGGGGGCGTTTACGGCCTATTGGGGCTTCAGGCTGTGGGGAATTGACCCCTTGGTCATGCTGTCGGTGGCAACGCTGCTGCTGGCCGCGATCGGGGTGCTTCTTTACAAGATCTTTTTCGAACGCAACGCCAAGAGCGCGACCTATTCGGAAATGACCGTGCTGCTGACCTTCGCCATTGCGATGATCGTTGAAGGCGCACTCGGGGCGATGTTTTCCAACACCCAGCGGGTGACCTCGCCATCTTATGCCACCGATGCCTTCTTTCTGGGCGACATCTTCATTCCCAAGGGTCAGCTCTATGCCGGAATGGTCTCGATGCTGATCATCGGCTTGTTGGCCGCGTTCCTCAAGTATTCGCGCCTTGGCTACGCGATCCGGGCCACCACGCAAAACCGCGATGCTGCGGCGCTTTTGGGGGTGAACGTGAACATGGTCGGGCTGATGTCTTTCGCCATCGGCATTGGCCTGGCCGGGGCGGCGGGGGCGCTGACCAGTTTCGTGTTCAGCTTCTTTCCCGCCAAACACTGGGAGTGGATCGCGGTTCTGATGTCGCTGGTGGTGATGGGGGGCATGGGCTCGATTATGGGCACCGTCGTTGCCTCGTTCGCGCTGTCGATCGTCGCGGCCTTCGTAGGCGCCTATGTCGGATCGACATGGTCGACGATGACCTTCTTTCTGGCGCTGTTTCTTGTGCTGCTGTTCCGGCCACAGGGCCTGTTTGGCGAAAAGCCGGAGTTGCTGTGATGAAAAGCCAAATGATCGATTCAACCCCGGGCGATGTTCTGAGCGCGCGCGCCGCGTATAACGAACGCCTCGCGCGGCTTGCCGACAAGACCCGTGCAGTGTGGTTTCCGCTCGCCATTCTGGTGATATTGCTGGTGTTGCCGCTGGTGCAGTTTGTTGGAAACTACAACTACATGCTGCATCTGGTGCTGCTGACCGCGTCATATGTGGCCATGGCCGCTGGCTGGAACATTCTTGGCGGGTTTGCCGGGTATGTTTCGCTTGGCCATAACGTGTTTTTCGCAATCGGCGGCTACTTTGCCGGAATGATTCTGGCGCGCTTTGGCATTTCGGCAATCATCATGGCGCCGGTCGCGGGGCTGGTGGCGGCAGTCTTTGGCTATGCCATTGGTCTGATCACGCTGCGCGTGCGCGGCCCGGCCTTCATTATCTCGTCGATTGCGATGGTGATGATCGCGCGGCTTTTGTTCGACAACTGGCACTTCGTGGGCGGCGCCAATGGCGTGACCCTGCCGGCCCCCAACCTTTCATCGCAATGGGCCAAGCTGCCCTATTACTACGCGATGGTGGCGATCGCGGCTGTTACGGTCTGGTCGTCGTACCGGATCAAGCATTCCAAGTTCGGCCTTGGCTTGCGGGCGATCTCGAAAGACGAGATCAAGGCCGAAAGCGCGGGTATCGACACACGCTTTTACAAGGTGACCGCCTTTGCCATCTCGGCCTTCTTCATCGGCATGACCGGCGCGGTCTGGGGTGAATACCTGACCTACATCCGCCCCAGCATCTTTCTGGTGATCCTGATCGCCGCGAATATGGTGCTGATGTGCATCCTTGGTGGCAAGGGAACGGTGGCGGGGCCGGTCATTGGCGCGGTTCTGCTGGTCGCCTTCAACGAGTTCTTCGTGGCGATGATGGGCGCATCCGAGTTGAACATTCTGGGCACCGGCGTGATCATGGCGGTGATGCTGATGTTCTTTCCGCTTGGAATTGTCGGCACGCTGGCGCTCAAGGGCAAGCTGCCACGAATTCTGAACTGGGACTGACGCGGGCGACAGCCTGACACCAAAATGCGCGGCGTGCGGTAATGGCCGCCGCGCATTTCGTTTCAGAGCCAGCCCATCATGTCGCGCCGCCGTGGCAGCAGGATGGTCAGAAGCCCGAGCAACGGCAGGAAGGCACAGACCTGATAGACAAACACGATGCCGCGCAGGTCGGCCAGCACACCAAGCGCCGCCGCCGCGATACCACCCATGCCAAAGGCGAAGCCGAAGAAGACGCCGTTGATCATGCCCAGCCGCCCCGGCACCAACTCTTGTGCAAAAACCAGTATCGCGGGAAAGGCAGAGGCGAAGATTGCGCCGATCAGCAGCGACAGGACCACGGTCCAGAACAGATCGACATAGGGCATCAGAAGCGTGAAGGGCAGCACACCGAGGATGGAAATCCAGATCACCGTCAGCGCGCCATAGCGGTCACCGATCGGCCCGCCCAGAACCACCCCGACGGCAGAGGCGAGCAGGAACCCGAACAGGTAGATCTGCGATTGTTGCGTGGTCAGCTCGAACCGCTCGATCAGAAAGAAGGTGTAGTAGCTGGTGATGCTGGCCGTGTAGATGTTCTTGGTGAACACCAAAAGCGCCAGCACCAGCAGGGCGGTTACCACGCGGCGGCGCGGTAGCGGCAGAACCCGGCTTGGCGCGGCGCGCCCCGCCATGGCTTTGCGAAAGCGGCCATACCAGGCGCCGACCTGCCACAAGACGATCATGCCCAACAGCGCCGCCAGCGAGAACCAGCCAATACTGCCGCGCCCCAGCGGCACCACGATGAAGGCCGCAAGCAGCGGCCCGACCGACGAGCCCGCATTGCCGCCCACCTGAAAGATCGACTGCGCCGTGCCATAGCGGCCGCCCGAGGCAAGCCGCGCCACGCGCGATGCTTCGGGGTGGAAAACCGCCGAGCCGATCCCGATAAGCATCGCCCCCGCAACAAGGACCGGATAGCCGGGCGCAAGCGCCAGCATGACGAGGCCGCACAGCGTTGCCAGCATGCCAAACGACAGCGATTGCGGCAGCGGATGCTTGTCGGTGTAAGATCCGACAAGCGGCTGCAAAAGCGATGCCGTGACCTGAAAGGAAAAGGTCAAAAGCCCGATCTGCCAGAAGCTCAGCTCGAATTCGTCGCGCAACAGCGGGTAGATCGCCGCCACCAGCGATTGCATGATGTCATTGAGAAAATGCCCAAGGCTGATCGCAAAGATGACCAGATAGACGGGGCTCGATGGCTTGCGATCAGATATGTCGGTCAAGATGTCTTCCGTTTTGCGCAAACCGCCCGCCAGTCTTGGGCGCAGTTGTTTCTTTCCGCGTTTGGTCGAGGCGGACCGTATGCAAGCGGGCAAACGATTGCAATTGGGATTTCGCTAACGGAAACCAGGTATTTCGAGCCAGCGGGTGCGCGGTGCAATTCAGCCCGAAGGGGGCGGGGCAACGCTGTCGCGCACCACAAGCTTGACCGGCAGGGTCGTTTCGCTGGCCACCGCGGCGGCCGGATCGGTCATCAATTTCACCAATATGTCGGCGCTGACCTGACCAACCTCGAATTGCTGAATGCGCACCGTGGTCAGGCGGGGCGGGATCAGATCAAGAAACGGCATATCGTTGAAGCCGGTCACCGAAACCTGCGTTGGGCAATCGATGCCGCGCGCGCGCAACACCTCGAAAGCGCCCAGCGCGAGGCGATCATTGGCGCAAAGAATCGCGGTCAGCGGCCAGCCCCCGTCGAGAAGCGCGGCGGTGCAGCGGCGGCCCTCGGCCTCATCAAAGCGCTGTGATTGCGCGATTGCGCGCGCCGGAACGTCCAGCCCCAATTCGCGCGCGCCCGCGACAAAGGCTTGCTTGCGCCCCTGCCCGGTCGAAAGATCTTCGGGGCCGGCGATATGCGCGATCTTGCGGTGCCCGAAATCGAACAGATATTTCAGGATCATGCGAATGCCCTGCGCGTCGTCGTTCACGACCGCCGGAATGCCCGAATTCTCGATCTTGCGGTTGACCGTCACCATCGGAGTGCCTTCGGCGGCAACCTTGACGATCTTGGGGTCGTTGCGCAGCACCGCGGCGTGGATGATGCCGTCAACGCCGCGTTCACGCAGCACATCGACCAGCAGATGTTCGCGCGCAAGTATGCTGTCGGTGTTCACGATAATCGAGGCATAGCCCAGCGGTTCGAGCACGCTTTCGACGCCGCGCAGAATGGGCGGAAAGATGGCGTTGGTGATGTCGGGTATCATCAGCCCAACGGTCATGGTGCGCCGCGTGCGCAGGCCCGCAGCCAGCCGATTCGGCCGATACCCCATCTGCGCGGCAACTTCGCAGATATGCTTTACCACGTCGTCGGAAAGCACTGTGCGCAAACTGGGGTTGAGAGCGCGAGAGACCGTGGAAACATGGACACCTGTCGCCAGCGCGATATCCTTGAGCGTTGGTGCTTTTCTCACTGCGCCGAGCCCCCTTTTGCTTTGGTGTTTCTAGCGTGTTCGCTTGTCAACGCGCAATCCGCAATCGTTTCCGCGCACTATTGACCGGCTTGAAAGGTGCGTGGTAGTTACGCAAACGATTGCAGCAGAACCAGACGACGCGGAATATTTCTAAACCCATTCCCGGCATCAGGCCGAGACAAGAACGAGGACGCCATGGCTCAGGTCGTAGACGAAAAGGACTTCTCCAAGCCCATTGTGCGCCGCAAGGCACTGTCGGCGTCAAACAAGGCGACGATGGCGACAACGGTGGATTTCGGTGAAACCGGGTCTTTTACCTTTGACGAGCCGTCAGCGCATGGCGGCAGCGACCTCGGGCCATCGCCGCTGCAAGGGGTGCTGGGCGCGCTTTGCGCCTGCGAAAGCGTCACCTTCCGCCGCACCGCTGCGGAAATGGGGTTTTCCTACAGCGGGATCGATTTTGATGCCGCCTTCACCATCGATATTCGGGGGCGGTTGGGGGTGCAGGGCGTGGTGCCGCATTTTCAGTCGATCAAGGTTGAGGCCCGCGTTGCCACCATCGAGTCTGAAGAGGCGCTGCGCCATGTTGTTGAAGTGACCGAGGCACGCTGCCCGGTCTTCAATTTGCTGAAAGACGCAAATGTGCGCGTCGAGATGGTCTGGATCCGCCGCGCGTGAGGCCCCGGCACCGCGGCGCGGCGGCGAGGTATCTCGCTACCGCAAACGATTGCGTAATTATGTTGACGGCATCTCGGAGCGCATGTTACCGGTAATGCAATCCTTTGCGCTCCGCAGGGGCGCGGTTACGGCAAGATGCATCGGGCTGGGTTCGAACATGCTTGTGTTGCGCCCGAGGCCCGTGAGGCAGCTGAATTTAAAGTCTTGAAGTGAGGAACCTGAGTATGAGCAAGTCTGTAATCGGATGGATCGGATTGGGCCGCATGGGCTACCCCATGGCAGAGCGGCTTTTGAACGCAGGCTACGACCTGCGCGTGTGGAACCGCACCCGCGCCAAAGCCGAGCCGCTGGCGGCAATGGGGGCGACGCTTGTCAACACGCCGCGCGATCTGGCCGATGTCGATGCCCTGTTCACCATGGTCTCGACCGGCAAGGATCTGGGGCAGGTCTATTTCGGCGCCGAGGGGGTGCTGTCAGGCGACAAGACCCCCGGAATATTCGTGGATTGCTCGTCAATCGCGGTGGAGCAATCGGCCGATTTTCGTGGCCGGCTTGCCGCGCGGGGCGCCGAGTTCGTGGCCTCGCCGGTAAGCGGCAACGGCAAATGCGTGAGGTCGGGCAAGCTGAGTGCGGTTGCCTCGGGCCCGCGCGCGGCGTTTGATCGCGTCGAACCGATGATCCTGGCAATCGCCGGGCGCGGCGTTTCCTATGTGGGCGAGGGCGAGCTTTCGCGGTTTTGCAAGATCGCGCACAACGTCTTTCTGGGTGTGGTGACGCAGAACCTTGCCGAAATCACCGTGCTTGCGCAAAAGGCCGGGGTGCCGCGCGCGGCTTTCCTCGACTTCATGAACAACTCGGTGATGGGGTCGGTGTTCACCCGCTACAAGACCAATGCGCTGATCAATCTCGACTGGACCACCACCTTCACCGCCGAGCTTTTGCGCAAGGATCTGGACCTGGGGCTGAGTGCGGCGCGCACGCTTGGGGTGCCGATGCCGGTGACCGCCAGCACCCGCGAGGCGCTTCAGCTGCATTTCGGGGTGGCGCAAACCAAACCCGATGCCGAAGCCTATCTTGCGCAGGATTTTGCAGCGCTGATTGAAACAGTTGCATTGGGGGCCGGCATCACGCTGGAAAGCGAAGGCATTCCTTATCCGACCGGGCTGGAACTGAAAGCCGCCGAATAGCCTCGCTTGGGCGGCAATTTTGTTTGCCAAGGTGGATGCAGATGACGTCATTCGTGCTTTTCAATGCCCCGCAATCCACCTGCAGCCAGCGCGTGCGCTACGCGCTGCACGCCAAGGGGATTGCGTTTGATGAGCGCAAGCTCGACCTGTTCGTAGGCGATCAGCTGCGCCCCGAATATCTGGCGATCAACCCCAACGGCGTGGTGCCAACGCTGCTGCACGATGGGCGGGCGGTGACCGACAGCGCCGTGATTCTGGAGTATCTGGAAGACATCCTGCCCGAAGTTGCCCGCATGCGCCCTGCCGAACCGTTTGCGGTGGCAAGAATGCGCGCAATGATGCGATTCATTGACGAGGTGCCGACACCCGCGGTGCGGGTGCCTTCCTACAACCTCGCCTTCCTGCCGCACTATCAGGCGATGACCGAGGCCGAGTTTCAGGCGCTGTGCGAGGCCAAGCCGTTGCGGCGCGAGTTTTTGCGCAAGATGGGGCGCACCGGCTTTGCACAGGCAGACATGGACGAGGCGCTTGGCCGCCTGCGCCGCGGGGTCGAACGCATGGCCACATGGCTGGCCGAAAATGGCGGGCCCTGGCTGATGGGCGGCGCGCTGACCCTTGCCGATCTGGCGGTGATGCCGGTGATCGTGCGGATGGACGACATCAACCTTGGGCATCTCTGGGCCCCCCACCCGGAAATCGGCGCCTGGCTAGAGCGGTTGCGCGCGACCCCCGCGTTCCGCCCAACCTATTATCACGGCGCGCTTTTGACCGAAAAATACCCGCATCTGGCCGAAATGCGCGGGGGCGCTGCCCGGTCAGCGGCGGGTGCCCAGTAAGAAGGATCGGCCAGATGCAGGTGGTTCCCTACATGATTGCGGCGATTTGCGTCGGGGTGCTGGTTTCGGCGCAACCGCCGCTGAATGCGATCCTGTCGCGGGCATTGGGCAGCGCTTATGCCGCCACCACGATCTCAATCCTTGTGGCGCTGGTTTTCTCGCTTGTGGCACTCGCAATCGCCGGCACCGGCGCCAGCAGCGTTGCTGCGCTGATACAGGTGCCGTGGTGGGTGTATCTGGCGGGCGTGGTCGGCGCGGTCTTCGTGGGGGCGGGCGTGGTGATCGCGCCGGTCACCGGGGCGCTTTTGTTCTTCGTCTGCATTCTGACCGGGCAGCTTCTGGGCGCGATGATCATGGATCATTTCGGCGCCTTTGGCCTGATCGTGCGCGAGGTGTCGGTGCCGCGCCTTGCGGGCTTCGGTCTGGTTCTGGCCGGGGCGCTGATGGTGCAGCATGGCTGAAATGTGCCGCCCGACGCGCGCACCGGTACGAATCCGCTTGTGCGAACGATTGCACGAGCGATAATCTACCCCCATCCGCCACCGCGCGCCGCGCTACGCCCAGCGTCAAGGAGATTTACATGAACACGTCCGCCCTCAACCCCCGCATCCTGCAACCCGGCGACATCAACCCGAACTGGCGGTGGGACAAACACCTGCCCGCGCTCGGTCATACGGCGGTCGATTTCGAGCGCCGGGTCGATCACGACCGTTTGCGCCGCTACCGTCTGAGCCGCACCAAGGCGGCGCTGAAAAAATCGGGTTGCGGTGCGCTCTTGACCTTTGATGTGAACAACATCCGCTACATTTCGGGCACCAAGATCGGCGAATGGGAACGCGACAAGATGTGCCGCTTCTGCCTGCTGGCGGGCGACGAGGAACCCTATGTGTGGGACTTCGGCTCGGCCGCCGTGCACCACCGCGAGTATTGCGACTGGCTTGACCCCGAGCGGATGCGCGCCGGCGTGGTGGGCATGCGCGGCACGATTCCGCCCAGCTTCGGGCTGATGAAGCGCTACGCCGAGGAAATCTACGGGCTGCTGAAAAAGGCCGGCGTGGCCGACCAGCCGGTCGGCGTCGATTACGCCGAAACCGCGATGTTCTTTGCCCTGCAAGAGGCCGGGCTGAAGGTGGTGGACGGCCAGCAGATCATGCTGAGCGCGCGCGAGATCAAGAACGTGGACGAGATTCAGCTGCTAAATCAGGCCGCAAGCATGGTTGACGGCGTCTATCACATGATCTGGGAAGAGCTGAAACCGGGCATCCGCGAGAATGACATCGTGGCGATGGCCAACAAGATGCTTTACGAAATGGGCTCGGACGATGTCGAGGCGATCAACGCTATTTCGGGCGAACGCTGCAACCCGCATCCGCACAACTTCACGGATCGGCTTTTCCGCCCAGGCGATCAGGCGTTCTTTGATATTCTGCAAAGCTATCAGGGCTATCGCACCTGTTACTATCGCACCTTCAACATCGGCCGCTCGACGCCCTCGCAGGTTGACGCCTATGTAAAGGCGCGCGAATGGCTGGATGCCGCGATTGCCCTTATCAAGCCCGGCGTGACCACCGACAAGATCGCGGCGGTGTGGCCCACGGCAGAAAGCCTTGGTTTCCCGAACGAGCTTGCGGCCTTCGGTCTGCAATTCGGCCACGGGCTGGGGCTGGCGCTGCACGAGCGCCCGATCATCAGCCGCGCCGTCAGCTTTGAACACCCGATGGAGATCGAGACCGGCATGGTGTTCGCGCTGGAAACCTATTGCCCGGCGTCTGATGGCTATTCGGCCGCACGGATCGAGGAAGAGGTGGTGGTGACCGACAAGGGCTGCACCGTCATCAGCCTGTTCCCGGCCGAGGAATTGCCGATTGCCAACCGTTACTGATGCCTTCAGGCCCGGCCCGCGCGGGGCCGGGCGCTTTTCGAGGATTGCCGATGAGCACCGCCAAGACCAAAGCCCGCACCAACACCGAAAGCTATCTGCGCATGTTCACGCAGATGGCGCGCATTCGTGCCTTTGAGGATCAGGCCAACCAGCTTTACCTTTCCGCCAAGATGCCAGGCCTGACGCATATGTATTCCGGCGAAGAGGCGGTTGCGGTAGGCATTTGCGAGGCGCTGCGGGTCACCGACAAGATCACCTCAACGCATCGCGGCCACGGCCATTGCGTCGCCAAGGGCGCCGATTTCAGGCAAATGTTCTGCGAACTTCTGGGCAAGGAAGAGGGCTATTGCCGGGGCAAGGGCGGCAGCATGCACATTGCCGACCAGTCGAACGGCAACCTGGGCGCCAACGCCATTGTCGGCGGCTCGATGGGCATTGCCACCGGGGCTGCGCTGAGCGCGAAACGGCTGGGGCGCGATGATGTGGCGGTGTGTTTCTTTGGCGATGGCGCCACCGCGCAGGGGCTGATGTACGAGGTGATGAACATGGCGGCGCTCTGGCACCTCCCGGTCATTTATGCCTGCGAAAACAACGGCTATTCCGAATACACCAAGACCGCCGAGATTGCCGCCGGGTCGATCACCGCGCGGGCCGAGGCCTTCGGGATCGAGGCGTTTCAGGTGGACGGGCAGGATGTGCTGGCGGTCAACGACCTTGCGCAGAAGCTGGTGGCGCGCTGCCGCAAGGGCGAGGGGCCATTCTTCATCGAACTCGCGACCTACCGCTATCACGGCCACCATGTGGGCGACATCAACCGCGACTATTACCGCTCGAAAGACGAGGAAACGCTTTGGAAAACCGAGCGCGACCCGATCACCCGATTTGGCGCCTGGCTGGCCGCCGAAGGCTTGGCCAGCGCCGCCGAGCTGGAGCAGATTCAGACGCAGGTCAGGGCCGATGCCGAGGCGGCGGTGGCCTATGCGCTTGCCGCGAAGGTTCCCGATGCATCCGAGGTCTCGATGCACGTCTTTGCCCCCAACGCCGCCTGAGGAGAGACCGATGCGCGAGATCACACTTTCCAAGGCCGTGAACGAGGCGATTGCCGAAGAAATGCGGCGCGACCCGACCGTGTTTTTGCTGGGCGAAGACGTGGCCGAGGCGGGCACGCCGTTCAAGGTGCTGTCGGGCCTCGTCGAAGAGTTCGGCACCGAACGGATCATCGACACGCCGATTTCGGAACCGGGTTTCATGGGGTTGGCGGTGGGGGCGGCGATGACCGGCAGCCGCCCGATCGTCGATTTGATGTTCGGCGATTTCCTGTTTCTGGTGATGGACCAGCTTTGCAATCAGGCCGCCAAGACACACTACATGTCTGGCGGCAAGCTGAGCGTGCCCTTGGTGCTGCGCACCAACCTTGGCGCCACGCGCCGTTCGGCGGCGCAGCACAGCCAAAGCCTGCACGCATTGGTGGCGCATATACCGGGGCTGAAGGTGGCACTGCCCTCGTCGGCCTATGAGGCCAAGGGCCTGATGAAGACCGCGATCCGCGACAACAACCCGGTGGTGATCTTTGAAGACAAGCTGATGTACAACGACAAGGCGCCGGTGCCCGAAGAGGAATATCTGATCCCCTTTGGCGTTGCCAATATCAAGCGCGAGGGCTCCGACATCACGCTGGTTGCGACCTCGTCGATGGTGCAGGTGGCCGAAAAGGCGGCAGAGATATTGGCCGCCGAGGGCATTTCCGCCGAGGTGATCGACCCGCGAACGATCGTGCCGCTGGACGAGGAAACGATTCTGAAATCGGTGCGCAAGACCGGCCGCGCGATCATCATCGACGAGGGCCACCAGAGTTTCGGCATCACCGGCGAAATCGCCAGCCGGATCAGCGAGAAGGCGTTTTATTACCTAGACGGGCCTGTGCTGCGAATGGGGGCCATGGATGTGCCGGTGCCGTTCTCGCCGACGCTGGAAGACCTGACGGTGCCGACGCCCGAACGGGTGGCCGAAAACGCCCGCCGCCTGATGCGCGGGGAGGTGTTCGATGCCGCATGAGGTAATCATGCCCGCGCTCGGCATGGCGCAGGAAACCGGGGTGCTGGTGTCCTGGCTGAAACGGCCGGGCGATGCGGTGCGCGCGGGCGAGCCGCTGATGGAGGTGGAAACCGACAAGGCGGTGATGGAGGTCGAGGCGCCGGCAAGCGGCTGGCTGACCGATGTGCGCGCCGCCGCAGGCGATGCGGTGCCGGTGGGTGCGGTGATCGCGCGGATCGCGCAGGCAAAGCCCGATGCGCCGCAAGCACCGCCGGGGCCGCAAGCTGCCGCAAAGGAGGCCGAACAACCCGCCCCGGTTGCCGCCCCTGTGGCTGCCCCGGTGGCCGCGCCGCCCGCCGCGCCGCCGCCAGTTGCCACCACCCCGGCCAATGGTCGCATCTTTGCCTCGCCCAAGGCACGCCGGCTGGCCGCCGAGGCAGGGCTTGATTTGCGCCATCTGGCGCAGGCGGGGCACCCACAGCCCTATCATGTGGCCGATCTTGCGGCATTGCGCGCGCTTGCAGCACCATCTGGCGCCGCGCCGTGTCAGATCGTGGCGCGGGTGCCCGCCGCGGCGGTTGCCGGATTTGTCGCCCTAATGCAGGCCGAAACCGGCGCGGCGCCGCCGCCCGGCGCGCTGGCCGCGGGCTTTGCCTGCGCCGCGCTGCGCGAAGTTCTGGCGGCGGGCGACGCTGCGCTGACACTTGCGCTCGATCGGCCCGGCGCGCCCCGGCGTCTGCTGGCAGACCCCGACCGCGCGCGTTTTGCGGCACAACCCGAGGCGGCAGCGGGTGCCGCCCCGGCGCTGATCCTGCGCGATCTGTCGGGCGGCCCGTTCCAGCACCTGCGGCTGGGCAGCGATACCGGCGCGGCCCCGGTGTTGAGCGTAGCCGAACAGGACGGCGCCTTTACGCTGACGCTCGATTATGCCCCCGCGCAGCTCTCCGACGAAGCCGCGATTGCCCTTGTGGCCGGGCTTGCGGCGCGGCTAGCCGAACCGCTCCGCCACCTTCTTTGACACAACGGAAAGACGCCATGACATACACCGACCTTTACATCGACGGCGCCTGGCGTGCGGGCAGCGGTGGCGTGCGCTTTGATGTCATCAACCCGGCCACCGAAGAAGTGCTGGCTTCGGTCGCCTCGGCCGAAATTGCCGATGCGGATGCGGCGATGGATGCTGCCGCGGCCGCGATGAAAGACTGGGCCGCCCGCACCCCGCGCGCGCGCTCGGAGGTGCTGCGCAAGGCATGGGAGCTGATGACCGCGCGGCTGCCCGAGTTCGCCCGGCTGATCACGCTGGAAAACGGCAAGGCACGGGCCGATGCGATGGGCGAGGCCACCTATGCCGCCGAATTTTTCCGCTGGTTTGCCGAAGAGGCGGTGCGCGCCGATGGCATCATCACCCACGCGCCTGCCTCGGGTGCCCGCATCATCGTGCAGCACAAGCCCGCGGGGCTGGCGGTGCTGGTGACGCCATGGAACTATCCGGCGGCGATGGGCACCCGCAAGATCGCCCCGGCGCTGGCGGCGGGCTGCGCGGTGATCATCAAGCCCGCCTCGGAAACCCCGCTGACCATGCTGGCGCTGATGCCCTTGCTGGCCGAGGCCGGGGTGCCAAAGGGGCTGGTGAACGTGCTGCCCTCACGCAAATCGGGGGCGCTGGTCGATCATATGCTGCGCGACCCCCGCGTGCGGGTGGTCAGCTTTACCGGCTCGACCGGGGTGGGCCGCAAGCTGCTGCAATCCGCCGCCGATCAGGTGCTGAAACCGGCGATGGAACTGGGTGGCAATGCGCCGCTGATCGTGTTTGAAGACGCTGACATTGACCTTGCCGTGCAGGGCGCGATGCTGGCAAAAATGCGCAATCTGGGCGAGGCCTGCACCGCCGCCAACCGCATCTATGTGCATGCGGCGGTGGCCGAAGCCTTTACCGCCAGATTCACCGCTGCAATGGCCGCGCTGACCATGGGTAACGGGCTTGATGAGGGCGTTGATGTGGGCCCCCTTGTCAACGCCGACACCCGCGACAAGGTCGCGGCCTTTGTGGAAGATGCGGTGGCCAAGGGCGCCAGGGTCGAGCTTGGCGGCTTCGTGCCGCAGGGCAAGGGCTATTTCTACCCGCCCACGGTGCTCTCGAATGTTCCCGAAACCGCTGCCTGTGTGCACGATGAAATCTTCGGCCCGGTCGCCGCGATCCAGACCTTTACCGATCAGGAAGATGTCATCGCCCGCGCCAATGCCACCGAATACGGGCTGGTGGGCTATGTCTTCACGCAAGATATGAAGCGCGGCTTGCAGGTGTGCGAGCGGCTGGAATACGGCATGGTCGGCCTGAACCGAGGGCTGGTCAGCGACCCGGCGGCACCCTTCGGCGGCGTCAAGCAATCTGGCCTCGGCCGAGAGGGCGGGCACGAGGGGATGCTTGAGTTCATGGAAACACAATACATTTCGGCAAGCTGGTAAGGGGGCGTTGATGCGGTTCATCGCCTCGCCTTCGGTGCGCGCCTATGCCGGGGCAAAGGGCGTTGATCTTGCCGCGCTGGCCCGCGCCACGGGCCGCGAGACGCTGGCACGCGAAGATGTGGACCGCCACCTTGCTGGCGGCGCGGCTGGCGCACCCGCGACGACCGCCGCTGACGACCCAAGGCGCTACTGGGCAGTGGACCACGCGCAATATGGCCCGGTCAGCCCCGAGCCGATGCCGCGCATCGCACAACTGGCGGCGGCAAACCTTGCTGCCGCGCATGCGCTGATCCCGCAGGTCACCCACCACGACCGCGCCGACATGCGCGCCATTGAGGCCTTCCGGGCGGTGATGAAACCCGAGGCTGCGGCGCGCGGCATCAGGCTGACCGCGCTGGCATTTCATGCAAAGGCGCTTGCCCGGTGCCTGACCGAGTTTCCGCGTTTCAATGCCTCGCTTTCGGCCGATGGCGCCACGCTGATAACCAAGCATTACGTCCACGTCGGCGTTGCGGTTGATACCCCGCAAGGGCTGATCGTGCCGGTCCTGCGCAACGCCGACCGCAAGGGACTGTGGCAGATCGCCGCCGAGATCGCCGAGCTTGCGGCCCGCGCCCAGGGCCGCAAGATCCGCCCCGAGGAAATGGGCGGCGCCTCGATGACAATCTCGAACCTCGGCGGCATCGGCGGCATCGGCTTTACCCCGATCGTGAACCCGCCGGAACTGGCGATTCTCGGGCTAACCCGCAGCGAAATCTTGCCGGTCTGGGATGGCGGCGCGTGGCAGCCGGTGCCGATGGTGCCGCTCGACCTCAGCTACGACCACCGGGTTATCAATGGTGCCGATGCGGCCCGCTTTCTGGTCCGATATGCGGGCCTTCTGGCCGATCCGCGACGGCTGCTGCTGTGACCGTGCTGGGGCACGGCATAACACGCGTGTTATAAAGGGTAAGGGATTGATCTAATTTTGCATCTCATCTCTTGTTAAGGGTTTGGCACGGTTTGGCGGAGGGCCGCGCCAGGATGGCCCATCCGAGCGATTTTCGCCTTGGCTTGCCGAGCAGGTTTTCAGGCGGTCTTCCCCCGATGCCCGGCACCCTTTGCGCGGGGCAACGCCCAACCTGCCCCCAAAGCGGGCGCGAGCCGCCCCTTACGCCGCTTCGAACTTCACGCCCTTGCGCAGAAACTGGGTGGCGCGGGCCGAGACCTGCGCGGGGTTGCCGGTGGTAAGGTTCACCGAGCGGGTGCCGGTGCCCAGCATTTCGGGGCGGCGGGTGAGGTAATCGGCGAGGCTTTCGGCGACGAGGTTGGCCTGGCTGAAGACCTTGACCTGTGGCCCGAGCGCGTCTTGAAAGGTCTTTTGCACCAATGGGTAATGGGTGCAGCCGAGAATTGCGGCCTCGGGGTGGGGCATCCGGCGTTTGAGCGCATCGACGTGGCTGCGCACGAGGGCTTCGGCAAGGATTTCATCGCCTTGTTCGATGGCGTCAACCACGCCACCGCAGGGCTGCGCCTCGACATCGACCCCGATGGCACGGTAGGCAAGCTCGCGCTGGAAGGCGCGGCTAGAGACGGTGGCGGGGGTGGCGAACAGCGCGACGTGTTTTACAGCAACCTCGCGCGGCGGCGAGTTGTCGCCCCATTGCCGCTCGGTCAGGGCCTCGATCAGCGGCACGAACACGCCAAGGGCGCGCTTGCCGGGGGGTAGCCAGGTTTCCTGCATACGCTTGAGCGCCACGGCGGAGGCGGTGTTGCAGGCGATGATGACAAGGTCGCAGCCCTCGGCCCAGAGCCGTTCAACCCCGGCACAGGTGAGCGCGAAGATGTCATCGGCATCGCGCACGCCGTAGGGGGTATGGGCGTTGTCGCCGTAATAGACGAAGGGCACTTGCGGCAGGCGCTGCTGCAGCGCGTCGAGCACCGTTAGGCCGCCAAGGCCGCTATCGAATACACCAACCGCCATGCTGCCCCCCTTGGCCCGGACCGGGCCTTTGGCCCTTTCTACGCCGCGTTGCGGCAGAAATCCAAGCGCTATTCGGCGGCTTGGGCGGTGGGGGCCCCACCTCTGCGAAAGGCGGCCAGAAGGGTTTCGCGGCGGGTAGCGGCGGCAGCGGCGGCGGCGGCTTTGACCGGGCCGAAGCCGCGGATGGTCAGCGGCAGTTCCGCCAGTTCGCGCAAGATCGGCAGGGTGGCGGGGGTTAGGGCAGGCAGCAATTCGGCCATGTCGCGTTCGTATTGGGCGATCAGGGCGCGTTCCATGCGGCGCTCGGGGAAGTAGCCGAAGGGGTCAAGCGGGGTGCCGCGCAGCCCCTTGAGGCGGGCGAGAGCCCTGAAGGCGCGGCCCATCCAGGGGCCGAAGGCACGTTTCACCGGGCGGCCATCGGGGCCCTTGCGGGTAAGGATCGGCGGCGCGAGGTGGAAGGTAAGCTTGAGGTCGCCCTCAAACTCGGTCTGCGCCTTGGTGGCGGTGGCAAGGTGCAGGCGGGCAACCTCGTATTCGTCCTTGTAGGCCAGCAGCTTGTGGTAGCCCTTGGCGACCGAGGCGCGCAGGCTTTCGGGGGCGCGGGCAACAAGGGCGCGGTAGCGGTCGGCCAGCGCCTCATTCTGGTAGGCGACAAGCTGGGCGGCGCGAGTTTCGACCGGGTCGGGTTCGGGGGCGGGTTCGGCGGGGGCCAGAAGCCGCGCGGCCTGATCGGGGAAGGCCACGGCCCAGCGGCCAAGATCAAAGGCGCGCTGGTTGGCCTCGGGGCCGGCGCCGTTGAGCACGATGGCCCGCGAAATCGCCTCAAGGCTGAGCGGAATGAGGCCCTGCTGCCACGCCGCCCCCAGCACCGCGATATTGGAATAGATCGAATCGCCGAGTGCGGCGCGGGTAAGATCGGAAGCGTCAAAGAATGCCACAGCCGCGCCCAGACGCGCCTCAAGCGACAGCCGCAGCCGGTCGGCGGGCAGGCGGAAATCGCGGTTGCGGGTAAACTCGCCGGTTACGATCTCGTGGCTGTTGACCACCGCACCGGTGCGGCCGGTGCGCATCAGGCCAAGGGTTTTTGACCCGGCGGTGACCACCAGATCGCCGCCGATCACGCAATCGGCCTCGCCCACCGCCACGCGAATGGCGGAAATGTCTTCGGGCCGGTTGGCTAGGCGCAGGTGGATGTGCACCGCGCCGCCCTTTTGCGCGAGGCCCGCCATTTCCATCATGCCCGCGCCCTTGCCATCAATATGCGCGGCCATGGCAAGCACGGCGCCCACGGTGACAACCCCGGTGCCGCCGACGCCGGTGATGACGACGTTATGGGTGCCATGAATGGCGGGAAGCGTGGGCAAGGGCAGATCGGGCAGCGCCACCGCGGCGGTGGCGGCCTTGCGCAGTTTCGCGCCCTCGACGGTGACGAACGAGGGGCAAAAGCCCTTGAGGCACGAAAAATCCTTGTTGCAGCTCGATTGGTCGATTGCGCGTTTGGTGCCAAGCGGGGTTTCGACCGGCACGATCGAGACACAGTTCGATTGCACCCCGCAATCGCCGCAGCCCTCGCAGACATCGGTATTGATGAACACGCGTTTGTCGGGGTCGGGGAATTGCCCGCGCTTGCGGCGGCGGCGCTTTTCGGCGGCGCAGGTCTGCACATAGACAATGGCGGAAACGCCGGGGGCTTTGGCAAGCCGTTCCTGCACCTGCATCAATCCGGCGCGTTCGACCTTTTCGACACCGGGCGGGAAGCTGGAAAGGTCAAGCGCTTCCTTTTCGTCATAGACCACCACGATCGGGGCCACGCCCATTGCCTTTATCTCGCGGGTGATCTGCTGCGCGGTCAGGCCGCCCTCGTTGGCCTGGCCGCCGGTCATCGCCACGGCATCGTTGAACAGGATCTTGTAGGTGATGGTGGTTTTTGCCGCGAGCGCCGCGCGGATCGCCTGCACGCCCGAGTGGTTGTAGGTGCCGTCACCAAGGTTCTGGAACACATGCGCGCGGGTGGAAAATGGCGCTTCGCCAACCCAGTTCGCGCCCTCGCCGCCCATATGGGTGAAGCCTTGGGTGTCGCGGTCCATCCACTGCACCATGTAGTGGCAGCCGATGCCCGCGTAGGCGCGGCTGCCCTCGGGCAGGCGGGTCGATGAGTTGTGCGGGCAGCCCGAGCAGAACCACGGCGTGCGGGTGGCAATTTCGGGGGCATTGTCGGCGCGGCGCGCCTCACTGATGCGGGCAAGACCCGCCTGCACATCGGCGGTGGCGCGGCCTTCCTCGGTCAGCACCTGACCGATCTTTTCGGCGATCATCACCGGGTCGAGCGCGTAACGGGTGGGAAAAAGCTCCTCGCCCGTCACCGCGTGCTTCCAGCCGTAAACGCGCCGACCTCGGCGTTTGTCAAAGATCGCCTCCTTGACCTGCACCTCGATCAGCTTGCGCTTTTCCTCGACGACAACGATCAGATCGAGCCCCTCGGCCCATTCGGAAAACGATTTCATGTCCATCGGAAAAGTCTGCGCGACCTTCCAGGTGGTGACGCCAAGGCGGGTGAGTTCGTCGGGGTCCAGCCCCAGAAGGGCAAAGGCGTGCACCAGGTCGAGCCAGTTCTTGCCCGCTGCGACAAAGCCGATTTTGGCGCCCGCGACCCCGTGCACCCGTTTGTCGATGCGGTTGGCCCGCGCGAAGGCCTCGGCGGCAAAGCGTTTGTGGTCGATCATCCGGGCTTCCTGCGCCACCGGCGTATCGCCAAGCCGAATGTTCAGCCCGCCCTTGGGCAGCGGAAAATCGGGTGTCTTGAAGCTGGTGCGGAACGGGTTGCCATCAACCACCGCAGTGGCCTCAACCGTGTCTTTCATCGTCTTGAGGCCAACCCAGACCCCGGCATAGCGCGACAGCGCATAGCCGTAATGGCCAAGGTCGAGAATTTCCTGCACCCCGGCGGGGGAAAGCACGGGCATATAGGCATCAACCAGCGCCCAGTCAGACTGGTGCAGCACGGTGGAAGATTCGCCGGTGTGGTCATCGCCCATCGCCATCAGCACACCACCAAATGCCGAGGTGCCCGCCATGTTGGCGTGCCGCATCACGTCGCCCGAGCGGTCAACGCCCGGCCCCTTGCCGTACCAGAGCGCGAACACCCCCTGATGCCGCCCCTCGCCGCGCAGTTCCGCCTGCTGGGTTCCCCAGATCGCGGTGGCCGCAAGGTCTTCGTTGAGACCGGGCTGAAACAGCACATTTGCAGCCGCCAGTTCACGCGCAGCACGCGCCATCTGCATGTCAACCGCGCCGAGCGGGCTGCCCCTGTAGCCGGTGACGTAGCCAGCGGTATCAAGCCCCGCAGCACGGTCGCGCGCCGCCTGTGCCAGCATCAGCCGCACCAGCGCCTGCGTGCCGTTCAAAAGCACGGGCGATCTGGCCAGATCAAACCGGTCGGCCAGAGTTATTTCGTGCTTAGCCATAAGGCACCCCCTCCCAGGAAATGTGCAGTGCCGGTATTATAGGTCAAACTAACTGACCTACAAAGCAGAAAGACGCATGAAACATGTTTGTCAACTTTAGGGGCGATATGTAAGGAACCGTGCGGTATGATCGGTAACGGTAACAGAAAGTGTCGGCGATGGATTGGGACAAGCTCAGAATCTTTCACGCGGTCGCCGACGCGGGGTCTTTGACCCATGCCGGGGACACGCTGCACCTTTCGCAATCCGCCGTCAGCCGACAGATAAGGTCGCTTGAAGAGAGCCTGGGCACCACGCTTTTTCACCGTCACGCACGCGGGCTGATTCTCACCGAGCAGGGGGAACTGCTGTTCGATGCCACCGCGATGATGGCGCGCAAGCTCGACAGCGCCGCTGCGCGTATCCGCGACAGCGAAGAAGAGGTTTTCGGCGAGTTGAAGGTGACGACCGCCACCGGATTCGGCACGCTTTGGCTGGTGCCGCGACTGGTGAAGCTTTATGAGCGCTACCCCGACCTGAAGATCGACCTGATGCTGGAGGAGCGGGTGCTCGATCTGCCGATGCGCGAGGCCGATGTGGCGATTCGGATGAAAGAGCCGAGCCAGGCCGACCTGATCCGCAAGCGGCTGATGAACATCCGCATGCGGCTATACGCCTCACCCGAATATCTGGCGCGGGCGGGCATGCCGATGCGGCTGGAAGATCTGGCGACGCATCGCGTGATCTGCCAAAACCCTTCCACGCCGCAAGTCGCAGCAGGTGCCGAGCTTTCGAACCGGTTGCTGGGCTATGAAAGCCGCTCGTCTTTGACGGTCAACAATTACTTCGGCGTGCTGCAAGGGGTGCTTAATCATATCGGCGTTGGCGTGCTGCCCGATTACCTGACCGCGGACTTTCCGCATCTGGTGCGGGTGCTGCCCGAGGTCGAATCGGTCGAGGTGCCGGTGTTCCTTGCCTACCCCGAGGAATTGCGCCAATCGCGCCGGGTCTCGGCCTTCCGCGATTTCGTGCAGGAAGAGATCGTTGCCTACCGCCGCCAACAGGCCGAGGGGCCCGCAACCGGCGATTGAAGTGAGGCATGCCTGCAACGCATGGCGGCAATGATGCAGCTGCAGCAATTTGCCCCTTGATCGCTTCGCCGACTGCCCATAAATCGGGCGATGAAGACGGTGGTTTGAGGAAACTCTCATCGGCTTCTACCTCCCTGTTGGACTTAGGCCGGGCTTTTGCCCGGTCTTTTTTTGCCCCGCGCGCGCGTGGTGGGCGATTCTGCGCTTCCCCCGTGCTGGACGCTCAATTATGACGCGGGCAGCATGCCACGGGGGGCCGATATGGACGAGCCAAAGATCACGCCGGAACTGGTCGCCGCGCATGGCATGAAGCCCGATGAATACGCGCGCCTGCTGGAGATTATCGGGCGGGTGCCCAGCTTTACCGAGCTTGGCATCTTTTCGGCGATGTGGAACGAGCATTGCAGCTACAAATCCTCAAAGAAATGGCTGCGCACGCTGCCGACGACCGGGCCACAGGTGATCTGCGGGCCCGGCGAAAACGCCGGTGTAGTCGATATCGGCGACGGGCAGGCGGTGGTGTTCAAAATGGAAAGCCACAACCACCCCAGCTACATCGAGCCGCATCAGGGTGCCGCCACCGGCATCGGCGGCATTCTGCGCGATGTGTTCACCATGGGCGCGCGGCCAATTGCGGCGATGGACAGCTTGAGCTTTGGCCTGCCCTCGCACCCGAAAACCGCGCATCTCGTGAAAGGCGTGGTCGAAGGCATCGGCGCCTATGGCAACGCCTTTGGTGTGCCCAACGTGGGCGGCGAGGTGCGCTTTCACCGCAGTTACAACGGCAACTGTCTGGTCAATGCCTTCGCGGCGGGGCTGGCCGATGCCGACAAGATTTTCTATTCCGCTGCCTCGGGCGTGGGCATGCCGGTGGTTTACCTCGGTGCGAAAACGGGCCGCGACGGGGTCGGCGGCGCTACCATGGCCAGCGCCGAGTTTGACGATACCATCGAGGAAAAGCGCCCCACAGTGCAGGTCGGCGACCCCTTCACCGAGAAATGCCTGCTGGAAGCCTGCCTTGAGCTGATGGCCTCGGATTCGGTCATTTCGATTCAGGATATGGGCGCGGCCGGGCTGACCTGCTCGGCGGTGGAAATGGGCGACAAGGGCGGGCTTGGCATCCGGCTCGACCTCGACCGGGTGCCGGTGCGCGAAACCGGCATGACCGCCTACGAAATGATGCTCAGCGAGTCTCAGGAGCGGATGCTGATGGTCCTGAAGCCCGAGCGCGAGGCGGTGGCGCGGGCGATCTTTGAAAAATGGGATCTGGATTTCGCCATCGTCGGCGAAACCATCGCCGAGGACCGGTTCCTGATCTTGCACGGCAACGAGGTGAAGGCCGACCTGCCGCTGAGCAAGCTTTCGTCAAGCGCGCCGGAATATGACCGGCCCTGGGTCGAAACCCCTGCCCCGGCGCCGCTTGGGCCGTTCCCGGCCATCGCACCCATTGCCGCGCTGAAAGCGCTGATCGGCAGCCCGAATTACGCGCACAAAGCCTGGGTCTGGGAGCAATACGATTGCCAGGTGGGGGCCGATACGGTGCGCCGGCCGGGCTTGGGCGCGGGCGTGGTGCGGGTGCACGGCACCGGCAAGGCGCTGGCCTTCACCAGCGATGTGACCCCGCGCTATGTGAAGGCCAACCCCTATCAGGGCGGCGCGCAGGCGGTGGCCGAGGCCTACCGCAACCTAACCGCCGTGGGCGCGCTGCCGCTGGCCACCACTGACAACCTCAACTTCGGCAACCCGGAAAAGCCCGAGATCATGGGGCAACTGGTGGGCGCGGTAAAGGGCATCGGCGCCGCGTGCCTTGCACTCGATTTCCCCATCGTTTCGGGCAACGTCTCGCTTTACAACGAAACCGACGGCACCGGCATTCTGCCCACCCCCACCATCGGCGGCGTGGGCTTGCTGGCTTCGCTCGATGATCTGATCGCGGGGCTGCCGCGGGCGGGCGATCTGGCACTGGTGATCGGCACCACCACGGGCCACCTTGGCCAGTCGGCGCTCTTGGCCGAGGCTTTCGGGCTGGAGGCGGGCGATGCGCCGCATGTGAACCTTGTCGCCGAGCGCAAACACGGCGAATTCCTGCGCACCAACCGCAAGCTGGTCGCGGCCGCGACCGACCTTGCCGATGGCGGGCTGGCGCTTGCCGCCTTCGAGATGGCGGAATCTGCGGGGGTCGGTGTCAGCCTTGCCACCGCCGACATCGCACAGCTTTTCGGCGAAGATCAGGCACGCTATCTGGTTGCCTGCGCGTTTGATCAGGCCGAGGCGCTGATGGTTGCGGCAGGGAAGGCCGGGGTGCCGGTGGCAACGGTCGGAAAATTCGGCGGCGCGGCGGTCAGCTTCGGTGGCGACAGTGCGCCGATGGCCGAGCTTTCAGCGCTTTACCGCCAAGCCTTCGCGGCGGCGGTTGGCTGAGCCGGGCCGGTGGGGGCCAGCCCGCCGAAGGCCGCCGCCAAAGATCCGCGCGCGCAACGACCGGGCTTGCAGCGCGGTGCGGGCAGCCCTAAATCTGGTTGCAACAGCAAGGAGCCGCCCATGGCGATCGAAGCACAAGACATCGAAGACCTGATCCGTGCGCGGTTTCCGCAGGCGCGCATAACCATCACCGACATGGCCGGCGACGGCAAGCATTGGGCGGCCGAAGTGGTCGATGCCTCGTTCATTGGCCAGAACCGGGTGCAACAACAGCGCGCGGTGCTGGCCTCGCTGAAAGGCGCGATGGATGGGCCGAGCGCCCCGCTGCATGCACTGGCGTTGACCACCAAGGTGCCCGAATAACCCCCGATCAAAGGAACCGACATGACCGACGCGTTGACCGCCATTCGCGATACGATCGAAAAGAACGATGTGGTGCTTTACATGAAGGGCACCAAGGAAATGCCGAAATGCGGCTTTTCCAGCCGCGTTGCCGGGGTGCTCAACTTCATGGGCGTCAGCTTCAAGGATGTTGACGTGCTGGCAGACCCCGAGGTGCGGCAGGGGATCAAGGATCTTTCCGACTGGCCGACGATTCCGCAGCTTTACGTCAAGGGCGAATTTGTAGGCGGCTGCGACATCGTTACCGAAATGACGCTGTCGGGCGAGCTTGATGCGCTGTTTGATGCCAAGGGCATCGGCTACAGCAAGGACGCCGCCGCGAAAATCCGCGAAGCGAACGCCTGAGGCATCTGGCCACCGCATGGCAAACGCCCCCTTTCGCGGGGGCGTTTTTTCATTTCAGCGCGCGAACCACGGGCGCGCGCGGTTGGCGATGGCGACGAGCGACAGCATCACCGGCACTTCGACCAACACCCCCACCACGGTTGCCAGCGCTGCCCCCGACGAAAGGCCAAACAGGCTGATCGCCACCGCCACCGCCAGCTCGAAAAAGTTCGACGCCCCAATGAGCGCGCAAGGCGCGGCGATGTCGAACGGGATGCGGGCGGCGCGGGCGGCGGCAAAGCCGATCGCAAAGATGCCGTAGGTTTGCACAAGCAAGGGCACCGCGATCAGCGCAATCACAGCCGGGTTTTGCAAGATCACCCCGCCCTGAAAGCCAAAGAGCAGCACCACGGTAGCCAAAAGCCCGGCCACCGCAAAGGGGCGCGCCGCCTCGCGGAAATGCTCAACCGCTGGCAGTCCGCCG
The DNA here is from genome assembly GCA_002842855.1 of Alphaproteobacteria bacterium HGW-Alphaproteobacteria-4. GTDB lineage: Bacteria > Pseudomonadota > Alphaproteobacteria > Rhodobacterales > Rhodobacteraceae > UBA6213. Next base: position 161,131 of record PHEE01000009.1, on the reverse strand, counting down.
CGCACCACAAGGCGGCGGCGCAGCGCGATGCCGACCGCTAGCGGCGCGGCCACGTAAAGCGCAACCGACAGCAACAGGGTTTGCCATGGCACCGCAATGTCGGTGACGCCAAGCAGAAAGGCGACGATGGGGGCGAAGGCAAATACCATCACCACATCGTTCACCCCCACCTGCACGAGCGTGTAGGTGGGGTCACCCCGCACCAGTTGCGACCAGACGAAGACCATCGCCGTGCAAGGCGCGGCCCCCAGAAGGATCAGCCCCGCGATATAGGCGGTGGCATCGGCGGGCGGAATCAAGGACGCAAAGATGTAGCGGAAAAAGAGCACGCCAAGCGCCGCCATGGTGAAGGGCTTGATCAGCCAGTTCACGGTCAGCGCCACGATCAGTCCGCGCGGTTCCTGCCCGACGCGCGCCAGCGCCGCGAAATCGACCCCGACCATCATCGGCAGCACCATTGCCCAGATCAGCACCGCCACCGGCAGGTTGACATGTGCGTATTCGGCCCGCGCGAGGGCGGCGAAAAGGCCGGGCACAAGCGCGCCAAGGGCGATGCCTGCGACCAATGCGAGCGCGACCCAAAGTGTGAGCCAGCGCTCGAACAGGCTGAGTGCGGGGGCCGGGGTCATGCGGTGCCATCCTTTCCGATCTCGTCAATCTGCGCTTGCAGCGCGAGGCGCGCAAGGCTGGCCATCGGCAGCGCCACCAAGGCTTCGATGCGGCGGCGCATCTGCCTGTAGGTAGCGGCGAAGGCGAGCAGTTTTTCGGCCTCGGTGCCGGTAGCGGCCGCCGGGTCGGGCAGGCCCCAATGCGCGGTCATCGGCATGCCGGGCCAAAAGGGGCACTCTTCGTTGGCAGCCTGATCGCAGACGGTAAAGACGAAATCGAGGTGCGGGGCGGCGGGCCGCTCAAACTCGGTCAGGCTTTTCGAGCGCAGGCCCGTGGTCGCGTGCCCCGCCTGTGCCAGCACCCTCAGCGCCAGCGGGTTGGGTGCCGCGCCGGGCCGGGTGCCTGCGGAATGGGCAACAAAGCGCCCTGCCCCGAGGTCACGCAGCAGCGCCTCGGCGATGATCGAGCGGGCGGAATTGCCGGTGCAGATGAAAAGGGCATGCAGCGGGCGGGCAGGCATGGGCGCGGGTTCCTGAAGCGGGGCGGCGGGGCGAGCGCGGCCTGCATCGGCGTAAAGATACGCGATCAGGGCACCCAACCGCGCGGTATCGGCGCGGTAGTGAATGGCGCGGCCTTGCCGTTCCGCCTGCACGAGGCCCGCGGCTTGCAGCGCCGCGAGGTAGGCGGAGAGGGTGGCAGGTTTCAGTGCCAGTGCCGTTTGCAGTTCGCCGGGGCGCACCGATTGCGGCGCGCGGCGCATCAGCAGGCGAAACACCGCAAGGCGGCCTTCGTGGCCGAGGGTGGTCAGCAGGGAGGAGGCGGCGGAATGTTCCATGTTTCTGGAAATATGGAATTATGCAGGCGTTGTCAAATGAAGGTTTGATGACGCCAGGCAGACTATTCGCCGTAGGGCACCCAGATGTTTTTTACCTGCGTCGCACGGGCAAGAAAGCTGCGCCCCTGCGCGCCCGGCCCCTGCCAATCGCGGTTGCGCAAGGTCCAGGTTGCCTTGAGGTTACCGGCACTTTCGGCCTCGACCATCGCGCCGCCTTCGGGGCTGCCGCAATACCAAAGCGCCGCCACATCATCATGCTGCGCCAGGGTCTTGGCCAGCTCGTCGCGCGGCCCCGTGACGATGTTCACCACCCCGCCCGGCAGGTCGGAAGTGTCGAACACCTGATAGAGATCGGTCACGGCGAAGGGCATCGACTGGGCGGGCACCACCACCACGCGGTTGCCCATCGCAATGGCGGGGGCGACAAGGCTGATGAAGCCCAAGAGCGGCGCGGCGTTGGGGCAGGCGATGCCCATCACGCCAAAGGGTTCGGGCATCGCCAGCGTGACATGCGCCGATTTGGTGGCATGCACGGCACCATCGTATTTGTCGGCTTGTGCGGCGTAGTAGAAAAGGCGGCGGATGGCGGCTTCGACTTCGCCGCCGTCGGCCCCGGCTTCGGTGAGGCGCGCGGCAAACTCGGGGGCGCGGGCCGAAAGGTTTTCGGCGATGTAGTAAAGCACCTGCGCGCGGTTGTGCCCCGTCGCTTTGCCCCATCCCGCCGCCTTGTGCGCCGCCTCGACCGCGTTGCGGATATCCTTGCGGTTGCCAAGCGGGGCGAGGCCGAGCGGTTTGCCGCCCGCGCTGACGGCGTAGGAATAGCCGCCATCGGGGCGTTTTTGCGCGCCGCCGATGTAAAGTTTCGCGGTGCGGTCGATGCCCGCGGCGGCGGGGGCGCCCGGCACCGGCGCGGCATCGAGCCGCCCCGGCGCCGCCTCGGCCTGCGGCTTCGGTTCGGGCAGATGCAGATATTCGGCCAGCCCCTCGCGCCCGCCCTCGCGGCCAAAGCCGCTTTCGCGCATGCCTCCAAAACCCGCCGCAGCGTCGAACAGGTTGGTGGCATTGACCCAGACCACGCCCGCGCGCACCCGCGCCGCGATGTCGAGCGCCAGCGAGATGTTTTCGGTCCAGATCGAGGCGGCAAGGCCGTAGCGGGTGTTGTTGGCCAGTTCCACAGCCTCATCAAGCGTGCGGAAACTGGTGAGGGTGGCGACGGGGCCGAAGATTTCTTCGCTTGCGACCGGGTTGGCGGGGGCAACATGGGTCATGAAGCCCGGCGCGTAGAAGCTGCCCTTGGCGGGAAGCTGGCATTCGGCCTGCACCAAGCGCGCACCTGCCGCCTGCCCCGCAGTCACCAGATCGCGGATGCGGGCAAGCTGCACCGGGTGCACGATGGCGCCGACATCGGTGCATTTGTCCAAGGGGTCGCCAAGCCGCAGTTTGGCCAGCCGCGCGGTGAGGCGGGCGGTGAAATCTGCCTCGACCGCCTCGGCCACCAGAATGCGCGAGCCGGCGCAGCAGACCTGACCCTGATTGAACCAGATCGCATCGACCACGCCTTCGACCGCCGCATCGAGATCGGCATCGGCGAAGACGATGAAGGGCGATTTGCCGCCAAGTTCCAGCGTCAGCTTTTTGCCCGTTCCGGCGGTGGCGCGCCGGATCAGGCGCCCAACCTCGGTTGATCCGGTGAAAGCGATCTTGTCCACCTTCGCGGCTACCAGCGCCGCCCCGGTTTCGCCGTCGCCGGTGACAATGTTGACCACGCCTGCGGGCAGGCCAACCTCGGCGCAGATCTCGGCGAAGGCGAGCGCTGTGAGCGGCGTGTATTCGGCGGGCTTGAGCACCACGGTATTGCCCGCGGCAAGAGCAGGGGCGATTTTCCAGGCGAGCATCAGCAGCGGAAAGTTCCACGGGATGATCTGGCCGCAAACGCCCAGCGCCTGCGCGCCGGGGAATTCATCGGCCAGCATTTCAGCCCACCCGGCGTGGTGGTAGAAATGGCGCGCCACCAGCGGCACATCAATGTCGCGCGCCTCGCGGATGGGTTTTCCGTTATCCAGAACTTCCAGAACCGCCAGAAATCTTTCGCGCTTCTGAATATGCCGGGCGATGGCATACAGCCATTTGGCGCGCTCGTGCCCCGGCAGGGCGGCCCATGCGGGCTGTGCGGCACGCGCCGCCGCAACGGCGGCGGCGATATCGGCCTTGGTGCCTTGCGTGACCTCGGCAAGTTTTTCGCCGGTCGCCGGGTTATCGGTGACGAAGGTCTTGCCGGGCGCTGTGAAGGTGCCATTGATGAAATGACCAAACCGCCCGCGTGCCTTGAGCCACGCCAGCACCTCGCCTGCCGCCTCGGGGGCGGGGCCGTATTCCATTGTTATGAGGATATCTTTTACCAAAGCCATGTCATCCCTCAGGCAAGCGCGTGACGCGACGAAGACGCATAGCGCCCGGTGACGAAGTGTTCCAACTGCCGTTCGATATCGGCCAGCATCGACGAGGCACCAAGCCGGAAAAGGCTTGGGCGCAGCCAGTCGCGGCCCAGTTCCTCCATCATCAGCACCTGCCACGCCAAAGCATCCTTGGCGGTCTTCATGCCACCCGCAGGTTTGAAGCCGATCTTGAAGCCGGTGCGCGCGCCGTAATCGCGCAGGGCGCGCGCCATGATCAGGCTGACCGGCAGCGTGGCGTTGACGCCTTCCTTGCCGGTCGAGGTCTTGATGAAGTCGGCGCCCGCCTGCATCGCAACCATGCTGGCCTTGTAGACATTGCGCAGGGTGCGCAGTTCGCCGGTGGCGAGAATAGCCTTCATATGCGCGGCGCCTGCGGCCTCGCGCATCGCGGCAATTTCATCGTGCAATGCCGCCCAATCGCCGCGCAGCGCGAGGGCGCGGTTGATCACGATGTCGATTTCGCTGGCGCCCTCCCCCACCGCATAGCGGATTTCGGCGAGCCGCAGCCTCAGCGGCATCAACCCGGCGGGAAAGCCGGTGGCGACCGAGGCCACGGGAATCCCGCTGCCCGCCAGCGCCGCCACCGCCGGGGCAACCATGGTGGGATAAACGCAAACGGCGCCAGTGTGCACGTCGTCCAGCCCCAGGCCTGCCAGTATGTGATCGGCCAGCGGGCGGCGCGCCTTGGCGCAAAGGCGGGCTACCCGGTCGGGCGTGTCATCGCCCGCAAGGGTGGTCAGGTCCATGCAGCGGATCGCATTCACCAGCCACGCCGCCTGCCATTCCTTTTTCAGGCTGCGGCGCCCGGCAAGGCTGGCCGCGCGCCGTTCGGCGGCCGGGGTGTTGACCGCGATGCGCTCGAACCAATCGGGCGCCAGCGGCACACCGGGGTTGCGCGGAATGGTATCGGTGGTTGCATCCGGGGTCATGGGCGGCGGGCTTTCGATATGCGCGGGCCCGGGGGGGCGCGATACCCGAAGCTAGCCCGTCAGCGCCGCCGCATCAACGGCCGCGATGCAGAATTCGCGCAGGTCGCGTTTGCGTGTCGGGCGAGGGCGCGATTTGATTAAAATGCCCTGCATCAGGATTACTTTGCCCGCCACGGACGATATTCGGGTGCGCGGTGGGGTTCGGGTGGCACAGGTATGGGCAATACGATCAATCCGGAATACGCGGAATTTGCTTTGGCGCGGTTGCTGCGGCCCGCCGGTGACTGGCGCAGGCTGGTGCGCGACATGGCGGAGCGTTGGCCCGATGCCGACCCGCTTGACCATGTGTTGGCGCTGATCGAGGCCGCCGCCGCGATCGAACAAGCCCATGCCGCACGAAACCATGGCCACGAGGGCGTAGTGAACGGTTACCGGTTGGCCGCGCTTCTGTCGCTCGATCTGCAGGTAATGGCACGGCTGGGCATGCGCTGTTTGGCAGCGTCAGAGGTGATTGCCTGTTGGCAGAGCGACGGCAATTTTCTGCGGCCCTAGCCGCGCCGCTCTCAGGCTGCGCTACCCAGCACCGGGCGCACAAAACGCAGCCGCAGCGCGTTGGTCAGCACGAATACGCTTGAAAGCGCCATCGCGCCCGCCGCCAGCACCGGCGAAAGCTGCAGCCCGAAGGCAGGGTAGAGCACCCCCGCCGCCACCGGGATCAGCGCGACGTTGTAGCCAAAGGCCCAGCCCAGATTCTGGCGGATGTTGCGCATCGTGCGGGCCGAGATGTCAAAGGCGTTGACGACGCCGCGCAGGTCGCCTGACATCAGCACCACATCCGCGCTTTCGATAGCAACATCGGTGCCAGTGCCAATGGCAATGCCGATATCGGCATGCGCAAGCGCGGGTGCATCGTTGATGCCGTCGCCAACATAGGCCAGCCGCGCGCCGCCCGCGCGCAGCGCGTTCAGCGCATCGACCTTGCCTGCAGGCAGCACCTCGGCCACCACATCGTCGATGCCAAGGTCGCGCGCGATGACGGCGGCGGTGGCGCGGTTGTCGCCGGTGATCATCGCCACTTTCAGGCCGAGCCTATGCAGCGCTGCAATCGCTTCGCGGCTGCCGGGCTTGATCGGGTCCGAGACCGCGATCACCGCCACCGCGGCGCCGTTGATGGCGGCATAAAGTGGGGTCTTGCCGGCCTCGCCCAGCCGGGCGCCGGCGGCGGCGAGGGCCGAAATGTCGATGCTCTCGCGCTGCATCAGCCGGTCGGCACCGATCAGCACGGCTTGGCCTTCAACCTGCGCCTGCACGCCCATGCCGGTGATCGAGACAAAGCCTTCGGCCTTGGGCAGGGTCAGCCCCTCGGCCTTCGCCGCCGCGACTATCGCCGCCGCAATCGGATGTTCCGACATCTGCTCGACCGCCGCCACCCGCGCCAGCACGTCGGCGCGGGTCTGCCCTGCCGCCAGGTCGAGGTCGGTCAGCACCGGGTGGCCCATTGTCAGTGTGCCGGTCTTGTCGAGCGCCACGATGCTTGTGCCTTGCAGGCCTTGCAGCGCATCGCCCTTGCGAAAGAGCACACCCAGTTCGGCCGCGCGCCCGGTGCCGACCATGATCGAGGTCGGGGTGGCAAGGCCCATCGCACAGGGGCAGGCGATGATCAGCACCGCAACCCCCGCCACCAGCGCATGCGTCATCACCGGGTCGGGGCCGAACAGCAGCCAGACCACCACCGTCAGCACCGCCGCCGCCATCACCGCAGGCACGAACCACAGCGTGATGCGATCGACCAGCCCCTGGATCGGCAGCTTGGCGCCCTGCGCCTGTTCCACCATCCTGATAATCTGTGCCAGCATCGTGTCGGCGCCAACCTTGGTGGCGCGAAAGCTGAAGGCGCCGGTGCCGTTTACGGTGCCACCGACCACCGCGGCGCCGGGCGCCTTGGCCACCGGCACCGGCTCGCCGGTGATCATGCTTTCGTCAACGTAGCTGGCGCCCGCCGTCACCTCGCCGTCAACGGCAATGCGCTCGCCGGGGAGCAGGATCAGCACCACGATCACCGCCGCCGCCTCGTAATAGACGACCCGGGTGTTGGCGGGCAAAAGCGCGGGAAAGAACGTGGCAACGAAGGAATAGCCATAGGCGGCCGAGGTACCCACCGCGACAAGGCTGTTCATGTCAGGCGCACCGCGCAGCAGCGCCGGGTAGCCCTTGCGGTAGAACCGCTGCCCCGGCCCCAGCAGCACGACCGTCGTCAGCACGAATTGCACGAACCAGCTCATCTGCTGGCCGATGTTCATCAAGACCCAGTGGTGAAACGCCGGAACAAGGTGGCTCCCCATTTCCAGCACGAATACCGGCAGCGCCAGCAGCGCCGCGAACAGTGCAAGCTGGCCCAGATGCAGCGCCTCGGCATCCTTGCGCGCGGTGGTATCGGCGGCGGTCAGCGCATGGCCTTTAAGCGTGGCCGGATAGCCTGCGGCGGCGCTAGCCTGCACCAGCACAGCGGGCGTCACCTGCCCTTTGAGATAGCGGACCTGCGCAGTTTCATTGGCAAGGTTCACGCGTGCCTCAAGCACCCCCGGCACCGCCGCCAGCACCCGCTCGACCCGGCCCACGCAAGACGCGCAAGACATGTTCTGCACCTCGAGCGTCAGCTCGGCGCTCAGCGCGGGGTAGCCCGCCTGCGCCAACGCGGCGGCGATGCCCTGCGTATCGGCGGGGGCGCCATAGTCCACCTGCGCGGTTTCGCTGGCAAGGTTCACCGCAGCGCTTGTGACCCCCGGCACCGCGCGCAGCGCGCGTTCAACCCGGCCCACACAAGAGGCGCAGGACATACCCTCGACAGAGAGGCTGAGATGCTGAAGCGCGGCCATGTTTTCCTCGCGGAGTTCGGGTGACGCGCCACACATAGGGGGTGCTGTCGGGGCAAGGTCAAGCCCCGCAATACCGCAAACCGATCACTTCTGCGGGCCCGTGATGCCGCGTCAGGCTTGACCCCGGCAGCCTTTCATGCGGTATCGGGCGGGGCAGGCGGGCGCGCCGCACCATACCAACCACGAGGGCATCACGATGGACTACGGCAAATCGGGTGTGGCCCCCAAGGGCAAGAACGCACCACGCCACACCGAGCATAACGCCAAGGGAACCGAGCAGAACCCGTTCGGCGCGCGGTTCACCAAGGCCGAATTGCTGGCCCGCATGAAAGCCGCAGCCGAGGCGAAGAAAAAGGGCTGACGGGGCCGCGATACCCGCTTCAGGGCGCCGCTGGCGCCCGCGCCTCGCGCAGCAGCATCGCCGACTGTCGAACCACCTCGGCAACCTGCATGAGTTGCGGGCCGAGCGGGCTTGTCTTGCGCCAGATCATGCCGATGGTGCGCGCGGGCTGCGGGTTTGCAAAGCGCGCAATCGCGACCGGCGCCAGCCGCGTTTCAACCGCTACCGCCATTTCCGGGATCAGCGTCACGCCAATGCCCGCGCTGACCATCTGCACCAGCGTGGTCAGCGAGCTTGCGTCGAGCAGATCGTGCGCGCGCGCCGCTGGCCGCGCGCAAAACGCCAACGCCTGATCGCGAAAGCAATGCCCCTCTTCGAGCAACAGCAACCGCATTTCGCCAAGCGCATCGCGATCGGGCACCGGTTTTTGCGCGTCTTGCGGTGGGCGGGCCAGCACGAAGTGCTCGGAAAACAGGGCAACCTCGGTCAGCGAGGGCTCCGAGATCGGCAGCGCAACAATTGCGGCGTCGAGATTTCCGTCGGCCAGTTCGCGCAGCAGTGTCGGCGTCAGGGTTTCGCGCAGATGCAGATCGAGGCTGGCGTTCATGCGTGTCAGGTTCGCAATAAGCGTTGGCAGCAGGTAAGGCGCAATGGTCGGAATCACGCCCAGGCGCAACCGCCCCGCCAATTGCGCCTGCGTGGCGCGCGCCAGATCGCCCAATTCATCGACCGAGCGCAAAATTGCGGCCACGCGCGGCGCAAAAGCCTCGCCAAAGCTGGTCAGCCGCACGCCCCGCGCGCCGCGCTCAAACAGCGGCGTGCCGAGCGATGTTTCCAGTTCGCGGATCTGCATTGACATGGCGGGCTGCGAAATGGCGCAAGCATCGGCGGCGCGGCCAAAGTGACGGTGCCGCGCCAGTGCCTCGAAATATCGGAATTGCTTGAGAGTCAGGGCGTTCATAATGGCAGCTTATCCAATCATCAGATCATCAAACTTTATCTAATGGACAAGCTCGGGTAAAGGTCGCGCAGCAAGCATGTAGCACATGGCAGGGCTGGAACGCGCGGCCCGGCGCACCCAGATAGCAAGAAGCAGAATTGGAGAATGACATGAGCGGGACGACAAGCGAGACCGGCGGCAAATGCCCGGTGCAACACGGCAGCGGCGGTGCAACAACATTCGCGGGCAGATCGAACCGCGACTGGTGGCCGAACCAGTTGAACCTCAGGATCCTGCACCAGCATTCGGCGCTTTCGAACCCGATGGGCGCTGCGTTCGATTATGCGGCGGCGTTCAAGGCGCTTGACCTTGCGGCGCTGAAAAAAGACCTCGCCGCGCTGATGACGGATTCGCAAGACTGGTGGCCGGCCGATTATGGCCACTATGGCCCGCTGTTCATCCGCATGGCGTGGCATAGCGCGGGCACCTACCGCACCGGCGATGGCCGGGGCGGCGCCTCGACCGGCACGCAGCGCTTTGCGCCGCTGAACTCGTGGCCCGATAACGTGAACCTCGACAAGGCACGGCGCCTGCTGTGGCCGATCAAGCAAAAATACGGGCGCGCGATTTCGTGGGCCGACCTGATGGTGTTGGCGGGCAACGTCGCGCTGGAATCGATGGGGTTCAAGACCTTCGGCTTTGGCGGCGGGCGTGCCGATGTGTGGGAGCCCGAGGAGGACATCTACTGGGGCAAGGAAGACACCTGGCTGGGCGATGCGCGCTATGCGGGCGCGCGAGAACTTGAAAACCCGCTGGCCGCCGTGCAGATGGGCCTCATCTACGTCAACCCCGAAGGGCCGAACGGCAAGGCCGTGCCCGCCGCCTCGGGGCGTGACATCCGCGCAACCTTTGGCCGGATGGCGATGAACGACGAAGAAACCGTGGCGCTGATCGCCGGCGGCCACACCTTTGGCAAGGCCCACGGCGCGGGCGACCCCGCCCTGCTCGGCCGCGAACCCGAAGCGGCCCCGCTGGAAGAAATGGGCCTTGGCTGGAAGAATGCCTTCGGCAGCGGCCATGGCATTCACACCACCGGTTCGGGCATCGAAGGTGCTTGGAAACCCAACCCCACCACCTGGGATATGGGCTACCTGCGCGTGCTGTTCCAGTATGAATGGGAGCTTGCGCTGTCGCCCGCCGGGGCGCAGATCTGGCTGGCGCGCGACGTGGCGCCCGAAGACATGATCGCCGATGCGCACGATCCCGCAATCAAGCACCGCCCGATGATGACGACGGCTGACCTCGCGCTGCGCTACGACCCGATCTACGAACCCATCGCGCGCCGCTATCTGGCCAGGCCAGACGAATTCGCAGACGCCTTTGCCCGTGCATGGTTCAAGCTGACGCACCGCGACCAGGGGCCGAAAGCGTGCTATCTGGGCGCCGAGGTTCCCGCCGAAGACCTGATCTGGCAAGACCCGATCCCGGCGCTGAACCACCCGCTGATTGATGCGGCCGACATTGCCGCGCTTAAGGCGCAGATCCTTGGCACGGGGCTGACGGTCGCGCAACTGGTCAGCACCGCCTGGGCCTCGGCCTCGACCTTCCGCGGTTCGGACAAGCGCGGCGGCGCGAATGGCGCGCGCATCCGGCTGGCGCCGCAGAAGGATTGGGAGGCGAACCAGCCCGCGCAGCTTGCCAAGGTGCTGCAAAGCCTTGAAGGGGTGCAAAAGGCATTCAACGCGGCACAGAAGGGTGGCAAGCGGGTGTCGCTGGCCGATTTGATCGTGCTGGGCGGCGCGGCGGCGGTCGAGGCGGCGGCCAAGGCTGCGGGCCATGCGGTGCAGGTGCCGTTCACGCCAGGGCGGATGGACGCGCTGGCTGAACAGACCGACGCCGAAAGCTTTGCCGTGCTTGAACCAGTCGCCGATGGCTTTCGCAACTACCTCAAGACCGCCTACAGCGTTCCGGCCGAAGAACTGCTGGTGGACCGCGCGCAACTGCTTACGCTGACCGCGCCGGAAATGACGGTGCTGGTCGGTGGTCTGCGGGTGCTGGGCGCCAATGTGGGCGCCGCGCCGCATGGGGTGTTCACCAAGCGGCCTGGGCAGCTTACCACCGATTTCTTCGTGAACCTGCTGGACATGGGGACCGAGTGGAAACCGGCGGGCGAGGTGTTCGAGGGCCACGACCGCGCCACCGGCGCGCTGAAATGGACCGGCACGCGGGTAGACCTGATCTTTGGCTCCAACTCGCAATTGCGGGCGTTGGCCGAGGTCTATGCCAGCGACGACAGCCAGGCCGCGTTCGTGCGCGATTTCGTGGCGGCATGGACCAAGGTGATGATGCTCGACCGTTTCGATCTGGCCTGAGCACGAACTGCGGGTGCGGTGCCATCGGCGCCGCGCCCGACCTACCCCAGTGCATAGCCCGCGCCGCGCACAGTGCGAATCGGGTCAGTGCCGCCGGCGCGGGCAAGCGCCTTGCGCAGGCGCCCCACATGCACATCGACGGTGCGGGTATCAACATAGATCTCGCGCCCCCAGACCCGGTCGAGCAATTGCTCGCGGCTCCAGACCCGGCCGGGGCGTTCCAGAAAGGTGGCGAGCAGGCGAAACTCGGTCGGCCCGAGTTTCAGACCCACATCGGCGCGCGTGACGCGGTGCGTTTCGGGATCGAGCCGGATGTCGCCCCATTCCAGCGTCTGCCCCACGGCGGCGGGGCGGGTGCGGCGCAACAAGGCGCGGATGCGCGCCATCAGTTCGGCCAGCGCATAAGGCTTGCTCACATAATCATCGGCGCCGGTTTCCAGCCCGCGCACCTTGTCGGCCTCTTCAGAACGCGCCGACAGCATCAGCACGGGCAATTCGCGCGTGGCCACCCGCGCCTTCAGGCGGCGGCAGACCTCCAGCCCCGAGACCTGCGGCATCATCCAGTCAAGCACCACCAGATCGGGGGTGCGCTCGCCTACCAGCAGCAGCGCCTCTTCGCCATTGGTGGCGGTGATAACCTCGTAACCCTCGGATTCGAGGTTATAGGCCAGAAGTTCGCGCTGCGACGGTTCGTCTTCAACCAGCAGCACGGTGGCGCGCCCGGTGGCCATTACACCCCCCTGCCCGGCTGGCCAAGGGTCGCGCCCTCATCCTTGCGCCGCACCTCATCGGGCAGCATGCCCGAGACCAGGTAAATCACCTGTTCGGCAATGCCGGTGGCGTGGTCGCCGACGCGCTCGATGTTCTTGGCGATGAAATGCAGATGCAGGCAGGGCGAAATCAGCCGCGGGTCGGCCATCATATGGGTCACGAACTCGCGAAACAGCGCGCCATACATCTGATCCACCTCTTCGTCGCGCGCCCGCACCTCGCGCGCAAGGTCGGCATCGCGGCGCGCATAGGCATCAAGCGCGTCACGCAAGAGTTGCCCGACCTGCCGCGCCATCCGCCGGATCGACCCCGCCGCGCCTTCAACGCGCGGCAGGTCGGCCAGCACCAGCGACCGCTTGGCAAGGTTCTTGGCATAATCGCCGCAGCGTTCCAGCGCCGCCGCAACCTTCATCACCGTAAGGATGGTGCGCAGGTCGCCTGCCGTGGGGGCGCGCAACGCGATCAGCCGGGCGCATTCCACGTTGATTTCCTCTTCCAGCGCATCAAGCGTTGCATCGCCAGCCCGCACCTGCGCGGCAAGTTCGCCATCGCGCGCCTCAAGCGCCATCGCGGCATCGTTAAGCGCGGCTTCGGCCAGCCCGCCCATTTTCATCACCAGCGCCTGAATGCGCTCAAGGTCTCGGTCAAAGGCGGCGGCGATATGTTCGTGGCTCATGGTGCTCTCCCTCAGCCGATCCGGCCGGTGATGTAGCTTTCGGTGCGCGGATCGCGCGGGGTGGTGAATATCTGCCCGGTTTCGCCAAACTCCACCAGCGACCCGAGGTGGAAGAACGCGGTTTTCTGGCTGACGCGCGCGGCCTGTTGCATCGAATGGGTCACGATCACCACCGCGAAGGTGGCGCGCAACTCGTCGATCAATTCCTCAACCTGCGCGGTGGCAATGGGGTCGAGCGCGCTGCAAGGCTCATCCATCAGCAACACTTCGGGCGCGGTGGCAATGGCGCGTGCAATGCAAAGCCGCTGCTGCTGGCCGCCCGAAAGCCCGGTGCCGGGGGCGTCGAGCCGGTCTTTCACCTCGCCCCAAAGCGCCGCGCGGCGCAGCGATTTTTCAACAATCTCGTCGAGTTCCACCCGCCCGCGCGCAAGGCCATGGATGCGCGGGCCGTAGGCCACATTCTCGTAGATCGACTTCGGGAACGGGTTGGGTTTTTGAAACACCATGCCCACCTGCGCGCGCAGTTGCACCGGGTCCACCGAAGGCGCGTAGATATCTTGCCCGTCCAGCGTGATGCGCCCTTGCACGCGGCAGCCCGCGATGGTGTCGTTCATCCGGTTCAGGCAGCGCAGAAAGGTCGACTTGCCGCAGCCCGAAGGGCCGATGAAAGCGGTCACCGTGGCGGGCGCAATCTCCACGCTCACATCTTTCAGCGCCTGCGTGGTGCCGTAGTGCACATTCACGCCCTGGGCGCTGATTTTCGACGGCGTTTGCATCGGGGTCTCCGGGGTTACCATTTGCGCTCGAACCTTGCGCGCAGAAAGATCGCCAGCGCGTTCATCGCGGCGAGGAAGGCCAGCAGCACGAGGATTGCCGCCGAAGTGCGTGCGGCAAAGCCGCGCTCGGGGCTGTCGGCCCAAAGGAAGATCTGGGTGGGCAGGGCGGTCGAGGCATCAAACGGCGTGGCCGGGCTGGCGGTGATGAAGGCGTTCATGCCGATCAGCAACAGGGGCGCGGTTTCGCCCAGTGCCTGTGCCAGCCCGATGATGGTGCCGGTCAGGATGCCGGGCATGGCGAGCGGCAGCACATGGTGAAACACCACCTGCTGGCGCGAGGCGCCAATGCCCAAGGCAGCCTCGCGGATGCTCGGCGGCACCGCCTTGAGGGCAGCACGGGTGGCAATGATGATGGTCGGCAGGGTCATCAGCGCCAGCGTCAACCCGCCCACGAAAGGCGAAGATCGCGGCATGCCGAACCACCCCAGAAACACCGCCAGCGCCAAGAGGCCGAACACCACCGAAGGCACCGCCGCAAGGTTGTTGATGTTGATTTCGATGATGTCGCTCAGGCGGTTTTTCGGTGCGAATTCCTCAAGATAGATCGCAGCACCAATACCCAGAGGAAAAGCCAGCAGAAAACAGGTGGCAAGCGCGTAGAACGAGCCGACCAAAGCGCCGCGCAGGCCCGCTAGTTCGGGAAAGCGCGAATCGGCGTTGGTCAGCAGTGCCCAGTTCAGCGGCTGGCTGACCCGGCCTTCGGCGGCAAGCGTGTCAAACGCCGCTACCTCGGTATCCTTCAGGCGGCGGTTGGCCTCGGGGGTAGCGCGGTCGATCTGGCCCTTGGCAAGCTGGTCGTAGGGGTCGGATACCGGCACCGTCAGGGTGACGGTTCGGCCGATCAGCGCGGGGTCGGCCAGCACCGCATCGCGCAACCGGAACTGCGCGGCGTTGGAAAGCATCGCTGCCAGCTTGCGCGCCTCGGGCGCGGGCAGGCCCGGCAGCGCCGCCTGCATCGCATCCTGCACCAGGGCGCGGAAGTTGCCCTTGGCGATGTCATCCGGCTTCACCCGCTCGGCGGTGACCGGAAATTCCATGCGGATATGGGTTTGCGTAAAGGCCTGCCAGCCGGTCGAAACCAGCGACCCGACCAGCAGCGCCAGCATCAGCGCAGCCAGCGCCAATGCGCCAAAGCCAAGGCTGCGCAATACCACCTCGTTGCGGCGGCGGCGGCGCAGCAGGCTCGGGTTGAAATGTGCCATATGCCCCTCAGTCATAGATTTCGCGGTATTTGCGCACCAGCCGCAGCGCCAGCACATTGATCGCCAGCGTCACCAGAAACAGCATCAGCCCCAGCGCAAACGCCGCGAGCGTCTTGGGGTTGTCAAACGAGGTGTCGCCGATCAGCAGGGTCACGATCTGCACCGTTACCGTGGTGACGCTGTCGAGCGGGTTGATGGTCATGCGCGCGATCAGACCGGCGGCCATCACCACGATCATGGTTTCGCCCACCGCACGGCTGACGGCCAGCAGCACCCCCCCGGCGATGCCGGGA
This sequence comes from Alphaproteobacteria bacterium HGW-Alphaproteobacteria-4, assembly GCA_002842855.1. GTDB lineage: Bacteria > Pseudomonadota > Alphaproteobacteria > Rhodobacterales > Rhodobacteraceae > UBA6213. The sequence continues at coordinate 145,996 of PHEE01000009.1, read as the reverse complement.
ATGGCGGCGGGGATAAGAACCTTGGTCATCGTCTCGGCCCGGGTTGCGCCAAGCGCAAGGCTGCCATCGCGCAGGGCGCGCGGCACCGCCGCCAGCGCATCATCGGCAAACGAGGCGATGAAGGGTATCAGCATGATCCCCATCACCCCGCCCGCCACCAGCGCGGTGTTGGGTGCCACCTCGATGCCCCAGCCCGCCGCAAAGCCGCGCAGCGCGGGCGCCACCGTCAGCACCGCGAAAAACCCGTAAACCACCGTCGGAATCCCCGCGAGCATCTCCAGCAGCGGCTTGGCCACCGCGCGCAGCCGGGGCGAGGCGAATTCGTTAAGATAAACGGCCGACAACAGCCCCACCGGCACCGCGAAGCCCACCGCGATTGCGGTAATGACCACGGTGCCCAGAATGACCGGCAGCCAGCCAAAAGCCCCCGCCCCCGCCACCTGATCGGCGCGGATCGGTATCTGCGGCTCCCACGCGGTGCCAAACAGGAACTCGGTCACCGGCACCATCGAGAAGAACCGCGCGCTTTCGACCGCGAGCGAGGCAACAATGCCGATGGTGGTGAAGATCGCCACCAGCGCGCAGCCGATCATCAGCCCAAGCAGGATGCGCTCGACATTCTGGCGGGCACGAAAGGCGGCGGCCACGCGCCTGTGCGCGGCAAAAAGCGCCAGCCCAGAGGCCAGCGCCACGGCGCCCAGCAACAGCGCGCGCGAAGTCTGGCCGAGTGCGACCAGATGCGCGGCGGCCGCAAGTTTCCACGGTTCGGGGGTGCCAAACACCTGCCCGCGCGCAAGCGAGGCGATTTCCGATTGCAGCAGTGCGCGCGCGCCCGGCTCCAGCGCCGCAGTAGCCGCCTCGGGCAACGACGCCAGCAACAGCCAGTCGATCACCGCACCTTGCAGCGCCAGCCATACGAGGATGAGCGCAAGGCCAGGCACCGCCACTGCCAATGCCGCCGTGCCGCCATGATAGCTTGGCAAGGAATGCAGCCGCGCCCCGCCCCGCCAAAGCGCCGCTGCGGCACGGCGGTTCCAGGCCCAGCCCGCGAGGCTGGCAAGGAACAAAAGCAGGAAGGCAGCAAGGGTCATGGCAGCTCATGCATCAAAAGGGGCCGCCCGCGCTGCAAGGCGCGGGCGGCGGTTTGCATCACTTCGCCGGGGCCGCCAGCGGCGCGGCAGCGGTCGCAGCGGCCTGCACTTCGGCCAGTTTTTCGGGCGCAAGCACGGTCAGCCCGCGCTCTTGCAGATAGCCGCCATCGCCCATGGCGGCATCCGAAACGAACTCGTCAACGAATTCAACAAGGCCGGGGATCACGCCACGGTGCGCGTTCTTGATGTAGATGAAAAGCGGGCGCGCCACGCCGTAGCTGAAATCTGCGATGGTTTCGGGGCTGGGGGCCACGCCATCAACCGGAATGCCTGCCAGCTTGTCGGCGTTCTCATAGAGAAACGAGTAGCCGAAAATGCCGACCGCGTTGGTATCGGCCTCGATCCGCTGCACGATCAGGTTGTCATTCTCGCCCGCTTCCACGAACGGCCCATCCTGCCGCATCCGCGAGCAGCTATCGGTGAGGAAGGCTGCCTGCTTGTCGGCGGGCAGCGCCTTGTAGAAGTCTAGCTGCTTGCAGCCGTCATGCATGACCAGTTCGACAAAGGCATCGCGGGTGCCCGAGGTGGGCGGCGGGCCATAGGCCAGAATTGCAACATCGGGCAGGCTTGGGTCGATCTCGGACCATTTCTTGTAGGGGTTTGCAACCCAGGCGCCGCCCACGTCGGTTTCGGCGGCAAGGGCTTGATAGATCTGCTTTTCAGTTAGCGCCCAGTCGAACGTGCTGGCCCGCGACACGGCAAGGCTGAGACCATCGTAGCCGATCAGAACCTCGGTGATGTCGGTCACGCCGTTCTTGGCGCAAAGTTCGAATTCCGATTTCTTGATTGCGCGCGAGGCGCCGGTGATGTCGGCCTTGTCCTCGCCAACACCTTCGCAGAACAGCTTGAAGCCGCCGCCAGTGCCGGTCGATTCGATCACCGGCGAGGGCTTGCCGGTCACGTTGGCAAAGTCTTCCGCCACCGCCTGCGCATAGGGAAACACGGTCGACGAGCCGACCACGCGCACCTGATCGCGTGCGGCGGCCGCGGTGGCCGAAACTGCAACCAGCGCCAGCGCCGAGACGGTGAGTTTGAAATGGGGCATCACGTTCTCCTGTCATCAGGACCGCCCGGATGGCGGTCTCGCGGCATCCCTAGTGCGGGCGCGCAATGCTTTTGCGACAGTTCTGTAACAGGAACATGACACTCCAGGCTGGTGTGCTATTGGGCAGGCAAAACCACGGTGAAGGTCGCGCCGCTGCCCGGTGCGCTGGTGATGGCAAGCCTGCCACGGTGGCGCTGCACGATGTGCTTGACGATCGCAAGCCCCAGCCCGGTGCCGCCTTCGGCGCGCGAGCGGTGGGAATCGACACGGTAAAAGCGTTCGGTCAGGCGCGGAATATGCTCGGGCGCGATGCCTTCGCCCTGGTCGGTCACATCCACCGCGAAGGCCGGCACGCGCAGGTTTTCATCGTGCGGCACGCGGCGCAGGGTTATCGCCACCGGCCCCCCTTCGCCACCATATTTCACCGCGTTTTCAACGAGGTTCTGGAACACCTGCGCAAGCTGGTCGGCGTCGCCGCGCAGCCATGCCGGGCCCGCCTCGCCTGCCCTCACAATCTGCCCCCCCGCGCGCTCGGCCATCGGCCGCAGCGTTTCGGCAACGCTGGCAAGCACCGCCGCCAGATCGACGGGCGCGGCCGGGCGCACCCGCTCTTCTGCCTCGACCCGGCTCAGGTGTAAAAGGTCGCGCACGAGGCGGTTCATCCGCTCGGCCTCGGCTGCCATCACCGCCAGAAACCGCGCGCGGGCCTTGGGGTCATCCTTCGCGGGGCCTTGCAGGGTTTCGATGAACCCCAGAAGCGAGGTCAGCGGGGTGCGCAATTCGTGGCTGACATTCGCCACGAAATCGCGGCGGAACTGGCCGATCTGCTCGGCCTCGCTGACATCTTCGAAGCTCGCCAGCACGCCACGGCGCCCCTCGCCTGCCACCGGGCGCAGGTGCATCCGATAGACGGTTTCGCCGCTGCGGTCGCTTTGCACATGCTGCGCGCTGCCCTCGCGGCCTGCGGCAAGCGCCGCCTCGATCGCGGCAAGCGGCCCCGGCTGGCGCAGCGCCAGCGCGTAATGCCGCCCGACCACCTCGGCCCCGAACAATGCGCGCGCCGGTGCATTTGCCGCCGTGATGCGCGCGTCATCGGCGATCAACAGCAGCGGCTGCGGCACTGCCTCGAGCAATGAGCCGACAAAGCTGGTTTCCATGCCCGACCCCCAAACGCCCGCATTCGCTGACGGGAATAGCAGGTTTTGCGCGATGGTCAGCAGTTAGTTGCGCCAAACCACGGCCTGCCCGCTCAGACCATCTCGCCGGGCCGGAGCACCCGCAGGATGTCGCCCCGCGCATAGCACGGTGCATGCAACGGGTGGGCGAGGCCTTGCCAGAGGCCTGCCGGAATCGAAATATCGGCCAGATAGAGCGCGCCAACCTGCGTTGCCGCCGCAGGAGCCATCAGCGGGGTCTTCGGCATTCCCACCATCAAGGTTGCGGTGGCCCGGATCGCGGTGATGCCATGCCTGCGCGAAAATGCCCCGGCAGGGGATTCATACGCGAGCACCGGCGCCCGCGTGGCATTGGCCCATTCGATCAACTTGCCGCAGCGACCGTCGGGCAGGGCATCGGGGTCATACCCGGTCAGCCCGTCAATGATCAAATCCGGCGCGTCGGCCGGCGGGTCTTGCACGGCAATGCCGAGGCGCGCCAGAACGGCCAATTGCCGCGCGGCCAACCCGAGCGATGCGCGCTGCGTGCGCGCACTTACCAGCCGCACCGACGCGCCCCAGATCAGCAGCCGCCGCGCAGCGGTGAGCACCGCGGCGCCGACATTGCCATTGCCCGCAAGCACTACCAGGGATTTGCCCGACACGTCGCCGCCAAAGAAGCGCCGGCATGCCAGCCGCGCCAGCGCGTGCCCGGCATTCTCCACCACCTGCGGCATGGTCACACCGTAGCTGTGCAGCAATTGCAGGCTGACCTCGGTAATCCCGGCGCGGTCGATACCCTCAAGCTCCCCCGAAATGGGAAAGCCGTATTCGTCAACCGGGTGGTTTGTCGCAACGGCAATATTCACGCAGCGCTCTCCAAAGCCCAACAATCAGCAGCAAGTGGCCCGCCATAAGTCGCACTGAATGTCTCATGTTTTTCGCCGTGCTGGTCTGCGACATATGGATGCAGCGAATGAGCTGTTCATTAAAATATAGTCTTACCAATATGTTACATGCCGCATATTTTTAGAACATGTGATCTGCGGCACTTCGCCCGGTTGCGCTGTGCCGCCTGCGCTGCCAAACGCAAAGCCATCATTGGCCCCTGGCCGGGGCACCGCCATGACCAAACCACAAGGAGTCACACCATGACAGACGCCTCCGAAGCGCACCACGCTGCCGATGTAGGCAAGGCGGGCGAGTCCGGCAAACGCGGACGCGGTATCTGGCGCGGAGCGGGGCTCGTAACCGTGTTGCTGATGACACTGGCGCTTGCGTCGGCGTGGCTGGTGTTTCCCTATTTCTTCGAGGGGCGGAACCTGCTTCAGAATGTCGGCGGCGAGGTGATGTCGGCGCGCATCGCGGAAGAGCGCACCACCGGCCAGGCCGTCACCCGCTATGCTTTCGGTCCCGGCGAAGCGGAAACATCGGTGCTGTTCGGCACCGAACTTTACTTTGCACGCACCGCCACCGCGCGGGTGCGCGCCTCATTCGAGCCCGACAAATACCTCGTGTTCATCGTCAACGAAACCACGCATGACACGGCGCTGCCGCAGGTCTTGCCGAAGGCCGAACTTGTGGTCGATGGCGTCAGCCATGCGCCGGTTGATTACGATGGCCCGCTCGATACCGACCACCACCGATCGACCGTGGTGCGCTTTGCGCGCAGCGGCGCCGACGGCGCACCGATCATTTCTGAGGCCACCACGCGGGTTGAAGTGGTCATCACTTCGGCTTGGGACCCCGATTCGACGCCTCGAACTGCCGAATGGAGCCTGCCGATCGAGTATCCGCCAGAGGCCAACGTGCTGAAATCACCGACCATGGCGATGGCGCTTGCCGCGGGCTTGCTTTCGGCCACGCTGACGCCCTGCCTGTTGCAGCTGATCGTGGTCTATATTCGGCGCTCGCCTTTATCGTCGGCTTTACCGCCTTTTACACCGCCGCCGGGGCGGCGATCGGCTATGCCGGCAAATCGGCGCAGATCCTGTTTTCGGCATGGAGCCGCGAAATGGCGATCGGATCTGGCATTCTGGTGATGGCGATGGGGCTCTGGATGGGGATCAAGGCGCGCGCGCCGCTGGTCTGCCGGATGCCGATGGCGGCGCGGATGGCGGCTTCGGACAAGGGCAGCTTTCTGCGCTCGGCGCTGATGGCGGCGGGGTTTTCGCTCGGCTGCATGGTCTGCTTTTCGGGCGCGATCATCGCCACGCTGTTCATCTATGTCGGCGCGCTTGGCAGCGCCACCACCGGCGCGCTGATCCTAGCATGATCGTCATCATGGCCTTCGGGCTGGTGCTGATCACCGACAACTTCCACACCGTGAGCGACCTGATATACCCTTGGCTCGGGCTGAACTGAGCACCTGAAGAACGGAAGACCTGATGCGCAACCGCTTGATACTTGCCGCTGCCGTGATTGCGGCGCTTGCCGCCGGTGTCGGCTATTGGTTCTGGCCCTCAACTTCGGCGCCGGTGGTTTACGGCAACCTGCACGGCTACGCCTTTCTGCCTGCGGGGGATGCGCCAGAAATGGCGGTTCTGAGCGCGGTGGACGACACCTATGTTGGCAAGGTGGCGCTACCCTTTGTGCCCGATTCCGTGCTGGTCGCGCCGCAGGTTCTGCGCATTGTGCTGATCAGCGAGGCGACCCGCACCATTGCCTTTTACGATCTGCAACGGCAGGCGGTGGCCGACACGCTTACGCTCGATTTCGTGCCCGCAAACCCGGTGCTCAGCCCCGACGGGCTGCAACTGGCGGTGGCGGATATGCAGGCGGGCGTGGTCGGATTTGTGGATCTGGTCGCGGGCGTGCTGCGCGCCCGCACCAACGGGCTTTCGCAGCCCGAGCATATGGCCTTCGACGGCGACAGCACGCTGGTGTTCGTACCTGACAACGCGGCCCATGAAATCGTGGTGATCGACTCGGGCGATGGCAACCGTTGGGATCCGATACCGCTACCCACCGGCAGCGCCCCGGCCGATTTGAGCGCATTGACCCGCACCCCGGACGGGCGGTTTGGCCTTGTCAGCGATACCGGGTCGGGGCGCGTGCATGTGATCGGGTTTTATGCCTGGGCGGTGATACGAACGCTGGAAGTTGGCGCCGGGCCCGGCCGCGCCTACGGCACCGCAGACGGTCAATTCATGCTGGTTGCGTCTGAGGGCGACGCTTCGGTAACGGTGATCGATACCGACGCATTCGATATTGTCGCCCGCCTGCCGGGCATGCGCGGAGTTACCAGCATAGCCACCGGGTTCTTTGAAAACCTGGCCTATGTGATCTCGGAAACCGAGGAAGCGGCCGTGGTGATCGACCTTGCAAGACTTGCGGTGGTCGGCAGGCTCGAGTTGCCGGGGCGGCCCGGAATTGCAGTGGCCGATATTGACGGCAAGAAGATCTATGTGCCGCTGACCGGCTCGGGCAAGCTGGCGTTGATCGACGTGCACAAGATCGAGGTTGCCAAGATATTCCCGAAGCTGGTGCAGGCGCCGCACGTTGCCCTGCTGGCAGCGACGAACAACTATTGCCACTGATGGCGCCCGCCCCCGGCACTGCGGCCCCACGCCCCATGGCGGTCAGGAACCTAGCCGGTAGGCAAGGGCGCCAAAAGTGACGCGCCCTCGGCGCGGTTCGAATTGACGGCAACCCCCACACGCCATGCACGCAACGCCCCTGCGGGTCGCGCCCGCATCAGAGGCGCTGCGCCGTGGCCCCGCTCGCCCAGCCAAAGCGGCCAGTCGTCACGCTCCACCAGCACCGGCTCGCGGTGGTGAATGGGCGCCATGTCCGGCCCGGCCTCGCAGGTGACAATGGCGCAGGTTGCCAGATGTTGACCATCGCGTTCCCAATCCTGCCAGATGCCTGCCAGCGCCATGGGCGCGCCGTCAGCACGGGTCACGAACCACGGCAGCCGCGCGCCCGCCTCGCCCGCGCTCCATTCGTAAAACCCGTCAGCGGGGATCAGGCACCGCCGCGTGCGCACCGCAGCACGAAAGGCAGGCTTTTCGGCAACACTCTCGGCGCGGGCGTTGATCAGCAAGGGGCCATCAGCCAGCGTTTTGTACCACGCGGGCACAAAGCCCCAGCGCAGCCCGCGCAGCAGCCGAACGCCTTCGCCCGAGGTCACGGCGGCCACGGTCTGCGTGGGGCAAATGTTGTAGCGGGCACCCTGCGGCACATCGTTGCCCGGCACCGCGTCGAACATCTGCACCATCGCTTCGGGCGGCAGGGTTATGGCAAAACGTCCACACATGCGCGCAAGCATAGCGCGCCCTGCGCGCGGCGCGAAGGGGGCGCGCGCGTGCTCCGGCAGGGGGTGGTGGCCCCCCGAAACGCGAAAGGCGCGCCAAATGCGGCGCGCCTTTCAATCGGGTCGCCCTACGCTTACTTGCCGAGGATCTTGATCCGGCCTTCAACTGCGGTGGCCACCTTGCCGTTCGCTTCGACATAGGTCATCACATCGGTCGCCACGAGGTTGCCGCCGCCGATGTTGGTCAGAACCTTGCCGCCGCTCAGCGCAAAGTAGCCGTCACCACCGCTCAGCAGGAAGTCATTGGTGGCCAGCCGATAGACCTTGCCCAGGTCAAGCGGCGCGCCGCCCACCATGACTTCGGACACCCGCGAACCAGCGGGTGCGCTCGGGTCAAGCGTGAAGGTCATCCCCGACACCTGCGGGAAGCGACCGGCGCCGTTTTCCACCTGACTCACACCGTTTTCGAGCGCCGCAAGGATCTGCGCACCGGGCAGATCGGTCGCCACCGTGATGTTGCCGAACGGCAGTTCGGTCAGCATATCGCGCCGGGTCAGCGTGGCGCCTGCATCATAGGTGCGGTCGGCACGGATACCGCCGCCGTTCATGATCGCGATATCCGCCCCGACCGCCGCGCGCATCGCGTCGGCGATCAGGTTGCCCATCGCGGATTCCTCTTTGCGCACCACGTTGCGGCGCGAATCGAGCGGCACCTCGGTCACGCCGATCGGGGTGTTGAGCGTGTCATCCAGCATCTTGGTAAAGCCATCCGCCAGTGCCTGGCTTTCGGGGTCAGGCGCGACAGTCGCAGTATCAATGAAGCGGAATACCGGCATCCACTTGACCGTGCGCTTGCCGTCTTTCTCGGTCACATCCACCATCAGATCGAGCGGCGCAATGTGGCGCCCATCGATCGAGGTTTCGATATAGGCAGTGATGCCGTCATAGGATGTCGCATAGGAATGGTCGTCACCCGACAGGATCACGTCAAAGGCGTGGCTGGCGATCAGCGCACGGTCGTTTTCCATGTTGGTCTGCACCACGCCGATCACGATCTCGGCGCCGTCGGCACGCGCGGCCTTGGCCGCGGCTACGCCGGTTTCGACGGTGGGCAGAAACTTGAGATCACCCGAGCTGGAAACTTCGGGCGTAGTGTCTTGCGCGATGGGAATCAGCGCGACCTTCAGCCCGCCCACGTCCTTGACCATCACGCCGCCAAGGCCCGGAATCGCCGAACCATCGGCGTTGGTGATATTGATCGCGGCCCAGGGGTAATTCGAGCCTGCCATCTTCTCGAAAAAGTTTTCGGGCCCGAAATCGAATTCGTGGTTGCCCGGCACCGCAATGTCGAAGGGCACGAGGTTGGTCAGGTCAATGGTGTTCTGCCCAAGATCGAACCCCGACAACAGCGAGGGCGAAAGCATATCGCCATCAAAGGCATAGATCATGTTGGGGTTGGCGGCACGTTCGGCCTTCACCACCGCATTGAGGCGTGCGAAACCGCCGCGGGTGCCATCGCCGCCATAGCTGTAGATGTCGCCGATGCCCAGAATGGTCAACTTGACCGTCTCTGCCAGCGCGGGTGCTGCGGCAAGGCAGGTGGCACCCAACAGCGTGGCGGCCAGTGTACGTGAAAAAGCAGACATGCGAGAACTCCCCTTGGTGATGATGGCCGCCACTGTGCGACCTCTGCGACGGTCTGTCAAAGACCATGTGCGCGGCGCTACCCCACCGCTGCAACACTGCCATGACGCCCGCCCATTGACCCCGCCGCCGCCATGGCGCATGTGGGGACCATGCTGATCTACAAGATATTCCGCCGCTCTGAATGGGATGAATTCCGCGCCACGGGCCAGACCGCAGGTGCCCCCGTCGATCTTGCCGACGGCTTCATCCACTTTTCCACCGCAGCGCAGGTTGCCGCAACCGCTGCCCGTCATTTCGCCGGCGAAAGTGACCTTGTGCTGGTGTCGTTCGACGCGGCCACGCTGGGTGCGGCGCTGAAATGGGAACCCGCGCGCGGCGGCCAGCTCTTTCCCCACCTCTACCGTTCGCTGCGCCTTGCCGAAGTGGTGCGCGATACCTCGCTGCCGCTTGGCGCCAGCGGTCACATCTTTCCCGAGGGCATGCCGTGAACCTGATCGAACGCGCGGGGCTTGCCGCGCTCTTGCGCCTCGACCCGGAACTTTCGCACGGGCTTTCGATCCGCGCGCTTGCGGCCGGTCTGGTGCCGCTGTCGGGCGTTGTCACCTCGCCGCGCCTCGCCAGCACCGTCGCCGGGTTGGCGATGCCGAACCCGATAGGCCTTGCCGCGGGGTTTGACAAAAACGCGGTGGCTGTGGCGCCCTTGATGCGCGCAGGCTTTGGCCACATCGAACTCGGCGCGGCAACCCCGCGCGCGCAACCCGGCAACCCCAAGCCACGGCTATTCCGGCTGACCGAAGACCGCGCCGCGATCAACCGTTTCGGCTTCAACAACGAAGGTGCCGCGGCCATCGCCGCTCGCCTCGCCCGCCGCCCGGCAGGCATTCCGGTTGGCCTCAACCTCGGTGCGAACAAGGACAGTGCCGACCGCGCCGCAGATTTTGCCGATGTGCTGCGCATCTCGGGCCCGCACATCGACTTTGCCACCGTCAACGTCTCATCGCCCAACACCGAGCGCTTGCGCGAGTTGCAGGGCCGCGCGGCACTCGCGGCGTTGCTTGCAGGCGTGCTTGCGGTGCGCGCAGCGCTTGCCCGCCCGGTGCCGGTGTTCCTCAAGATCGCGCCCGATCTTGCGCCCGCCGAGTTGGAGGAAATCGCCGAAGTCGCGCTTGCCTCTGGCATTGACGGCATCATCGCCACCAACACGACGCTCGCGCGCGACGGCCTCAAATCCGCGCTTTCCAGCGAAAATGGCGGGCTTTCCGGTGCCCCGTTGTTCGAAAAATCCACCCGGGTGCTCGCCGCACTCGCCCGCCTCACGGCTGGTCGACTGCCGTTGATCGGAGTCGGTGGGGTCGGCACCGCCGAGCAGGCCTATCAGAAGATCCGCGCTGGCGCCTCGGCGGTGCAGCTTTACACCGCACTGGTATTCGGCGGCCTCTCGCTTGGCGCCGAAATCGCTCGTGGGCTCGACGCCCTTCTTGCGCGTGACGGTTTCGCCAATGTCGCGGATGCCGTGGGCAGCGGCATCGCAGACTGGACCTGACTTCCCGTCTTCATTGCTCAAATACCCTGCGGGGGTCCGGGGGTGCAAAACCCCCGGCTTCTCAGGTGTTCAGGTCTTTCAGCAGCCGCCCGTGCTTGCGCACCTCGCGCAGCACGTCGCCGAAGGTTACCAGACCCCGCGCCTTCAGCGACGGCAGCATCTTGAGGAACGCCTCGGCGGTGGCAACCGTATCGCCGATCGCGGTGTGCCGGGCTTCTTCGGGGATGGTGATCCCCAGCCGGTGCGTCAACGCATCCAGGCTGTGGTGTTCGCTCTGGCCGAACACCACAGCTGAAAGCAGCACGGTATCGAGCGTCGGGTGGTCGAAGGCGGCGCCGATCACACCCTGCTTGCGGCGCAGAAACTCGATGTCGAAGGGCGCGTTATGCGCCACCAGCACCGCGCCCTTGGCAAAGGCGTGAAAGCGCCGCCCGACGTCGGCAATTCCGGGCGCATCGGCTACCATCGCTTCGGTAATGCCGTGCACCGCGGTCGAGCTTGACGGTATCGAGCGGCCGGGGTTTACCAGCGCATCGAACACCTCTTTTTCCACCCGCCGCCCGTTGACAATGCGCACCCCCGCGATCTGCACGATCTCGTCGCCCTGCGCGGGCAGAAGCCCGGTGGTTTCGGTGTCAAACACGACATAGGTCAGATCGTCGAGCCGCGCCTCCATCACGCTCGCCGGGCGGTCCTTGAACAGCAGGTCAAAATCATAAACAACGGCGCGCGAAACCGGCGCGGGGCGCTTGTGCGCGTGGCGCATTTCGCGCAGCGGCAGGCAGATGCGCGCCTGCTCCTCGGTCAAAGGCTCGGGCCAGATTTCTGTTGCATGGGTCGCAAGCACCCGCCGGCCGGTCAGGTCGGCCATTCCCACCTCAAGCGGCGCATCAAGCCAGTGGTCAAGCTCGGTGACCGAAACCGCAGGCCCATGCCAACTGAGCGTGATCAGCGCACCCGGCCCGTCTTCTGCCACCGACAGCCGCAACGCGCGGCGCCCCGGCGCCAGCCGCGCCGCAAGTGCCGCGAACAGCGCGGCCAGTTCGAAACCGTCGCAGCGCAGGATCAGCTCTTGCGATGTCACTTCAAGTGCCACATTTTCCGCACCGGCCCGCGCCCGGATCGCTTCGGTCAGGTCGGTGCCGCGCACCAGACTGAGCGGCCACCATTCGGCGCGCGCGGCATCGTAGCGCGCCGCAAGCTCGGTAACCGACCTCGCCAGCGACGAAACCTCGGAAAGCATCGCGCTGCCGAGGGTGTCGGGCAGCGCGCCGCCGCCCTCGGCCACGACACCGATCACCGATTGCAGGTTGGCCGCCGGGCGCCGTACCCGGTCAAAAAGCTCGTCGATCAGGGCTTCACGGCCTGCGCGTGCTGCCAGATCAGCGCTCACATCGCGCAGCGTCAGCACATAGCCCGGCCGCGGCTTGATGCCATCGTCGCCCGCCACTTCGGCCATCAGCCGCATCCGGGCCGCTAGCACCTTGCCCGAGCCAGTGGTTGCGCACAAAAGATCCGAGGCCGCTTCGATATCTTCGGTTTCGCACAGCCGCGCGAATGCATGCTCGATGGGTGCGCGGTGCAGGTAATCGAACAGCCCGCGGTCAAGCCCAGGCCCGTGGGTGGTGCCGGTACCGCCCAGCAGATCAACGGCATGGCCATTGTAGAACACCAGCTGGTGGTCGGGCGTGCAGAGCAAAAGCCCCACCGGCACATCCGACAAAAGCGCCACCAGCCGCCCCTTTTCGGTCACCAGCCGCATCGTCTCGCGGTGCACGGCGTCTTCCAGCGCCTCGCGGGTTTGCGCGAGATGTTGCGTAACCGCAAGCGCTGCGGGCGCGAGATCGCCCAGATACTTGCCCGAGGTATGGTCCAGTGCCGCGGAAACTTCGGCGTGGGTGCGCGCGCGAATGCCGCCCGCCAATTGCTCGATCGGGCGGGCCACATTCTTGTCGAACAGGAACCAGACCCATGCGATCAGCCCCAGCGTGGCAAAGCCGACGATGATGCCGCCCTGAACGATGGCGTTTAACATGGTGGGGTCTTCGACCCGCCCGTAGGCAAGGAACAACCCGGCCAAGATGGTGCCAATATTTCCGACGGCCAGCGCCACGAAGAACAGGAATACCCGGATCCGCAGACTGAGCCGTTCGATCATGTTCCCGGCTCCGGCGCGAGCAGGCGCTGTACCTCGGCGCGCAATTCCTTCAGCTCAAAGGGTTTGGCAATGAAGCCGTCGGCCCCCAGTGCCAGCCCCTTGCGCCGCTCCATCGCTGAACCGCGCGCGGTCATCATCAGGATCTTGACACCGTTCAATGCGGGGTCGGTGCGCACATTCTGGCAGATCTCATAGCCCGAAACCTCGGGCAGCATCACGTCGAGCAGAACAAGGTCGGGCAGGGTCGCGCGGATGCGCGCCACCGCCTCGGCGCCATTGGCGATGCGGTCGTGGTCATAGCCTTCGCGGCTTAGAAGATAATCCAGCGCGATGGCAATATTGTCTTCGTCCTCGACAACGAGAACACGGCGTTTTCTGTCTCCGTCGGCCATCGCTCATCCTCCGTTGCAGGCGGCCTTCAGCATCTCGTCATCCAGCCCCACCGGCACCCAGCTGGCGCCGCGCAGGGTTCCGTCGGGCACCAGTTCGGCGCCTTCCACCAGATCGGCGCGGGCACCCGCTGCGCAGTCAAACGCAACCGGCACCCGCATCGTTTCACCCCAGCGCGTCACCAGCAGAACATCGGTTGCGACCAGATCTGGGGTTGCCGCCGAGCGCAGCACCGCCGCGCGGTCAAGTGCCATGAACCGCGAGGTGACCGGGAACAGATAGGACCAGGGGCGCCACGGGGCGCCGCCTTTAACTTCGCTCAAGATCACCACGCTGTCGGGCAAATCGGCCTTGATCCGGCCAAACCAGGAATATTCGTTCCAGCCCGAATAGATGATCATCGAGGCCCCAATGGCCGCTGGCATCAGCCATTTCGACAGGCGATGCCCGCTGAGATGGTTGGCGGCATAAACGACACAGAAGGCCAGAATGCCCACTGCCGCCATCGTGATCCAGTCGAGCGCCATTCGTTGGTATCCCCTTAGCCCGGTGCGCCTTTGCCGTGACTGAGCGCCGATTGCATGGTGCGCACCACGACAAACGCATCGCGCAGGTGGCTGCGTTCGAAATCCGAAAGGTCTGATGGCGACAGGAAGTTGTCGGGCGTGCGCCCCGAGCGCACCAGATGCGCCTGATTTTCCAGCCGCGTGGTGGCGATCAGGTCATAGGCCTCGATCAGGTCGCGCGCGCCAGACGACGAAATGACCCCCGCCGCTTCGGCACCTTGCAAGCGGGCCCGAGTGTTGGCGGCGGTCAGGCGGCCTTGCAGCGCGTAAACGCGCGCAAGGTCGGCCACCGGCACCACGCCGTTGTGCTTCATGTCGATATGGTTGCGGTGCTCGCCCGAGCGGATCGTGGCAAAACCCCGGAGCAGGCCCAGCGGCGGTGTGTGTTTTAGCGAATTGGCAATCATATGTGCCACGAAGATCGAGTTTTTCGCGGCCATTTCCAGCGTTTCGCGCTGCAATTCCTGATAGAGGCTGACGGTGCCGCCGATCGGACGCAGGTCGAACATCACCGAGGCCAGCATTTGTGCCTCAACCGAGGGCACGGCGATCCAGCGCTGGAAATAGTCGCGCCAGAGCTTTTGGCGCACCCGCCAGCGGTCGGCGGTGGCCATCATGTCGCCGGGGCAATAGACATAGCCGCATGCGTTCAGACCATCGCTGACGATCTTCGCCATCTTGGCAAAATAGACCATGTCATCCGGCGTCGCATTGTTGTGGATGATCATGCAGTTGTCCTGGTCGGACACGCCGGTTTGTTCCTGCCGGCCCTGACTGCCGCAGGCCAGCCACAGGTAAGGCACCGGGGCCGCGCCCAATTGCGCCTCGGCCATCGCCAGAAGGCGGCGCGTAACCGTGTCAGCAATGTCGGTGATCAGCCGGGTGACCACCTCATGCGCATGGTTGCCACCCACCAATTGCACCAGCAGGCGCGGAATGCGCGCGGTAACGGCCGCCATGTCGGCAACCGTCTCGGCACTTGCCAGATCGCGCACCAGCACCGCCGAACTGACAGCCTGAAAACGCGTGAGATCGGTCTGCGTGATCATGCCCACAAAGCGGCCATCTTCGACAATCGGAAGGTGCCCGATCTTGCGCTCCAGCATGATGTGCAGAATGTCAGACCCGAGCGCTGTGGGCGGCAGCGAGATCGGGTTGGCGGTCATCACCTTTGAAACCGGGGTTTGTGGGCTGCGCCCTTCGGCCAGCACCTTGTTGGCAAGGTCGCGGACCGTCAGAATACCCATCAACCGATCGCCTTCAGCAACACCAAGGCTGGAAATATGGGCGTCGCGCATCATCTGCGCGGCTTCGGCAACCGTGGTTGCAGGCGCGCAGGAGAGCGGCTTGCGGGCAATCAGGTCGGCAACCTTCAGCGTTGAGACGTCGCTGGCGTGGTGGTCTTGCCCGCGACCACGGTTGAAGAACCGCTCGAACGATGGGAACCGGGCGATCAATTCGCGGAACTCGACGGCGGGCAGCATCAGCACCGTGCTGTCTTCGCGGGTGTGTGCGGTGGTGGCCGCCAGCCCGTCGCGCATCAGCCCGCGCTCGCCAAAGGTGTTGCGTGCGGACAAGAGCGAGACGAGGCCGCCATTGCGATCAAGCACCTCGACGCCGCCGCGCTCGATCAGAAAGATTCCCGCCAGCTCGTCGCCGATCTGGTAGACCAGCGTGTCGGCAGGAAACTCATTGCGCACGAAAGAACCGGCGACCCGCGCCAGCTCGTCCTTGGGCAATGTGTCGTAGGGGTGGACGGATTCGAGAAACGCGATTGTATTTGGCAGATCAGCGCTCATCGTTACCCCCCGATCCGTAAGTCCGGCGCGCCGCCGGTCTTGGTGATCCGGGCGCAAGGATGATCCTCGCGCCCGGAACCTGTGCTTAGTGCATCGCCAGATGCGGGGCCGAGCCAGCGCCTTTCGGCACGCGGATCGACTCGATCAGTTCCTGCACTTCTTGCGGCGGCTCTTCCGAAGCAAGCGACACGGCATAGGCAACCGCGAAGTTCACCAGCGCGCCAACCGTGCCGATCGAGAGCGGCGAGATGCCGAACACCCAGTTATCGACGTTATCGGCCAGTTGGTTGGTGCCGGGGAAGAAGAACCAGCCCTTGTAGATGAAGATGTAGACGAGCGTGAAGATCAGGCCCGACAGCATCCCCCAGACCGCACCCTTGTTGTTGATGCGCTTCGAGAAGATGCCCATCATCAGCGCCGGGAAGATCGAGGCGGCGGCGATACCGAACGCCAGCGCCACGGTTTGCGCCGCAAAGCCCGGCGGGTTGAGGCCGAGGTAGGTTGCAACCGCAATGGCGCCCGCCATGGCGATACGCGCGGCCAGAAGTTCGCCTTTTTCCGTGATGTTCGGGTTGATGGCGCCCTTGATCACGTCATGGCTGATGGCCGAAGCAATGGCCAGCAGCAGGCCCGCTGCGGTCGAGAGCGCGGCGGCAAGACCACCTGCGGCGACCAGAGCGATAACCCAGCCCGGAAGGTGGGCGATTTCGGGGTTGGCCAGCACCATGATGTCGTTGTTCACGGTGGTCAGCTCGTTCCCGGTCCAGCCCTTCGAGTCGGCCAATGCCTTAACGGTCGGGTTGTTCTGGTTGTAGTATTGGATAAAGCCGTCACCGTTCTTGTCTTCAAACTTCAGAAGACCGGTTTTTGCCCAGTTGTTGATCCAGTTAAGCTGCGGATCGGTATTGATCGCTGCTACCGAAATCGCATCGCCATCAAAGGCTTTGCCGGCAACCGCGTTGGGCCAGAAGGTGGTGGTCAGGTTGAGGCGAGCCATCGCGCCAACGGCGGGGGCGACGGTGTAGAGCAGTGCGATGAACACCAGCGCCCAGCCGGCCGAAGCGCGCGCGTCGGCGACCTTCGGAACGGTGAAGAAGCGCACGATCACATGCGGCAGACCGGCGGTGCCGATCATCAGCGACATGGTGAACAGCACCATGTTGAGCATGTTGGTGGTCATACCGGTGTACTGGCGGAAGCCAAGTTCCGTCACCAGGCTGTCGAGTTTGGTCAGCAGGGCCACGCCCGAGGCGGTGTGGGTGCCGAACAGGCCAGCTTGCGGCAGGAAGTTGCCGGTCAGGTTGAGCGAGATGAAGATCGCCGGAATGGTATAGGCGACGATCAGCACGCAGTACTGGGCAACCTGCGTATAGGTGATGCCCTTCATGCCGCCAAGCACGGCATAGGCAAACACGATCGTCGCGCCGATGTAGAGACCGGTCGACGATTTCACTTCAAGGAAGCGCGCGAAGGCCACGCCGACGCCGGTCATCTGACCGATAACGTAGGTGACCGAGGCGATGATCAGGCAGGCCACCGCCACCATCCGCGCCGACTTCGAATAGAAGCGGTCGCCGATGAATTCGGGCACGGTGAATTTGCCGAACTTGCGCAGGTAGGGCGCAAGCAGCAGCGCCAGCAGCACATAGCCGCCGGTCCAGCCCATCAGGTAGGCCGACTGTTCATAGCCACCGGCCGAAGCCATGGCGATGATACCTGCCATCGAAATGAACGAAGCCGCCGACATCCAGTCGGCGCCGGTCGCCATGCCGTTGAGGATCGGGTGCACGCCGCGACCCGCGGCATAGAACTCGGAAGTCGAGCTCGCCCGGGCCCAGATTGCAATGCCGATGTAAAGCGCGAAGGTTGCGCCAATCACCAGCAGGTTGAGGGTAAATTGGTCCATTGTCCCTGCTCTCCCTTATTCTTCGACGCCGAATTCCTTGTCGAGCCCGTTCATGCGCCAGGCATAAACGAAGATCAGGACAAGAAAGACCAGGATCGAGCCTTGTTGGGCAAACCAGAAGCCCAGATCAGTACCACCAACCGCGATGCCGCTGAGCATCGGGCGCAGGATGATGCCAAAGCCGAAGGAAACGACGAACCAGATGACCAGAAACAACTGGATCATCCGGATGTTCGCTTTCCAGTAGGCGTTGGACGAAGATTTGTCCGCCATGTGCGTAACTCCCTGTTGTTACCTCCGGCGGCACCCCCCAGCAGGGAACCGCCCTTCCCCGTCAAGTCGCTGAAACGCGCGCCACGATGCGGCCAAGGCCGGAAGCGATGTCGTCGATGGAACCCATCGCGTCGATCCTTTCCAGAACCCCTGCCTTGGCATAATGCGCAATCAGCGGTGCCGTCTGGGCATGGTAGGCCTTCAGCCGTTCCCGCGCCGTTTCGGCATTGTCGTCGGCCCGGCGCTTGAACTCCGTGCCGCCGCATTTGTCACAAACCCCCGCTGTCGCGGGCAGTTTGAATTCTTCATGGTAGCCTTCGCCACATTTGGCACAGGTGTAGCGACCCGAAACACGCGCCACCATTGCCTCGTCATCAACCTCAAGGCTGATCGCGGCGGTCACCTTTTGCCCGGCATCCGCCAGCAGCGCATCAAGCGCCGAGGCCTGCCCGTCGGTGCGCGGGAATCCGTCAAGAATGACCCCCGCCGTGACGTCGGGCTGCGCAAGGCGTTCCTTCAGGATTGCCAGCACGATCTCGTCGCTGACCAGTTGGCCAGCTTCCATCACCGCTTTTGCGGCCTTGCCCGCAGCTGTGCCCGCAGCCACCGCGGCGCGCAGAAGGTCGCCGGTGGAAAGCTGGATCAGCCCGAACTGCTCTTCAAGCATGCGTGCCTGCGTGCCCTTGCCCGCGCCCGGAGGCCCGAGCAGGATAAGAACGGCGGGGCTGGTCTGGACCATTGTCTGCACCCCTTCAGGCCCGGTTCATGCGGTTTTCGATCAGATCTTGCACAACCGACGGGTCGGCCAACGTCGAAATGTCGCCGAGTGCCGCATAATCGTTCTCGGCAATCTTGCGCAGGATCCGGCGCATGATCTTGCCCGAGCGGGTTTTCGGCAGGCCGGGAGCCCATTGGATAAGGTCGGGGCTGGCGATCGGGCCGATTTCGGTGCGGACCCATTTCACCAGTTCCTTGCGCAACTCATCCGAGGGTGTCTCGCCGTTCATCAGGGTGACATAGGCGTAGATGCCCTGCCCCTTGATTTCGTGCGGGTAGCCGACCACGGCAGCCTCGGCCACCTTGGAGTGCGCGACCAGCGCCGATTCAACCTCGGCGGTGCCCATGCGGTGACCAGAAACGTTGATCACATCATCAACGCGGCCGGTGATCCAGTAATAGCCATCGGCATCACGCCGGCAGCCGTCGCCGGTAAAGTAGTAGCCGCGATATTGCGCGAAATACGCCTCCTGAAAGCGCTCATGGTCACCCCAAAGGGTGCGCATCTGACCCGGCCAGCTGTCAGAGATGCACAGCACGCCTTCACACTCGGTTTCGCCCTGCCGCACACCGGTATTGGCATCGAGCACCACCGGCCTGACGCCAAAGAACGGCGTGGTTGCCGAACCCGGCTTGGTCGGCGTGGCGCCCGGCAGCGGGGTCAGCATGTGACCCCCGGTTTCGGTCTGCCAGAATGTATCGACGATCGGGCAGCGGCCCTTGCCGACGTGCTTGTCATACCAGATCCAGGCTTCGGGGTTGATCGGCTCGCCCACCGAACCGAGCACGCGCAGGCTTGAAAGATCGTGTTTCTCGACCCATTCCGGGCCTTGCCCCATCAGCGCCCGGATCGCGGTGGGGGCGGTGTAAAACTGCGTGACCTTGTGTTTTTCGCAAACCTCCCAGAAGCGGCCGGCATCGGGGAAGGTCGGCACGCCTTCGAACATCAGCGTGGTGGCACCGTTCGCGAGCGGGCCGTAGATGATGTAGCTGTGCCCGGTCACCCAACCCACATCGGCGGTGCACCAGAACACGTCGCCGTCTTGATAGTCGAAGGTGTATTGGTGCGTCATCGCGGCGTAGACGAGGTAGCCGCCTGCGGTATGCACAACGCCCTTCGGCTTGCCGGTAGACCCCGAGGTGTAGAGGATGAACAGCGGGTCTTCGGCGCCCATCGGGCGCGGCGGGCATTCGGGGCTGGCGTGTTCCATCAGCAGTTTCACATCGACGTCGCGGCCCTGAATCCAGGTCGTCTGGTCGCCGGTGTGCTTGACCACCAGGCAGCGCACCCGATCGGAACAGTGCAGCAGGGCGGCGTCGGTGTTGGCTTTCAGTTGGGTGCGGCGGCCACCGCGCGGCGCGGTATCGGCGGTGATGACCAGCTTGGCGCCGCAGTCGTTGATGCGGTTGGCAAGCGCGTCGGGCGAAAAGCCCGCAAAAACGATCGAATGGATGGCACCGATCCGGGCGCAGGCGAGCATCGCATAGGCGGCCTCGGGGATCATCGGCAGGTAGATCACCACCCGGTCGCCGCGCATCACACCCTGGCTAAGCAGCACGTTCGCCATGCGGTTCACCCGCTCGGACAACTGGCTGTAGGTGATGTGTTCGGCCGGGTTCTTCGGATCATCCGGTTCGAAGATGATCGCGGTCTGGTCGCCGCGCGTCGCCAGATGGCGGTCAACGCAGTTGTAGGCGACGTTCAGCACGCCGTCTTCATACCATTTGATGCTTACATGGCCATAGGTGAAATCGGTGTTCTTCACCTTGGTGTAGGGGGTGATCCAGTCAAGCCGCTTGCCTTCCCGGCCCCAGAACTTGTCTGGGTCTGCGATCGATTCGTTATACATCGCGCGATACTTTGCGGTATCGGCATGTGCATTTTCAAACCCCGGCGGAATCGCGCGCATACCCAACGCCGAACCTGCCGAATGCTCCTGAGCGGCCATTGCCCGTCCTCCCTTTACTTCGAGATCGCACAACCTGACGATCACGCCCCTCGAAAACGCCGAGGGCCTCCATCCCAAGTGGATTGTAAACCAAGTGTGGCATTTTATGTAAGCCCCTTTGTGAATTGAATTTTTCTGTAAAGTTATTCACAGCGTTTGCGATAACTGTGTAAATATTGCAAATTGCGGCGCTTTTTTGACATGATCTTTCAAGTGCTTGCCTGTTCACGGGGCGGTGAAGTGACGTGGCGTTCTGTGGCGTGACGTGGCGACAAAAGTTCTTGTACATTCTGCGCCCGCGCGCGCACTGCCGCTGCGTCGGCTTTGATTCGCCCACGTCGGCCACTTGAAAGGTGCTGCGTTGCACCCTAATGCCGGGCCAGTTTCGTGCGAAGGAGCTTTGGTGAGCGAGCCCGTTTCCCCGATCCGACCGACCGATGCAGCCGCGCGCGCGCTGGCCCGATCGCTGGTTGCGGGTGCGAGTTTCGGTGCACTCGGAGTGCTGCATCCGGGGACGGGAATACCACATGTTGCGCGCATCGCCGTGGCCCCCGCAATCGGCGGGGGGATGCTCGCGTTCGTCTCGGGTCTTGCGCTGCACAGCCGGGCGCTGGCAGCAGCGCCAAAGGCCGGGCTTTTGATCGGTGAGCCCGGACCCAAGGGTGACCCGCTGAGCCACCCGCGGCTGAGCCTGAGTGTCATCGCCAGCTTTGTATCCGCCGAGGCCGCCGCCACACAGGGCTTGCGCGCGCTCTGGCTGGCACGGCACCCGAAAGCGCGCGTCTATGTCGATTTGCCCGATTTCCGTTTCGTGCATCTGGCACCGACCACCGCATTTCTGAACGGAGGCTTCGGCAAGGCGTTCGAGTTGACCGCCGCCGACCTCTTGCCATGAAAAAGGGCGACACCCGCAGGTGCCGCCCCGTTTTGCGCCGCGCGAGGCTCGATCAGGCCAGCACGTCCATCCGCAGTTTCACCTGCACCCGGCCCTTGGCCGCCTGCGACCAGTTCAGCGTAATCGATTTCTTGTCTCCGCCCTGTTCGGTCACGACATAGGGCAGTTCGCTGACCCGCGCGTTTGCGGCGTTGGTGATCATGCCCTGCGTTACCACGCCTTCGACATTGCGCGCCCAGCCACCAAACGGCAGCGCCGCGCCGGGGCTGAGCGTCCAGGTGGCAGCGGCGGTTGCTTGCGTGTGGTCCACCGTCATGGGGTTTGACACATATTGCACGACACCGTTGAAGATGTTGCCCTCCATCACGATGTTGCGCATCCGGCTGTAGTTGAGATCGGCAAAGGTGGTATCAACCTGTTCAACCCGGTCCACATCACCACTGACCGCGCGGAAAACATTGCCCGAAACGTTCAGCCCATGGATGAAGTGCCCCGCGCCATAGGGTTTGACCGAAATCCAGCGGAACCAGGGCGCCACATCGATCGACACGAAGGTATTGCCGCTGATGGTCAACCCGCCGAACGAATATTGGTTTTCGTAGTCGGGATTGACCTCGTATTCATTGGTCCACTCGATCACCGAGTTGTCGATGTAGTTGCCGGTCACCGCCGTCTGCACATTGGGCCGCGTCAGCACCAGCCCGCCGAAACGCACGCCGTTTTCTTCGTTGTCGCCCTGAAACCAGTGGTTGCCCACGATCAGGTGCCCGGTGCCGTAGGCCACCATGAAATGCGCAAACCGCACAAACCGGCTGTCACGCACCTTCACATCATTGGCGTTTACGTTGATGGCAATGGTGGTGCGATCCTGCGCGCGCAGGTTCATCTCGTTTGACAGAAACTGGCATCGGTCGATCATCATGCCCTGGCAACCGCGCCCGATCGAGGTGATGCCACGGTCGCGCGGGCGGATCACCGAGCAATCGCGCAGGTGAAATGTCTCGCCCGCCGCCGGCAGCAGCAGCAGGCTGGCGACACCGTTGCAGAGAAACTCGACCTCGGAGATCGAGAAGCGGTCGAGTTTTTCCATGCCTGAAAAGTCGAGCAAGTACTTGTAGCGGGTGAAGGTCAATGTGCGGGTGCCGGAACCTCCGTAGAAGGGCTGCGAAAGCGTCAGCGTGCCCGCGCCGATGTTGACTGCACGCACATAGACCTCGCGTCCGATACCGGTGCCGCTGATGCGCGACCCGACCGGAATGTTGGCGATGTTGGCCACCGCCGACAGCGTGGTGGGCTGGGCCACGTCATAGGTGGCAAGCGATGTCACCACGGTGGGCGCCCACGCCGGGCCGTCAATGGCGTTAAGCTGGCCGTTCGCAACCACCCGGCGGCTGGAGAAATTGGCCAGCCCCGGCGCCACGTCGCTGATCAGGATCGGCTCGGTCACTTCGACGCGGCGGCCCTTGAGGTCAAGGATGTTGTGATCGTTGAAGTAGAACAGCGCCTGCAACGCCTTCTTGAAGCCCAGATGCTCGTCGCCGAAGGCATCGGCATAGGTCGGAAAATCATAGTTTTTCAGCAACAAGAGCCGCACCGACGCATCCATTGTCACCGTGCCCACAAACCTGACCGGCGTGTTGACCGAAAGGTTTGACCCGATCCGGTAGACCCCGGCAGGCACCAGCATTTCGCGCCCGGCCGCCGCCGCATCAGCCGCGACAAAGGCCGCGCGGTCGTCGGCCACCCCATCGCCCTTGGCGCCAAAATCGCGCACATCGACCCAGTCCATCAGATCGCGCAGAAAGGCCGACGTGATGTCTTCAACCTCGATGTCGTCAATGCGCACCACGCCGTTGTTCGCACCGGTAAGGTCTAGCCCGAAATGGCCGTAGAGCGGTGCCGTGCCCCAGGGCATGTCCACGCCGCCGCGCGCGCCGGTACCGATGATCGCCTGCACCGTGGCAACCTTGCCATAGGCCGTCAGCGCCACGGTGCTGCCAACCTCGGTCAGCCCGGTCACATGCACATCGCCCGCGCCCATTGCATAGGCGGCAATGCGCACCGAGGGCAGGTTGCCGCTCATCGCCTTGACGCGGGCTGTCACGCGCAGATAGCAGCCGGGCAAAATCGGCGTCTGGCCCATGTAGCGCAGCTTTTGCGTGCTGGCGGTCTTGACCAGTTCCAGGCAGTTGCCAAAATCCTGATCCGCCGTCACCAGCGCCGCGTTGGCGGCGCCCTGATAGGTGGCCGATCCGGCGGTGCCGTTTTCGCTCGACCAGACGCCAAGCCCCAGATCGAACGCGGGCGGCATCAGCACCAGCCCGTCGGTAATCGCCTTGTTCATGCTGCTTCCCCTTAGGTGTTCCGGTCCGCCCCAGCGGCGCAGCGTCCGCATCTTGGGGCGCGGGCGCGCTGGCGCGCGCCACGGGATGGCTCCGGACGGGAAAGCTCGTGCTGGGAACTGCCGGGCGCCTCATGCCCCGGCGTGACCAGAGCTAGCAACGAGTGCTGAACAAAAGTTAACCCCGGCGTGCGCTGCGCCGGGGCACAAGGCAGGATCTGCTGCGCCTCAGACCAGCGCGCCCGCCAGCGCCTTCTCGATCAGCGCAATGGTTTCGGCCACCCCGTAAAGTGCTACGAAACCGCCAAAACGCGGGCCTTGGCTCGCCCCCAGCAGCACCTCGTAAAGCGCGGTGAACCAGTCGCGCAGCGGCTCGAACCCGTGCTCGGTGCCCACCGCAAAGACCATTGTCTGCAACGCCTCGGCATCAAGCCCGCCTTGCCAGTCCTTCAGCCGCCCCGCCAGATCGAGCAGCGCCGCCCGCTCTTTGTCGTTCGGCAGCCGGAAGGCGCGGGTCGGGGCCACGAAATCGTGGAAATAGCGCACCGCAAACTCGGCAGCCTGATCAAGGTCGGGGTTCGCCTCGGGGCTGGCCTCGGGCGCATAGCGCCTGATGAAGCCCCAAAGCCCCGCCTTGTCGGTAGCCCCGGAAACGCTGGCCAGGTTCAAAAGCATGGCAAACGGCACCACCATGCGGCTTTCCGGCACCTTGCCGCCGTGGATATGCCAGACCGGGTTCGCCAACTGCGCCGCCGCATCCTGCGTGGGGTAGGCGCGCAACTGCTGGTGGTATTCGTCCACTGCCTTCGGGATCACGTCAAAATACATCCGCTTCGCGGTTTTCGGCTTGAGATACATGAAATAGCTGAGGGATTCCGTGGCCGCATAGGTCAGCCATTCGTCGATCGACAGGCCATTGCCTTTTGACTTGGAAATCTTTTCGCCGTTCTGGTCAAGGAACAGCTCATAGGTCATGTGCTCGGGCGCGCGCCCGCCCAGCACCTCGCAGATGCCATCGTAAATTGGCGTATTGGTGGAGTGGTCCTTGCCGTACATTTCGAAATCGACATCGAGCGCTGCCCAGCGGGCACCGAAATCGGGCTTCCATTGCAGCTTCACCCGGCCACCGGTAACCGCCACCGTCACCTCGTCGCCATCCTCATCGACATAGGAAATGGTGCCATCCTTGGCATTCACGTTGGTCAGCGGCACATAAAGCACCTTGCCGGTTTTCGGGCTGATCGGCAGGAAACACGAATAAGTCTGCTGCCGCTCCTCGCGCAGGCTGGCGAGCATGATCTTCATGATGTCGTCATAGCGTTCGGCCGCCCGCAGCAGGATCGCGTCCAGCTTGCCCGCCTTGTAATAGTCGGTGGCGGAGGCAAATTCGTAATCGAACCCGAAGGTATCAAGAAAGCGGCGCAGCATGGCGTTGTTGTGGTCGCCAAAGCTCGCATAGTGCCCGAACGGGTCGGGCACCGCGGTCAGCGGCTTTTGCATGTGCTCCTTGAGCATGTCGCGGTTGGGCACGTTTTCGGGCACCTTGCGCATGCCGTCCATGTCATCGGAAAAGCACAAAAGCCGGGTCGGGATATCCGAGATAATTTCGAACGCGCGCCGCACCATCGTGGTGCGCGCCACCTCGCCAAAGGTGCCGATATGCGGCAGCCCGCTTGGCCCGTAGCCAGTTTCAAAGAGCACATAGCCCTTCTTCGGCGGCGCCTTTTCATAGCGTTTGAGCACGCGGCGCGCTTCCTCGAAAGGCCAGGCTTTGGAGTTCATCGCGGCATTGCGCAGGCTTGTCATCGCACACCTCATAGTGGCGCCAACTGCGCCCTTGCGCTTTCCCCTATTGAACGGGGCGGCAATCGTCAATAATTTGCGGGACGTAACGCAAAGGAACACCCGGTGCCCCAACCCCTCGCCTCGCTTTCCGCGCAAGATGCCCTTGTGGCCGTAATGGTCGCGGTTTCGGTATCGGATGAACGCATCCGCACCGCCGAACTGGTGGCGATCGAACGGATCGTTGACCATATGCCGGTGTTCGCGGCCTATGACATCGACCGTATCCGCCGCGTGGCAAAAACGGTCTATGCACTCTTTGAGGAAGAAGACGGGCTTGACGCCTTGTTCGGCCTCATCCGCGACGCCCTGCCCGAGAAGCTTTTTGAAACCGCCTACGCGCTCGCCTGCGACGTTGCGGCGGCCGATGGCACCATCCGCGAGGGCGAATTGCGCCTGCTCGAAGAAATCCGGCACGAACTGCGCGTCGACCGGCTGCACGCCGTCGCCATTGAATGGGGCGCGCGGGTGCGCCACCTTTCGCTGTAGGCGCGGGGGCGGCTGCGCGCGGGCCTAGTCGCGGGCGCGCAGCACCTGCGCAGGCCGCGCCGCCAAAGGCCGAAGCGCAAACAGCAGCCCCGCCGCCAACGTTGCCGCCAGCCCGCCAAGCACGATCACCAGCGCCGGAACCGGGGCAAAGTGGTACCCGGCATCCATCACGAAAGTCAGCACCGCCCAACCCGCCGCCGCACCAAAGCCGATCGCCAGCAGGCCCGCAGCAGCCCCCATCAGCGCCGCGCGCAGCGCGAATGAGGCAAGGATTGTGCCGCGCGTTGCGCCAAGCACCTTCAGCACCGCCGCCTCCCACGCCCGCGCCCGCTCACCCGCCGCCGCAGCACCGATCAGCACCACAAAGCCGGTCGCCAGCGTGACCCCCGCCGCCAGCGCCGTGGCACGCGCAATGGCATCAAGCGCGCGGGTCACCTGCTCGATCGCATCGCGGATGCGGATTGCGGTGATGTTGGGAAAGGCGCTACCCACATCGCGCAAGATCGCCGCCTCGACTTCGGGCGGCGCATAGATGGTGGCAATGTTGGAATGCGGCGCCCCGGCCAGCGCCGCCGGGTTCAGCGTCACCACAAATCCAATGCCCGCGGTCGAAAAGTCAACCTCGCGAAACGAGGTGATCTCGGCCTCGATATCGCGCCCGAGCACGTTGACGGTGATCTTGTCACCCAGCACCAGCCCCAGTTCGCCCGCCTCCTGTGCGGCAACACTCGCCTGCGCAGGCCCGGTATAGCCCGGCCCCCACCAGGTGCCCGCCACCACCCGCGTCGTGCTTGGAACCTCGTCTGCATAGGTTATGCCCCGATCCCCGCGCAGCACCCAGTGATCACCCGCCACCTCGCGCGCCGGGCGCCCGTTGATTTGCGTGATGACGCCCCGCAGCATCGGCGCGGTATCAAGCCGGGTCACCTCGGGAAAGGCGGCAATGCGCGCCTTGAAGGCGTCGATCTGGTCCGGCTGGATATCGACCATGAAATAGGCGGGCGCGCGCTCGGGCAGGTCATTCTGAATCGCGGCACGCAGCCCCGCATCCACCTGCCCCACCGCCGCCAGCACCGAAAGCCCGAGGCCAAGAGACATCACCACCGCCACCGCTTCGCTACGCGGCCCGCCGATTGCCGCCAGCGCTGCCCGCAGCCCCGGACGCCCGCGCACTGCGCGGCTACGCGCCGCCACGCGCGCGGCGCGGCGCAGCAACAGCGCCGCCCCCGCCAGCAACGCAAGCGCGCCAGCGATGCCCCCGAGCGTGCCGAGTGCAAGCGAAGGCACCCCCGAGAACCAGACCGATGCACCGACCAGCACCGCGAGCAGTGCTGCGAGCAGTGCCAACAGACCGCGCGAGGGTATTCCCCTCCGTCCCGGGCCAAGGTCGCGAAACAAAGCCGCCGCCTGCACCGCCCGCATCTGCCCAAGCGGCCAGAGCGTGAACAGCGCCGCCACCAGCACACCGTAGATTGCGGCCTCTGCCAGCGCCGAAGGCGCCACACCAAACACCACCGGAATCGGCATCACTCTGGCAATCGCCGGTGCCGCCAGCAGCGGCCCGCCAGCCCCCAGTAGCAAGCCGATGCTCACCCCGATCACGGTCAGCACCGCAAGTTGCACGACAAAGACCGACAGGATCAGCCCACCACTCGCGCCCAAAGCCTTCAGCGTGGCGATGGTTTCGGTCTTGCGCTCCATCCAGGCACGCACGGCGGCCGAAATGCCCACGCCGCCCACGGCAAGGCCCGCAAGCCCCACCAGCACCAGAAACGACCCGATCCGCTCGACGAAAACCTCGGCCCCGGGCGAGGCGCGGCGGCTGTCTTGCCAGCGCATTCCCGCACCGTCAAAATGCTTGCGCGCCTCGGCGCGCAGCACGGCAAGATCGGTGCCCGCAGGCAGGGTCAGCCGATACGCGGATGAAAAGATCGAGCCGGGTTCGAGCAGCCCCGACCCCTCCAGCGCCGCCGCCGCCACGATGGTGCGCGGCGCAAAGCCGAAGCCACCCGAGGCGCTGTCAGGCTCATGCAACAGCCGCGCCGTCACCACGAAACGGTTGACGCCCAGCCGCACGGTATCGCCAACCTTCAGCCCCATGCGGTCGGCCAAAACGCCATCGACCACCACGCCCGGCAGCCCGCCCGCCCCGGCCAGGGCCTCGGCAAAGGGCATCGCGGGTTCCAACCCCACCGCGCCGATCAGCGGATAGGCCGCATCAACCGCCTTGACCATGGTCAGACCGCGCTCGGCGCTTTCGCCCTCGCCCAGCACCAGCATTGAGCGGAAATCGATGATCTCCGACATCGCCACCGCCCGCGCGGCCATCCAGGCGCGCTCATCCCCGGTCGCCGCGCGATAGCTGAACTCAAGCTGCGCATCGCCCCCCAGCAACTCGGCACCCTGCGCATCGAGCCCCGCCTGAATCGCCGCCCGCACCGTGCCCACCGCAGCAATCGCCGCAACGCCCAATATCAGACAAAGCAGAAACACCCGAAACCCGGCTATACCGCCGCGCAATTCGCGCCGCGCGATCCTCAGCGCGAGCATCACGGCGCCACCTGCCCATCGGCCAGCCGCACGATCCGGTCACACCGTTCGGCCAACTCTTGCGCATGGGTGACCAGTACCAACGTCGCCCCGTGCCTGTCGCGCAGACCAAACAGCAACTCCATGATAGCAGCACCATTCGCGGCATCGAGGTTGCCGGTCGGCTCGTCGGCCAGAAACAGCTTGGGCCGTGGCGCCGCCGCGCGCGCCAGCGCCACCCGCTGCTGCTCACCGCCCGATAGCTCGGAGGGGTAGTGCCCGCCCCGCGCCGCCAGCCCCATGGCGGCCAATTCCTCTGCCGCGCGGTCAAACGCATCCGACACGCCCGCCAGTTCCAGCGGCAAAGCGACATTCTCGAGTGCGGTCATTGTGGGAATAAGGTGGAAGCTTTGGAAAACGATCCCCATATTGCCACGGCGGAAGCGGGCCAGCGCATCTTCATTCATGGCGCCCAGATCCTGACCCAAGGCCGTAACCGTGCCGGAGCTTGCCCGCTCCAACCCGCCCATCAGCATAAGGAGCGACGACTTGCCCGACCCCGAAGGCCCGACCAGCCCGACGCTCTCACCCCGCGCGATGTTTAGCGTGATGCCGCGCAATATTTCCACTGGCCCCGCGTTGCCTGCCAATGTCAGCCGCGCATCGCGCAGGCCCAGAACCGTATCCATCAATGCCGCCCTCGCCTCAATCTCTGCAGTTTCATATGGCGCGCGGCGGGTCATGCGCAACCTCGCGGCGGTCACATTTCTGCTGGTATCACCGGCAGTTGCGGCGCCGCTGCAACTGGTGGCACTGGGCGACAGCCTGACCGCAGGCTATGGCCTGCCGGCCGAAGACGGCCTGGTGCCGCAATTGCAGGCCTGGCTCACCGCTGCCGGTGCCAATGTGGTGGTGCAAAACGCTGGCGTTTCGGGCGATACCACGGCGGGCGGGCTTGCGCGGCTCGACTGGTCGCTGGCGAATGGCGCCGATGCACTGATGGTGGCGCTTGGCGGCAACGACTTGCTGCGTGGCCTGCCGCCCGCGCAATCGCGCACCAATCTCGATGCGATTCTGACCGAAGCGGACAAACGCGACCTGCCCGTGCTGCTCGTGGGCCTGCCCGCCCCCTCAAACTACGGCCCCGAGTTCAAGACCGAGTTCGACGCCATCTTCCCCGAGCTTGCCGAAACCCATGGCGCGCTGATGTTGCCAAATCTGCTTGCCCCGATCATGGCACTGCCGCTGCAAACCCGTGCCGACCGCGCTTTGATGCAGAGCGATGGCATCCACCCTTCAGCAGCGGGTGTGCAACTCGTAGTCGCCGAACTCGGGCCGAAGGTGCTCGAACTGCTCGCGCGCGCCCTGCCAAGGTAAAGCGCGTTTCGGCGTGCCTCCGGCGGGGATACTTGTCTCTGAAGCAGGCCGATGCTTCAGTCCAAGTATTCCCCGCGGAGCGCGCTGCGGGTGAAGCCATTGACACGCCGCAAGCCGCGCGCGAAGCCTCGCCAGAACCTTTCACCCGGAGTTTCCATGCGCCCCCTCAGCCAGCCTGCACTTGCCGCGCTCTTTGCCGCCGCCCTTCTCGGCAGCTTTTTTCTGCCGGTGGTTTCGGTGCCCTTGCTGGCGCAGATCACCCCCTTACGCTTTTTGCAAGACATCGGGTTCGACGGGCTGCGCGAGATGGAACCGGTGGTGCAACTGTTCTATGCCTCGTTCCCGCTGGCCGCGCTGGTGCTGGTTCTGGCGCTCTTGCGCACTTGCCCCGGCCTTTTTGCACTGATCGCCGGGGCGGTGCCGATCGGCGTGGGGATCTACGCGGTGTTCAACCTCAATGACGAACTGCGCAAACTTGGACTGCCGTTCACGGCCGCCGACTTCAGCGATTTTCTCGGCGGCGGCGCCTATCTCTACATCGGTGCCGCCGCGGCCCTCGTTGTGCTCGCGCTGACCGACCGAGGCCGCGGCTAGCAGCGAATACCCAGTCGTAGCGCATCGTAGATGCCCGCGTGGATGTTGCGCGCCGCCACCGCATCGCCGATCCGGTAAAGCGTGAAGGCGCCGCCGGGGTTGCGCACGGGGAACACGTCACCTGCCCCGATCAGCGCCGCATGGTCCAGCGCGCCGAGGTTGCGGCTGAGGGGTTTCAGCGCATGGTAGAGCTCGTCATTGGGCAGCGTGCCGTGGTCGGCCACCAGCATGTCCACCCGCCGCTCCTCACCCCAGCCCGGTGCGAAATCCGACCCGAGCCGCACCGCTACACCGTTGCCTGCCCGCGCCGCCCCGGCGAGGCGGGTGTTGATCGTCACCCGCACCCCCAGCTCATGAAAGGCGCGCATGTAGGGCACATGGTTCATGCCACCCACATCGGGGGCAAGCGTGCGCTCGGGGGTGACGAGTTCCACCTCGGCCCCGGCGCGCGCTGCCATTTCTGCCGCCATCAGCCCGGCATGGCCCGCGCCATCTTCATAGACCAGCACCCGCCCCTGCGCCGCCACCTCGCCCGAAATCACCTCCCAGCTTGTCCGCGCCAGCCCCGCCGCCGCCTCGGGCAGTTGCGGCACCCCGCCGGTGGCGATCACCACCAGATCGGGGGCAAGCGCCAGCACCTCCTCGGCTTCGGCGTAGACGTTGCAGCGCAATTCGACCCCGAGCCGCTCGATCTCGGCCAGCCGCCAGTCGATGATCCCCACCATTTCGCGTCGCCGGGCAAGCTGCACGATCAGCCCCACCTGCCCGCCCGGCCGCGCCGCCGCCTCGAGCAGCGTCACCCGATGGCCGCGCTCGCCCGCCACCCGCGCCGCCTCGAGCCCGGCGGGCCCCGCGCCCACCACCACCACCCGCCGCGCCACCTCGGCGCGCGCGATGGCATGCGGCACTGTTGCCTCGCGCCCGGTGGCGGCGTTGTGGATGCAAAGCGCGCCGCCGCCTTCGTAGATGCGGTCAAGGCAATAGGTGGCGCCAACGCAGGGGCGGATGCGCGCCTCGTGCCCGGCAGCAACTTTTCGCGTGATATGCGGGTCGGCAATATGCGCCCGCGTCATGCCCACCATATCAAGCTTGCCGCCGGCAATCGCGTGCCGCGCGGTCGCCACATCGGGAATGCGCGCGGCGTGGAACATCGGCAGCCCGGTCGCCGCACGCACCTCGCCTGCGAAATCGAGATGCGGCGCATAGGCCATGCCCTGAATCGGAATGACCCCGGTCAGCGCCGCATCGGTATCGATATGCCCCCGGATCAGGTTGAGAAAATCGACCTTGCCCGAGGCCGCCAGCCGACGCGCAATCTCAACCCCCTCGTCGCGGCCAAGGCCGTGCTCCATCGCCTCGTCGGCCACCATCCGCAGGCCGACGATGAACCCCGGCCCCACCGCCGCCCGCACCGCATCGAGCACCGCCCAGGTAAAGCGCAAGCGGTTGTCGAGGCTGCCACCCCACCGGTCAGTGCGCCGGTTGGTGGCGGGCGACCAGAAGCTGTCCATCAGGTGCCCGTAGGCCTCGAACTCGATGCCATCTAGCCCCGCCGCCTGCATCCGCTGCGCGGCAGAGGCATAGTCGCCGATGATCCGCTCCAGATCCCAGTCCTCAGCCTCCTTGGGAAAGGCGCGGTGTGCCGCCTCTCGCACCGGGCTCGCGCTCAGCACCGGCAGCCAGTCGGCCTTGTTCCAGCCGGTGCGGCGGCCAAGATGGGTCAGCTGGATCATCACCTTGCAGTCATGCTCGTGGCAATCTTCAGCCAGCGCTTTCAGCCAAGGCACGATCGCATCATCATAGGCATGCAGGTTGCCAAAGGCCTGCGGGCTGTCGGTGCTGACCACCGCCGACCCCGCGGTCATCGTCAGCGCCATGCCGCCCCGCGCCTTTTCGCGGTGGTAAAGGCGGTAGCGGTCCTTCGGCATCCCGTCTTCAGAATAGGCGGGCTCATGCGCGGTCGACATGATGCGGTTCTTCAGCGTCAGGTGCTTCAGGCGGAACGGGGTCAGCAGCGGATCAAGCGCCATTCGGGCCTCCCTTTTCGGCCGATCCTGCCCCAGCCGCACGCGCCCCGCCAGCCCCTGCCGAGAGTTTCCGCCTCGGCGCGCTCCGCGGGGGATATTTCCACCAAGGCAAGCCGCTTGCCTTGGGGCAAATATCCCCGCCGGAGGCCTCTGCCCGCACCGCGGGCACTGAAGATTGGTACTGGCGCAGGCGGCATCGGGCATGAAATATGCGCGCAATTCAAGGGGGGGCCGCATATGAACCTTGTGGGTGAACTTGCCGCTCGGCTCGGGGCCGCGAACGTGCTGACCGGGGGCGATGCGGCGCGTTACGGGCGTGACTGGACAGGCAAGTATTGCTGGCAACCCCTTGCGGTTGTGCGGCCAGCCGATACCGATGAAGTGGCGGCCGTGCTGCGGCTGGCTTCACAGGCAGGGGTGGCGGTGGTGCCGGTTGGGGGCAACACCGGGCTCAATGGTGGCACCTATGCCGAAGGGGCCATGATGCTGTCGCTGGAGCGGTTGAACCGGATCCGCGCGGTGAACGCGGGCGCGCGAACGATGATCGCTGAGGCGGGGGTGGTGCTGGAGCAGGTCCACCAGGCCGCGGCGGAACAGGGGCTGGTGTTTGGCCTTACCTTTGGCGCCAAAGGCTCGGCGCAGGTGGGTGGGTTCCTGTCGACCAACGCGGGCGGCTCGAACGTGCTGCGCTACGGCAACGCCCGCGCGCTCTGCCTCGGGCTGGAAGTGGTGCTGGCCGATGGCCGCGTGCTGAACGCCATGAGCGCGCTGCACAAGGACAACACCGGCTACGACCTGCGCGACCTGTTCATCGGCGCCGAGGGCACGCTGGGCATCATCACCGCCGCCGTGTTGCGCCTTTCGCGCGCGCCGCGCGTGCATGTGACGGCACTACTCGGGCTGGGCAGCCTGCCCGAGGCGCTGGCGCTGCTGCATCGGTTGCAAGAGGCCACCGGCGGCGCGGTCGAAGCCTTTGAATACATGCCTGCGGGCTACATGGCCCGGCTAGCCGCCTGCCGACCCGAGCTTGCCTGCCCGTTCCCACCCTGCCCGGTGAACATCCTCTTCGAAGTGGCCAGCACCCGGCCCGACGATGCCGCGCCGGGCGTCGATGGCGAACCCGCCCTGGCCGCCGCCGTGCAAGCCCTTCTTGCCGAGGCGATCAGCATGAGCGCGGTGCACGAGGCGGTGCTGGCCGCCAGCGGCGCGCAGCGGCGCAAGCTTTGGGCAATGCGCGAGGCGGCGGCCGAGATCACGCTCAACCGCGCGCCTCTGGTTGATACCGATATTGCGTTGCCCTTGGACCGGGTGGCCGATTTTCTGCCGCGCATGGCAGCACGGCTCGCGGCGCTTGATTCGGGCGCCGAGGAAATGGTGGTGGCGCATCTGGGTGATGGCAACATCCACTACACCGCCTACCCCTCACGCGATGATCTGGCGCTGGCCGAAGCGATCCGCGCCGCAGTCGCCGAGGAAGCGGTTGGCATGGGCGGCAGCTTTTCGGCCGAGCACGGTGTGGGCCTATCCAAACGCGCGACAATGGCGGCGCACAAAGACACGGTGGCATTGGCAACAATGCGCGCGATCAAGGCTGCACTCGACCCCGCAGGCATTCTCAACCCCGGCAAGGTGCTTCCCTGATCTGCCCGCCCCCCCCGCCGGGCCTTCAGCGCCAGTCGAAAAAGCCCTTCGGCGCCTGTGCCAGCAATGTGCGGGCAAGCCCATCGCCAAGCGCCGCCGCATCGCCGATGGGCGCACGCGCCTCGCCGGTGATGGACTCCGAGCCATCGGGCCGCAAGATCTCGCCGCGCAACCAGACCGCCTCGCCGTCCAGCACCGCCAGCCCCGCAATCGGGGTTTCGCACGACCCATCAAGCGTGGCGAGATAGGCACGTTCGGCAGCAAGGCGGTGGCCGGTGGGGGCGTGGTGGATGGCCGCGAGCAAGGCCTCGGTGCGCAGGTCCGACGCGCGGCGTTCAATGCCGATGCAGCCCTGCGCCACGGCCGGCAGCATATCGGTCACCTCGATCGGCCCGCGCGCCACCTCGGCCCGCCCCAGCCGGTTCAACCCCGCCATCGCGAGGAATGTCGCTTCGGCCACGCCCTCGGCCAGTTTCTTCAGCCGGGTCTGCACGTTGCCGCGGAACTCCACAAGCTTCAGGTCAGGGCGGCGGTTGGCCAGTTGCGCGCGCCGACGCAAGCTGGAAGAGCCAACCACCGCACCGCGCGGTAGATCCGCAAGCCGCGCGCAGCGGGGCGAAACGAAAGCATCGCGCACGTCTTCGCGCGGCAGGTAGCAATCGAGCAGCAGCCCCTGAGGTTGCAGCACCGGCATGTCTTTCATCGAATGCACGGCAATGTCGATGCCGCCATCGGCCAGCGCATCCTCGATTTCGCGCGTGAACAGGCCCTTGCCACCGATCTCTTTCAAGGGTCGGTCGAGCACTTTGTCGCCGGTGGTCTTGATCACCACGATTTCGAATGCGCGCTCGGGCAGGTCATGCGCCGCCATCAGTCGGTTTCGGGTTTCGTGTGCCTGCGCCAGCGCAAGCGGGCTACCGCGGGTGCCGATCTTCAGCGGGGATCTGGGTGTGGGCATATCCATGCCCCCGCAATAGCCGCGCCAAATGGACCGCGCAAGACGGTCCGCGCTTGACATCGCACGCGCGCCCGCGATGAAGGGGGGCAAACGGAGTGACCGATGACCGAAAAGCTGTTGTTACGAGCCCTCGCGGGCGAAACCCTGCCCACGCCGCCCATCTGGATGATGCGGCAGGCGGGGCGTTATCTGCCCGAATACCGCGCCACGCGCGCCAGGGCGGGTGATTTTCTTAAGCTCTGCTATGACCCCGAGCTTGCCGCCGAGGTGACGCTGCAACCGATCCGCCGTTTTGGCTTTGACGCGGCAATCCTGTTCGCCGACATCTTGCTGCTGCCGCAGGCACTCGGCGCCGATTTGTGGTTCGAAGTAGGCGAAGGCCCGCGGCTTTCGACCATCACCGGGTCGGAAGGTCTGCGCGCGCTTAAAGGCCGCGACGACATTCACGCCCACCTCGCACCGGTCTATGAAACCGTGCGCATTCTGGCGCGTGACTTGCCGCGCGAAACGGCACTGATCGGCTTTGCCGGCGCACCGTGGACTGTGGCCACCTACATGATCGCCGGGCGCGGCACGCCCGACCAAGGCCCCGCGCACGCGCTGAAAGCCGCCGACCGCGCGACCTTCTCGGCGCTGATCGACCTTCTGACCGAGGCGACGATCGAATACCTCTCGGCACAGGTCGCGGCAGGGGTCGAGGTGGTCAAGCTGTTCGATAGCTGGGCAGGCAGCCTGAAAGGGCAGGATTTCGACGATTTCGCACTTGCCCCCACCGCGCGCATTATTGCCGCGCTGAAAGGGCGCCACCCCGGTCTGCCCGTCATTGCCTTCCCGCGTGAGGCAGGGCCGCGCTATGTAGGCTTTGCCCGAGCCACCGGGGCCGATTGCGTGGCGCTGGACAATTCCGTTTCCGCCGAATGGGCGGCGGCGAATGTGCAAAAGGACGGCTGCGTGCAGGGCAACCTCGACCCGCGCCACATGGTGACCGGCGGGCAGGGGCTGGTAGACGAGACCCGGCGCATCGTGCGGGCCTTTGCGGGCGGCCCGCACATCTTCAACCTTGGCCACGGCATTACCCCCGATGCCAACCCCGATAACGTGGCGCTGATGATCGAAACGGTGCGCGGCGCTTGAATGGCGCTCGCTGCGGCGGGTACCCTGCAGGGCTTCAGAACTTGGGCTTCGGCCTGGGTTTGCCGAACTTGGCGCCCGGCTTGCCTTCCGGTTTGACCTTGGGTTTGGGCTTTGCCCAACCTGCGCCGCGCTCTTTGGCTGCGGCTTCGCCCTCGGTCACGCCGCGGGCGCGCACCTTGGCCGGGCGCACCGGGGCATTAAGCGGGTCATAGGCCACGGCCCCCTTGCGGTGCAGTTTTTTCGCCGGAGCATCCGCAGCGATTGGCGCGGGCTTGGCCACCGGGCGCGGCGTGTCGGCCACCTCGCGCGGTTGGGCGGCGTGCTCGGCCACCGGGGCCGATTTGCCGCCATAGGGCTTTTTATCGTAGGGCTTTTTCTCGGAAGGGGCCTTTTCGTAGGCCGCCTTTTCGTAAGTCTTTTTCTCGTAGGGCGCTTTTTCGTAAACCTTTTTCGCACCATAAGCGCGCGGTGCGGCAGGTGCCACCCCCCGCGCATCATGAATACGGGGCGCCGAGTGGGCCTCGGTGCCAATCGGCGCCTTGTCGAGCACGCTCACGGCGATGCCATCCTCAAGCTGCATGCCAGCGCCCAGTGCCGCCATGAACCGGGCGCCCGCATCGGCATGGATCTGCACCAAGGTGCGCATCTCTTGCACCCGGATCGCGCCTATGTCGCGGCGCGTGAGGTCGCCCGCGCGGCACAGCATCGGCAGCAGCCAACGCGGATCGGCGCGCCCCTCCTGCCCGATCGACAGGCTGAACCACACGCTCTCGCCAAATTCCGCCCGTTCGCGAGGCTTTGGCCCGTCGGGGCTGACCACCGCCAGATCCTCGGGGGCCGACCGCTGCGCCATATATTGGCGCACCACTGCCACCGCCAAGGCCTCGGCGTCATAGGTCTGCATCAGGCGTGCGACCAGCGGCGCCTCGTCTGCGGTCGCCGGCGTCGTCAGCACGGGTTCGGAAAGCAACCGCTCGACATCACGCGCGCTGACTTCTTCGGCGCTCGGGGCCGAAGCCCAGATGGGCGCGACATTGGCGAAGGAAAACAGCCGCTCGGCCTTTTTGCGCGCCGAAAACGGCACGATCACCGCCGCTACGCCCTTGCGCCCGGCCCGCCCGGTGCGGCCCGAACGGTGCAGCAGGCCCTCTTTGTTCATCGGCAGGTCGGCATGCACCACCAGTTCCAGCCCCGGCAGGTCGATGCCGCGCGCCGCCACATCGGTTGCCACGCAGACCCGCGCGCGGCCATCCCGCATGGCTTGCAGCGCGTGGCTGCGCTCGGCCTGGCTCAACTCGCCCGAAAGGGCCACCACCTGAAAACCACGGTTCAGAAACCGACCGGTAAGGTGGGTGACCATGGCGCGGGTGGAACAGAATACCAGCGCCGTGCGCGCCTCGTAGAAACGCAACACGTTGACGATGGCGTTTTCGCGGTCGGCCTGATCGACCAGCAGCGCGCGGTATTCGATATCGTGGTGTTGCTCGCGCTCGGCCACGGTCGAAATGCGCCGCGCGTCGCGCTGAAAGCTTTTGGCCAACGCCGCGATTTCGCGCGAAACCGTGGCGGAAAACATCAATGTGCGCCGTTCGACCGGTGCCGCCTTCAGGATGAACTCAAGGTCTTCGCGAAAGCCCAGATCGAGCATTTCGTCTGCTTCGTCGAGCACCGCCACCGACAGCGCCGAAAGATCGAGTGCGCCGCGCCGCATGTGGTCGCAGATGCGCCCCGGCGTGCCAACCACGATATGCGCACCGCGCTCCAAAGCCCGGCGCTCGGCGCGCGCGTCCATGCCGCCCACGCAAGCCGCGATCACCGCGCCCGCCGGGGCATAGAGCCAGTCCAGCTCGCGCTTCACCTGCATCGCCAATTCGCGCGTGGGCGCGATGATCAATGCACGCGGAACGTCGGCTGGCCCCATTCGCGCCGCATCGCCCAAAAGCTGCGCTGCGATGGTCAGCCCGAAGGCCACGGTCTTGCCCGATCCGGTTTGCGCCGAAACAAGAAGGTCGGCTGTCGCCGCCGCGGGCTCCAGCACCGCAAGTTGCACCGGCGTCAACTCGGCATAGCCCTTGGCCGCAAGGCTTTGTGTCAAAGCTGCGTGCACGCCGTCGAACTGGGTCATCTTGTTACTTTCGGATTGGGCGCAATTGGCGCGAAGCGCGCCCCTTAGCGGTAAAGGCACGCCCTGTATAGCCTGATTGCGCGGCAAAGCCAAACCGGGCACCGCTGGTGAAATCGGCCGCGCCGATCAAACCCATTTTGCCAGCGGCGGCAAGCTCATCAGCACCGCCGCCGCGTCGTGCCCACTTTCCAGCCCGAATTTGGTGCCGCGGTCATAGACGAGGTTATATTCGGCATAGAGCCCACGATGGATCAGTTGCGTGTCCCTTTCGGCCTCGCCCCAGCCCATGCCGCGCCGCCGGGCTACCAGCGGCAGGTAGGCGGGCAGAAACGCCTCACCCACGGACCGCGTGAAAGCAAAATCAGCGGCCCAGTCGCCCGAGTCGAGATCATCGAAGAATATCCCGCCTACGCCGCGCGCCCGGCCCCGATGCGGCACAAAGAAGTACTCATCGGCCCAGGCCTTGAAGCGGTCGTAATAATCCGGCGAATGCGCGGCGCAGGCGGCACGCATCTGGCCATGAAAATGCGCCGTGTCGTCGGGGTATTCGATGCAGGGGTTGAGGTCAGCGCCGCCACCAAACCATGTGGCGCCAGGGGTCCAGAACATCCGCGTGTTCATGTGCACGGCGGGCACATGCGGGTTCTGCATATGCGCGACAAGGCTTATTCCCGAGGCCCAGAAACGCGGGTCTTCGGCCATGCCGGGCACCCCGCGCGCCGCCATTGCCGCCTGCGCGCGCCCGCCAAGGCTGCCCCAGACGGTCGAGATGTTCACCCCCACCTTTTCAAACACCCGCCCGCCGCGCATCACGCTCATCAGACCGCCGCCCGCATCGCCTCCATCGGGCGCGGAACGGCGCGTCTGGGTCACCTCAAAACGCCCCGGTGCAGGCCCTTCGCCCTCATTCTCCGCCGCCTCGAACGCCGCCACGATTCTGTCGCGCAACACGCTGAACCACGCCGCTGCCGCCGCCTTTTCGCTTTCGAACTCGCCCGCCATGTGCCCCTCACCGATCTCCCGAACCCGCTTTCTAGCAAAGCCAGTGCCCGTCGGGAATTGCCAAATGCCCCGCATGGCGCAATGCTGCGTCAGACCCGAACGGAGACTGCCATGCGCCGCGCCCTTCGCCTGCTGCCCTTCGCGCTTGTTCTGACCCTTCTCGCCTGCGGCACGCCGCAAGAACGCTGTATCTGGCGCGCGACGCAGGAACTTGACGCGGTCGAGAAACTGCTGGCCGAAGTCGAAGGCAATATCGCGCGCGGCTACGCCTGGGAGGAATACCAGCAAACCAACATGCAATGGGTGCGCTGCACCAGACCGGTGCAGCCACCACCCCCCGGCAGCCCGCCGCCGCCACCCCAACCGCCGCAGCAAAGCCTGTGTTTCGAGCCGGTCACCGTAACGCTGCAACGTCGGGTGCCGATTGACCCGGTGGCCGAAACACGCAAACGCGACGGTCTTGCCACCAAGCGCGCCGAACTTAGGCGCACCGCAAATGCGGAAATCGCACAGTGCCGCGCGGTTTACCCGCAGTAGCGTTCAGAAAGCCGGCACCGATATCGCATCGCCAAGTCCGCGCCCGCCATCGACCGTCAGCACCTGCCCGGTGATGAAGCCCGCACCATCCGAGGCGAGAAACTGCACCGCTTCGGCCAACTCACCCGCCCCCGCGATCCGCCGCATCGGCGTGCCTTGGGCGATCTCGTCGCGCCAGCCGCTATGCTCTTTCAGCGCGCCATGCAGGCTGGCGCTCATCAGCGAACCGAAGGCGACGCAGTTCACCCGGACGCCGCGTGGCGCAAGCGCCACTGCCAGCGACCGTGTCGCCTGTTCGACCGCCGCACAGGAGATGGAATAGGCCAGCAGTTCGGGCTGCGCGCGCCGCGCCGCGATGGTTGATATGTTGATGATGCTGCCCGCCGGGCCGCCTTGTCCGCTTTCTTTTTCGGCCTGCGCAAGCATCCGCTTTGCGGTCATCTGGCTTAACCGCAGCCCCGACATCAGGTTTTGGTGC
Organism: Alphaproteobacteria bacterium HGW-Alphaproteobacteria-4; assembly: GCA_002842855.1. Classification (GTDB taxonomy): domain Bacteria; phylum Pseudomonadota; class Alphaproteobacteria; order Rhodobacterales; family Rhodobacteraceae; genus UBA6213. The sequence goes on along the minus strand of PHEE01000009.1, from coordinate 105,414 downwards.
ATCATCGAAAGCAGCAGCGATTCATCGGTGCACAGCGGGTCACCCGTGCCAATCACCCGCGCGGCGTTGACCAGAATATCAACCCGGTCAAAGGCATCCAGCGTGGCCGAAAGCAGGTTGGCGAGTGTCAGTTTCTGGCAAAGGTCGCCCGCGAAATAGCGCGCGGGGCCCTCGTTGCCATCGCCCACTTCGACCGCCAGACGCGCCTCGTCGATATCCGCGAACATCACATTGGCGCCGTTTTCGACAAAATGCCGCGCTATGGCAAGGCCGATGCCATTGGCCGCGCCGGTGACAATGGCAGTCTTGCCGGAAATGGAAATCGACATGGGGCCTCGTGGGGTGATTCTCGCGCGGCGACGTTATCCGATCTCAGCGCCGGGCGCGAGGCGGCAGCGCGACGCGCGGTTTCGCCGCCGCCATAGGTCGCGCCGCCCGGATCAACCGATAGCCAGGGTCGTCGCCCAGTTCATCAACTTCGCGGAAAAGCGTCTTGAGATGTGCGACATAGGCAAGGTGGCGGTTGGCGACCATGTAAAGCGTGCCGGATAGCGACACCATCGCCTGCGCTGCTGCGATAAATGCAAGACCAAGCGCCGGGTCAGCACTGCGCGCGGTATGAAATGGCGGGTTCATCACCACCGCACCAAACCGCGCCTCGGGCCGAAAGCTGCGCGCATCGGCCCAATGAAAGCGCGCGCGCGGGTCAGAAATATTTTCACGCGCGCATGCCAGCGCGGCATGCTCGGCCTCGATCAGATGGCACTCCTCCACCCCCTCGCGCGCCAGAATCTGCGCCGATAGCCAGCCCCAACCCGCGCCAAGATCGGCCACGCGGGCAGGTAGCCGGGCGGGCAGGGCAGCCCCCAGCAGCGCCGAACCACGGTCCACCGCCTCGGCCGAAAACACGCCGGGCACGGTGGTAAAACCAGGCGCGGGGTTGAAACGTCGACCGCGCCAGTCGGCCAGCACATCCGGCCCAGGCGAGGTAAAACGAAAGATCTTGCCATGCGCCTTGGAAATCGGCTCGTCCACCCGGAGCCGGGCCCGCGCCGCCTTCAATATTCCATCTATGCCATCAGTCTTGGCGCCATCCACCCAGATCGGCCCGCCGGGCACCACCCGCGCCGTCGCCTCGGCCAAAAGCGCCTCGGCCTCGGCCCGCGCGCGCGGAACGAACACAAAAGCGGCAGCGTAAGCCCCCTCGGGCTCGGGCGACACCGCATAGCCCTGCGCCGCAAGCGCCTCGTAATCGGGGCGGAACCCCTGCACCAGATGCAGCCGCGCGCGGGGCAGCCCGCTCAGATCATGCTCGGCGCGCGGCCGCAAAAGCAGAATCCGCCCCGCAGACGGCAAGGAACCGGGCGCCGCAAGCGCCAGCGAAATGCGCGGATCGGCCATGCCGGGCTATTCCTTTTCCATCGTGCATTGCAGCGGGTGCTGGTGGCGGCGTGCGAAATCCATTACCTGCGCCACCTTGGTCTCAGCAATCTCGAAGCTGAAAACGCCGACCACTGCCAGCCCCTTCTTGTGCACTGTCAGCATGATCTCGAACGCCTGCGCATGGCTGAGGCCAAAGAACCGCTCCAGAATGTGCACGACAAACTCCATCGGCGTGTAATCGTCATTCAGCAACATCACCTTGTAAAGCGGCGGTCGTGCGGTCTTGGTGCGCGTCTGGGTTGCTAGCCCGGTGCGGCTATCGGGGTCGTCCTCGCGGTCGGCCATGATGTCGGGGCGTCGGGTCACGCACACTCCTTGCGGGATTCGAGTTCAGGCGGCAAAGGCAATATAGGCGCATTGGCGGCGCTGAAAAGCCCTGCCATTGCCTGCCGGGTGCCAAGGCTGCAAACTGAGCAGCAAAAGGGGGGCACATGGGCCATATCACAACCATCGGCTTTGACGCCGACGACACGCTTTGGCACAACGAGCGCTTCTTTCAGTTGACCCAGACCCGATTTACCGAGTTGCTCTCGGACCACGCCGAGCCCGCGCGTCTGGCCGACCGGCTATTGGCGGCCGAACGCCGCAACCTCGGGCACTATGGCTTTGGGGTCAAAGGCTTCACGCTTTCGATGATTGAAACCGCAATCGAAGTGACCGAGGGCCGGGTGCCCGCGTCGGTGATCTCGGAACTTCTTGCAGCGGGGCAGGCAATGCTGCGCCACCCGATTGAGCTGTTGCCCGCCGCGCAGGAAACGGTCGCGGCCTTGGCAGGGCGCTACCGGCTGCTGCTCATCACCAAGGGCGACCTGCTCGATCAAGAGCGCAAGTTGGCGCAATCGGGCCTTGGCGATCTGTTCGATGCAGTGGAAATCGTGTCGGACAAGCAGGCCGAAACCTACGCGCGTCTGTTCGCCCGCCACGGTTCGGGCGTCGGCGAGGGGTTGATGGTAGGCAACTCACTGAAATCCGACGTGCTGCCGATGTTGGCAGCGGGGGGCTGGGGTGCGCATGTGCCACATGCTTTGACCTGGGCGCTGGAAGATGCCGCGCCGCCGCAGGCGCACCCGCGCTTTGCCACCATTGGCGGGCTAGACGAACTGCCGCATTGGCTGGACCAGATAACGGGAACATCTGGTAGCTGATCGCGCCCCAGCACCTATCGCTAGATAAATCCATGATGCGCCGCGACAACACCATGAAAGCCGTTGAATTATGTGTGTTTTCAGCCAAGCCATGTCGTGCTAGCGTGACCGCGAGCATATAAGCCCCAACCTAAAAAGGGGCATGAGGCAGTAAAGGGCAGACCGTTGACCAAGCTTGTTCGCTGGGTCCGTTTCGGGCTTTTGGCACTATTTGTTGCGTGGATGCCGGCTTTGGCATCGGCAGCGCCCTATGCGGCGCTGGTGATGGATGCGCGCACCGGCGAGGTTCTGCATTCGGCCAACGCCGACACCCGCTTGCACCCCGCCTCGCTGACCAAGATGATGACGCTCTATGTCGCTTTCGAGGCCATCGAGCACGGCGAAATCAGCCTTGATACGATGGTCACCATCTCGTCGCGCGCCGCAAACGAACAGCCCTCGCGGTTGGGCCTGCGCGCCGGGCAGAAAATTGCACTCCGCTACCTCATCCGCGCTGCGGCGATCAAATCCGCCAACGACGCGGCCACCGCCATCGCCGAGGCGATCGAAGGGTCCGTCCCCGCTTTTGGCGCGCGCATGACACGCACCGCCAAGGCACTTGGCATGAAAAACTCGACCTTCAAAAACGCGAATGGCCTGACCGAAAGCGGCCACCTTTCGACTGCCCGCGATCTCACCCTGCTGGGGCGGCACCTGTTCTACGACTACCCCGAATACTACAACCTGTTCTCGCGTCGCTCCGCCGATGCAGGAATGGCTGCGGTCAACAACACCAACACCCGCTTTCTTGACAGCTATCAAGGCGCTGACGGCATCAAGACCGGCTTTACGAACGCGGCGGGCTTCAACCTTACCGCTTCGGCCGAGCGCGGTGGTGAACGCATCATCGCAACGGTGCTTGGCGGCACCTCGACGCCGCAACGAAACGCCAAGATGGCCGAACTGCTGGATCTTGGCTTCGCCAAGGCGCCCACGCGGGTGCGCGAACAGCGCCCGACCAAGCCGGTCTACGCAGCGCCACAGCCATCGGTGGCATTGGCGCAAGGCAGCTTGGGCGCCAAGACCATTCGCGTTTCGGGCGCCGTGCAAACCAGCCCGCGCCCCTCCCCGCGCCCAAATACCGGCACAGACGACGACGTGGCGCTGGCCGCCGCCGTGGCGCCAGCCCCCGGCCCTGCCTTTGTGGCATCCGAACCGGCACAGCCCGAGACGCTCGGGCTGGCCGCAGCCCCGGTTCCGGTGCCGCGCCCCGAGGCACCCACCGCCGAGCCCGCCGCCGCCACCGGCCCGGTCTTCGCGCAATCCGAGGCGCCGCAACCCGAGACCATGCAACTGGCCACGGCCCCGCATCCTGCCGAAATGCTGCTCGCCCAGGGCGTTGCGCCGGTCCCCGTTGCGATACCCTTGTCCGACGACCAGGAACCGTCGGACCCGGCGCCGCAAACGGCCGCGCTCGCCATTACGCCCGCACCCGAAGCCACGGCCGATCCGGGCCCGGTCGAGTTCGCCGCCGTGGCGCTCGACCCCGCGCCAACGCTTTCCGCTTTGGCCTTGGCCAGTTCGCCGCGCCCGTTGCCCGCGCCGCGCGGTGCCGCGGCTTCGGCGCCGGATTCCGAAAGCCTGGTAGCTGTTGCCGATAGCCCCGCGCCCGCAGCGACCGCAACCTCTGATCTGGCCCCGCTCGTAGCCAGCAACATGCCCCCTGCACCGGGGCCCACCGTGCCCGCTTTCGTCGCCACCGAGCCCGCACAGCCCGAAACCCTGCAATTCGCATCAGCGGTCACACCTGCGCCTGCCATTGCGCCGACCGCGCCAATCACACATCCCGCGCCACGCCCTGACGGCTTGATCCTGACCTCGCTCACGCCTCCCGCCCCGGCGCCGCAAGCAATGCCCGAGGTGATAACACGCTTGTCCACCTCTGGCGGGCAGCAGTGGGGCGTTTCGCTTGGAAAATTCTCGACCAGCTATCAGGCCGAACGGGTGCTGCTGCAAACCGCACTGATGGAGGCCGATACACTGGGCGAGGCGCTGCGCAAGGTCGCCAACCGGCGCGGCGGCTTCGATGCCACCTTTGTGGGGATGCCGAAAGAGCTCGCCGAAATGGCCTGCCGCCGGCTTGTGGCCCGACAGCTCGAATGCGCGGTGATCGGCCCCTGAGCACCCGTCAGGGTTTGGGGTGGTCGTCCCATTCCGGGTTCAGAATGCGCTCGGCGTCGCCCTTGGGGTCTTCATACTGCCGATGCCGCAAGCTCCAGACAAAGGCCGCAAGGCCGATGCCACCCAAGGCCAGCGAAGTCGGGATCAGGTAGACCAGAGCGTCCATCAGGGTCTCATTTCAGCCGCAGCGAATTGAGCGATACCGTAACGGACGATAGCGACATCGCCAAGGCCGCAGCAAGCGGCGTGGCAAAGCCAAGTATCGCAATCGGTACTGCGACCACGTTGTAAATCAGCGAAATGGCAAAATTCTGCTTGATCCTTCGGCGTGCCTGAACCGCCACCCGCACTGCGTCGGCGACCGGGGCAAGGTCGGACCCCAGCAACACGATGTCCGAAGCCGTGCGCGCCGCATCAAGCGCCGAGGCCGGTGAGATCGAGACATGCGCAGCCGCAAGTGCGGCAGTATCGTTCAGCCCGTCGCCCACCATCAGCACCATGGCGCCCTTTGCTGCAAGGTCGGCCACCAGCGCCGCCTTTTCGGCCGGCAGGCAACCCGCGTGCCAATGGGCGATGCCAAGCCGCTGCGCCAGTTCCGAAACCGCCCCCGAGGTATCGCCCGACACCAGATGCACGGCCTTGCCCGAGGCCAGAAACCCCGCCACCGCCGCCTCGGCGCCGGGACGTAGCCGATCAGCAAAGGCGATGGATACCGGCGCGAGGGCGCCGATTTGCAGATGCGTCGCGGTCATCTCGCCGGGCACCGCGCCAACCCAGTCGGCCCGCCCCAACCGCACCCGCTGGCCCTGCCACAGCCCCTCGATGCCATATCCCGGCACTTCGCGCAGATCGCTCATCTTGGCGGGTTGCACGCCCATTGCGCGGGCCGCTACGGCCAGCGCCAGCGCCAGCGGGTGCGCCGAAGCTTCGGCCAGCGCCGCCGCAATTGCCAGATCAGCGGGGGCCAGATTGGCCAGGTTCTGCGGTTCGGGCGCGCCCATGGTCAGGGTGCCGGTCTTGTCGAACAGAACCGTATCGACCTCGGCCAGCCGCTCCAGCGCGGTGCCGTCCTTGACCAGCATGCCCTTGCGGAACAGCTTGCCCGAGGCAGAGGTGACCACGGCAGGCACTGCCAGCCCCAGTGCGCAGGGGCAGGTGATGATCAGCACCGCAGCGGCGATATTCACCGCAAGCCGAACATCGCCGCCCGAGATCTGCAACCAGCCCAGAAAAGAGGCAAAGGCGGTCAGGTGTACGAAGGGCGAATAGAATGCCGCCATCCGCTCGGCCAGCGAGGTATAGCGATTCTTGGCACTTTCCGCCGCCGCCACCAGATCAGCCATCCGGTGCAGCGAACTTGCCCGCCCTGCCGCCGTTACCCGCAGCGTCAGCGGCCCGGTCAGGTTTACCTCACCAGTGGAAAGCACCGACCCCGGCCCGGCCCAGACCGGAAGGCTTTCGCCGGTCAAAAGCGCGCGGTCCAACTCGGAGCTACCCTCGATCACCTCGCCATCCGCCGGCACGCGGGCGCCGGGGCGGATACGGATCAGGTCGCCCGGCACCAGTTCGCCCACCGGAACCGTCACCTCGGCGCCATCGCGCAAAAGCTGTGCGCGCGGCACTTCCAGAGCGGCCAACTCTTCTGCCGCCGAGCGCGCCACGGCCCGGGTGCGATAGTCTAGATAGCGGCCGATCAGCAGAAAGAAGGTCAACATCACCGCCGCATCAAAATAGGCGTGATGGCCTGAGTGCGCGGTTTCATAGACCGAAATCGACGAGGCGAGGATGATCGCCAGCGAAATCGGCACATCCATGCCCAACCGGCCACCCTTCAGGCTTGCCCAGGCGCTGGCAAAGAAGGGCTGGCCGGCAAAGACCACGGTGGGCAGTGCAATTGCCGCCGATATCCAGTGAAAGAGGTCGCGTGTTGCGGCTTCGGCACCCGACCAGACTGCCACCGACAAGAGCATGATGTTCATCATCGCAAAGCCGGAAATGCCGATCCGCATCAGAATGTCGCGGCCGCGCTTGTCGGCGTCGGTGGCGCTCAGCACATCGGGGTCAAGCTCGTGTGCCTCATAGCCGATCCGCGCCAGACGCGCCACCAGATCGGCGGCCTCGACCCCCGGTTCAGCATCGACACTGACCCGCTTGAGGGTCAGGTTCACCCGCGCCGAACGCACCTGCGGGTGCCGCGCAAGTTCGCGTTCCACATCGGTAATGCAAACGGCGCAATGTGCGGTGGGCAGCGACAACATCAGGCGCGCGTCCTTGGGTGCGGCCGCAGCGGCCAGCCGTTCGGCCGAGGGCGCAGCCACACAGGCCGGGCAGGCCGAAGCCTGCATGCGCATTTCGTCCTGCTCAAAGGTCGCGCTCATCGCGCTAGCCCTTCACCACAAAATCCAGCCGCTGGCGAAACAACGTGCCATCGGGGGCATGTGCTTCAAGATGCAACAACCAGTTGCCAGACGACAGCTCGACCGGCGCCGAATAAGCCCCGGCCGCCTGCGCTAGCACAAGGGTCTTGTCGTCGCGCACCGAGGTCGGTCGCCCCACCAACACCGTAATGTCGCGGACCGATGCAGGCAGACCCGCCGTATCCCTGATGACGATATGCAGCACACCATCGGCATAGGCGGGTTCCACCACCCAGCCCAGCGCTTCCTGAGCCTTGCGGTCGGCATCGAAGGTTTGCGAGGCAACGTAGGAATTGGCGACCTCCAGCCCCGGAAAGGTGCTGACCGCCTTGAATGCCATGAACAGGTTGACGGCAATGATCACGCCAAAGGCGCCAACCGTCAGGACCAGCATCTTGCGGCCGGTAAAGGGGGCGGTCATCCTCAGTGGTCCTTTCCGTTGAAAACGCTGTCGGCACTGACCCGTTTGGTGCCATCGACATCGCGCAGCCAGAACCGCACATCGCTGCGCCGCTCATCGGCGAGGTCCGAGCCGCGCGGCGCGGTCACATAGACACGCTGGGTCAGTGTTTCATCCGGTGCCACCGTTACCACGTTTGCGTCGCGCCCTTCCAGCGTCAGTTGCACCGCACCATGGCTGCCACCAAAATCGTGAGCGTCCTCATGGTCGGTCAGCGAAATTTCCAGCGTCATTTCGCGCGGCTGCTTGTTGCGCAGGCGCACCTCGTAAGTGTTGCGGATCGAGCCATCCGCCAGCATCACATATTGCGGGTTGCGCACCGGGCTGACCTTGAAATCAAACGGCGGGCGCAGGAACAATGCCACCACCAGCGCCACACCGATACCCGCCCAGAGCGTGAAATACATCAGTGTGCGCGGTCGGAACATGTGCTTCCAGATGTGGGTCGGGTGGCCCCCGGCGCGCTCTGCCGCCTCGTCTTTCAGCGCCATATAGGCAACAAGGCCGCGTGGCTTGCCAACCTTGTCCATCATCTCGTCGCAGGCGTCGATGCACAGGCCACAGGTGATGCATTCCATTTGCTGACCATCGCGAATGTCGATGCCCATCGGGCAGACGTTGGCGCAGGCCATGCAATCGATACAATCGCCCAGCGCCTCGGCGCCTTCGGCCTTGCGGTGCTTGCCGCGTGGCTCACCGCGCCAATCGCGGTAACCGATGGTGATGGTGTCTTCATCCATCATCGCCGCCTGAATCCGCGGCCACGGGCAGGCGTAGATACAGATCTGCTCACGCATGAAGCCGCCGAAAACGAAGGTGGTGGCTGTCAGGATCCCGATCCACAGATAGGCGGCAAAGGGCGCCGTGCCATGCACAAGGTTCACCGCCAGTGTCGGCGCGTCGGTGTAATAGAACACCCAGGCGCCACCGGTGGCGAGCCCGATCAGTAACCACAACGTCCACTTCACCGCCCGCAGCCAGGCCTTGCGCAGGGACCATTTCTGGTTCCACAGCCGCAGCCGGGCATTACGGTCGCCGTCGATCCAGCGCTCGACAAGAATGTAAAGATCGGTCCAGACCGTCTGCGGGCAGGCGTAGCCACACCAGACCCGGCCCAGCGCCGAAGTGAACAAAAACAGGCCAAGCCCCGCCATAATCAAAAGGCCCGCGACAAAATAGAATTCGTGCGGCCAGATTTCGATCATGAAGAAAAAGAAGCGCCGGTTGGCAAGATCCAGCAGCACTGCCTGATCGGGCAGCGTCGGGCCACGGTCCCAGCGGATCCACGGGGTTACATAGTAGATGCACAGCATCAGCCCCATCAGCCACCATTTCAGCGTGCGAAAGCTTCCCGAAACGCGGCGCGGAAAAACCGGTTCGCGGGCGGCATATAGCGGGGCGCTGGGTTCGGTCTGGCTCACGGGCGGGTCTCCGGATAACGGCAGGTTCAGGCTCCAGATGGCGCTCTGGGCTGGGGGCGGCCTTGACCTGCATCAAGAATGGCGTGTTTGTGATATACCAAATGTCGGTATTCGTTTCGCGCAGTTTCTCGGTGTGCCTTGGCGCAACCTGCTGCAGAAAGAAAAAGGTGGCATCGGCGCCAACAGAAACGCGCGAACAGATCGCGGCGCCGATGCACACCTTGCGAAGGGGCCCGAAGGCCCCTCCGAACGCTTATTCGCCGCCGCCCAGCCCGTGGACATAAGCCGCAACCGAGCGGATCTCGGCTTCGCTGAGGCGCGTGGTCCAGCTGGGCATCACACCATAGCGGGCATTGGTCACGGTCTCGGTCAAGGCAGCGACATCGCCACCATAAAGCCAGATCGCGTCGGTCAGGTTCGGCGCGCCGAGGTCGCGGTTGCCGGTGCCATCGTCAGCGTGGCAAGCCGCGCAGTTGTCGGCAAACACCACCGCGCCCGCTTCGGCCTTGGCCGCATCATGGGTCTGGCCCGAAAGCTGCAGCACATATTGCACCACTTCGCCGATCTGCGCCGCTTCAAGCAGTTCATCCGCGCCGAATTTCGGCATTTCCGACAGCCGCGCGTCTGCATCCTCGGTGTTGCGGATGCCGTGCGCGATAGTGGTGTGGATCGCCTCAATATCGCCGCCCCAAAGCCAGTCGTTGTCGAGCAAGTTGGGGTAGCCCACGTTGCCACCAGCACCGGCGCCGTGGCACTGCGAGCACCAGGTGGCGAACACTGCCTTGCCCGCGTTGGCAGCATAGGATGCCAGCGCCGGATCGGCCGAAATCGCGGTCAGGTCTGCGGCCACAAGTTTCGCCTCGATCGGCGCGTTCGCATCGGCAAAACGCTTGATGTCGGCGGCAACATCGGCACGGGTCGAGGCGCCAAGGATGCCGGGTGTGGCCCCCTTCAGCAGCGGCCAGGCCGGGTAAGCGATAGTGTAACCGATCGCCCAGACAATGGTGATGTAGAAGGTCCAGAGCCACCAACGCGGAAGCGGATTGTTGAACTCCTCGATCCCGTCCCATTCGTGGCCCGTGGTGCCAGCATCGCCGGGTTTGGTCGTTTTTGCAGGTGCCTTGCTCATTGCTGAGCCTCCTTGAACTTGGAGCCACCGCAGCCGCTGCCGCTGCCATCGCAGCAGGCCGCACCGGCGGGCTTGTCATCATGACGGAAAGGGATGTTCGCGCTATCTTCGTGCATCTTGCGGCTGCCGGGCCGCCAGGCCCAGAAAACCACCCCCACAAAAAACAGCGTCAGCGCCAAAAGCACCCAGCTGTCCGCGAATTCCCGCAACAGGGAGTAAAGGTCCATTCTCCCCGCTCCTCAGCGACTTGCCACGGGCTGGAAGGTCGAGAAATCGACCATCGTGCCCAGGACTTGCAGATAGGCCACCAACGCATCCATTTCCGTCAACGCTGCCTGGCCGTCGAAGTTGCGCACCTGCGCCTTGGGGTAACGCGCCAGCAGACCCGTGCTGTCAGCGTTCGGGTCGGCCTGTGCCGCGAAGTCCGCTTTCGCGGCCGCGATCATCTCCGAGGTGTAGGGCACACCCACCAGCGCCTCGGTCTTCAACCGGTCTTCGATGTAGGCCCCATCGATGACCGCGTTCAGCAGAAAGCCGTATTTCGGCATCACCGATTCCGGCACCACCGATTGCGGGTTGGCAAGGTGCCCGACCTGCCATTCATCCGAATAGCGGCCGCCAACGCGGGCGAGGTCTGGCCCCGTGCGTTTTGAGCCCCACTGGAACGGATGGTCATACATCGATTCAGCGGCCAGACTGTAGTGGCCATAGCGCTGAACCTCGTCACGCATCGGGCGGATCATCTGGCTATGGCAGCCGTAGCAGCCTTCGCGGATGTAGATCTGCCGCCCGGTAATCTCCAACGGCGTGTAAGGCCGCACCCCTTCCACCTTTTCGATCGTGTTTTCGAGGTAGAAGAGCGGCGCGATTTCTACAATACCACCGACAGTCACCACCAGTAGCGAGGAAACCAGCAGCAGAGTTGCGTTACGTTCGATAACGCCATGTTTTTCAAGAATACCCATGTCTGCTCTCCTCTCACTCAGCCGGAACGGCGTGCACGGAAGCAGCGGCCTTGCGGGGCTGCTTGGCGACCGTCGCCCACAGGTTGTAGCACATGATCAGCGCCCCGGTCAGGAACAGCGTCCCGCCGGTAGCCCGAACCACATACATCGGGAACTTCGCGGCCACGGTGTCGGAGAAGGCGTTGACGAGGAAGCCGTTGGCATCCACTTCGCGCCACATCAGACCTTCCATGATACCCGTCACCCACATCGACGAGGCGTAGAGCACGATGCCGATGGTGGCGAGCCAGAAGTGCCAGCTGACCAGCGACAGCGAATAGAGCCGCTCGCGCGCCCAAAGCTTCGGCGTCAGGAAGTAGAGCGCGCCGAAGGTGATCATGCCGTTCCAGCCCAAGGCGCCGGAGTGGACGTGACCGATGGTCCAGTCGGTGTAGTGCGAGAGCGAGTTCACGGCCTTGATCGACATCATCGGCCCTTCAAAGGTCGACATGCCGTAAAAGCCCACAGAAACCACCATCATGCGGATGACCGGGTCGGTGCGCAGCTTGTCCCAGGCGCCCGAAAGCGTCATCAGACCGTTGATCATGCCACCCCACGAGGGCATCCAGAGCATGACCGAGAACACCATCCCGAGCGTCGAGGCCCAGTCAGGCAGCGCGGTATAGTGAAGGTGGTGCGGCCCCGCCCAGATATAAAGGAAGATCAGCGCCCAGAAGTGCACGATGCTGAGCTTGTAGCTGTAGATCGGGCGTTCGGCCTGCTTGGGCACGAAGTAGTACATCATGCCAAGGAAGCCTGCGGTCAGGAAAAAGCCCACCGCGTTGTGGCCATACCACCACTGGGTCATCGCATCCTGCACGCCACCCATCAGCTGCACCGAGACCGACCCGAAGAACGACACCGGCACCGCGAGGTTGTTGACGATGTGCAGCATGGCGATGGTGATGATCATCGACAGAATGAACCAGTTCGCCACATAAATGTGGGGTTCTTTGCGCTTGAAAAGCGTGCCCATGTAAACCAGCAGATAGGCAACCCATACCACGGCAATCCAGAGGTCGATGTACCAGACGGTTTCCGCGTATTCCTTGCCCTGCGTGCCGCCCAGAATATAGGACGACGCGGCGAGCAGGATCATCACCTGCCAGCCCCAGAACACGAACCATGCCAGCCCGCCGCCCCAGAGCCGCGTCGCACAGGTGCGCTGCACGATATAGAACGAGCTCATGATAAGTGCGTTGCCACCAAAGGCGAAAATCACCGCCGAGGTGTGCAGCGGCCGCAACCGGCCAAAATTCAGGATGCCCTGCGCCCACTCGTAATTGAGTGACGGAAACGCCAGCTGGAAGGCGATCGTCGCGCCGACCAGAAAGCCCACGATGCCCCATCCCGCTGTTGCAATGACTCCGGCGCGCACGACGCCGTCCATATATTCGTTGGCAGGCGCAGGCTTGCGCTTGCCCATTGTGAACAAGATCCAGACAAACGCCACCGCGGCCACCAGCGCGACCTCGATTGCGTTCACCAGATATGGCAGGTCGCGCGCGAGTGTTGCGGCATATGCCGCCAGCACCGCGACTGCGCCCAGCGCGATCAGCTTAAGATAATCCCACATGTGACGTGTCCCTTCGTCTCGTCATGGCCCCCGGGTCTCATGCCCAGAAGGTTTTTCGACTGGCTCCTTGTGCGACCGGACAGTCAGCGCTTCTTTGATCTGTATCAAGTCTAAGCCGCAAACTGGGCCGTTTTGTCGCACCCCCCTTGGCTTGCGCCGCGAAAGTTGATCCGGGTCAAGGCGCCGCGGCCCGGAAACGCCTAGAGAAAAGTTCGAAGCGCCAAAACGGCCACAGACGGAAGGACAGCCCATGAGCTACAAATCGATCTTTACTATCGTGACCGACCCCGAGGTGGCGGCGGCACAGATGAGCACCGCAGTGGCCGTGGCGCGGCGCGAAGACGCGCATCTTGAGGTGCTGTGCCTAGGGGTGGACCGCACGCAAACCGGTTACTACTATGCAGGCGCCACCGCCTTTATCCACCAGGAAACCATTGAACGCGCTGAAGAAGAAGCGAAAGCCGCCGAGGCTTGGGTGCGCGCAAAGCTGGAGGCCGAGGACATTCGCTGGTCAACCGAAAGCGCGGTGGCTCAGCTTGGGGCGATCGGCTCGCTGATCGGCGCAAGGGCGCGCTTCGCCGACCTCGTGGTGCTTGCAAAACCCTACGGCGAGGGCCGCAGCCAAGACGCCGAGAGCATTGTCGAGGCGGCGCTGTTCGACAGCCAGGTGCCGGTTCTGGTCGTCCCGGACGGCGTGCAGGAACTGACCAAAATGCGCCGCATCGTGGTAGCCTGGAACCAGAGCACCGAGGCGCTGACCGCAATCCGCCGGGCGCTACCGATTCTGCGCGCAGCCGACCTGGTGGACATCACCATCATCGACCCGCCCGCGCATGGGCCGGAACGGTCGGACCCCGGCGGCCAGCTCAGCCAGATGCTGGCGCGCCACGGCATCAAGGCCGAGGTCACGGTGCTGGCGCGCACCATGCCGCGGGTCTCTGATGTCATCAGCCGCCACGCCCGCGAAACCGACGCCGACATGGTGGTGATGGGCGCTTACGGGCACTCGCGCTTCCGCGAAGCGATTCTGGGCGGCGCGACCCGTCACATGCTGGAAATGGCCGAAGTGCCGGTGTTCATGGCGCACTGAAATTCGCAGCCTTCGGGGCGGGCATCAACCCCGTCCCGGTGGCGCTGCCGCACCGGCATCCGACAGGTCAACCCAGGTTCAGCTCAGCATGCCGCCATCGGCATCGTCGCCCGCCTCGTTTAGCAGACGGTCGAAGTCGGGCACGGTCACATGCCGCTTGCCTTCAAGTTCGATAATACCCTCGCGCTTGAACGCCGAGATCTGGCGGCTGACCGTCTCGAGCGTCAGGCCCAGATAGTCGGCCATCGCCTCGCGCGTCAGTGGCAGATCAAAGATCATGCGGCCTCGGGTAGCGCGCAGTTTCACTGAGGCGTCGCGCCGCGCCACGATTGCAAGCAGACTCGCCAGTTTTTCGCGCGCCGTCTTGCGGCCCAGAAGCAGCATCCACTCGCGCGCTGAATCCAGTTCGTCGAGCGTCATTTCCAGCAACCGCTGCGCAATGTGCGGGGTGCGAAACATAAGGTCTTCAAAAGGTTTTTTGCGGAAACAGCACATCATCAGGTCGGTCGTTGCGCTGATGTTGTAAGGCGCAAACTCGCGCCCCGGTCTACCAACGAAATCGGATGGCAGCAAAAGCCCCACCATCTGCGTGCGCCCGTCTTCCAGCGTCTGCGTCAGCGTGGCTATGCCCGAAACCACCGAGGCCACGAAATCCATCTTGTCGCCAGACCAGATCACCATCTGACCGGCCTCGAAGCTGCGATAATACTTGATGGACTCCAGCACCCCCAACTCGCGCTCGTCGCACCGCGCGCAAACGGCGCGGTGTCGGATCGGGCAGTCCGCGCAACTCGGCGAAACCGGGTGGATGTCCTCGGGGGTCATCGGCTCTCTTTGATTTGGGTCAAGGTTCTGCAGCGCATCGGTCCCTAATGATACCCGCATGAATCAGGAATCACAACTGACCCGGCTCGGACTATTCGACGCACGGGTGCCCCGCTATACCAGCTACCCGACCGCCCCGCACTTTTCCGACTCCGTCGGACCGGGGCAGTTCGCCACATGGATCGAAGCGATCCCCGCGGGCTCGTCAATATCTCTCTACATGCATGTGCCGTTTTGCCGCACGCTTTGTTGGTTCTGCGCCTGCCGCACCCAGGGCACCCAATCGGACGATCCGGTGCGCGCCTATGCCGAAGTGCTGCTGGCCGAGTTGAAAATGCTCAAGGAAAGGCTGGCGCCGGGCGTCACTCTGTCGCGGCTGCACTGGGGCGGCGGCACCCCAACGCTGATGCCCGCCGACATGATCCGCCGCGTCGCAGGCGCGGTGTTCGAGGCGGTCCCCCTGGGGGAGAATGCCGAGTTTTCGGTAGAGATAGACCCCAACGAAATTGATGACGCACGGATGGATGCGCTTGCCGAAGCGGGGCTCAGCCGCGCCTCGATCGGGGTGCAGGACTTCGACCCCGAGATTCAAAAGGCGATCGGGCGCGAACAAAGCTACGAAGTGACCGCCGGGGCAGCCGCCATGATTCGCGCGCGCGGCATCCGCTCGCTCAATGCCGATATCCTTTTCGGCCTGCCGCATCAGACCGAAACACGCATTGCCGAAAGCGTGAACAAGCTGCTCAGCCTGCGCCCCGACCGGGTCGCACTTTACGGCTACGCGCATGTGCCGTGGATGGCGCGGCGGCAGGTGATGATTCCGACCGATCACCTGCCCACGCCGCAAGAGCGGCTGCACCTGTTCGAAACCGCTCGGAAACTGTTCCTCGCGGCGGGTTATGACGAAATCGGCATCGACCATTTCGCGCTGCCCACAGATGGCCTCGCGCGTGCGCTTAAGTCAGGGCAGCTCAAGCGCAATTTTCAAGGTTACACCGACGATCAGGCTCCGGTGCTCGTCGGTCTTGGGGCCTCGTCGATCTCGCGTTTCCCGCAAGGCTTCGCGCAAAACGCGCCGGCCACCTCTGCGCATACGCAGGCGATCCGCGACGGGCGCTTTTCGACCGTGCGCGGCCACGTCTTTACCCCCGAAGACCTGCTTCGCTCGCGCCTGATCGAGGCTCTGATGTGCGATTTCCGCATAGATGCCGCTGAAATTATTGCGCATTTCTCGGTCACCCCCGCCCGCCTTGCCGAAATGTTTGCGGCCACGCAGGCGGCGTTTGGCGATATGGTCGAGGTTTCTCCTGAAGGCCTGTTCATCCCCGAAGCTGCGCGCCCGTTAACCCGGATGATCGCGCGCAGTTTCGACGCCTATGATCTGTCGAAGTCCGGGCATTCCTCGGCAATCTGAACGCGGGCAGCACGGTTCGCCGCTGGCGGGGCTATTTTGCCTGAAGCAGTTACAATGGCTCGGCCTAGATATCCCCGACGGAGCGCCATTTGCCCGTGCTCTCAACGAAATCAATCAGTTGCGGCAGGCAGGATGTGGCAAGATCGTAGCGCTCGATTACGCCTTGGCGCGCGGCCTCGCGCAGTGGCGCGGCAGCTTCGGGGTTGGCAAGCGCTTCGGTCAGTGCCGCCGACCAGCCTGCGATGTCGAAAAAATCCACGAGTCGCCCGTTCTCGCCATCGGTGATGACTTCGCGCACCGGGGCGGTGTCGGAGGCTACCACCATTGCCCCCGCCCCCAATGCCTCGAGGCATGACCAGGAAAGCACGAACGGGTAGGTGAGGTAAGCGTGCACGCGACTGACCTGCAACAGCGAAAGGTAGGTGGCGTAGGGCACCCGGCCGAGAAAATGCACGCGGCCGAGGTCAAGCCTGTCGCGCACCTCGTCTAGATAGCGGGCCTTCCAGCTGATGCCATCCCTGGGCGGCGGGCCGTAGCTTTGCCCCTCGTCGCCCACGATCACCACATGCGCCTTGGGCCGTGCCGCCAGCACCGCGGGCAAGGCGCGCATGAAACTGTGATAACCGCGGTAGGGCTCCAGTGAACGGCTGACAAAACTGATGACCTCATCACCGGGGCGAAAGACGATCCCGGTGCCGGGAATCTCCAGCACGGCAGCAGGGTTGGGGCGCACCTTCGCGGTGTCGATCCCGTCGTGTATGATGCGGATTTTTGCGCGGAGTTCGGGCGGAAAGGTCGCGGCCTGAAATGCGGTAGGGGCAAGGGCGCCATCGGCCTGCACAATCGCCTGCACCAGATGCGCCGACCGCGCGGCGGTAGAGATGCGCGCACCCAGCCCGTCACGGCGAAACTCGGGGTCGAAATCGGTATCGAGGCCGCTGGTCCGATACATCAGCTCCGCATAGATCAGCAACCGCGCCTCGGGCCAGACCTCGCGCAGAAACAGCGTTTCGCCCCAGCCGGAATGTCCAAAGATGAGGTCTGGAACGTAGCCGTGCCGGTCGCGCATCTGCGCCGCCGCAAGAGCCGCTCTGGCGCCGCGCTCGGCGCATTCGGCATACATCCGCGTCAGTGGTGGCGCGATCGTGACAGGCTCGGGTTTGCGGTATTTGATGACCTTGACGGGCGAGGGGCGCATGTTGGTTTCCGCCGTCAGCGCCAGCACCTGATGCCCGCGCGCTGCCAACGCCGGGGCAAGGTGCGGAAACTGGCCGGGAAAGTTCTGATGGACGAAGAGGATCTTCATCGCCTATTTCCCCAGCGCCGCCGCCAGAAGTTCGCGCGTATAGGCGGTCTGCGGGTTGGAGAAGACTTCCACCGCCAGCCCTGCCTCGACCACATCGCCCGCTTTCATCACCATCACCTTGTGCGCCAGCGCCTTGACCACGCGCAGATCGTGGCTGATGAACAGATAGGCGAGGCCATGGCGGCGCTGCAATTCGCGCAAGAGGTCAACGATCTGCACCTGCACCGTCATGTCGAGCGCCGAGGTTGGTTCATCGAGCACCACCAGACGCGGGCGCAGGATCATCGCGCGGGCAATGGCAATGCGCTGGCGCTGGCCGCCGGAAAACTCGTGCGGGTAGCGCGCCATGCTGGCCGGGTCTAGCCCCACCTCCAGCATGACTTCGGTCACCATGTCGCGCCGGTCGCGGCCGGGCTCGACGCCATGCACGGTCAGCCCCTCGCCGATGATCTGTTCAACGGTCATGCGCGGCGAAAGGCTGCCATAGGGGTCTTGGAACACGATCTGCATATCGCGGCGCAGGCGCCGCAGCGCGCGGGCGGGCAGATGCGAGATGTCTTGCCCCGCGTAAACTACCGGCCCCTCAGAGTGAATCAGCCGCATGATCGCCAGCGCCAGCGTGGTCTTGCCCGATCCGCTTTCACCGACGATGCCCAGCGTTTCGCCCGCCCGCACCGAAAGGCTCGCGTCGTTCACCGCCTTGATATGCCCCACGGTGCGGCGCAAAAGCCCGCGCTGGATCGGAAACCAGACCTTGAGGTGCTCGGTGCGTACCAGTTCCTCGGCGCCCTCGGGCACCGGGTCTGGCGCCCCCTTCGGCTCGGCGGCTAACAGTTTCTTGGTGTATGGGTGCCGCGGGTTGGCAAAGATTTCGGCCACCGGCCCTTGTTCCACAATTTCTCCGCCTTGCATCACGCAGACCCGGTCGGCGATGCGGCGCACGATATTGAGGTCATGGCTGATGAACAAAAGGCTCATGCCCTCGGCGCGCTTCAATTCGGCCAGCAGGTCAAGGATCTGCGCCTGAATCGTCACATCGAGCGCGGTCGTCGGTTCATCGGCAATCAGCAGTTCCGGCCCGTTGGCCAGCGCCATCGCGATCATCACCCGCTGGCGCTGCCCGCCCGAAAGCAGGTGCGGATAGTCGGCAAGCCGCCGCTCGGGGTTGTCGATCCCGACCTTTTCCAGAAGCTCGATAATCCGCGCCTGCGCCTGCGCCCCTTGCAGGCCCTGATGCAGCGCAAGGCTTTCGGCCAGTTGCCGCTCGATCGTGTGTAGCGGGTTCAGGCTGGTCATCGGCTCTTGAAAGATGAAGCTGATGTCGTTGCCGCGCACCTTCAGCAGCAAGGCCTCATTCGCGCCGACCATCTCCTGCCCAAGGTAACGGATCGAGCCGGAAAGCTCGGCACTGCCTGGCAGCAGCGCCACCGTGGCAAGTGCCGTGACCGACTTGCCCGAGCCAGATTCGCCCACCAATGCCACCGTCTCGCCCTTGCCCACGGTAAAGCTGGCGCCGCGCACCGCGTGGATCGTCTGCCCATCCTGCCGGAAACGCACGTTGAGGCCGCTGACCTCCAGCACCGCGCTCATTTGAAGGTCTTTCGCGGGTCGAAGGCGTCGCGCACACCTTCAAAGATGAACACCAGCAGCGAAAGCATGATGGCGAAGGTGAAGAAGGCCGAAAAACCCAGCCATGGCGCTTGCAGGTTCTGCTTGGCTTGCAGCGCCAGCTCGCCAAGGCTGGGTGCGGATGAGGGCAGCCCGTAGCCAAGATAGTCGAGCGAGGCGAGGCCCGAGATTGCGCCCGTTACCACGAAGGGCATCAGCGTCAGCGTGGCGACCATCGCATTCGGCAGAATATGGCGGAACATGATGACGCGGTCGGTCACCCCCAGCGCGCGGGCCGCACGGACATATTCAAAGTTGCGCGCGCGCAAGAACTCGGCACGCACCACGCCGGTCAGTGCGGGCCAGCCGAACAGAATAGTGACGAACACCAGCAACCAAAAGCTGCGGCCCAGAATCGCAAACAAGATGATGATGACGTAGAGCGAGGGCGTCGAGCCCCAGATTTCGAGCGCACGTTGAAAGATCAGGTCGGTACGGCCGCCGAAATAACCCTGCACCGCCCCCGCCGCGATGCCAAGCACCGAGGAAATGCCGGTCACGATCAGCGCGAACAGCACCGAGGTGCGAAAGCCATAGATCACCCGCGCCGACACATCGCGCGCGGTGTCATCGGTGCCCAGCAAGTGCCTTGCGTCAGGTGCAGAGGGGGCAGACCCGACATTGTTGATGGTGCGGTAATGGTAGCGGATTGGCGGCCAGACCATCCAGCCGCGCTCTACCGCCTCGCCGTTCACCGTGCCGGTCTGTGCCTGCGCGGTAATGCCCGCCGGATCATCCCAGCATTCCTGCCGCCCGCCCGACACGATCAGGCATTGCACCGCCGGGTCGCGGTAGATTGCCTGAGTGCGAAAATCGCCGCCGAATGCGGTTTCGGGGTAAAAGCGGTAAGCGGGAAAGAACAACTCGCCCCGGTAGCTGACAAGCATCGGCTTGTCATTGGCAATCACCTCGGCCACCAGCGACAGCCCGAATGCGGCTAAAAACAGCCAGAGCGACCAGAACGCCCGGCGGTTCGATTTGAAGTTGCGCCAGCGGCGGGCGTTGAGCGGGGAAAGTGTCATCCCGCCCTCCGCTCGAAATCAATTCGCGGATCGACAAAGACATACATCAGATCTGAAAGGATGCCGACCAAGAGCCCGATCAGGCCAAAGAAATAGAGCGTGCCGAAGATCACCGGATAATTGCGCGCCACTGCCGCCTCAAACCCCAACCTTCCCAGCCCATCAAGCGAAAAGATCGTTTCGATCAGGATCGAGGCGCCAAAGAACACGCCCAGAAACAGGCTTGGAAAACCCGCGATGACAATCAGCATGGCGTTGCGAAAGACATGGCCATAAAGCACCTTGCGCTCGGTCTGCCCCTTGGCGCGGGCAGTGATGACGTATTGCTTGTTGATCTCGTCGAGAAAGCTGTTCTTGGTCAGTAGTGTCAGCGTGGCAAAGCTGGAAATCGTCGAGGCCACCACTGGCAGCGTGATGTGCCACAGGTAATCGAGCGCCTTGCCGACCATGCTCAGCTCGCTCCAGTTTTCGCTGGTCAGCCCCCGCAAAGGAAAGATCTTCCAGTAACTGCCGCCCGCGAACAGAACCATCAGCAAGACCGCGAACAGAAAGCCCGGAATCGCATACCCAATGATGATCGCGCCGCTGGTCCAGGTGTCGAACGCGGTGCCATCCTTGACCGCCTTGCGGATGCCGAGCGGGATCGAGATCAGATAGGCCAGCAGCGTTGACCACAGCCCCAGCGTGATCGACACCGGCATCTTGTCGAGCACGAGGCCGATCACCGAGGTTGAGTGGAAGAAGCTCTCGCCAAAATCAAAGCGCAGGTAGTTGCCCATCATGATGAAGAATTGCCGCACCGCCGAGATCTTTTCTTTGCGGCAATCTGCGGCCTTCAGGCTCGGCTCTCCCACATGGCCCGCGTCGCAGACGATGCGCGCGAATCCCATCTGCACCTCCAGCGCGTCGAGCATCTCTGGCGGCAGGCCGCGCGCGCCGCGGTAGCGGTCTTCGCTGCCCGCGCCGCCACCCGCATTTTGGGCGCCTGCATCACCACCGCCCGAGATGTTGCGAAACACGTCGCCCTCGCCCTCCATCTGGGCGATGATCTGCTCGATCGGGCCGCCCGGCACGAACTGCGTAAGCGCAAAGTTGATCAGCATGATCCCGAACAAGGTCGGGATAATCAACAGCAACCGCCTGAGGATATAGGCGCCCATGCCCGCGTTTTGCCCCTGCCTTGCTTGCCCGCGTCAGAACGCGCCGGCCGCTTTCAGTTTTTCGGCCTTCTCGGCGTTGACCCACCAGAAATCGAGCTCGCCCAGTGAATAGGGTGGCAGGGTCTCGGGGTGCTCGTACATGTCGAAGTAGGCAACGGTGTGCACGTCTTTGAACCACTGCGGCACCCAGAAGCGATAGGCGCGCAGCACCCGGTCAAGCGCGCGCACCGCCACCGTCATTTCGGCGCGGGTGGTCGCGGCCTCGACCTTGCTGATCAACGCGTCAACCGCCGGGCTTTGCAGGCCCATGCTGTTGAAGGCGTCGTCGATGCTGGCCGAGCCGAAGTATTGCTGAAGGCCCGAGCCGGGAATGTAGTCTTGCCCGAGCTGGTCGGTGATGATGTCGAAGTCGTGGCTGCGTTCGCGCGCGGTCATCTGTGCATCGTCTACCCGACTGTGCACGGCATCGACGCCGATCGCGCGCAGGTTTTCGACATAGGGGTTGATGACACGGTCAAAGCTCTGGCTGTCATTCAGGAACTCAATCACCAGCGCCTCACCTTTGGCATTGCGGCGCATGCCGTCGGCACCAACCTCCCAGCCTGCCTCATCCAGCAGCGCTGCCGCCAGCCGCATGTTGCCCCGGTCAAGCTGCGTGGCCCCCGAAACGGGCGGCAGCACGGCGGGGTCGGTCAGCACACCGGGCGGCAGTTGATCGGCCAGCGGCGTCAGCAGCGCCAATTCCTCGGGGGTGGGTGTGCCGGTCGCGGCAAGCTCGCTGTTATCCCAGAACGAGGCGGTGCGCGCATAGATGCCGTAGAACAGCGTCTCATTCGACCATTCAAAGTTGAACATCAGGCCCAGCGCTTGGCGCACGCGTGGATCTTGTAACTTCTCGCGGCGCAGGTTCAGCACGAAGCTTTGGCCCGAACCGATGTTGCCATTCAGCAGCTCGCGCTTGACCACCCATCCTTTCGTCAGCGCCGGAAAATCATAGCGCGTCGCCCAGATCAGCGAAGAAGCCTCGTTGCGGAAGGTATATGCGCCCGCCTTGAAACCTTCGAACGCGGCCTCGTAATCGGCGAAATACTCGATGCGGATACGGTCAAAGTTGTTGCGGCCAATGTTGATCGGCAGGTTCTGGCCCCAGTAGTCGGGGTTGCGGCGCCAGACCACGCGGCGCCCCTCATCGGCGCTGTCAAACACATAGGGGCCAGACCCGAGGTAGGGCGTGTTTGAGCTTTCCTGCAAATCGCGCCCCTTGGCGATGTATTCCGCCTTGGAAAACACCGGCAGGCTTCCCGCGGTTTGAATCACGTCACGGCGCGGGTAGTCGGGGGTGAAGGTGAACTTGATGTGCAAGGGGTCTATCACCTCGGCCCCGGCAACCATCTGTGAAATCACCCCGCGAAAGCTCGATAATCCCTTGTCGCGCAGAAGCTCGTAGGAAAACAGCACATCCTCGGCGGTCAGCGGCGAGCCATCGGAAAACTTCGCATCGGCATGCAGCGTGAATATCACCCAATCGCGGCTTTCGGGGTATTCCATGCTTTCCGCCAGCAGCCCGTAGGCCGCGCCGATCTCGTCGGCGGTGCCGGTCAGCAGCGATTCGAGGGGCCCCGAAGAAAGCGCTGCGGCGCGGCCCTTGATCGAATAGGGGTTGTAGCTGTCGAACCCGCCCGAAGCCCAGATCGAGATTTCGCCGCCCTTGGGGGCGTCGGGGTTGACGTAGTCGAGGTGCGCAAAGTCAGGACCGTATTTCAGATCGCCGAAGGTCGAAATGCCATGCGCGCGGATTGTGGCCTCTTGTGCCAGCACGCCCAGCGCCAGCGACAGCCAAAGAAGTGCCCCCATGATCAGGGTCGCCGCCAGTTGCCCCGGCGCCACCATCCGCCGAACCGCTACCTTCGCCATCGCCATTCCCTCCGCTTCGCGCACCCGCGAGGTGCTGTGCCTTGGCCCAAGCTAACGGGCAGAGTGCCTGCGCATCAAGGCGCGAATGCGTGAGAAGGTGTTGAAAATGCGAAAGGCCGCGCCTTTTGGCGCGGCCTTTGCGATGTTTCCTGCCAGACGCGGCTCAGCCGCCGTTGGCTTGCAGCCAGGCGATCACATTCGCGCGGTCTTCCGGCTTCGGCAAGCCGACAAAGGTCATCTTGTTGCCGGGCATGTAGGCCTTCGGGTCGGCGAGGTAGGCATCCAGCACCTCGGCCGTCCAGGTAACGCCAGCTTCCTTGTTGGCGTCCGAGTACTTGAAGCCCTCCACGGCGCCCGAAACACGGCCGAACAGCCCGTCAAGGTGCGGCCCGACCGCGTTCTTGCCATCGACCTTGTGGCAGGCCTTGCACTTGGCAAAGACCTTCGCACCCGCCTCAACGTCGGCGGCGGCCATACGCGCTGCAAAGTCCGAACCGGCGGCTGCCGGAGCCTCGGCTGCTACCGCGGGGGCAGCAGCATCAGCAACGGCGGCAGGAGCGGCGGCAGCCGGGGTAGCCGCAGCTGCGGCAGCTTGAGCGGCGCCAAGTGCCAGCGCGTCTTGCGCCGAGGTCACATCCTTGTCGGCCACGCCGCCATTCGACAACAGCCAGGCGATCACGTTGATGCGGTCCTGGTCGTTCGGCAGCCCGGCGAAGGTCATCTTGGTGCCCGGAAGCACCGATTGCGGATCGACGAGGTATTTGTAAATCGTCGACGCCGTCCAGGTCTGGGCCGCAGCAATGTTGGCTTCCGAATATTCGTAGCCCGTCGCTTGCCCGGTCGCGCGGCCAAGCACGCCATTCAGGTAGGGGCCTACCGAATTGGTGCCATCAAGCGTGTGGCAGGCAGCGCATTGCTCGAACACCTTGCCACCAGCGGCGACATCAGCCGTGGCCAGGCGCGCAACCAGCGTGGTCGCGTCACCCGCAGCTGCAACAGCTTCGGCAGCCGGGGCAGCGGCAGGCGCGGCGGCTTCGGCAGCCGGGGCAGCAGCTTCGGCAGCCGGGGCAGCGCTGGCATCTCCACCATTGGCCGCCAGCCAGGCAACCACGTTCACCCGGTCAGCTTCGGAAGCGATCCCTGCCAGGGTCATCTTGGTGCCGGGCATGAAACCTTTGGGGTCCGAAAGGTAGTCGATCATTACAGCAGGGGTCCAGGTGATGTTGGCGCCCTTGTTGGCGTCCGAGTACTTGTACCCTTCAACCGATCCGGTATGGCGGCCAAAGATGCCGTCAAGCGCGGGGCCGACGCCATTCTTGCCGTCGAGCCGGTGGCACGCCTTGCACTTGGCCCAGACCTTTTCACCTGCGGTGAGGTCGGCGGCGGCAAGCAGGGTGTCAACCGGCGCCGACAGCGCTGGCGCCACGAACGGTCCAGCGGCTGGCGCCGCAGCCTCAGCCGCAGGTGCCGCAGGTGCCGCAGGTGCCGCAGGTGCCGCAGGTGCCGCAGGTGCCGTTGCCGCCGGCGTGCTGGTCGCGGCAGGCGCATGTGCAACCTCGGCGCCAGACCCGGTGCTGTAGAGCGTGTTCGCCGCCCAGTTGCCCAGAAGGAACACCAGCAGAGTCGCGATACTCGCACCCGCCAGCTTGATCCAATTCATCATGTTGAACATGTCGCTTCCCCGCGTGGATTATCTGCACGGGCTTCTACCCGCTTCCCCTGCCGCTTTTCAAGGTATAGTTAGCCGCAGGCACCGATAAGCACGGCGCAAGCGCGCATCCAGATACCACAAGGACGACGGCATGACCCCGAACCGCCAGACCGGACGAATCAGCTTTCAGGGCGAACCCGGCGCCTATTCGCATCAGGCCTGCCGCGAGGCGCGTCCGCTGATGGAGGCGGTTCCCTGCGCCACCTTCGAAGACGCAATCGAGATGGTACGCAAGGGCGAAGCAGACCTTGCGATGCTTCCTGTCGAGAACTCTACCGCCGGTCGCGTGGCCGATATTCACCACCTGTTGCCCGAAAGCGGGCTGCACATTATCGACGAGGCATTCGTGCGGGTTCACATCAACCTTCTGGCGGTGCCCGGCACCCGGATCGAGGATGTAGAAGCGGCAATGAGTCACACCGTGCTGCTCGGTCAGTGCCGCGATTTTCTGCGCCGTCACGGCCTGCGGGGCATCACCGGCGCCGATACCGCCGGTTCTGCCAAACTGATCGCCGAGCGCGCCGACCCCAAGATTGCGGCACTGGCAAGCGAGCTTGCGGGCGAGATCTACGGGCTGGATCTGCTCTCGCGCCACATCGAGGACCGCGAACACAACACCACCCGCTTTCTGATCATGTCGCGCGAACCGAACCTGACGCGGCGCGGCGACGGCCCGATGATGACCACCTTCGTGTTCCGCGTGCGCAACATCCCAGCCGCGCTTTACAAGGCCATGGGCGGGTTTGCCACCAACGGCGTCAACATGACCAAGCTGGAAAGCTACATGGTTGACGGCAGTTTCACCGCGACCCAGTTCTATTCCGACATCGAGGGCCACCCCGACGACCACAACGTGCGCCTCGCCCTCGATGAGCTACGCTATTTTACCTCGTCCATGTCTTTGCTGGGCGTGTACCCGGCCGATACCCGGCGTTACTGAGCCGCTGCGGCAGGCGCCCCGCCGGCGGCGCGCCCGGCGCGGTCTTCCAGTTCCAGCGCCATCAGCTTGATGCGGTCGGTGTACCGGCGCACCAGCGCGGCGCGCCCCAGCCGTGCCGATTGCATCAGCAGGCGCGCGGGCAGGCTGCGCGGGCGCACCTCCATTTCGGTGCTCATCCGCGTGCGCTTGCGCGACAGCGCCAGCAGCGTGAAGGCCATCGTCACCTCGTAGCCCTGCGCACGGGCATCAAAAACAAGCCGCTCGGGCGGCGCGTGGGCAGCGACGGTTCCCACCAGATTGCGCACCTTGCCGCGATACTGAAAGCCGATATCCCAAGACATGCCCGCGCCCGCCTCGGTCAGCGCATCAAGCCTGCGCAGCTTCACCCCGCGTCGCATTGCCACCAGTTCCAGAGCCTGAAAATCGCTCATGGCAGCAAAGACGCACTCGATCGGCGCTTCAATATCGTCGCGACTGGCAAACTTCATACTCTTCAATCTCCGACCCATGCGCCGCAATGCATGTGTTCTGCCGTCATTTCACTCGATCCGCAAGCCATCGGCGCAGCAAATCACCGGCGATGGCGCCACGTCGCGGGGTGCGAATTTCGGGGTGCGTTCCGGCAAAGACCGCTGCCAGTTCTTCGCGCGTGACCCAGCGCGCATCCTCGATCTCAACCGGGTCGAGCGTGAGCGCGCCACCCAAGGCATCGCCGTGGCAACCAAGCATCAGCGATGCGGGAAACGGCCAAGGCTGGCTGGTGACATAGCGCACCGCGCCGACCATCACGCCGGTTTCCTCGGCAACTTCGCGACGCACTGCCGCCTCAACGGTCTCGCCCGGCTCTACAAAGCCCGCAAGGCACGAATACATCCCCTCGGGCCAACCGGGGCTGCGCCCCAGCAAGGTGCTGTTGCCAAGCGTGACAAGCATGATGACCACCGGATCGGTTCGCGGAAAATGATCGGCGTTGCAGGCCGGGCAATGCCGCTGCCAACCCGCGTGGCTGGGCGCGCTCGCGGCACCGCATCGCGCACAAAACGCGTGCGATTTATGCCATTCTGTCAGAGCCCGCGCGGTGGCCACCAACTCGCCCTCGCGGGCACTCAAGCCTGCCATCCGGGTGCGCAGCTCGGCAAATACGAAAGGCTCGGCCAAGAGCGGATGCCGCTGTTCGCCCGCGTCAAACAGGCTTGGCGCTTCGACGGCGGGCACCTCGGGCTGCCAGTTTGAAACATCCAGCGCAAACCATGCCTGCGTGCCATCGACCCCCAGCAAGATCGGCGCCACCGCCGCATCGGCCAGCGCCGCGTGCCCCGGCGCAAGCCAGCCCAGATCATCACCCGCGAAAAGCGGCCTGCCGCGCCAGAGCGGCAACACCCGCGCGCCCCGCGAAGCAAGCAGGGCCGATACCGCCGCAGGTTGCCCTCGCAGCACCGCTGCCCGGTCAAGCCCGGACCCGGCAAAGGCAAACCCAGACCCGTCGCGCATCTGTCCCACCTCCCCAAACCGCTTTCGTATCCGTTGCCACGATCGCAGCTTTTGCGCCAGATGCTACAGGTCAGGTGTCCTTGCGCCCCAACTACAACTATAAGTTGTATTTTCTTCAACAATTCAATCTTATGGGTGCCGCGCCGTCGCCGGTAAGGTGAACCCGGCAAGGCAAAGGCGCCCGCAAAAGGAATTGGCCATGATTGCTGCCGCAGCCCCCAGCGTTGCCCGGACCTGCGCAAGGACCAACTGATGTATGCGGCCCGGCCCCACCGAACACCGCTCGGGCCGACCGAGGCGCACTTGCGGCTTATGCAGACCACAGATCTGCATATGCACATCCTTCCTTACGACTATTATACCGACCAAACCGCCGAAAAATTTGGCCTGGCGCATGCGGCGGGGCTGATCCTGCACTGCCGCGCCGAGGCGGCCAACGCTTTGTTGTTTGACTGCGGCGACATGCTGCAAGGCAATCCGCTGGGCGACTTTGTGGCTTTGGAACGCGGGCTTGGCGCGGGCAAGGCGCACCCGATCATCGCGGCGATGAACGCGGTGGGTTATGACGCGGCAACCGTGGGCAACCACGATTTCAACTACGGCATCGATTTTTTGCAGGCGGCCCTTTGCGGGGCGCAGTTTCCGGTGGTGTCGGCAAACGTGGCGCATCGGCTGGGCGAAGCGGGGCCGCTCAGCGACCAACTGCTGCTGCCCGCATGCACAGTGCTGCGGCGCAAGCTGGTATGCGGCGACGGCGTCGCGCGCGAGATCGGAATCGGGGTGCTCGGCCTCACACCGCCGCAGATCACCGCCTGGGACCATCGCCACCTCACCGGGCGGATCGTAACGCGCGACATCGTCGAGGCAGCGTCGGCATGGGTGCCCCACCTGCGCGCATCGGGCGCCGATCTGGTGGTGGTGCTGGCGCACACCGGCATCGGCGCTGCGGAACATCTGCCGGGGCAGGAACATGCCGCGCTGCCGCTGGCGCGGGTGGCGGGCATCGACGCGCTTCTGATTGGCCACAGCCACCTGGTCTTTCCCGCCCCCGAGGCGCCGGGCCTGCCGGGGGTCGATGCCTCTGCCGGACGCCTGCACGGCATTCCGGCGGTCATGGCGGGCGCCTGTGGCTCGCACATAGGGCTGATCGATCTGGTGCTGCACCATGCGGGTGACCACTGGCAGGTGCGTGCCGCCAGCGCCCGTGCCGAACCAGTGTTCCGCCACAACCCAGACCACTCCGTTACCCCCCTGGCCGCGCCGGACCCTGCGGTTCTGGCCGCCGCCGAGGCAGACCACCTAGCTGCACTTACCTACATCCGACGCCCGGTCGGCCGCAGCACCGCGCCAATCCACAGCTATTTCGCACTTCTTGCGCACGACCCGGTCGGCAAACTGGTGGCCGATGCACAGCGCTGGCACGTCGCATCGGCGCTCGCGGGAACCGTGCACGCGGTATTGCCGCTGCTGTCCGCAACCGCCCCGTTCAAGACCGGCGGGCGCGGTGGACCAGAGCATTTCACCGACGTTCCCGCAGGCGACGTAGCGCTGCGCAACATTGCCGACCTCTACCACTTTCCAAACACCATTCGCGCGGTGCAGATCAGCGGCGCCGAACTTCATGAATGGCTCGAGCGTTCGGCGGGCGCCTTCAACCGGCTGCTCCCCGGCACCCAGGACCAGCCGCTGCTCGACCCGGACTTTCCCGGTTACAATTTTGACGTGATAGACGGGGTTGATTTTGAGATCGACCTCTCGGAACCCGCGCGCTACAGCCCCGAAGGCGCGCTGATCGCACCACAGGCCCGGCGCGTCGTCGGGTTGCGGTTCGGCGGCGCGCCAATCGACCTTGCACAGCAATTCGTGATTGCCACCAACAACTACCGCGCCTCAGGCGGCGGCAGCTTTCCCGGCATCGGGCCTGACCGGGTGGTGCTGGACGGCGGCGAACCCAGCCGCGAGGTCCTACGGCAATTCGTGGCACGGCAGGGAACGGTCCACGCGCGCCACGGCGGCAGTTGGCGGTTTCGCGCGCTGCCGGGCACCACGGCACTGTTTGAAACCGGGCCGGGGGCCGAACGCTACTTGCCTGACCTGCACCACCTGCGGCTTGAACCCTTGGGCATCGGCACAAACGGCTTTGCCCGCTACCGGGTCCGGTTCTGAGCACCCGCGCTGGCGCGCACCCGTTTGCTGCGCCAAAATGCCGCTATGGCTGCATATCACGGGGTTTTTTATCGCCCACAGGTGATCCGCGCGCTAAGCGGGAATGGGCATCTGTCCGCGCAGTCACCTGCGCTGGCGGGTGTGCCAATTCGTGGGCGCCAACGTCCGCATCTGCCGGAAAGGACCAAGCAATGATCCGACGCCTTGTTGCCGCGCTCGCACTTCTCGCGCTCACCAACCCCGCAAGTGCCCAAAGCGAATTGCGCTTTGCGCTTGATGGCGCGGTCAGTGGCGCCGGCGCCGCCTATATCCTTGCCGACGATGGCGGCTTTTTCGAAGGTGAGGGGCTTTTGGTCGATGTCCGCCCCACCCGCAGCGCGCTCGACGCGGTCAGCCAGGTTTCGTTGGGCAACTACGCAATGGGCGCTGTCGATTTTCCCACTTTCGCCGAATTCATCACGATGAATCCCGGTGCACCGGTGATCTCGGTCATGGTCATCCATGACCGCCCCGCTTTCACCGTAGTCGGCCTGAAGTCGCACGGCATAGAAACAGTAAACGATCTGGCCGGGCACCGGGTCGGCCATGACAGCGACAGCCTGATGGTCAATCGTCTGCAGAACCTCGCCAATTCGAACGGCTTCCGGCTCATCGACGTGACCCTGACCCACCGCGACCCGGCCAGCATGGCAGCCGCTCTGGCGGCAGGCGAAGTCGATGCCATTGCAGGCTTCGGCTACGCGCTGCTGCCTGACCTGGCGCGCCTTGGGGTATCCGCCGATGATCTGACTGTGCTGCCGATGGCCGACAACGGCGTTGTGCTTTACGGTGAGGTTCTGGTCGTCAATTCTGACTATGCCAAGAAATCGTCGGGCACGGTCACCAAACTGTTGGCCGCGGTCACCAAAGCCTGGCAGGCCACGCTGGCCGACCCCGACGCCGCCATTGCCGCCGTGGTTGCCCGCAACGCGGACCTCGACCCGGCGTTGGAGGCCGAGCGGCTCCGCATGATCATTTCCGAAAACGTGCTGACTGACTGGGTGGTTGAAAACGGTCTCGGCGCACCCAACCAGGCGCGGCAGGAATGGAACGTCGCGCAGTTGCAGGACAACCCGGACTTCATCAATTCCGAAAACCGCGAATCGTTTTTCGCAATCGATTTTATTCCCAGCGCAAAAGATCGCGCGGTGAAATACGAGAGGTTGGCGCGGGCGAGCGCCTCGCCAACCCGGTCAGGTCCGGAAGGAAGCAGCCGTAACGAGCCCC
Organism: Alphaproteobacteria bacterium HGW-Alphaproteobacteria-4; assembly: GCA_002842855.1. Taxonomy (GTDB): domain Bacteria; phylum Pseudomonadota; class Alphaproteobacteria; order Rhodobacterales; family Rhodobacteraceae; genus UBA6213. The sequence goes on along the minus strand of PHEE01000009.1, from coordinate 74,686 downwards.
GCTTGGGTCGTTGTCCAGCCTCTCACCCTTCCCCCTCCTGGCGCATTGATTTTTCAAGAAACAAGGGCGTATGGGCGGCATCCGAGGGCGCGGTGGATTTTTCGCTGCGCTGGTAGCGTAACCGGGCCGGCCATTGACGACGATGTTGTTCGGGCCTCTCGCAGCATGGGGGCCGCCTGCCAGCACCGGGCCGTCTTCAGGCGACGCGGCGCAGATCGGTGCTGGGGGGCAACAGGTGCAGGTCGCGCTTGCGCGCGAGCGGGCGGGCGGTCGGGCCGTAGATTGTCGCGGCTTCCGCAAGACCGAGCAGAACCGGCGCCAAGGCGGGCACCGCGCGCATGATCTCGGCGCGGGCCTGCGGCCCCAGCGTCGCCAGCGCCACCGGGCCGGGGTAAAGGCTTTCCGAGGGCAGCCCGTTGGCATAGACAATGGCGTGGCGCGGCAACAGAAAGTGGTGATAGCTCACCTGCCGCTTGCCTTGCGCCACACGAAAGCGCCCGTCGCCCAGTTCCGCCAGATGTTTTGCCCGCACCAGCCGTTCGCCCTGGGCAGTATCGGCAAGAACCGCGTGCAGCGGCGAGACCAGCAGCGCGCCATGCGTTCCCAGCGCGTTTTCGCGGATGAGAACCGGCAGCAGGTCCGGCCGCGCCGCAAGTTCGGCTCGCGAAAGCTGGCGCCCGCCCGCCCAGAGAACCGGCAGGGCGCCGTGATCGCGCGTCATCACCAGATCGCCCGCCACCAGCGATTCGACCGGAACTGTGCCTGCTGGCGTCACAATGCCGGTGCCCGCCGTGAAGCAGGGCACGCCGATGGCGTAAAGCGCCGCCTGCCCGGTGATCTGCTCTGGCGTCACGCCAGTCAGCGTGACCGCCTGCCCGCCGGGAAAGGTGATTACCGCGTTGCCGTTGCCGTCGGCGGTAATCACCGCGTCGGCCCAGTTGACCGGGTTGCCATCGCCGTCGAGAAGGTTCGAAACGTCGATCTGGTCAACCGTCCTGCCGTCGACCATGGTCAGGTCGAAATCAAGGATGGTGTCGGCGCCGTTGTTGTTGTCGAGCACAAAGACATCGTGCCCGGCGCCGCCCGAAAGCGTGTCGTTGCCCGCGCCGCCAATGATCGTGTCGTTGCCGTCGCCACCCGAAACGACATCGCTTCCGTTGCCGCCCATCAGCAGGTCGTCGCCTTCGTCGCCCGAAAGCGTGTCGTTGCCGTCGCCGCCGATCACCGTATCGTTGTCGGCACCGCCGTAAAGAATGTCATCGGACCCGGCGCCGTCGATGTAGTCGTTGCCAGCGCCGCCGTAGAAGATGTTGGTGTAGATGTCCGCGCCGGAATAGCTCGCGCCGTCAAAGCCGATGATGGTGTCATCATAGGCCGAGCCGATCACCCCATCGACACCGGCCAGGCTGTCGCCCGTCGCCCAGCCGCCGCTTACCGACCATGTGCCGAGGTTGATGTTGATGGCGGTGTTGTTGCCGGAATAATCGACGAAATCCATGCCGGAGCCGCCATTGAGCGAATCCGCCCCCTGACCGCCCACCAGCGTGTCATTGCCGGCGCCGCCTTCCAGGGTGTCGTTGCCGTCGCCCCCGATCAGGCTGTCGTCACCGGCACCGCCGATGATCCGGTCATTGCCCGCGCCGCCGAAAAGCGTGTCGTTGCCCGACCAGCCATTGAGCGTATCGTTGCCCGAACCCATCAGCACGGTTTCGATTTCGCTGAAGGTATAGGTTCCCGCCGAGCCGGTGATCGAGCCTGCACCGGCGCCGGTCATGGTCAGCGTCACGCCCGCGGTGATGCCCGAAGCGTCAAGCGTGTCGGTGCCCTCGCCGCCCGAAATGGTATCGTTGCCATCGCCCGATGCGATGATGAAAAGGTCGTCGCCGTCGTCGCCCGAAAGGCTGTCGGACCCGGTGCCGCCGATGATGGTGTCGTTGCCCGCGCCGCCAAACAGCGTGTCGTTGCCCGCACCCCCGGTCAGGCTGTCGTCACCCGCCCCGGCATCGACGTAATCGGCGCCTGTCGAGCCGGTGACGGTGTCGTTGCCGCTTCCCAGCAAGACCCGCTCTATGCCCGAAAATCCGGCCGTGGTGCCGGTGCCGCCCAGCGTGCCCGCGCCTGCGCCCGAGAAGGCGAGGGTGACCGCGTCGGTCATCGCGGTGGCGTCGATTACATCGGCCGTGGTCTGGCTGCCGCCGATGATGGTGTCGGTGCCAGCGGCATTTTCGAGCACGAAGGTATCGTCGCCCGCGTCGCCCGACATGCTGTCGTTGCCGGCGCCGCCCTCGATGCGGTCATTGCCGTTGCCGCCCGAAATCGTGTCGTTGCCGGTGCCGCCAAGAATGGTGTCGTTGCCATCGCCGGCGGTTATCGAATCGTTGCCCGCGCCGCCGTCGATGTAATCGTTACCGGCATTTGCGGTGATGGTGTCGTTGCCCGCCCCGGCCAGAAGCGTGTCGTTGCCCGAACCGCCGACAATCGACGAGGCCGCGGCCGGGTCGTAGTTCGAGGTAACGATCGAGGCATAGGTCTGGCCGGTGTTGGTGGTGTCGGCGGTTGAGGTGACGGTGTATGCCGCCCCGGGGACCAGTTGCGTATTCGCGACATAGCCCACGAGGGTCGAGCCGACGAAGACCTGATAGATCTTGACCGTGCCGCCGGTGGTTGCGGTAAAGCTCGAGGCAGTGCCAAGCCGGACCGCACCCGATGCGATCACCGCACCCGACGCCTCGGTGACAACCGCGGTCTGGTTGCTGTCGCGCTGGATTGCCGCCGAGCCCGAGAAATAGACGTCATTATCGGTGACGGTAACGGTGATCGCCTGCGTTGCCGCCGCGAAATCGGGATCGAGCGAGAACACCGCGCCGGTGCTCAGACTGCCCGCACTCGAAGTGATCGACGAGGTGGCGTAGCCACCGATCGTATAGGTCGCCATGTCTGCCCGTATGCCTCGCCGCGGATCTGCGCCCGCTGCCCGATCCGCCCTGCCAGCACGCTGGCCAAGGCGGCATTCATTGTTGGTTACTAGAAGCTTAGCAATTGTGGCGGAATTGGGGCAATTGTGGCAAGTTGGCGCGAAATGTGGCAAATTCCGTGCGTTCGCCAGGCGCCCGTGACGCCGCCGACACGCGACGGCAGCGCGCAAGCGGCTGGCCGGTCTTGCATCGCGATGTCTCTCAAAAAGGTCTGGCCGCGCCACACCCCTGCGGTGCTGCATTTGAGGTGCCTTGGCTGGTCAGACCATTTCGCGCGCCAGATTGGCGCCGATGCCGCTTCGCTGCTGCCGTTGCGCTTGATCGGCATTCAGCGCAGCCGTGCCACCGGGCTTGGCGCGGGCGGCGTGCTGACGTTGCACTTCCCCCCCGGCCTGAACTCGGGCGAGGTGGCGGTGGGCGATTGGGTGCTGGCCGACCCCGATAACCTGCGCATCGTGCAGGTGCTGACCCGCCAGTCGCTGCTTGTCCGCAAGGCCGCCGGGGTCGAGGTGCGCGCGCAACTGATCGCCGCCAATGTCGATACGCTGTTCATCGTGTCGTCGTGCAACGCCGATTTCAACCCGGCGCGGCTGGAACGTTATGTAGCATTGGCGCTTGAGGCGGGCGTGGCCCCCGTGATCGTGCTCACCAAGGCCGATCAGGCCGAAGACCCCGGCGACTACGCCGCCCGCGCCCGCGCACTTTCACCCCATATCGCCGCCGTGCTGGCGCTCAACGCCAAGGCCCCCGAGGCGCTGGCCGTGCTGCGCCCGTGGTGCGGGCCGGGGCAGACGGTGGCCTTTGCGGGCTCGTCGGGGGTTGGCAAATCAACGCTCATCAACGGCCTCACCGGATTGGCCCTCGCCACCCAAGGCATCCGCGCCGACGATGCCAAGGGCCGCCACACCACCACCGCCCGCTCGCTGCACCTGATGCCGGGCGGCGGCTTGCTGATCGACATGCCGGGCATGCGCGAACTGGCGCTGATCGACGCCGCCGAAGGCATCGCGGAACTCTTTGACGACCTCGAAGCCCTCGCCACCAGATGCCGCTTTCGCGACTGCGCGCACGAACATGAGCCGGGCTGCGCGCTCGCGGCCGAAGTGGCTGCGGGGAGGCTCGACAATGCGCGCCTCGCGCGCTGGCAAAAGCTGCGCCGCGAAGACAGGGCGACCAGCACCAGCCAGCTTGAGGCCCGCCGCAAGGACCGCGCCTTTGGCCGCATGGTCAAGGCGGCCAAGCGGCTGAAGGCGGCCCCCCCCGAGTAACCCGACCCCGCGCTGACAGCGCCCCCGGCCCACCCGATCACGCCCTAGACGCCGCCGCCCCCCCGCCCTACTCTGCCCCGGTCCCCAGTCCCCGAATCCCGAATCCCGAATCCCGCGAGGCCCCATGTCCGATCCCTCCGCGCAAGGCTATCAGGTTCTCGCCCGCAAATACCGCCCGGCGACCTTTGTTGATCTGATCGGGCAAGAGGCGATGGTGCGCACGCTGCGCAACGCCTTTGCCACCGACCGCATCGCGCATGCGTTCATCCTTACCGGGGTGCGCGGGGTGGGAAAAACCACCACCGCCCGGATCGTCGCCAAAGGCCTCAACTGCATCGGCGCCGATGGCAAGGGTGGCCCCACCACCGCGCCTTGCGGCGTTTGCGAACACTGCCGGTCCATCGCCGAAGGCCGCCATGTCGACGTGCTCGAAATGGACGCCGCCAGCCGCACCGGTGTAGCCGACATTCGCGAAATCATCGAAAGCGTTGCCTACCGCTCGGCCTCGGCGCGCTACAAGGTCTACATCATCGACGAAGTGCACATGCTTTCCAATTCGGCCTTCAACGCGCTGCTGAAAACGCTTGAAGAACCGCCGCCGCATGTGAAATTCATCTTCGCCACCACCGAAATTCGCAAGGTGCCGGTCACCGTGCTGTCGCGTTGCCAGCGGTTCGATCTGCGCCGGATCGAGCCCGAGGTGATGATCGCCCACCTCACCGCCATTGCCGCCCGCGAGGGCGCCGAAATCGCCCCCGAAGCACTGGCCCTGATCACCCGCGCCGCCGAAGGAAGCGTGCGCGATGCCATGAGCCTGCTCGATCAGGCGATTGCCCATGGTGCGGGCGAAACCGGCGCCGATCAGGTGCGCGCCATGCTCGGGCTGGCCGACCGTGGCCGCGTGCTCGATCTGTTCGACATGGTGCTCAAGGGGCAGGCGGCCGAGGCATTGGCCGAACTGGGCGCGCAATATGCCGACGGTGCCGACCCGATCGCGGTGCTGCGCGATCTGGCCGAAATCACCCATTGGGTCTCGGTCATAAGCATCACCCCCGAGGCCGCCGAAGACCCCACCGTAGCGGCTGCCGAGCGTGCCCGTGGTCAGGCCATGGCCGACGCCATTCCGATGCGGGTGCTGACCCGGCTCTGGCAGATGCTGCTCAAGGCACTCGACGAGGTGTCGCTGGCCCCCAACGCCATGATGGCCGCCGAAATGGCGCTGATCCGGTTGACCCACGTGGCCGACCTGCCCGATCCCGGCACCCTTATGAAGCGGCTCCAGCACGGCAGTGCGGGCACTGCCGCCGCCCCGGCAGCGCCCGCTGCCTCCAACCGCAGCGGCCCCACCGCCGCCAGTCACCACACACCGCGTGCCAGCATCCAGCCTTCGGGGGCTGCCACCGCGCTTGCCGATCAACCCGAAACCGCGCTCGCCCGCTTTGCCCGCTTTGAAGATGTGGTCACGCTGATCCGCCGGATGCGCGACGTGCGCTTGCTGATCGACGTGGAAACCCACCTGCGCCTTGTCCACTACGCCCCCGGCCGGATCGAATTTGAACCCACCGCCGATGCCCGGCGCGATCTGGCCGCCACCCTCGCCGCCCGCCTGCAAGGCTGGACCGGCGCGCGCTGGGGGATCTCGGTCACCGGCTCAGGCGGCGGCGCCACCATCGCCGAAACCCGCGATGCCGGCCTGCGTGAAGCCGAGGGACAAGCGCTCGAAAACCCCACCGTCCAGGCACTTTTCGCGGCCTTTCCCTCCGTCCGTTTCGTCGGTATCAAGACCCCCGAAAGCCTCGCCGACAGCGCCGCCGCCGAGGCGCCGCCGCCCGCCGAGGATGACTGGGACCCCTTCGAGGACAACTGAGGAGAGACGCATGTTCAAAGGCTTGGGCGGCATGGGCGACATGGCCAAGATGATGAAGGCCGCAAAAGACATGCAAACCCGCATGACCGCGCTACAAGACGACCTTGCCCGCATTACCGTAGAGGGCGAAAGCGGCGCCGGGCTGGTGCGCGCCGAAGCCACCGCCAAGGGCGAGCTGACCGCACTGCACATTGACCCCGCAATCTTCAAGGCCGAAGACAAGGAGGTGGTCGAAGACCTGATCCTTGCCGCAATCAAGGATGTGCAAAAACGCGCCGCCGAACGCAGCGCGCAGGAAATGCGCAAGATCGCCACCGAAATGGGCCTGCCACCCGACATGACCCTGCCAATGTGAGGCGCGGGTGAGCAATTCCACCGAAGAAATCGAGGCCCTGATCGCGCTGATGGCGCGCCTGCCTGGCCTCGGCCCGCGCTCGGCGCGGCGTGCCGTGCTGCACCTGATCCGCAAACGCGGGCCGCTGATGGCCCCCCTCGCCACGCTGATGGGCCATGTTGCCGAAACCGTGCGCGAATGCACCACCTGCGGCAACTTCGCCACCACCGACACTTGTGACATCTGCGCCAACCCGGCCCGCGCCATCGGTGAAATCTGCGTGGTCGAAGACGTCGCCGACCTCTGGGCGCTCGAACGCGGACACGCCTTCAAGGGCCGCTACCATGTGCTCGGCGGCACCCTCTCGGCCCTCGAAGCGGTCGGCCCCGAAGACCTCGGCATCCCCCGCCTTCTGTCCCGCATCGCCAGCGAAGGCATCCGCGAGGTGATCCTCGCGCTCAACGCCACCGTCGAGGGCCAAACGACCGCGCATTACATTGCCGACGCGCTCACCGGCTCGGGCACGACCGTCACCGGTCTCGCCCACGGCGTGCCGATCGGAGGCGAGCTTGATTACCTCGACGATGGCACCATCCTCGCCGCGCTGAGCGCCCGCAAACGATTCTGACCCATGGCCACCGCGCCCGCCGGCATCGCGTTTCTGCTCGAACAGACCGCCGCCGCAAAGGGCGGTGCACGCAAGATGTTCGGCGAATACGGGCTCTATGCGGCGGGCACTTTCGTCGGCGCCGTCTGTGCTGATGCTCGTTATCTCAAACCCACCCCGGCAGGGCGCTTGCTCGCCCCCGATGCGCCGCTGGCACCTCCCTACCCCGGTGCCCGCCCGCAGCTGCAAATCGACCCCGACCAATGGGACGACGCTCAGGCACTCTGTGCCCTCCTGCGCGCGACCGCCGAGGCGCTGCCCGCATCCGGGCGAAAACCAGGCCGCAAAGCCTGATCCCTGCCGCCCCCGGCCCACCCATTTTATCCAATTGCCTTGGATCAAATATCCCGGGGGCGTGGGGGCAGCGCCCCCACCCCGCCCGCGGCACGCGCCTTTCCCCAGGGGAAGGCCCACATAAGCAAAGGGCGCGAGGTTGCCCCCGCGCCCCGGTCGCCAGCCGCCGTCGTCAGGCCGCCGTCCTCAGGCCGCCGTCCTCAGGCCTCAGCCTTAAACTTCGATCGTCTCGACCGCCTTGGCCTCAACCGTATCGGTGCGGCCAATCTCTATCCGGCGCGGCTTCAGCGCCTCGGGCACTTCGCGCACGAGGTCGATATGCAGCATGCCATCGGTATGGGTCGCCCCCGTCACCCGTACATGCTCGGCCAGCGCGAACCGGCGCTCGAAAGCGCGGGTGGCGATGCCGCGGTGCAGGTAGTTGCGCGGGGTTTCCTCGGGCGCCTTGCGCGCCGCCACGATCAGCGCGCCTTCGCGCAGCTCGACCGAAAGGTCGTCGGCCCCAAACCCGGCCACAGCGATCGAGATGCGATAAGCGTCTTCGCCAAGCTTCTCGATGTTGTAGGGCGGATAGGTCGGCTGGCCGACATCGGCGGAAAGTGCTCGGTCCATCAGGTCTGCCAGATGGTCAAAACCAACGGTGGCACGGTAGAGCGGTGAAAAGTCGAAATTGCGCATGATGCATCCTCACATGAGCGATGTTGCTGGTATGCCCTCCCCCATTGGGGGCCGGGCCGTTGCCGCCGGGGCCCGCTTGCGCGGCGCCCTGACGGAGCAAGATCTGGGTAGGCCACCGCGGGGTTTCAAGACCCCGGCCACGCCTCAGGGGCGCACGAATTTGGCGCCCGAGGTGGCGGCCATCTGCCCGCCTGTCCCCGACCGCCCCGCATCGAGCACGGCGCGCAACCCCGCCACGCCCGCAACCGAAACCGCAAGTGACACTTTGCGCCCCTCGGCGTCGGCCATCGCGGACACCACCGACACAATGCGCGCCACTCCATTGGCAAATACGAACACCGGCGCGCCCGAAGCGCCGAAATCGGCCTCGCAACTCAGCATTACCACCTCGCCCGCCCGCTCAAGTACCCGGCACAGCGATTGCAGGCTGGGTGCCCCGGCACGGTCGCGCGCGTAGGAAACCACGCCGACATCGGCCCCGGTCCTTGGCAGCGCAGCGGTGGCGAAAGGTTGCACCGAAGGCAGCCGGATCGGCTGATCCAGCTCGATCAGTGCAATATCCTCGGCAATCCGGTCAAGCTTGTCAGCGCCCTCGAAACGAAAGCCCGCAGGCACCACCGCGCGGCGCACGCCCCGATAGGCGATCGCCTGCCCGTTGCGCCATCCGGCCAGAAAGGTAATCGCGCTGGCCTCGATCATCACCCCGGTTCGGCTTGAGAACAGGCAATGCGCCGCCGTCAGCACCAGATCGGGCGCGATCAGCGTGCCGGTGCAAAACGCCTCATTGCCCAGATCAATGCGCCCCACCGCCTCCCAGCCGCGTCCCTGATCGCCGGTGACCAGTGCGCGCAGCGCAGCATCGGCCAGCGCTGGCGCGGCAGAGAACAGTCCGAGGGCAAGGGCGAGGGCGGCAAGGCGCATCACAACTCCGGGCAAACAGCAGACCCAATCTAGGCAGCGCTTGCGGCGGGATTATGGCACAACGGCTTCGCGCAGCGCACGCGGCTGCGGCCCGCCCGTGGCCCAGTCCAGCAACTCGACCGTATGCACCACCGGCAGCCCGGTGCCGCCGCCGATCTGCACCATGCAGCCGATGTTGCCTGCCGCAATCACCTGCGGCGCCCGCGCCGCAAGCGTCGCCACCTTGCGCCGCCCCAGTTTGGCGGCAATGGCGGGTTGCAGCAGGTTGTAGGTGCCCGCCGAGCCGCAGCACAGATGCGCATCCTCAGGCTCGACCACCTCGAACCCCGCGCGCCGCAAAAGCACCTTGGGCGCCGCCTTCACCTGCTGGCCATGCTGCAGCGAACAGGCCGCGTGGTAGGCCACCCGCAATCGCTTCGGCGCGCCCTCGGGAAGCCCGATCCGCTCCAGAAACTCGGTCACATCCAGCGTCAGCGCCGCAACCTCCGCCGCCTCCGCCGCGATAGACCCATGCGCCATCATGTGCCCGTAATCCTTCACCGTGGTGCCACAGCCCGAGGCGTTGATGATGATCGCATCAAGCCCCCCTGCCGCCTTTGCCTTCATCCAGGCACGAATGTTGGCCGCCGCCTGCGCGTGGCTTTCATCCACCCGCCCCATATGGTGTGTAAGCGCCCCGCAGCAGCCCATGCCGCGCGCGATCACCACCTCGCAGCCCTGGCGGCGCAACAGCCGAATGGTGGCGTCGTTGATATCGGTATTGAGCGCCTTTTGCGCGCAGCCGGTCAAGAGCGCCACCCGGTAACGGCGCACCCCCTCGGCTGCAAACACCTGAGGGTCGTCATTGCGGCTCACCGGAGGTATCGGCACCGCCGCCATGTCGAGCATCGCCCGCAGCCGCGCATCCGGCACCAACTGCCGGAACGGCCGCGCCAGTTTCGCCGCGCCCATCGCCAGACGAAACCGCATCGGGTGCGGCACGATGCGCGCCAAGAGCCAGCGCAAACCCCGGTCATGCCAGGGCCGTCGATAGGTTGCCTCGACATAGGCCCGCGCCTGATCGATCAGGTGCATGTAGTGCACCCCCGAAGGGCAGGTGGTCATGCAGGCCAGGCACGACAGGCAGCGGTCGATGTGCTTGACGGTGCGCGCATCTGCGGGCCGCCCGCTTTCAAGCATCTCCTTGATCAGATAAATCCGCCCGCGCGGGCTGTCGAGTTCGTCGCCCAGCACCTGATAGCTTGGGCAGGTCGCTGTGCAAAATCCGCAATGCACACAGGCGCGCAGAATCTCGTTGGCGCGCGCCAGACCGGGGTCGGTCAGTTGCTCGGGCGTAAAGTTGGTCTGCACCTCAGGCAACCCCGGACAGCAAATAGGCGACCGCAAAGAAGATCGGCAAGCCCACCAGCGCGATGTAGCCGCCGCGCGAAAGGCGCACACCCAGCACCGCCCGGATACCCTGCACCAGCGCCGCTGCCGCCACACCCGGCACCGCCACCAATACCAGAGGCCGCATCGTGGCAGCACCCATCCACGCCAGTGCGCAAACCACCGCAGCAAAGCCGATTCCGACCAGCGCCCCGCGCCCGATCGGCAGCTGGCTAAGCGACAGATACACCACCATTGGCACCAGCAACGGCACCGCGTTCAACCCGTCCAGCATCATGCCCCCTCGCTTCCGATAAATATCCCGCGCGGGTCAAACTTCGCCCGCACACCCGCGCTCAGTGCCGCCACCCCCGGCATCTCGGGCTCGAACACCACCCCCGGACCCCGCATCAGGGTAGCGTGCCCGCTGTAAGGCGCCGCCTTCGCCCGCGCATCGACCCCCTCGGGCAGTACCGCCCAGATCAGCCCACCGCCCCAGTCGAGCACCACCGGGCACCCCAGCCGCGCCAAGATCGCAGGCGCTTCGGACGGCTTCACCGAAAACCGCCAGACCGCCCCCGCCAGCCCCTGCAGCGGCTCAACCTCGCCCAAGGCGCGCCAGAGCGCGGCGCCGTCCCGTTCGACCCGCACCGCACCAAACCGCGCAAGCTGCGCCGACAGCCGCGCCACCCGATAAGCCACCGATTCCGCCAACCCCTCGAGCCGCAACATGGCCCCTGCATCCGGCATCCAGCCCGCGCCGCTCACCTCATAAGGGCTGCCAAGCGCGGCGCTCAAGGCGGCCACCGCCTCGCCTGCGCCAAGGCCCTCCAGCAGCAAGGTCGCCTCGGCCGCCGCCGCCGGTTGCAGCTTGAATGCCACTTCGCTCATAACCCCCAAACGGCCCCAACTGCCTGCCATCAGCTTGACCAGATCATAGCCGGTGACGTTCTTCATCACCCGGCCACCGTTCTTGATCACTTCGCCATGCCCATCGAAAAACCGCACCCCGATCAGCGCATCGCGGCACGCCCCCGCCTGCAGCCGCCGCGGACCCGACACATTCGCCGCCACCACGCCGCCGATCGTGCTCTCGCCCGCCGCATTCAGCAACGCGCCCCAGCGCACCGGCTCAAATCCCAGCCGCTGCCGCGCGCCCTCCAGCACCGCTTCAACTTCGGCCAGAGGCGTGCCTGCGCCCACCACCAGCGTCAGCGCCGCTGGCTCGTAAAGCCGCACCCCTGCCAACCCGCCGGTTTCCAGCACGACACCCGCCCCGGCGCATACGGGTCGGGTGCCCCCGCCAACCACCCGCAGCGGCCCTGCCGAATCCCGGATCGCCTCTGCCAGTTCGCGCTCGTCTCGGGGTCTCATCACCATCCCGGATCCTGCCTTGGTCCAAATATCCTCGGGGGGTCCGGGGGGCGGAAAGCCCCCCGGCTTCAGCCTCGCCGCGCGGCGCTCAACGCAAGCGGAAACACCTTCGCCGGGTTCAGCAGCCACCCCGGGTCAAACACATCCTTCACCCGCATCTGCGCCTCCATGTCGGCGCCCGAAAACTGCGCGCCCATCAGGTCACGCTTTTCGATCCCCACCCCATGTTCGCCGGTCAAGCAGCCGCCCACCTCGACACACAGCTTCAAGATCTCCGCCCCAAGCGCCTCGCCGCGTTCCAGATCGCCCGCAAGGTTGGCATCGTAAAGGATCAGCGGGTGCATGTTGCCATCGCCCGCATGAAACACATTGGCCACCTGCAACCCGGCCGCGGCAGCCATCTCGCCGATCCGGCGCAGCACAGCCGGCAAGGCGCTGACCGGGATCGTGCCGTCAAGGCAGATGTAATCGTTGATCTGCCCCATCGCGCCAAAAGCCGATTTGCGCCCCAGCCAGATCCGCTTGGCCTCGTCCTCCGATTGCGCCTCGCGAAACTCGACCGGGTCGTGGCGCATCGCGATCTGCCGGATCAACCCAAGTTGCTCGGCAATCTCGGCTTCGGCGCCTTCGACCTCGACAATCAGCAAGGCCTCGCAGTCAGGGTAGCCTGCATGGGCAAAATCCTCGGTGGCACGGATGCACGGCCGGTCCATGAACTCGATCGCCACGGGCAGCACCCCGGCACGGATAATCTCGGCCACGCAGGCCCCCGCGCCCTCGCTGCTGCCAAACCCGATCAGCACCGGCCGCGCCCCCTCGGGCTTGGGCAAAATGCGCAAGGTTGCCTCGGTTACCACGCCAAGTTGCCCTTCCGAGCCGCAAATGACCCCCAACAGATCGAGGCCCCCCGCATCGGCATAGGGCCCGCCGATCTCCAGCACCTCGCCCGCCATCGTCACCAACGTGACCCCCATCAGGTTATTGGTGGTGACACCATATTTCAGGCAGTGCGCACCGCCCGAGTTCATGGCAATGTTGCCCGCAATCAGACAGGCGAGCTGGCTTGAAGGGTCGGGCGCGTAAAAGAACCCGGCGCCCTCGACCGCCGCCGTCACCGCAAGGTTGGTGCGCCCCGCCTGCACCCGGACAAAGCGGTTGGCCGTGTCCACTTCCAGCACCGCAGCCATCCGCGCGACGCCAAGGATCACCGCGTCCTGCGAGGGCATCGCGCCACCCGAAAGGCTGGTGCCCGCGCCGCGCGGCACCACCGGCACGCCCAACCCGTGGCACACCCGCAAGGCCGCCGCCACTTCGGCGGTCGAGCGTGGCAGCACCACGGCCAAAGGCTGCGTGCGATAGGCAGCCAGCGCGTCACACTCATAGGCGCGGGTCTCATGGGGGTCGTCGATCACCGCGTCGGCTGGCAGAACTGCGCGCAGCGCCGCCACGATCGCCGCCTTGCGCGCCAGAATCGCCGGGTTGGGAACGGGCATCTGCATCGCGGCACCTCCTGATCTGGTAAGGAAATATAACCAGTTTTGCGATCAGGCAAGCGAAATTGGTCTGCGCGGCGAAGGATTGACCCTGTATCAACGCGGTAGCGCGCCGACCGGGGTAGGCATTCACCGCGCCCAAGTGGCGGCCCCTTGCGTTGTCACCGCCCCGATGTGGCGCGAGAGAAGGGCATGTCGGGCAGCGCTGGAATTGAACGGCACTGGTCGGGGCGGCTTGCGGTGGTGCTCGACAATCCCTGCACCGACGACCCCGAAGCGCGCGCCATGGCCACCATGTTCCTGCGCGGCTCTGTCGGCGGGCTCGACCACGGCCTGGGCCCAGATCAGGCGGTTCTGTTGCTACCCGAGGTCGCGCCCGAGGCGTTGACCCTTGGCCGTACGCTTTGCGTAAGCGGGTTTCAGGCCAGCGGCGACGAGGGCGGCACCTGGACCCGCTTTGCTGCCCTGATGCAGCTGCCCGCCGCCCTTGGCCCGGCCAGTCTGAAGCGCTGCGGCCGGTAGGCGCGATCAGCGCCGCCGCCCCTCAACCAGCCACGCGGCGACGCTCAGGCTCGCGGCCAGCAGCAGCCACAACCACGCGGGCAAAAGCGGGCGCAAGCGAATGTCGAGCGTCGCGGTCGCCCCGCGCGGGGTAATACCCACCCAGCCGCGCCCCGCCGTGGGTCGCCCGGCGCGCACCTGCCGCACCTCGGGCACACCCGTTTCCAGCGCGGTGAAGGCGCCACCGCTCGCCGCAACCGCCGCCGCCAAAGGCGTTTCACTCGCCACCGGCGCTTCGTATTCGCGCGGGGCGGCGGGGCCAAGCGCCACCACCCGTTCCGCCTCGCCCGAGCGCAGCCGGTAAAGCCCCGGCGCGGGCGCCTGCCAGCGCGCGGTAAAGCGGCCCGGCGCGGTCTCGGCCAGATCGAGCGTCACCGCCACCCCGTCTGGCGCCGTCACCGTCACCGCGCCCACCGCCTCGGCCATGGAGCGCCGCACAACGGTCAGTGCCAGCGCACCCGGCTCGACCTCGCCGCTCAGCGACTCTTCTTCCAGATCAGGTTCCTGCATCGCCCAATGCGCGATCCGGCGCAAAAGCTCGGCCTGTGGCCCGCCGCCCTCATAGCCCCGATCCCAAAGCCACGCCTGATCGGAGGCAAGCAGGGCCACCCGCCCCTCGCCCACCCGGTTCAGCACCAGCAGCGGCGCGTCGCCAGCGCCTTGCAGCACCACTTGCCCCTGCACCGATGTCAACGCCACCTGCCGCAACCAGCGGCCCCATGTCGGATCGGTTTCGCCCACCGGCCCGCCCGGCAAAGCAGCGGTCACCGGGTGGCGCGCGCCAAGCGCGGTCGGGCGCGGCTGAAACGCACCCTCCAGCACCCGCCCCGCAGGGAAGCCGGGCAGAATGTCGCCCAGATCGGTATAGGCAAGGCTTTCGGCGGTGGCAAACTCGGGGCCAGCCGCCACCAGCACCGCCCCGCCGCGCTCTACATAGTGGCGGATATTGCCGAAATAGGCGGCGGGCAGGATGCCGCGCACACGGTAGCGGTCAAAGATGATCAGGTCGAACTCGTCGATCTTCTCGACAAACAGCTCTTGCGTCGGAAAGGCGATCAGCGACAATTCTTCGACCGGCACACCATCCTGCTTTTCCGGCGGCCGCAGAATGGTGAAATGCACAAGGTCCACCGCTGAATCGGATTTGAGCAGGTTGCGCCAGGTGCGCTCGCCCGCGTGCGGCTCGCCCGATACCAACAGCACCCGCAGCCGGTCGCGCACCCCGTTCACCTGCACCACGGCGACATTGTTGCGCGTGGTCAGCTCACCCGGAGTTTCGGCCAGATCCAGCTGCACCACGTTTTGCCCGCCGTGTTCCAGTGTCAGCGGCAGTTCAAGGTCAACCCCCACCGGCACCTGATAGGCCACGGCCACGCCGCCCTCGATGGCAATGGAAAGCGTGGCCTGCGGCGGTGCCGATGCCGGCGCCGCACCCACATCCTCAACCCGCAGCCGCAGCATGACCGGCTCGCCTATGATGCCGAAGGCGGGCGCGGTCTGCACCAGCAAGCGGCGGTCCCAATCGGCGGCGCGGCCGGTCAAAAGCACCTGCAAGGGCGCGGGCAGCGCGGGCATCTGTGCGACATCATGCACCTGGCCGTCGGTAATGAGGATCGCCCCCGCCACTCGGTCGCGCGGCTCGGCGGCCAGCGCCTCGGCCAGCGCGGCGGCGGCCAGCGTGCCGGTGTTGTCGGCGCCGTCGCCCACCCGCACCCGCCGCACCTCGGTATCGGGCAGCGCCATCAACGCCGCCTCGATCTGCGCCAGGGCCGCGTCGGTCTGGCCCTCGCGGCCCGTCAGGGTCTGGCTCGCGCTGCGATCCTCAACCAGCAAGACGATATCGCTGAGCGGCTGGCGCACCTCACTTTGCAGCCCGGGCCCGGCGAGTGCTGCCAGCAGAACCGCCGCCGCCAGCGCGCGCAGGGCCCAGCCATTGAGCCCCCGCCACAGCGCCAATATGAGCGCAAGCGCAGCAAGCGCCGCCCCGGCCCAGATCACCCACCATGACACCAGCGGCGCAAAGATCAGGCTCAGAGCGCTCATTGCCCCAGCCTTTCCAACAGCGCGGGCACATGCACCTGATCTGATTTGTAGTTGCCCGTCAGCACATGCATGATCAGGTTGACGCCAAATCTGTAGGCGATCTCGCGCTGGCGCTCGCCGGTCTGGCCGCGGCCTACTGGCAACAGCGGCACCCCCATGCCATCAACCGCCCATGCCGCGGCCCAATCGTTGCCGCCGATCACCACCGGCGTCACACCATCGTTGAGGTTGCGAAACGGCATCCCCTCGGCCAGTTCCGCATCGGGCGGCGCGGCCTCGACCCAGATCGCCTGCCCGCCGAACCGGCCCGGAAAGTCCTGCAACAGGTAAAAGGTGCGGGTCAGCACATGATCGCGCGGAATGGGTTCGAGCGGCGGAATATCAAGCGGCGCAGCAAGCGCCTGCAACCGCCGCCCCTCGGGCGTGGCGGCGCCAAACCCCGCAAAATCGGCATCGCGCGTATCGAACAAGATCATCCCGCCGCCGCGCAGATAGCGGTTGATCCGCGCATAAGCTGCGGGCGAGGGCGCCTGCGCCTCAGCGGTCACAGGCCAGTAGAGAAAGGTGAACAGCGCCAGATCGTCGGTTTCTAGGTCCACCGCAAGCGGCGGCCCCGGCTCCACCGAAGTGCGCGCGTAAAGCACCTGGCTTAGGCCCAGCAGCCCCGCCGCCGCGATTCGGTCTACCCCGGCATCGCCGCTTGGCACATAGGCAAGCACCACGCCCCCGGCCACCTCCGTTGCGCGGGCGGGGTCCATCTCGGCGTGCGCGGGCGGCGCGTTGGGCACCAGCAGCAGCAGCGCCAATACCCCCGCCACGCCCCGCGCGCCCCGCAACCGCCCCGAAACCGCAAGCGACCCGATCACATCAGCCAGCAGCAGCGCCAGCGCAGCCGCCAAAAGCGCACCCTTCAGCGGCAGCGCCTGCGGCGCCTCGGTGCCGCTCTCGACAGTGACCCCGGCTGGCCAATCCGCCACCGCCAGCAACCGCCCCGGCGCTACCGCATTCAACGCCACCCGCCGCTCGCCCGCCGCATAAAGCCCCGGCGGCAGCGCAGGGCCGGGCACCCGCGCGGCCAGCACCTCGCCCGCCACCCCCGCGACCGCCCCCGCCGCGTGCTGCACGCCAAAGCCATCGAGCACCCGCTCGGCCACCCATGTCGTGCCAGCCAGATCGGCACCAGCCTCGACAGCGGGGCGGGTCGAAACCGCAAGCCGTTCAAGCATCTGCACGAACAGGCCCGAGAGTGGCAGGCTTGACCATTCGGCATTGGCCGAAACGTGGAACAGCACCACCCAGCCTTCGCCCAAGGCGGCGCGCGTAATCAGCGGCGTGCCATCGTCGAGCGCTGCAATCGTGTGCTCGGCAAGGTCGGGCGCGGGCTCGGCCAGCACCTGCGCGCGCACGCTTACATCGTCGGGCACCGCAAGACCCGCAAACGGGCCATCGGGCGCAAATGGCGCCAGGGTGCGCGGCGCGCCCCAGCTCATGGTGCCGCCCACCTCGCGCCCGCCTGCCCGCAGCCGCACCGGCAGCAGCGGATCAGCGGCCCCGGTCAGCCCCGCCGCCAGCCTTGGCCCTGCAAAGCGGATCAGAAGGCCGCCCCTGGCCACCCAGTCGGCCAGCTTTTCCGGCTCGGCCACCTGCGCCACATCGGCCAGTATCACCACATCGGGGGCGGCCAGCAGCATATCCTCGGGCGTGCCCTCAAGGATTTCGGCACTGGGTTCCAGCGCCTGGCGCAGGTAATGCGTGGGCGCGAGCAGCTCTAGCCCCTCGCGCGCCGAACTGCCTGCAATCAGCGCCACCTTGCGCCGCTTGAGGCTGTCATCGGTCAGTGCTACCGCCCCGGCGCTGCGCAGCCCGGCAATTTCGAACCGGGTGATGCGGTTGCGCAATTCAGGCGGCAGATCAAAAACCGCCTCGGTGCCCGGCGCAGCGGTAACACGCGCCAGGTCGCGCTCGATTCCCGCCGGGTCTGGGCCAAACGCCACCACCTCGACCGCGTCTGCCGTGCCGCCTGCCAGCACCGGCACCCTGAGCGCGCCATCCAGCAGCAGCGCCGCACCGAGCGCCAGCACCGCGCCAGCAGGCTGCACCACCCGCACCGCACCGCGCGCCTCAACCGCCGCCAAAAGCCCCGCGCGCATCGGGCGCGCCAACCCGTCAGAGAGCCAGAGCGTCTCGAACCCGCCCGCGGGCAGCACTGCACCCCAATCGGCCTCGCCCGGTTCCCAGCCGCGCGGCACAAGCCCCGGCAGCGCCTCGGCCACTGCCCCGGCAGGGGCAAAGACCAGCCGCCCGCCCGGCAGATCGGTCAGCGCCAGCACCGCCGCGGCGCGACCCGCCGCCCGCGCCTCGTCCAGCGCCCGCGCGGCCCGGTCTTGCGCCCGCGCCCAATGGCCCGCCTGCGCCCAACTGGCGTCAAACAGCACCAGCAGCGGCCCGCCCCCCGCCGCCACTTGCGCCGGGTTCAAGACCGGTCCGGCGAAGCCTGTGATCGCCGCCGCCAGCGCCGCCATGCGCAGCAAAA
This sequence comes from Alphaproteobacteria bacterium HGW-Alphaproteobacteria-4, assembly GCA_002842855.1. Taxonomy (GTDB): domain Bacteria; phylum Pseudomonadota; class Alphaproteobacteria; order Rhodobacterales; family Rhodobacteraceae; genus UBA6213. The sequence goes on along the minus strand of PHEE01000009.1, from coordinate 56,310 downwards.
GCAACCACCACGGCGTGCGCTCGGCCTGGGTTTCGCGGTCGGTCAGCCCCAAAAGCAGCGCCACCCCCGGAAACTGGCGAAAAAGCGGCGCAGGCGGCACTGCGCGCAGTATGAACCACAGCACCGGCAGCGCCGCCAGACTGGCCAGCAACCACGGCGCGGCAAAGCCAATGGCGCCAAAAGCCCCCATCAGCGCCCCCGCTCCAGCGCCGAATAGGCCCAAAGCAGCGCCGCCGTGGCGGGCTGCCCGCTGTGATGGGTGCCAAACTGCCACCCCGCCGCCTGCGCAAGGCGCCCTAGTCGGTCGCGCCGCTCGGCCAACCGCGCAAGGTAGCGGGCGCGCAAATCGCCCGCTGCCCGCGTCTCATGCCGCAAACTGCCGCCCATGCTTTCGAAAATCACACGCCCGTCATAGGGGAACGCCTCTTCGTCGGGGTCGAGCACCTGCACCAGCACGCCTGTCACCCCACGCTGCGCTGCGGCTGCCAGCGCCACCTCGACCGCGCCCATATCACCCAGAAAATCCGATATCAGCACCGCGCGCGCCTGCGGTGCCAGCCCCGCCACCTCGGGCACGCCATAATCGCCCGCCACAGCCGGACCGACCAGCAGCGAGGCCAGCCGCACCAGTTGCGCCCGCCCCGACCGTGGCGGTGCGGGCGGCGCAAGCAACCCCACCCGCTCGCCCGCCCGCACCATCAAGACCGCCAGCGCCAGTGCCAGCAGCCGCGCACGATCGGCCTTGGCGGGGCGCGTCGCAGCACCCGAAAACTGCATCGATGCAGCGGCATCAACCCACAAATGCACCGATTGCGCCGCCTGCCACTCGCGCTCGCGAACATATTGCGCGTCCGACCGGGCGGATCGGCGCCAGTCGATGGCGCGCGCAGGATCGCCCGCAGCCGCCGCCCGAAACTGCCAGAATTCGTCGCCCGCCCCGGCCCGCCTGCGCCCGTGCCCACCCATCTGCACCGACGCGGCGAGCTGCTGCGCGGCAACCAGCAGCGGCGGCAAGGGCGCTGCCAGCACCTCGGCCTCGCGCCGCAGTGTCAGGGCGGGTGCAAGGTTCACGCGGCAGCCTCGCTACGCGTTACATCAGCGGCGATTCGGTCGATGATGCCCGCCAGCGTATCGCCCCGGGCCCGCGCCGCAAAGCTGAGCGCCATGCGGTGCACCAGCACCGGGCGTGCCAGCGCCAGAACATCGTCAGCCGAAGGCGCCAGCCTTCCTGCCAGCAGCGCCCGCGCCCGCACCCCGAGCATCAACGCCTGCGCCGCGCGCGGCCCCGGACCCCATGCCAGCGCCTCGCCCAACCCCGCGCCCGCCTCGGCCGCGCCAGGCCGGCAGGCGCGCACCAGATCAAGGATGGTTTCCACCACCGCCTCACCCACCGGCATCCGTCGCACCAGCGCCTGCGCTGCAATCAACTCATCAGCGGTAAACACTTGATGCGCGGTCGCCTGCGTCGCCCCCGTGGTGGCCAAAAGAATGTCGCGCTCGGTGGCGCGGGTGGGGTAATCCACGTCGATCTGCACGAGGAACCGGTCAAGCTGCGCCTCGGGCAGCGGGTAGGTGCCCTCCTGTTCGATCGGGTTTTGCGTGGCGAGCACGTGGAACGGGCGGCCCAGCGGGCGGTGCACGCCTGCCACCGTCACCTCACGCTCCTGCATCGCCTGCAACAGCGCCGATTGCGTGCGCGGACTGGCGCGGTTGATCTCATCGGCCATCAAGAGCTGGCAAAACACCGGCCCTTCTATGAACCGGAAGGCGCGCGTGCCATCGGCCGCAGTTTCCAGCACCTCCGAGCCGAGAATGTCGGCTGGCATCAGGTCGGGGGTAAACTGGATGCGGCTGGCCCTCAGCCCCATCACGGTGCCGAGCGTATCGACCAGCATCGTCTTGCCGAGGCCCGGCAGGCCCACCAGAAGCCCGTGACCGCCCGATAGCAGCGCCACCAGCGCCAGTTCGACCACCCGATCCTGCCCGATGAAGCGGCGGTCGATCGAGGCCCGCGCTTCGGCAAGCTTTGCCCCAAGCGATTCATACTCGGCAACCACGTCGGCACCTGCTGCCATGACAAAACTCCCCTCATGCGTTAGGCTAGGGTCGCAGATAACGCCCGCGAACCCAATGACAAAGCAGTGATGCCCGAGAAAACGCCCGCACAAAACCCCGTGAAGCCCTCAGCCGAAGGGCTGGCCGCCGCCGCCGGCGAATTTGCGCTGAAGGGGCCGCCGCCGCTGCACCTGTGGAACCCGCCCTTTTGCGGCAATATTGACATGGAAATTCGGCGCGACGGCACCTGGTTCTACCTCGGCACCCCAATTGGCCGCGCCCCCTTGGTGCGGCTTTTCGCCTCGATCCTGCGGCGCGAGGGCGATGCCTATTTCCTCGTTACTCCGGTCGAAAAGGTCGGTATCCGGGTGCAGGATGCCCCCTTCATCGCGGTCGATGCCGAGGCGCGCGGCGAAGGGGCGGCGCAAGAGATCGCCTTTACCACCAATGTGGGCGACGAAGTCACCGCCGGCCCCGAGCACCCGATCCGCTGCCCGCGCGACCCGGCAACGGGCGAGCCTGCCCCCTATGTGCTGGTGCGCGCCGGGCTTGAGGCGCGGATCGACCGCAAGACCTTCTACCGCCTCGTCGAAATTGCCCGCCCGGCAGGCTACGAAGGCGCCGACTGGCTCGGCCTCTGGTCGGGCGGCAGTTTTTTTCCGCTGATCCCCACGGCCGACCTGCCCTGATGCTTCGCTTTGCCGCCAACATCTCCTTTCTCTTTACCGAACTGCCGTTCCTAGACCGCTTCGCAGCGGCCAGGGCAGCGGGGTTTGATGGCGTAGAAGTGCTGTTCCCCTATGACTTCGCAGCCCAGGAACTGCGCGCGCGGCTGGTCGAAAACGACCTCGCCTTCGTGTTGATGAACGGCCCGCCCCCCAACTACGCGGGCGGCGAGCGCGGCTTTGCTGCCCTGCCCGGCGCCGAGGCGCGATTTCGGCATGATTTCGACCGCACCCTGCGCTACGCTCACCTATTGAAGCCGCGGCACATCCACATCATGGCCGGGCGTGCCGAAGGCGCTGCGGCGCGTGCCTGCTATGTCGAAAACCTGAAATGGGCGGCCGCGCATGCCTTTCCCTACAGCCTGACGATCGAGCCGGTCAGCCGCATCGACATGCCGGGGTATTTTCTCGACAGTTTCGATCTGGCAGCGGAGATCCTCGATGAGGTCGCCGCCCGCAACCTCGGCCTCCAATTCGACGCCCACCACGCGCAGATGCTGACGCACGATTGGGCCGCCGCCTGGGCCCGCCACGGCGCGCGCGCGGTGCATGTTCAGATAGCAGGCGCGCCAGGGCGGCATGAGCCCGGCGGCGGCGACATCGACCATGCAGCACTTTTCGCATCGCTTGATGCGCAGGGCTACCAAGGCTGGGTCAGTGCCGAATATGAGCCCCGCGACGGCACAAACGCGGGGCTGGGGTGGCTGCCGAAATAGCCGCGCCCGTTGCTTGCCTTGGCCCAAATATCCAACTTTCTTCCGCTCCGCGGGGGGATATTTCAACCAAGGCAAGCCGCGCGCGTCAGTGCGCCTCGGCCCAATTTGCCCCTTCACCCGCATCGACCACAAGCGGCACCGTCAGCTTGACCGCAGGCTCCGCGGCACCTGACATGACGGCGCGGGCGCGGGTTACAAGCTCGGGCACCGCCCCTGCCTCGACCTCGAAGATCAGTTCGTCGTGCACCTGCAACAGCATCCGGGCGGGCAGGCCCGCGATGGCGGCGGGCATGCGGATCATCGCGCGGCGGATGATATCGGCTGCCGCGCCCTGAATTGGCGCATTGATCGCGGCGCGCTTGGCAAAGCCCGCGCCGGGGCCGCGCGCGTTGATCTCGGGGGTGTGGATCTTGCGGCCAAAGAGGGTTTGCACATAGCCGTTGGCGCGCGCGAAGGCGATGGTCGCGTCCATGTAGGTCTTGATGCCCGGGAAGCGTTCGAAATAGCGGTCGATAAAGCCCTGCGCCTCGGCGCGCGGAATGCGCAGGTTGCGCGCGAGACCAAAGCCCGAAATGCCGTAGATCACGCCAAAGTTGATCGCCTTGGCGCGGCGGCGCACCTCGGGGGTCATCTGATCCAGCGGCACGTTGAACATTTCCGAGGCGGTCATGGCGTGAATGTCGTGGCCTTGGCGGAACGCCTCTTTCAGCGCCGGGATATCGGCGACATGCGCAAGGATCCGCAGCTCGATCTGGCTGTAGTCGAGGCTGACCAGCTTCATCCCCGGCCCCGCCACAAACGCCTCGCGGATGCGGCGGCCCTCATCGCTGCGCACCGGAATGTTTTGCAGGTTGGGGTCGGTTGAGGCGAGTCGCCCGGTGTTGGCCCCGGCGATCGAATACGAGGTGTGCACGCGCCCGGTTTCGGGGTTCACATGGGTTTGCAACGCGTCGGTATAGGTCGATTTCAGTTTTGAAAGCTGGCGCCAGTCGAGCACCCGTGCCGCCAGTTCGCTACCCTCGGCGGCAAGGTCTTCGAGCACATCGGCGCCGGTCGCATAGGCGCCGGTCTTGCCTTTTTCGCCGCCCGGCAGGCCCAGTTTGTCGAACAGGATCTCGCCCAGTTGCTTGGGGCTGCCGACGTTGAAGGGCTGACCCGCGAGTGCCTGGATTTCCGCCTCAAGCGCGCCCATGCGCTGCGCGAAGACGTTCGACATCCGCGACAGCGTGGCCGCATCAACCCGCACCCCGGCCATTTCCATTTCCGCCAGAACCGGCACCAGAGGCCGTTCCAGCGTTTCGTAAACGGTCGTCACCTGCGCGCGGTGCAGTTGCGGCCTGAACAGCTGCCAGAGCCGCAGCGTCACGTCGGCATCTTCGGCGGCATATTTCACCGCTTCATCAACCGGCACCAGATCGAAGGTGATCGCGGCCTTGCCGCCGCCCAACAGCGACTTGATCGGAATCGGCTGATGACCGAGGTATTTCGCGCTCAGCGCATCCATGCCGTGCGAATTGAGCCCCGCCTGCATCGCGTAGGACATCAGCATGGTATCGTCGAAGGGCGCCACCCGGATGCCGTGACGGGCAAAGATCTTCCAGTCGTATTTCATGTTCTGGCCGATCTTGAGGATGCTTTCGTCCTCGAGCATCGGCTTGAGCATCGCCAGCGCCTGCGCCATCGGCATCTGCCCTTCGGCCAGCGCCTTGGCGCCGAACAGATCGCCGCCGCCAACCTTGTGCCCCAGCGGCAGGTAGCCCGCCTGCCCCGGCTCGGTACACAGCGACACCCCCACAAGCTCCGCCTGCATTTCGTCAAGGCTGGTGGTTTCGGTATCGACCGCGACCCAGCCGCGCGCGTATGCCTGCGCAATGAACGCCGCCAGCGTTTCTGCGTTTCGGATGCAGGTATAGGCGGTAGGATCAAAGGGGACCGCCGCGTCGGCGGGCACGCCCCCCGTCTCGATGTTGCCGCCGACGGGGGCGGCGGGCTCGGGCGGGGGGGCTACACCGAACTTGTCGGCAACGCGGCGGGTGAGGCTGTTGAACTCCATTTGCCGCAAGAACCCCATCAGCGCCTCGGGGTCAGGCGCCCGCACCTCGAGGCTTTCGAGGGTGAAATCCAAGGGCGTATGGTCATCAAGCGTAACCAGCCGCATCGACATGCGGATTTGCTCGGCATTGTCGCGCAAGGCTGCGCGGCGCTTGGGCTGGCTGATTTCGTCGGCCCGCGCCAGCAGCGTTTCCAGATCGCCGTATTCGTTGATCAGCAGCGCCGCGGTCTTGATGCCGATGCCGGGGGCGCCGGGCACGTTATCGACCGCATCGCCCGCCAGCGCCTGCACATCGACCACCCGATCCGGCGGCACCCCGAACTTTTCCACCACCTCGTCGGGGCCAATCCGCTGCCCCTTCATCGCGTCGAGCATTTCGACACCGCCGCCGACCAGTTGCATCAGGTCCTTGTCGGATGAGATGATGGTGCAACGCCCGCCCGCCTCGCGCGCCTGCCGGGCAAGGGTGGCGATAATGTCATCGGCCTCGTAATTGGCCAGTTCGATACAGGCGAGGTTGAAGGCCCGCGTTGCCTCGCGGGTCAGCGGAAACTGCGGCCGCAGGTCTTCGGGCAATTCGGGGCGGTTGGCCTTGTAGGCGGGGAAGATTTCGTTGCGGAAGGTTTTTGCGCCGGCATCGAAGATTACCGCCGCATGGGTCGGGGCATCGGCGCCCTTCGCATCCTCGATGTAGCGGTAGATCATGTTGGCAAAGCCTGCCGGCAGCGCGTGATAGGCGCGGAAGATGAAGGCCGAGCCGTCGATCAGGTGCAGATGGCAGCCTTTGCCGAAACTCATGGGTTTCCCTCCCTCGGGCTGCGGCGGGTGGTGTGCCCCGGTCTCAGTGGTCGGCGTGGGCGTGTTCGCGGTCGATCACGAATTTCTTGCCGCAATAGCCACAGGTCACTTCGCCCGCAGCTTGCGGGATTACCAGATACACCCGCGGGTGGCCATCGGCACCCGCGCCGCCGTCGCAGGCAACGGTCCAGGTGGTGACGGTCTGGGTCTCGGGGGTGCGGGTCATCGGGCAGGCTCCATCAGCTCCGGGCGCATCTTGCGCGGGTTGGCGGCATGATAGCGATTGGGGCGGGGCGGGCAAGGGCCGTGCGCGCCGTGGCGCCGCGGCGCCCGCCGTGCTAAGGTTGCGCCGTCGGCAGCGGGCAACCGGAGGTGGCGCGATGGTCAAGGCGGCATGGTTTGTGGCACCGTTGTTGGCGTTTGCAACCGCGGCCCCGGCGGCCGATCTGCAAAAGGGCGTCGATGCCTATCAGGCCGGCGATTATGCAGCCGCATATGCCGAATGGCAGCCGCTGGCCGAAGCGGGCGACGCGGTGGCGCTGACCAATCTTGGCGTGTTGCACGAATTCGGGCGCGGGGTGCCGCAGAATCTGGCCGAAGCCGCGCGGCTTTACCGCCTCGCCGCCGAGCGGGGCTATGTCAAGGCGCAGATCAACCTCGGCACGCTTTATGACTTCGGGCTTGGCGTGGCGCAGGATCTTGACGAGGCGGCAAAATGGTATCGGCTGGCCGCGGCGCAGGGCGAAAGACGGGCGCAAAACAACCTTGGCAACATGCTCGAGCACGGGCTTGGCGTGGCGCAGGACCTTGCCGAGGCGGCGCGGCTTTATCGCCTGTCTGCCGATCAGGGCTATGTGCTGGCGCAGGTCAACCTTGGCGCGATGCTTGAGACAGGGCGTGGCGTGGCGCAGGATCTGGCCGAGGCCGCACGGCTCTACGGCCTTGCCGCCGAACAGGGCGATGTCGTCGCCCGCGCCAACCTTGGCTTCCTCCATTATCACGGGCGGGGTGTTCAGCGCGATCTTGCCGAGGCCGCCCGCCACTTCCGGCTTGCCGCCGACGCTGGCGACGCCGGGGCGCAATACGCGCTTGGCGTCATGCATGCGAACGGTCAGGGGGTGCCCGAAGATCAGGCCGAGGCGCTGCACCTGTATCGCCTCGCCGCCGCACAGGGCCACGCCGCCGCGCAAAACAACCTCGCAGTTGCCTACGAGCACGGGCGCGGTGTGCCGATCGACCATATCGAGGCCGAGCGGCTTTACCGGCTTGCGGCGATGCAGGGCCATGTCCTTGCGCAGCGCAACCTTGCAAGCCTCTACCAGCTTGGCCGGGTGGTGCCGCGCAATATGGTTGCGGCGCTGATGTGGGCGACGATAGCCGCCGAAAACGGCGAGCCCTCTGCCCCGGCCCTGCGCGACGAGATAGCCGCCACCCTGCCCGCAGCCGACCGCGACGCAGCGCAGCGGCGGGCACGGGCCTGCCGCGACTCGGGCTATGCCCAGTGCAACTGAACAGGCACACCCTCGCGCCCGGCGCGCCAATCCGCTAAGGTCGCGCCGGTCACATAGGGGCAACGGCATGGCAGGCAGGTCTTGGGTTTTGGCGCTGGCGTTTTCGCTGATCGCGCAGAGCGCGGTCGCAGACTATCGCAGCGGGCTGGCGGCCTACATGCGCAACGATTTTACCACCGCCATTGCCGAATGGACCCCGGTTGCCACGCAGGGCGATGCCCGGGCGCAATTCAACCTTGGTCTGATGGCCGAAACAGGTGAGGGCGCGGCGCCTGATTATGCGGCAGCCGCCAGCTGGTATCGCCTCGCCGCCGATCAGGGCGATGTGCGCGCCCAGTCGAATCTCGGGGTGATCCTTGCCACCGGGCTTGCAGGTGCTGCCGATTTTCCCGAGGCGCTGCACTGGCTGCGGCTTGCCGCCGATCAGGGCGACGCGGCGGCACGGTTCCACCTTGGCGCCCTTTACGAAAGCGGCACCGGCGTTGCGCAGGATGATGCCGAGGCGCTGCGGCTTTTTACCCTCGCCGCCGAGCAGAACATTCCCGATGCCCACCACGCGCTCGGTCGCATGTATGCGCGCGGCAGCGGCGTTGCGGCAGACCCCGCCGAGGCGCGCCGCCACTATCGCGCTGCCGCCGCGCAGGGCCATGTCGGCGCCCTGCACGCGCTGATCGACATCTACCAGAATGGCACCCCGCCCGACCCGATCACCACGCTCCTGTGGGCCACCATTGCCGCCGCCCGGGGCGATGCCGCCGCCGCCGACCTGCGCGCCCGGCTTGAGGCCACCCTGCCCCAGCCCGACATCGACACCGCCCGCCGCCGCATCATGCCCTGCATCGGCTCTGGCTACACCACCTGCGACTAGCTGCGGCACCGCTGCGGTTGGCGATTGCGGGCGCTGCGGGTAGCATTGCGCCCGGTTGTAACGCGGGGGGCAGCATGCGCAGGTCTTGGGTTTGGGCGGTCGTGGCGGGGCTGGCGCTGACGGCGGGGGCGGCAAGGGCGGATTTCGCGGCGGGGCTGGCGGCTGCTTTGGCTGGCGATTACGCGACGGCACTTGCAGAACTGAAGCCGTTGGCAGACGCGGGGGATGCCAAGGCGCAATACAACCTCGGGGTGATGTATGCCAATGGTCAAGGCGTGGCGCAAGACCATGCCGAGGCCGCGCGCCTCTACCGCCTCGCGGCGGAGCAGGGCAACGCCGGGGCGCAATACAATCTCGGGGTGATGTATGCCAATGGCCAAGGCGTGCCCCAGGACTATGCCGAGGCCGCGCGCCTCTACCGCCTCGCGGCGGAACAGGGGCACGCCAACGCGCAATTCAACCTCGGCAACATGTATCGAATAGGCCAAGGCGTGCCGCAGGACCATGCCGAGGCCGCGCGCCTTTACCGCCTCGCGGCCGAGCAGGGCGACGCCGGGGCGCAAGTCAACCTCGGGTTTATGTATGACAATGGCCAAGGCTTGCCGCAGGACTATGCCGAGGCTGTGCGCCTCTACCGCCTCGCGGCGGAGCAGGGCATCGCTGCGGCGCAATTCAATCTCGGGCGGATGTATGACAATGGCCAAGGCGTGCCGCAGGACCATGCCGAGGCCGCGCGCCTTTACCGCCTCGCGGCGGAGCAGGGCAACGCCGGGGCGCAAAACAACCTCGCGGTGATGTATGCCAATGGCCAAGGCGTGCCCCAGGACCATGCCGAGGCCGCGCGCCTCTACCGCCTCGCAGCGGAACAGGGCAACGCCGGGGCGCAAAACAACCTTGGGGTGAAGTATGCCAAAGGCCAAGGCGTGCCGCAGGACTTCATCACCGCCCACATGTGGGCCAACCTCGCCGCGGCCAACGGCAACGACCGTGCCCCGGCTGCGCGCGATGCCATTGCCGCCGCCATGACCCCCGCCGACATCTCGGAAGCGCAGCGGCGGGCGCGGGAGTGCCTTGCTTCCAGCTACACCCGCTGCGACTGAGGCCTACCCCCGCTCGACCCGGCACTGGTAGCAATTGTTGCGGGCGGATCGCACATGCACATAGGCAATGCCGGGGTCGGCGAGCAGCTCGCCCGCCCGCGCCGCAATGCCCGCCCGCGCCACCACCCCGCCGGTGCCATAGACGATGCGGTGATCCGCCCCATAGCCGCGCACGATGTATTCGGGCGAGGCGAGGATTGCGGGCAGATCGGGGCTGGGGGCGGCGGCCGCGCAGCGCTCGGCGTGCAGAAAGATCGGGCCGACCTCGGCATAGGGCTGCGGCGCGGGAAACGGGCGGTGCGCCAGTATCAGCATCGGCGCGCCGGGTTCGATCATTTGCAGGCAGTGGCGGCAGGGGTTGCCCGCGCCTTCGGCCAGCACCCGCTCGGGTGGCTGGCCGTTGGCATCGGGGCCACCCGCCTGAAAGGCGCGGACGGTGGCGGTCGGCAAGGCGGTGAAAAGCGGCGTTGGCATGGTGGTCTCCCTTGGCGTGGCGCGCCCAACCCTGCCTCCGCAACCGCGCGCCTGCGACCCGGAAGCTGCGCAATCTGCCGCGCCGGTGCCCTTCCCCCCGGCCCACCGCATCGCCTAGACTGCCCGCATGCAGCCGCTGCCCGCCCCCATTGCCCACTGGCTTGCCTCCAAAGGCTGGCACCTGCGCCCGCACCAGCGGGCGATGCTGGCGGCCGCCGATGCGCCTGCCACGCTGCTGATTGCCCCCACCGGCGGCGGCAAGACCCTGGCGGGGTTTCTGCCCACCCTGGCCGAGCTGGCCGAAAACCCCGGCCCCGGCCTGCACACGCTTTATATCTCGCCGCTGAAAGCCCTTGCCGTCGATATCCGGCGCAACCTCACGCAGCCGGTGGCCGAAATCGGGCTGGACATCCGCATCGAAGACCGCACCGGCGATACCTCGCAGCACGCGCGGCGCAACCAGCGCGCGGCACCGCCGCAGATCTTGCTGACCACGCCGGAAAGCCTTGCGCTGCTGCTCAGCTACCCCGACGCGCCGCGCATCTTTGGCGGGCTGCACAGGGTGGTGATCGACGAGATCCACGCGCTGGCCGAAAGCAAGCGCGGCGATCAACTTAGCCTCGGCCTCGCGCGGCTGCAAAGCCTCGCCCCCGGTCTGCGCCGGGTGGGCCTGAGCGCCACGGTTGAAGACCCCGCCGCGCTGGCGCGGTTTCTGGCGCCCGAGGGTTGCGCGATCTTGACCGCAGAACCCGGGCCCGACCCCGACATTTCGATGCTCGCCACCCAGCCGCCACCTTGGGCCGGGGGCGGCGGGCGCTATGCGATTCCAGAGATTCTGGAACAGGTCGCGGCGCATCGCACCACCATCATCTTTCACAACACCCGCGCCCAAGCCGAGCTGTTCTTTCACGACCTCTGGCTGGCAAACGCCGACAACCTCGCCATAGGCATTCACCACGGCAGCCTTGCGCGCGAGGTGCGCGAGCGCACCGAGGCGGCAATGGCGGCGGGCAGCTTGCGCGCCGTGGTGGCCACCGGCAGCCTCGATCTGGGGCTGGATTGGGGCGCGGTCGATCTGGTGATTCAAGTCGGCGCGCCGAAAAACGTGAAACGGCTGGTGCAGCGGATCGGGCGCGCCAACCACCGCGCCGGGGCACCTTCAAAGGCGTTCCTCGTGCCCGCCAACCGCTTTGAGGTGATCGAATGCTGGGCGGCGCTGGAAGCGGTGCGCGCGCACGAGCTTGATGGCGAGCCGCGCCCGCCCGGCGCGCTCGACGTGCTTTGCCAACACCTTGCGCTGACCGCCTGCGCCGGGCCGTTCGATGCCGAGGCGACATTCGCCGAAACGCGCCGCGCCGGGCCATACGCCGCGCTCAGCCGCACCGATTTTGACGCCTGCCTCGATTTCTGCGCCACCGGCGGCTACGCCCTGCGCGCCTATGACCGCTGGCGGCGGCTGATGCTGCGCGAGGGGCTATGGTCCTTGCGCGACCCACGCACGGCGCGCGATCTGCGCATGAATATCGGCACCATCGTCGAAACGGAAACCATGAAGGTGCGGATGCAGCGCGGCGGTGCCCCCTTGGGCGAGATCGAAGAGGCCTTTGCCGCCACGCTTTCGCCCGGCGACAGCTTTCTGATCGGCGGGCAGGTGGTGCGGTTCGAAGGGCTGAACGAGTTGACGGTAGAGGTCAGCCGATCCGCTGCTCGAAGGCCGAAGATCGCGGTGTTTTCGGGGTCGAAGTTTTCCACCTCGACCGCTCTTTCGGCGCGGGTGCTGGCGCAGATCGGCACCCCCGACCCGCGCCTGCCCGCCCACACGCGCGACTGGCTGGCCTTGCAGGCTGATGTTTCGGCGCTGCCCGGGCCCGAGGCGATGCTGGTGGAAAGCTTTCCGCACGAGGGGCTGGAATACGCCTGTTTCTGGGGCTTTGCCGGGCGCAATGCGATGCAGACCCTGGGGATGGTGCTGACCCGGCGGATGGAGGCCGCCGGGCTGGCGCCGCTCGGGTTTGTCGCGTCAGATTGCGCGGTGCTGGTCTGGGGGTTGGAACCCCTGCACGAAGCCCCAGGGCTGCTGCGCCCCGCCGCGCTGCATGAAGGGCTGATCGAGTGGTTCGAGCAAACCTCGGTGATGAAGCGCGCGTTTCGGCCGGTGGCGACGGTCGCGGGGCTGATCCAGCGCAACCTTCCGGGCAAACGCAAGAGCGGGCGGCAGACCACGTTTTCGTCGGACATTCTCTATGACACACTGGCCCGCCACGACCCCGGCCACCTGCTGCTGCGAATTACCCGCGACGCGGCGTTGCGCGGCATGGTTGACGCCGAAAGGGTTAAGGCGATGCTGGCGCGGTTTGGCGGCCGGGTCGATCTGCGCAGGCTCGATCAGGTTCCGCCGCTTGCCGCACCCTTGCTGCTGGAGGTGGGCAAGGTCGCGGTGCAGGGCGAGGGGCGCGAGCGGTTGATGGCATCCGAGGCGGCTCGTTTGATGGCAGCGGCGGGGTTGCGGTAGATGGATGGCACGGCAAACAGGAAGCGGCCATGAACGGGCACGCGTTTGATCTGGCAGGGGCTGCGCTGGTGGCGCGGGCGTCGGGCGCGCTCTGGTGGGGGGCGCGGCGGCTGCTGGTGGTTTCGGATCTGCATTTCGGCAAGGCCGAACGGCTGGCTCGGCGTGGCGGCGCGCTGTTGCCGCCCTATGACACACAAGCCACCCTGGCGCGGCTTGACAGCGAGATTGCAGCACTCGACCCCGCCGAGGTGATCTGCCTTGGCGACAGCTTCGACGATCTGGAGGCGGCTGAGTTGCCCGAGGTCGAGGCGCTGTGGCTGGCGCGTCTGATGGCCGGGCGCGCGTGGGTATGGGTCGAGGGCAACCACGACCCCGGCCCGGTAGCACTGGGGGGCACGCACATTTCGGCTTTGGCGCGGGGGCCGCTGTGGTTTTGCCATGTCGCCGAAGCGGGCGCGACGGCGGGCGAGGTTTCGGGGCACTACCACCCCAAGGCGCGGCTGGGGGGGGCTTCGCGCCCCTGCTTTCTGATCGACAGGGCAAGGGCAATTCTGCCTGCCTTCGGTGCCTTTACCGGTGGCCTGATTTGCACCGACCCCGCGCTGATGGCGCTGATGCGACCGGGCGCGCTGGCCGTATTGACGGGCAGACGGGCGCTGGCAATACCGTTGCCCGACTGAACTTCGGCCTTCAGCGGTCGGTGGCAGCGGCAAACTGCGCGCCAAGCAACGCCTGCGCCGCCGAGCGGTAGGTCTTGGACACCGGCACCCGGCTGCCATCGGTCAGGCAAAGTTCGAGCTTGCCCGCCGTTGCTTCGGCACCCACGACCGCAGCCACGGCCACCCAGTGCGACCGATGCACCCTTGCGCCCGCAACACCCTCGGCTTCCGCTATCGCGTCGGCCAGTCGCAACAGCAGGGAGTGGGTTCCGGCCTCGGTCGCAACCTCGACATAGTGATCGCGCACCGTGAGCCGCAAAAGCGGCGCGCGCAGATGTTCGGGCAAACGCGCAAAAATGCGCGGCGTCGGACCGGCAAAGGCAGGTTGCAACGCCGGTGCGGCGTGACCACGCACTGCGTGGCGAATGGCCGAGATGCTGATCGAGGCGGCGAACACGAAAAGTGCCATCGCCCAGTAGCCGTGCAATTCGGCGGCCCTTGGCCCCGCAAACCGCTGCGTCACCACCCACAGTGGCGGCGTCAACACCAAGGCCATCGCCGCGGCAGTCAGGGGCGCGTAAACAAGAAACATCTTGATGCCCAAGGTGCTTTCGAAAAACGCCCGCAGACCCGCTGCAATTATCAGCGCGGCGGCAAAGGTGGTTGGCCAGAACACCAGCCGTTGCATCAGCGAAAATACGTGGAACGTGCCAAACGGCCCGGCTGCAACTGCAAAAGCCGACATCACGGCCCAGGCGTATAGGACCGACCTGGCCAGAAAATTGGCCAACCACTGGCGAAAAAAAGAGGTCATCAACCTCTCGCTCGAATGAAACTCTCTTGTTTCTGCTAGCTGTTTTGCGGGCAGCGCGCAATGGGTCTTGCCAGTGCAGCGCTTGCGCGCTTTGATCGGCGCAGAGCCGAGGAAACCGCCATGATGCACCCCGCACAGACCCGGATCGGCGCGAGTTTCGCAACCCAGACGATGATGCGCACGATCGGGGCCGAGATCACCGCGCTGGCCGATGGGCGCTGCGAGATTACCGCGCCGCTGTTGCCCGAGATGGGGCAGCAGCACGGCGCGGGGCACGCGGGCGTGACCTTCGCCCTGGGCGACACCGCCGCAGGCTACGCCGCGCTGACGCTGATGGAGCCGGGGCGCGAGGTGATGACCGCCGAGATGAAGATCAACCTTCTGGCCCCCGCAGTTGGGGTGCGGCTGATCGCCAGCGGGCGGGTGGTCAAGGCGGGGCGGCGGCTGGTGGTGGTTACCGCCGAGGTCGAGGCCGAGGCGGCGGACGGCGCGCGCCGCCTGATCGCGGTGCTGCAAGGCACGATGGTGCCGGTTGATCCGGCATAGATGACTTCATGCCGCCGCTCAGGCGGTCAGTCCCTCGGGTTCCGCCAGCCCGTTCGCGCGGCACGCCGCCGTCACCGTATTTGCCAAGAGGCAGGCAATGGTCATGGGCCCCACACCGCCCGGCACCGGCGTAATCGCCCCCGCCACCGCCACCGCCGAAGCAAAATCGACATCGCCGATAAGCCGGGTCTTGCCGTCCTGCGCGATGCGATTGATGCCCACGTCAATGACCGTGGCGCCGGGTTTGATGAAATCGCCGGTAATCATCCGTGGCCGCCCTACTGCCGCCACCAGAATGTCGGCGCCCCGGCACACCGCGGCAAGGTCGCGGGTGCGCGAATGTGCAATGGTCACGGTGCAACTGTCGCGCAAGAGCAGTTGCGCCATCGGCTTGCCGACAAGGTTCGAGCGCCCCACCACCACCGCGTTCATCCCCGCAAGGCTTCCCAACTGGTCGCGCAGCAGCATCAGGCAGCCCAGGGGCGTGCAGGAAACCATTGCCCGCCCGCCGGTGGCCAGTAGCCCGGCGTTGAGCACATGCAACCCGTCCACATCCTTGGCCGGGTCGATCCGCGCCACAATCTCGGCCTCACTCAGATGCGCCGGCACCGGAAACTGCACCAGAATGCCGTGCACGGTGGGGTCGGCGTTCAGCCGGTCGATCAGCGCGTATAGCGCGGCGGCAGAGACATCGGCGGGCAGCTTGTGCTCAAAACTCTGCATTCCGGTTTCGCGGGTGGCGATGCCCTTGTTGCGGACATAAACTTCGGAGGCGGGGTCGGCCCCGACCAGCACCACGGCCAGCCCCGGCGCAATACCGTAATCGGATTTGAGCCGCGCCACATGCTCGGCCACCTTGCCGCGCACCTTTGCCGCAAAGGCCTTGCCGTCAATGATGGTGGCAGTCATGCGCCCTCTCCCTTTCCCAAAACCGCTTCTTCGCGGTCAATCGACCAGTCGATGATCTGCCGCCAGAGCGCCTCGGCCAACAACGGATCAAGCCCCCGCGCCAGCGCCTGCGCACGCACATGCGCCAGAACCTCGGCCACCCGCGCGGGCACCAGCGCAGGCATACCCTCGGCGGACTTGAGTTCCGCCGCACGGTCGATCAGCCGGGCGCGGCTGGCCAAACTCGCCACCAGTCGGGCGTCGAGCGCGTCGATCTCGGCGCGCAACTCGGCCATGCTGGCGATCTGGGCAGGGGGTTTCATGCGCTGGCTCCAAAGGCGGCGGATGCAGGGCTAATGCCCGGTTTTTCGCGCCACCTCAAGCCCGGCCTCAGAACAAGCCCACCACCAGCCCGTCAGCATTCAGCCCGATGGTTTCGGCCGAGGGCACTTTGGGTAGGCCCGGCATCGTCATGATCTCGCCGCAGATCACCACAATGAAGCCAGCCCCGGCAGACAGCCGCACCTCGCGGATTGGCAGGGTGTGGCCGCTGGGGGCGCCGCGCAGGTTGGGGTCGGTGGAAAAGCTGTATTGCGTCTTCGCCATGCAGACCGGGAAATGGCCGTATCCCGCCGCTTCCCACGCGCGCAGCTGATCGCGCACCGCCTTGTCGGCGATCACCTCGCCTGCGTGATAGATGCGCCGCGCGATGGTGTCGATCTTGTCGAACAGGCCCATCTCGTCGGGGTAAAGCGGGGCGAACGACCCCGCGCCCGATTCGGCCAGCGCCACCACCTTGCGCGCAAGGTCCTCGGCGCCCGCGCCGCCCCTTGCCCAGTGCTGGCACAGCACCGCCTCGGCACCCTGTTTGGCGACATAGTCTTTTACTGCGGCAATCTCGGCTTCGGTATCCGAGGTGAAATGGTTGATCGCCACCACCACCGGCACGCCAAAGCCTTTTACGTTGGCGATGTGGCGGCCAAGGTTGGGGCAGCCTTTGACCACGGCGGCGACGTTTTCGGCTCCAAGGTCGGCCTTGGCAACGCCGCCATTCATCTTCATCGCCCGCACCGTGGCCACGATCACCGCCGCGGCAGGCTTCAGCCCCGCCTTGCGGCATTTGATGTCAAAGAACTTCTCGGCGCCAAGGTCGGCGCCAAACCCGGCCTCGGTCACCACATACTCTGCCAGCTTCAGCGCCGTTTCGGTGGCGATGACCGAATTGCAGCCATGCGCGATGTTGGCAAACGGACCGCCATGCACAAAGGCCGGGGTGTTTTCGAGCGTCTGCACAAGGTTTGGCTGCATCGCGTCTTTCAAGAGCACCGTCATCGCGCCATCGGCCTTGAGGTCGCGGCAATAGACCGGGGTCTTGTCGCGCCGATAGGCCACCACGATACGGCCAAGGCGGTCTTGCAGGTCTTCGAGGTCTTTCGACAGGCACAGAATTGCCATCACTTCCGAGGCCACGGTGATGTCGAACCCGGTTTGCCGCGCAAAGCCGTTGGAAACGCCCCCCAGGCCCACCACCATGTCGCGCAGCGCACGGTCGTTCATGTCCATCACCCGGCGCCAGACAATGCGGCGCTCGTCAATCTCAAGGCTGTTGCCCCAGTAGATGTGGTTGTCGATCATCGCGCTCAGCAGGTTGTGCGCACTGGTGATGGCGTGAAAATCGCCGGTGAAATGCAGGTTCATTTCTTCCATCGGCACGATCTGCGCGTAGCCGCCGCCCGCTGCGCCGCCCTTCATGCCGAAGTTCGGGCCAAGGCTTGCCTCTCGGATGCAGATTGCCGATTTCTTGCCGATCCGCGCCAGCGCATCGCCAAGGCCGACGGTGGTGGTGGTCTTGCCCTCGCCTGCGGGTGTGGGGTTGATTGCGGTGACAAGGATCAGCTTGCCCTGCGCGCGCCCATCCAGCCCGGCGATGAAATCACGGTCCACCTTGGCCTTATCGTGGCCGTAAGGAATAAGCGATTCCATCGGAATGCCCAGCTTCGCCCCGATCTGGGCGATCGGCAGCTTTTTTGCGGCGCGGGCAATTTCGATATCGGTTTTGACGGTCACGGGGCGGGCCCTCCAGAGGCATCGGGATTTGGCGCAGACTAGCCGCTAGGCGGGCGCAAGAAAGCGTGTTTGCGACATGAAAGCGCAAGTATACGCCGCAAGACCAGAACCGGCCTAGCGCTGCAAAACAAAAAACAGGCGCCGGAACGGGAACAGCACCGCGCCATCGGCCTCGGGCGGGTATGCGGCGGCCAGCGCGGCCTCATACCGGGCGATGAACGCGGCCAGCGCTGCCGGAGCAAGCCTTTCCGCAATCGGGCGCATCGCAGTCGATTCGGTAAAGCGACGCACCGGGTGGGCGCCCGGATCAGGCGCAAGGCGCTGGATGTAATCGGTTTCCCAGACATCGGCCTGTCCCAGAGGGGCAAGCGCGCGCGCATACTCTGCCGCGCCAAGCACCGGCGGCTGCCACGCCGAATGATCGAAGCCGTCTGGGAACATGTCGTCGGCAAGGGCCCGCAGGATGCGGTGGCTTGGCGCATCGTGCTGGCGCGGCATCTGCACCGCCAGCACCCCACCGGGCGCCAGCAGGTCTGCAAGGCGCGGCAGCAAGGTGGCATGGTCGGGCAGCCAGTGCAGCGCGGCGTTGGAAAATATGAGTGCCGGCGGTTTGGCAGGGTGCCAGATTGCGATGTCGGCGGCCTCGCAGCGCTTGTAGGCGCCGCTTGCCGCCGCGTCGGCCAGCATCGCGGGCGAGTTGTCGATACCGATGATCTTATGGTCGCCAAAGCGCACGGCCAGCGCCGGGCCGACCGCGCCATTGCCGCAGCCAAGGTCGATTACATCTCCCTTGGGCAGTGCACCGACCTGTGCCAACAGATCAAGCGCAGGGCGCAGGCGCAGCCCGCGAAAGCGGGCATAGGCGGCCGGGCACCAATCGCTCACAGCCAGCCTTTGCGCTTGAAATAGAGGTAGGGGGCCACGGCCGATGCCACCATCATCGCCAGCGCCATCGGGTAACCATAGGTAAAGCCAAGCTCGGGCAGCACATGAAAGTTCATGCCATAGATCGAGGCGATCAGCGTGGGCGGCAGAAACACCACGGCGGCCACCGAGAAAATCTTGATGATACCGTTTTGTTCGATGTTGATCATGCCGAGTGTCGCGTCGAGCAGAAAGGTAACCTTTTGCGTTTGCGCATTGGCGTAATCAGCCAGCGAGCGCAAATCGCGCCCAAGTGTCTTGATCCGGCCACGACGCTCGACCGCGCCTTTCTTGGTATCGGGCGCCAGCGAGAAAAACCCGATCAGGCGGTCTAGTGTGGCGATGCTTTCCTTGATCTTGGCGTTCATGTCTTCGGCCTGGCCGATTCGCTCCAACACCTGCGAAAGCTGGTTGCGCTGTTCGGGGCTGCGCGCGCCGGCCACGAACACGTCGCGCGATATTTCCTCGTGCCGCCGCGCTGCGGCCTCCAAAATGTCGGCGAGACGGTCGGTGACGGTTTCAAACAGCGCGATCAGCAGCGTCGTTCCCGAGCGGATGCCAAGGTCGGATTTCGCGGCACGCTGCCGGAAGGTCGCGAATGAGCGCGGCGCGTGATAGCGCACCGTCACCAAGCGGTTGCCCGAAAGGATGAAGGTCACCGGCGCCAGTTGCGGCTCTTCGGATTGCGCGTTCGCAACCACGCTTGCGGTCATGAACATCGCGCCGTTCTCGACATAGAGCCGCGACGAAAGCTCGATTTCTTCCATTTCCTCGCGGGTCGGAATGTCGACCCCGAGCAAGGTTTCAAGCTGATGTTCTTCTTCAATCGTGGGGGCCTGCATGTCGTGCCAGACCACCTCTTCGCCGACATGCGCGGCGCCGGGCGGGCCATCATAGGCAACCAAAAGGCCATTGCGCACAATGTAGGTGCTGATCATCGCGCCCTCCCCCGTCGTTGCTCGGGCCTGCGGGCGACCTGCTCAAGGCAGGTAGCCCCGCTGACACAGCCCCCGTAGCGGTGTGTGCGCCGCCTGTCCAGCCCCCGGAAGCGCTGGCACACCTGCTCGCGTCAGGCGCTCGGTTCGGGTGCGGCGCCGCCACCTTTGGGCACTTTGGGTTTGGTGCGCGGGATCGCAGTGACCGAGGGCACATTGCCTGCGGGGGGCTGCGCGCTCGCGTCATCATCGCCCAGCGATTCGCCGCGGGTGATCCGGAAGATTTCTTCACCGGTCAGGGTTTCATATTCCAGCAGACCCTTGGCAAGCCGTTCAAACTCTTCCGATTTCTCCAGCAAGGTCTTTTGCGCCAGCGCGTAGCCCTCGTCGATCAACTCTTTCACTTCCTGTTCGATCAATTCCTTGGTCGAGGCCGAAACCGAAAAGCCGCCGGTCGAGCCGGTATAACCTTCATGCGCCTCGGCGTAATCGACGCTGCCGACCTTGTCGGACATGCCCCAGCGCATGACCATGGCGCGGGCAAGCGCCGACGCCTGCTGGATGTCGCCCGCCGGGCCGTTCGAGACGCCTTCTTCGCCGTATTTGATGATCTCGGCGGCTTTGCCCGCCATCGTCATGGCGATGCGCTGTTTGGCCTCGTCCTTGTGCATGTTCAGGCGGTCCATCTCGGGCAGGCTTACGACCATGCCAAGCGCGCCGCCGCGAGGAATGATGGTGGCTTTGTAGACCGGGTCGCATTTCGGCATCGCCATGCCGACAATGGCGTGGCCAGCCTCGTGGTAGGCGGTCTTTTCCTTCTGCTCGGGTGTCAGCACCATGCTTCGACGCTCGACCCCCAGCATCACTTTGTCTTTCGCCTGCTCGAAGTCTTCCATCGTCACGAACCGCCGCCCGATCCGCGCCGCCATCAGCGCCGCCTCGTTGACAAGGTTGGCCAGATCAGCGCCCGAAAAGCCGGGGGTGCCGCGCGCGATCAGGCGCAATTCCACATCGGGGCCAAGCGGGGTCTTGCGGGCATGCACCTGCAAGATCTTTTCGCGGCCCTTGATGTCGGGGTTGGGCACATGGATCTGGCGGTCAAAGCGGCCGGGGCGCAAGAGCGCCGGGTCGAGCACGTCCTTGCGGTTGGTCGCGGCGACAATGATCACGCCTTCGTTGGCCTCGAACCCGTCCATTTCGACCAGAAGCTGGTTCAGCGTCTGTTCGCGTTCGTCATTGCCACCGCCAATGCCGATGCCGCGCGAACGACCGACCGCGTCGATTTCGTCAATGAACACGATGCAGGGCGCGTTCTTCTTGGCCTGCTCGAACATGTCGCGCACGCGGGATGCGCCGACGCCGACGAACATTTCCACAAAATCCGACCCCGAAATGGTGAAGAACGGCACCCCCGCCTCGCCCGCAATGGCGCGCGCGAGCAAGGTCTTGCCGGTGCCGGGCGGGCCAACCAGCAGCGCGCCTTTCGGAATCTTGCCGCCAAGGCGGCTGAACTTCTGCGGGTTGCGCAGAAACTCGACAATCTCCTCAAGCTCTTCCTTGGCCTCGTCGATGCCGGCGACATCGTCAAACGTCACGCGGCCATTCTTTTCGGTCAAAAGCTTGGCTTTGGATTTGCCAAACCCCATCGCCCCGCCTTTGCCGCCGCCCTGCATCCGGTTCATGAAGAACACCCAGATGCCGATCAGCACCAGGAAGGGCAGCCACACGCCAAGGATCGACATGAAGCCCGACTGCTGTTGCGCCTCGACCTTCACTTCAACGTTATTGGCGATCAGCGTTTCGGTGATCTGGTCGGCTTCGGGCTTGACGGTGGTATATTGCACACCGTCCCTGCCGCGGAACACCACCTGCTCGCCGTCAAGCACGACGCTGGCCACCTCGCCCGTCTGCACGCGGGTGAGGAAGTCGGAATAGCTGACCGCGCGTGCGTTCAGCGTGCCCTGGCCGCCACTGAAAAGGTTGAACAAAGCCAGGATCAACAAAAACAGCACGACCCAGAAGGCGATGTTGCGCGCGTTACCCACTGGGTATCCTCCCATGAAATTGGCGCGCACCCGTGGCGCACAGCCGTTGCAGGTGAAAATAGGCATTCGGCCAGAAGGTTCAATGCACGAAAAGCGAAGTCAGGAAATCAGCGCCGTCGCGTGCCGGTTCTGCCTGCCAGCCATTGCCCATTCCGGCAAGCGGCGCCGCCAGCAATTCAGCACCCCGCCAAACCGCCGGATCGGCGGCAAGGGCCGCGCGGGGGCGTCCGCTTTGGCGCCAGTCCGGGCAATGGCGCAGCCCCGCCTCGCCAAGCGCGTGCACCTTGGCGCCGGGCAGAGCCGGGCCAATCACGCGCCAGCGCCTGTCCCAAAGCGCGCCGGGCAGAACCGCCGCAGCGGTGGCTGCCGCCTCGCGGCAAAGCCTGAGCGATTGGCCCTCAGGCAGGCAAAGGCAACCATGTAACGTGGCTGGAACGCCCGCGCACGCCGCATTTGCGGCTTCGGCCAGCGCCGGGCCGCGCGGCCCGTGCTCGGCGCCCGCGATCCAGCGCAGCGCATGCGCGAGCAGGCGGCGGCGGATTTCGGCGGGGAGCGCGGCAAGCCCGCTGCGGTCAATCACCACATCGCCGGCCTCGACATGTGTCAGCGCCACCGCGGCGGCATGGGTTTGCACCACCAACGCCGCCCGCACCTCGCGCAGGTGGGCTGTTACCTCGGCCACGCCTTCGGCGGTGATGCCGAGTGGCGCAAGCGCCATGAGCGCGCCCCGCGCCCGGATGCGCGCATAGGTCGCATCCACATTACTCGGGTCGTCGACCCAGCCGATGCCGTGCGCGGCAAGCCAGGTGCGCAGCTCTGCCCGCGTGACGCCCAGAAGCGGGCGCAGCCAGAGCATGCCATCGGCGAACCGCTCAAATGCCATCGCGGAAAGCCCGTCCACGCCGGCGCCGCGCGCAAGGCGCATCAGAAAGGTCTCCGCCTGATCATCGGCGGTGTGGCCCAGAGCCACGGCGGGCAGCCCAGCGCCCCGCGCCCAATCGCCGATCAGCCGATATCGCGCCTGCCGCGCCGCCTGCATCAGATTGCCGCGCCCATCCCAGCCCCGCCAGACCAGCGCGGTATGGGCCAGCCCAAGCGCCGCAGCCGCGCGCGCCACCCCGGCCACCTCGGCCGCCGCCTCGGGGCGCAGGCCGTGATCCAGCGACACGATCACCGGCTCGGGCCCGCCCTCGGCGTGGTATGCGGCAAACAGATGCATCAGCGCCACACTGTCGCCGCCGCCTGAAACCGCAACGCCCAGCCGCGTAAAGCGACCGGGCGGCAAGGCGGCGGCAAGGCGCGCCGCAAGCGGCTGCGCGGGCGCGTGGGTCACTGGCAGTTCAGCGTGCGCATCATCGCGCTCGCTTCCGAGGCAGCCGCTGCGCCGGGAAAGCGTAGCCCCACCTCGGTCAGCATCGCGCAGGCCTCGGGCACCTGTTGCAGGTCGGCCAGCGCACGGCCGAGCATCAGCAGGCTTTCGGGCGCGCGCGGACCATCGGGTGCCCCGGCGAAACCTTCTAGCCACGCCCGCGCCGCCCCCGCCACATCGCCCGCGCTCTGCAAGGCCTGACCGCGATAGAAATGTGCATCGGCGGTCAGCGGTCCACCCGTGTAGGTCTGGGTAAACACCGCAAACATAGTGGCCGAACGCGCGAATTCGCCCGCGTCGAGCGCCGCTTTGGCACGGTCAAAGTCGGCCTGCTCGCTCATCGCAAGCTCGGGGGTCGCGCCGATCACTGCGGTTCCGGGCGTAGCGCCACCGCTCTGCGCAGTTGCGCCGCCACCAAGCAATGGCGTAGCGCCGACCTTGGAAATATCGCACCCAGGTTCCTGTTCGCAGAGCCGGAACTCCAGATCGCCAAGCCGATTGGTGCCATCTGCCACGACGCGGTTGATACGGTTTTCCAGCGCCTCGCTTTGCGCGGTCAGGCGCACCAGCGCGGCCTCGATAGCGTCCATCCGCTCAAGCGCGCTGACACCCCCAGCCGCCACCAGCCCGGCGCCGCCGCCACCGATCAATTCGGCGCGAAGGGTGTCAAGCTCGGTGGCAAGCGCCGCGAGTTCGGCGCGGATGGCCGCCAGTGGCTGGCTGCTGGTTTGCGCCAGGGCCGGCGAGGCCAGCGCGACACAGACTGCAAGCACCCCCCAAGGCCGCATCTTCATCGCCTTACACACCCGCGCCAAGCGAAACCACGGTCAGCGCGCGGCGGTTCTGCGCATAGCACGATTCGACCGAGCACACCGCCAGCGGGCGTTCCTTGCCGTAAGAAACCGTGCGCAGGCGGTTTGGCGCAACCCCTTGCGAAATCAGGAACTCTTGCACCGCATTGGCACGCCGCGCACCAAGGGCAAGGTTGTATTCGCGGGTGCCCTGTTCGTCGGCATGGCCTTCGATGATTGCCGAATATTGCGGGTTTTGTGTCAGCCAGAGCGCCTGACCCGAAAGGACGTTGCGCGCCTCGGGGCTGAGCGTAGACTGATCGACCGCGAACAGCACCTTGTCGCCCACCGTTTGCATGAAATACGCGGGCGAGCGTGGATCAGACGGGTTACCGAGCTGCGACGATGTAATGCCGCCCGCGCCGCCCGCGCCAGCACCACCGGCACCGAGGCGATCAGGGTTGTTGCACGCTGCCAGCCCGAGGGCAGCGACGATCAGAAGCGATTTGGTCATCAGGGTCATGGTGTTTGCGCCTTTGTTTCTTGTTGGCTCGATTGCGGGCAGTCTATCAGCTTGGCACGGGCTTGGAAATCCGCGCGTAACTTATGGTTGCAGCGGCGACCACGCCGGGTCGGAAGCCGGGCCGGGGGTGGGTATCTGTTTGAGGTTGCGCCCCGAGATATCGACCGAATAAAGCCGCGCCTCGCCCGCCGCCCCCGCGCTTTCACGGGTAAACATGATGACCCGGCCATTGGGTGCCCATGTCGGCCCCTCATCGAGGAACGAGGCGGTTAGCAGGCGCTCTTCGCTGCCATCGGTGCGCATCACACCAATATGAAAGCGCCCGGGCGACTGCTTGGTAAAGGCAATCAAATCGCCGCGCGGTGACCAGACCGGCGTTGAATAGCGCCCGTCGCCAAAAGATATCCGCGTGGCCTCGCCGCCGCCCACCGGCATGATGTAAAGCTGCTGCGTGCCCGACCGGTCGGATTCAAATACGATCCGGCTGCCATCGGGCGAAAACGAGGGCGCAGTTTCAATGCCCGGCGTGCTCGTAAGCCGCGAAGCGGCACCTGAGGCTATGTCCATCATCCAAAGGTCGGTATTGCCGCCTTGTTCAAGCGAATAGACCACCCGCGCGCCATCTGGCGAAAAGCGCGGCGAAAAGGTCATGGTGCCGGGCTGGTCTGCCAGAAAGCGCCCTGTCACCGCTGCCACATCGATCAGCTTGATGCGCGGAAAGCCGGTTTCAAAGGTGGTATAGAGCACCCGGTCGCCGGTGGGCGAAAACCGCGGCGACAGCACAATGGTACTGCTGTCGGTCAGGTATTGCAGATTGGCGCCATCATAATCCATCACCGCCAGCCGCTTTTGCCGTGCCGCCTTGCTGCCGGCTTCGGCCACGAACACCACGCGGCTGTCGAAATAGGCGCCCTCGCCGGTGATCGCCGAATAGGCGGCATCGGCCACCTTGTGCGCGATCCGCCGCCAGCTGGCCGCCGAACCGCCCAGCTGCTGGCCCACCATCTCGGTGCCCGCAAACACATCATAGAGGCGGAACTTGACCGTCACCCGTCCGTTCGACACCGACACTGCTCCGACCACCAGAGCCTGCGCGTTGATCGCTTTCCAATCGGCAAAGGCCACTGGCGCGTCGAACCCTGTCACACGGGCGATATGGGCACTGGCGGGAATATCGCGAAACAGCCCGGTGCCGGTAAGGTCAGAGTTTCCCACCGCCGTGATGTCGGCCGCCGCCTGCGCCGCGTCGGGCGTTTCGGCGATGAACAGCGGCACCGCATAGGGCAAGGGCTCGATTACCCCCTCGGTAATCTCGATACGCAACGGCCCCGATTGCGCCTGCGCCATCGGGGCGGCTGGCACCAAGAGCGCGAGTGCGATCAGAAGCGGGCGCAGGAACATCGTGCAAATCCCTTGCAATTGGGTTGGTCGGTTGGTGCCACTATGGCGCGGTTGGTGCATCACTTCATCCTCATTTTTTCGGGGTTGAAGACGATTTCGATGTTCGCCCATTGGTCGTATTTCTCGGGTGGAAGCGGAAAGCCGTTTGCCCCGCAGCGTAGAATGGCGCGCCGACCCGCATCAAATGCCTGTGAAGCCGAGGCCTCGGTGCCGCCTTCTGCCGAGATTCGGCGAATCGAGGCGGCATTCGGGCGGCCGTCGGGTGACATTTCAAGGCCGATCGTGACCGTGGTGCGCAATGCATCCGTGGAAAGCGCGCCGACGTTCCAGCAGGCCTTGACCGCCAGCACCAACGCATCCTTTTCGCCCGCCGTCAACGGCGGGCCCGTGGGCGCGCGGCCCACCCCGCCGGTGCCGGTCGCAGCAGGCGTTGCCATGGCTTCGGCCAATGCGGCGGCCATCGGGTCAACCGGCGTTGTGGGGGGGGTGGCAGGTGTCGCGGGCGTTGCTGTGGCAACGGGCGCCGTGCGTTTGGGGCGGGCCTGCGGGCGGGGCGAACTTTGCGGGGCCGATGTCAGCGGCCTGGTGACGGTCGGCGTCGCTTCGGTGACGATCTGCGTGGTGGCCTCGGGCGGGGCGGCGGCCTCGACCGGCGGCTCGGGCACCGGCTCGGCCGAGGCGGTATCTTGCGGCGTCACGGCGGCCACGGCGGTATCGGCAACTGCCGCATCGGGCGGCGGCGCCTCGGACGGCGTGGGGGCAACGCGCGGCACCGGGCGCGGCGTTGGCGTGGGGCTGACCTCGGGGGTCAGACGCGGTGACGGTTCAACCACCGGCGGGGTGGGCGGCGCAGGCGGCGCATCGGGCACCTCGGCAACCTGCGGCAGCGGCTCGGGCGGCGCGGGCTGTGGCTCGGGCACCGGTTGGGCCAGCGGCTCGGCCACGTTTGGGGTCGGGGGCTGCGATTCTGCTGTGGGCGGTTGGGTCGCGGCATCGGGTTGCGGCGCCACCGGGGTGCTTTCGGGCGCCTCGGCTGCCCTTGGCGCCGCCGCCTGCATTGCGTCGAACTCGGCCTGAGACATCACCGAAACCTCGGTCATCCGCACCGGAGGCGCATGCCGGGGCCGCAACAGCGCACCGCCAAAGGCCACCCATGCGATCACCCCGATATGGAGCGCCGCTGAAAGGCCCGTGCCGATCCTGTCTGCCTTGTCCATCGGCATGCGTTGCCTGACCCGCCTTAGTTTGCCGGTGCGGTCTGCCCGGCAAAGCCCGGCCCACCCGCGTCGGTCACCAGCACGATGTTGGAATAGCCCGCGTTGTTCAGCGCCCCCATAACCTGCACCACCCGCGCGTAGGGAATGGCGCCATCGGCGCGCAGGAACAGCTTGTCGCTGGCGCGTTCCGCCGCCACCGCGCGCAGCCGCCCGATCAGCTCATCATCCGGCACCACGGTGTTCATCACCATGATCTGGCCATCAAGCGTCAGCGAAATCGTCAGCGGCTCTTCCTGCTCGGCGGGCACCGCGCGCGCTGCCGTTTTCGGCAGCTCCAGCGGCACCCCCACGGTCAGCAAGGGTGCCGCCACCATGAAGATGATCAGCAGCACCAGCATCACATCCACGAACGGCGTCACGTTGATCTCGCTCATCACGGCATTGCGACCGTGTGCCGCGCGCCGTCTGCGCCGCCCGCCGCCCGCCTTTTTCATCACCCCCGCGCCCATCGCCTAATCCGCATCCAGTTGGCGCGAAAGGATGGTGGCGAATTCATCGGCAAAGGCCTCATACCCCGAAATGATACGGTCGCTGTCGGCGGACAGCTTGTTGTAAAAGATCACCGCCGGAATCGCCGCAAGCAGGCCAAGCCCGGTCGCCATCAAGGCCTCGGAAATGCCGGGGGCAACCACTGCCAGCGAGGTGTTTTGCGAAATCGCGATGCCCTCGAACGCCACCTTGATGCCCCAGACGGTGCCGAACAGCCCGACGAAGGGCGCGGTTGACCCGACCGTGGCCAAAAACGGCAGCCCGGCGTTCAGATGCTCGCTTTCCTTGGCAATCGCCACATCCATGCTGCGGTCGATCCGTGCCTGCGCCCCGGCAATCAGCCCGCCATCCTGCCGATGGCTGCGCCGCCATTCGAGCATGCCGGCCGCAAAGATCTTTTGCGACGCGCCCGAGGGTGCGGGTCCGATTGCGTCGAACAATTCATCTAGCGGCTCGCCCGACCAGAAGGCACGGTCGAACACCCCGCCCTCGCGCCGCGCCAGGCGGTAGCTGATGAACTTGCGGATAATGATCGACCATGACCAGAAGCTGGCCAGCGTCAGCAGCAGCATTACCAGCTGTACGGTGAATGACGCGCGGCCAAAGATTGCCAGCAATGAAAAATCAATGTCCTGCGCTGCGGCAAGGGTGGTGGGTTCCATCTGTCTCTGCTCGCCTTTTGGGCCACGTTTGTGCGGCTCTGATTGGCAGCCAAACTACACGTGGGGAAGGGGAAAGCCAACACATCTGCGTCATTGCGGCGCCTTGGGGCGGGTTCAGGCGAGATCCTGCGCCAACAAGCGGCGAATTTCCGCCGGAATTCGCGCCGCGGCACCATTTGCGCCAAGGCAGACAACGGTAACCTCGGCGGCAAACAGCACACTGTCGCCGCGCAGCACCTGCTGGTCTATTTCGAACCGCGCGCCTGAAACCGCGGTCAGACGGCTGACCACGCTCAGCGCATCGCCAAAATGCGCGGGCCGCAGGTAATCGGCCACCACCCGGCGCACCGCAAACACCACCCCCGCCGCGCGCTTCAGCGCCATCTGGTCCACCCCCAGCGCCGCAATCCACTCGCTGCGCGCCCGCTCGATGAACTTCAGGTAGTTGGCATAGTAGACGATGCCCGCAAGATCGGTGTCTTCGTAGTAGACGCGCAGATCGAAACGGTGGGTCATCGCCATGGCTCCTTGTCGGGCGCGAGAGTGCGGCGCAGGCGTGCCATTGGCAAGATGCCTCGCCTTACCCCATCCGCGCCGCCAGCCGCAGTGCGTGGCTGGTATCGGTTGCCACGGCAGGTAGCACGGGGTCATAGGCGGCGCGGATCAGCGCCGCTATTTCGGGCCGCAGCACTGCGCGGCCTTGCACCTCCGCCAGCGCCGCGCGCGCGGCAAATGCGCCCTCGCCCCAGGCCAGGATCGCGCGCACCGCCTGCTCCAGCGCCAACGCCTCGGCGGGCAGCTCGGCCAGCGCCGCGTCAAGCCGCACAAAGCCAAAACAGGCCTTGATCGCGCCCGCCTGGTCAAAACGGAAGCTGCGATACTGGTTGGCCTGCCGCGCTTTCAGCCGCGCCACCAGCGCGGGCACCTCGCCCAGCATTCCCGAAAGCCCCGGCACCGCCAGCAGTTCGTCCCATTCACGCAGAAAAAACAGCAACAGATTGGCGCCAAGTTCGGTGTCCGTCTCGGCCATCTTGTGGTCCGCGAGCGTCACCACCGCCTCGATTGCGCCCTTGACCACCGCCAGCGTCGCATCCTCGACGCCAAACACCACAGGCACAATCGGCCGCCCCCAGCGGGCAAACCGATAGCCCCCGCCTGCCTGCCCGAAAAGCGCCTCGACCTCGTTCGCTTGCACCGCTGCCCCCAATGCTTCAGCCCAAATATCCACTTGCTGCTTTCGGCCCCCGCGCCACGGGCCACCACAGCGCATGCGGCAGCGGTGGCGGCGCGCGGCCCCGGTGGGGCCCAAGCCCGCCCCTCACGGCTTCAGATCAAGCCATGGCCGCGAAAAATCTCGCGCAAATCCGCCTCCGGGCGCGCGCCGAAATGGCTGATCACCTCACTTGCGGCAAGGCAGCCCATCCGCCCTGCAACCGCCAACCGCTGCCCCGTCGCGTAGCCGTAAAGAAACCCCGCCGCAAACTGATCGCCCGCGCCGGTGGCATCAACCGGCACCACGCGATGCACCGGCACCGTCAACCGTTCGCCCTGCCCGATCAGCACCACATCTGTTCCCGAGCGGGTGCAGACCACCATTTCGCACTCCGCCGCCGCCTGCGCCAGCGCGGCATCAAGCGGACATTGGTAGAGCGACTCCCATTCGTGCTCGTTGCCGATCACATAATCCATCTCGTCGCGCACGAGGCGGCGAAAGTCGGCGCGGTGGCGGTCAACGCAGAACGGGTCGGAAAGCGCGATCCCGGCGCGCCCGCCACCCGCGCGGCAGGCCCGCGCGGCTTTCAGAAAGGCCGCCTTGCCCTTGTCCTTGTCGAACAGGTAGCCCTCCAGAAACAGAATTTTTGCTTGCCCGGCTACCACTTCCGCAACATCCTCGGGGCCGAGCTCGGCGGAAATTCCTAGGTAGGTGTTCATCGACCGCTCGCCGTCGGCGGTCACGAAGATCATGCTGCGCGAGGTCGGCAGTTCGCCCCCCGCAACCGGAGCGTTGACAAAATCGGTGCCCTCGAGCGCCATCGACCTTGCGTAGAACCGCCCCAGCGCGTCATCGCGCACGCGGCCGATGAAGGCGGTGGAAAGGCCAAGGTTGCCCAGCCCCGCCAGCGTATTGGCCACCGATCCGCCGGGCGCCTCGGTGCGCTGCTCCATCGCGGAATACAGTGCCTCGGCGCGCTCGCGCTCGATCAACTGCATCACGCCCTTCGTGATGCCCAGATGTTCGAGAAGATCGTCGTCGGTCTGGCTCAACACATCGACGATAGCGTTGCCGATGCCAACAACCTGATACTGGGTCACGCGGTCTTCTCCTCGAACATGCACAGGTCGCGGATCGGGCAGATACCGCAACGGGGTTTGCGCGCGGTGCAGATGTAGCGACCGTGCAGAATAAGCCAGTGGTGCGCATGGCGCTGATAGCGCACCGGCACGTTGTCCTCGATCGCGCGTTCCACCGCCAGCACATCGCGCCCCGGCGCGAGGCCGGTGCGGTTGGCGACACGGAAGACATGGGTATCGACTGCCTGCGCCGGGTGACCAAAGGCGATGCTCAAGACCACGTTCGCCGTCTTGCGGCCAACACCGGGCAGCGCTTGCAGGGCGGCGCGAGAGTCGGGCACCTGACCCGCGTAGCGGTCAAGCAAGATCTGGCAAAGCGCAATCACGTTGCGCGCCTTTTGCTTGTAGAGCCCGATCGTCCTGATCGCCTCGGCCAGCCCCGCTTCCCCCAGCGCAAGCATCGCGGCAGGGGTAGCGGCGCGGGCAAACAGCCCGCGGGTGGCCTTGTTCACGCCCGCGTCGGTGGCCTGCGCACTCAGCACCACCGCCACCAGCAGAGTGAATGCGTCGGAATGTTCCAACTCGCCCTCGGGCGCCGGATTGGCCGCCTGAAATCGGCGGAAGGCTTCGGTTTGGGTGGCAAAATCGAGCGGGGTGTACATCTGCCCCCTATGCCGCCCGATCCCGCCCCTGGCAAGAGCCGCGCGTGTTTTCGACAAATTGCCCGTGTTCTTTTTCGGCCCCATTAACTGCCCATTTGCGGCAATCCGCGATACTGGGCGCAGGTCTTGCTGGCAAAAGGGGGGCTGATGCACATCTGTTATCCTAGCGGCGCGGCGCGGCGCAACCCGGCCACAGGCGCGTGGATGCTCGACCCCGGGTTTGATCCGGCGAGTATGGCGCTGCGCCTTGCTGTGCCAGACCAGCGCGGCATCGCAACACTACAAGATGCAAGCGGGCGAGAACGGGCGCGCGGCGCGCTTTCGGTTGAATCATCGCAGCGGCTGATGCGCGCCGACGGCGGCACCATCCTTGTCGAATGGCTTGAGGTCGGTGCGGTTTCCGTGGTGATGACAACCGAGCCATTGGAACCCGGGCACAGCTATCCGCCGTTGCCAGAGGCGCCGCAAGCCGAGGTGCGCCTTTCCGGGGCCGGGCTTTGCGAGCACGCGGCACTTGGTGCAGGCGCGATGGTGGCCACCGATGAGGGCGAACTGCCGGTCGAATGGCTGCGCGCCGGCGACCGGGTGCTGACGCGCGACAATGGCTTTCAGGCGCTGCGCTGCGTGGCACAGGTAGAATTTGCGGATGAATGCGCGGCAGCGATTCCGTTCCTGATGCCCGCAGATGCGTTCGGGGCGCACAAGCCACAGCGACCGTTGCTGGTGACGCCCGCACAGCGCGTGCTGCTCGCCGCGCCCGATTTGCATCTGTGGTTTGGCGAAAACGAGATGTTCGCGCGCAGCGATGCCCTGACCGCGGCCTTTGGCGTCACCCCGGTTGCCAACGCTGCACCGCGCCTGTTCGCGCTGATCTGCGCCGTGCAGGAGGTGATACTGGCCGATGGCCTTTGGCTTGAAACCACCCTTCCGACCCCTGCGCTGTTGGCTGCCCTTGACCCTGCAAGCCGCGCCGCGCTTGCCTTGGGCGACATTACACCGGCACGTGCAACGCTGGAGCCCTGGGAACTCGCGATGTTCGCGCGCCCGGCGATGGCCGAGCGGCGGCAGGTGGCCGCTTGAAACCACAGCTTTCGGGTCGCGCGCGCGCTTTGGCCCGCCTATCATCTGGCGCAAAGGAGAAGCCATGCGCGCCATCGAGGACCAGTACCACTATCGCGTTATCGCCCGCGCGCTGGCGCTGATCGACGCCGCCCCCGCCCCCGGCCCCTCGCTGGAAACACTGGCGGGCGCGCTTGGCATGAGCGGGGCGCATTTCCAGAAGGTGTTTTCGGCCTGGGTCGGCGTATCGCCCAAGCGGTATCAGCAGTATCTGACACTCGACCACGCGCGCGCCCTGATCGCACAGCGGTTGCCGCTTGAGGCGGTGGCCGACAAGGCCGGGCTTTCGGGGGCAGGGCGGTTGCACGATCTTTTCCTGCGTTGGGAGGCGATGAGCCCCGGCGAACATGCGCGCGGCGGTGCGGGGCTGGTGATTCGCCACGGTCAATTTGGCTCGGTGTTTGGCGAGGTGGTGGCAATGGGCACTGATCGCGGCCTTTGTGGCATTGCCTTTGCCGCCGAGATCGGTGCCGAGGCCGCCCGCGCAGACCTCACCCGGCGCTGGCCCGCAGCAAGGTATGAACACGCCCCCGAAACGATCAGACCCTGGGTCGAAGCGGCACTGGCGCAGAGCGGCGGTTCCGCGCTGCACCTGATTGGAGCGCCGTTCCAGATCAAGGTGTGGGAGGCGCTGCTGACTATCCCCTCGGGGCAGGTCACCACTTACGGCGATATCGCTGGCGCCATCGGTGCGCCCCGCGCGGTGCGGGCGGTGGGCACGGCGGTCGGGCGCAACCCGTTGGCCTTCGTCATTCCGTGCCACCGCGCGCTGCGCAAATCGGGTGCGATGGGGGGGTATCACTGGGGCTTGCCGGTCAAGCGCGCGATGCTGGCTTGGGAATCGGCGCGGGCCGAGGCGGCCCAGGGTTAAGTGGCGCAGATGTGATGCGCAGATTCCCGCCGGTTTGCCGCAGATGCATGGCAATACCCATCTCGCTGGCGCTATAATCGCGCCAATGCCCCCAAACGGGTACCGGACAAGAGGTATTTCATGAGCAGTAAACGGTTTTTCACTGTGCTTGCCTGCGGCGCGCTTGCGCTTGGCGCCTGCACCAACCCTGAGGCCGTGGGTGCGCCAAGCCGCACCCAGAGCGGCGCCACGATCGGGGCGATGCTCGGCGGGTTTTTCGGCGCGACGCGTGGCGGCGATGGTGCGCTTGGCAAGGCGGCGGTTGGTGCGGTGGTCGGCGCCGCAGCCGGCGGGCTGATCGGACAGGCGCTAGACCGTCAGGCGCAAGAACTTCAGCGTGACCTCGGCAACGGTGTTGGCGTGGTCAACACCGGCAATTCTTTGGTCGTGACAATGCCGCAAGACCTGCTGTTCGCTACCGACAGCACCTCGCTGCGACCAGACCTGCAGCGCGATCTGCAAACTCTGGCGGCAAGCCTGTTGAACTACCCTGATACGCGCATCGAGGTGGTGGGGCATACCGACAATACCGGGGCGGCAAGCTACAACCAGACCCTTTCGCAGGGCCGCGCCGGTGCCGTTGCGGCAGTGCTTGCCAATGCAGGGGTGCCCTATTCCCGGATCACCACGTTGGGGCGCGGCGAAGACCAGCCGATCGCCTCGAACCTGACCGCGCAAGGCAGGGCACAAAACCGCCGGGTGGAAATCATCATCATCCCCAATACCTGAGCGCCCGCAGATCGATCCGAAAAGCCGGGCTTCGTGCCCGGCTTTTTCTTGTGCATCAACCGATGTGGTCATACATTTTGACCAAATTCGAGGGTGCCATGCCGTTTCAGAAGATCGAGTCGGAAAAACTTAGCCAGGCGGTCGTGCGTCAGATCGAGGGGCTGATTCTGCAAGGCGTGCTGCGCCCCGGCGAGCGGCTGCCTTCGGAACGTGAACTTTCCGAACGGCTGGGGGTGTCGCGCCCCAGCCTGCGCGAGGCGGTGGCCGAATTGCAAACGGCCGGGTTGCTGACCACCCGCGCCGGGGCGGGCATCTTTGTGGCCGATGTGCTGAACGCCGCTTTTTCGCCCGCGCTGATCCGGCTGTTTGCCAGCCATGAACAGGCGGTGTTCGATTACCTGTCGTTTCGGCGCGATATGGAGGGGCTGGCGGCCGAACGCGCCGCGCGGTTAGGCTCGGATACCGATTTGAGGGTTATCGGCGCAATCTTCGCACGCATGGAGGCTGCGCACCAAAAGCGCAATCCCACCGACGAGGCCGCGCTCGAC
Source organism: Alphaproteobacteria bacterium HGW-Alphaproteobacteria-4 (assembly GCA_002842855.1). GTDB lineage: Bacteria > Pseudomonadota > Alphaproteobacteria > Rhodobacterales > Rhodobacteraceae > UBA6213. The sequence goes on along the minus strand of PHEE01000009.1, from coordinate 21,848 downwards.
GCCGAGTTTCACATGGCGATCGTCGAGGCGAGCCACAATGTCATCATGCTGCACATGATGCGCGCGATGTTCGGGCTGCTGCGCGAGGGCGTGTTTTACAACCGCAGCGTCATGTTTCGCCAGCGTTCCACGCGCGAGGCGCTGCTCGATCAGCACCGCGCAATCAACGCGGCCTTGCAGGCCCGCAACCCGGCAGCTGCGCGGGCGGCAATCGAGTCACATCTGAGTTTTGTCGAAGTGGCCCTGCTCGATCAGCAAAAGGCCGACCGGCATGAGGCGTTGGCCCGCTTGCGGTTGCAACACGAGGGCGAGCGCGCATGAAAAAACCCGGCTGCGAGAGCCGGGCTTCAGGTTTGCGGAAGACAAGATCCTCAGTTTAGACGCGTCGCGACTTCGCCGATTGAGGCGTCGATCAGTTTGGCCTTGGCATCGGCGCTCAGCTGCGCCGCCAGCAACTCGCCCGCAGCCGCCACCGCCACGCTCACCGCCTGGTGCTTGACATCGCGCACCGCCGCCGCTTCGGCCGAAGCAATCTGCTCTTCCGCCGCTTTCAGACGGCGTGCGATCGACACTTTCAACTCGGCCTTGGCGGCGTCCGCCGCCGCCATTGCATCGCGCCGTGCGGTGGCGACGATCAGATCGGCGGTATCCTGCACTTCGCGGCTTTTGCGCTCGTAGGTGGCCAGCATCTCCTGCGCTTCTTCGCGCAAGGACCGGGCTTCTTCAAGATCAGCCTTGATGCCAGCCGCGCGCTTGTCGAGCATGCCACCCAGCATCGCGGGAACCTTGTAGTAAAACAGCACCCCCACAAACAGCAGGAACGCCAGCGTCACGATAAAGTCCGTGTTGTGCAGCGAGAAGAACGGGCCCGTGGCCGCAAAGGCCGGGCTTGCCGCAAGCACGAAGACAGCCGTCAGCTTTTTCATCGCGTCACCCTTTCAGCCGTGCATCAACCGCCTTGGCAACCGCCTTGGCATCGGCCTTGCCGCCCATCGCGGCCACGATATCGGCCGCCGCCTCGCGCGCCACAGCCACCACGGCTTCCATTGCCCCGGCACGGATTTCGCCAATCCGGTGCTCGGATTCGCTTGCCCGCGCGGCAATTTCGGCATCGGCGTGCGCGGTTGCCGCATCGAGGTCTTTCTGGATCTCGGCGCGGGCCTGCAGCACGATTTTTTGCGCGTCCGCGCGCGCTTCAACCAAGGCGCGCTCATATGCGGCCTCGGCTTCCTTGGCACGCAGCTTGAACTCTTCCGCAGCGGTCAGATCGCTGGTGATGGTGCCCTGGCGATCCGCCAGAACCCCACCGATGCGCGGCAGCGCAATGCGCGACAGCACCCAGTAAATCGCCACCAGCGTAACCGCGAGCCAGAAGATCTGGTTCGGGAAGCTGGCAAAGTCGAGCTGCGGCATGCCTGCGGATTCCGCGGCATGACCCGCAGCAGCGCCAGCGGCCTCGTGCGTAGTTGTTGCCATGTCGTCCCCCTGGACCTTTCAAGTACCCGGATGGGTCTGAACCTCAGACCCATCCGACCGCAAGGCTGGAAACAGGTATCAGACGGCGAACATCAGCAGCAGGGCGACGAGGAACGAGAAGATCCCCAGCGCTTCTGCGAACGCGATGCCAATGAACAGCGTCGCGGTCTGGCCAGCGGCAGCCGACGGGTTGCGCAGCGCACCCGACAGGAAGTTGCCGGCAACGTTGCCCACACCAACCGCAGCACCGCCCATGCCCATGCAGGCCAGACCAGCGCCGATGTAAGCACCCATTTGTACGATATCGCCTTCCATGTTCGTCTCTCCTTGAGTTTGGAATTTGCGGAATTGGTTGTTTCGGTCGAACCTGCCCTAGTGGTGCGGATGCAGCGCGTCCTTCAGATAGACGCAGGTCAGGATCGTGAACACATAGGCCTGGATGAAGGACACCAGAATTTCGAGCCCGTACATCGCGGTAATTGCAGCGATCGAGAGCGGCGAGATCACGGCAATGGCCGCAAAACCCGCAAAAACCTTGATGACAGCGTGGCCGGCCATCATGTTGCCAGCAAGACGGATCGAATGGCTGACCGGGCGCACGAAATAGCTGATAAGCTCGATCAGCGCTAGAATCGGCCGCAGCGCCAGCGGCGCCGATGAAACCCAGAACAGGCCCAGAAAGCTCGCGCCGTTCTTGACAAAGCCCAGAATTGTCACCGACAGGAACACCGCCATCGCCAGCACACCCGTTACCGCAATGTGGCTGGTTGGGGTGAATGCGCGGGGCAGCAGGCCAAGGAAGTTGGCGAACACGATGAACATGAACAGCGTGAAAATGTAGGGGAAATAGCGCAGGCCGTCTTTGCCCGCCACGTCTTCGACCATCTTGTGCACAAAGCCATAGGCAAGCTCGGCGATCGACTGCATCCGGCTGGGTACCACGGCGCGGCCGCGCGTTCCTGCAACCAGCAGCAAGAAGACGCCAACCACCGCCAACGCCATCCAGAGCGTGACGTTGGTGGGGGTATACCAGTGAACCGCACCCTCGCCGAAAAGCGGCTTCACGATGAATTGGTCCATCGGGTGAAATGCGAGTGCGCTGCCTGCTTCTTCCGTCGCCACGTCTATTTTCCCTCTTCCCGGGCAGATTGCTCTGCCAGCCGTTCACCTTGAACCTCGCGCGCCGTGCGCAGCATCACCCGCACCCCGGCCGCAAAGCCCAGAAGCGTAAAGATCACCAACAGCAGCGGCAGCGTGCCAAACAGAACATCCAGCCCGTAGCCGATGCCGAAGCCGATCCCCAGCCCCGAAACCATCTCGATCACCATCCGCCAGGCGATATTGGCCTGGCTGAAGTGTTCATCCGCACGCGGCCCCGGCAACAGCGCCCGTTTCTTCTCCTCGATCCGCGCCTCAAGCGCACGCAGGCGCTCGGGATCAGGACCATCAGGGGGAGCAACAGGCATGGTTTGGGCCCCGCACAAAGTCGCAGCCTACCTATGCGCAGACGCGCCCCGAGTCAAGCCAGATGGAACGGGCGCAACACGCTGATATATAATCATATTTCGTAGCAATGGCGCGTCATTGCCCAGCCCCGCCTGGCACCGACATTCAACCGTCAGGTTGACGATCCATACCTGTTTGCGCTAATTGCGCCATGCTTTCTTCCAGCCCCGACCTCGATCACCTCTTTGCCGCGCTTGCCGATCCGACCCGGCGCGCGATCCTGACCATGCTGCTGGAAGATGACATGGCGGTAACAGATGTCGCCGCCCCCTTCGCCATGTCCCTGGCGGCGATCTCGAAGCACCTCGCCATCCTCGCCGACGCCGGGTTGATCAGCCAGGAAAAGCGTGGGCGGCTGAAATGGTGCAAGCTCGAACCCGCCTCGCTGCGCGCCGCCACCACCTGGATGCAGGGCTTTGGCCAGTTCGACCCGGTAGACCTCGACGATTTCGAGCGGTTTCTGGAGGCGGAACTTTCCGGCCCCGCTTCTTCAATGTGAAAATACCCCGGGGGTCCGGGGGCGGCGCCCCCGGCCCTAGCGACCATGGCTTCGGTCATAGCCGCTTGCCATTGGCGGCGCCCACCCCACCGGCGCGGCCTTCGGGCGAAACACCTCGACCAGCAACGGGTGGCACCGCGCCGCGTCGCTTGAATGCTCGCTACTGCAATCGCCGCCGGGGCAGGCCGAAAGCCCGCCCAGCAGGTCGATTTCGGCGAAAAACTCGATGTAATCGCCCGGCCTCACCGGGCTGGCCTTCATCAGGTATTGCCCGGTCGCACGATCGAACCCGGTGCACATGAAGACATTGAGCACATCATGCACCAGCGCCTCGGCCGCGTGCAGACTGAGGCCTCGCGCTTCTGCCAGCGCCCGCGTCAGGTTTGAATGGCAGCAGTGGTGATACTGTTCGCCCCCCGAAAGCAGGCACTGCGTGTAGGGATCGCAGCGGGTGCCGATCACGTCATGCACCGCGCAGCCGAAGGCATCGAAGCCATACCAGTCGAGCGTGTCCTCGCTGATCGTCGCCATCGGGCGCAGGTTGGGAAACACCGACCACATTCGATCTCCGGCACCGAGGTGGGTTCCATGCAGCGCGCGCGTCTTGCCCGAATAGAAGTGCTCGCCCAGATCGGCTGCATTCCAGAGGTTCAGGTCGCCCACCTGGGGCCCCTCGGTGCAGCATATGCGAAAGAAATGGCCAGCGGGCACTGCAAAACACCGCGCCTCGCGCGGCGGCACCAACACCTCGCACGTCTTTTGCCACCCCGCGCGGGTGGCGCGCAGCACCGCCAGGTCTGGCTGCGGCAGGCCCTCGACAGGGTAGCAGATGACCGGCGCAACGGCGCTACGGGTGGCACCATCAGCGGGGGTGGAAAAGCGCGGTGCGGGTTTCATCTGTCCTCCGTCATGCCGTTTGCGGGTGCGGCCCCACCGCGCCAGCTTTTCGCGGGAATGCGGAAAAGAAAAGCCCCATCGCCGCCATGTTTTTCGGCAACAACTCCGCCGAAGGCCAAAGGCCGGGGCCACACGACCTTGATGCAGGGGCGCTGCTATGGCAAAGGTCGCTCCGAGGTAGGGGTTTCGGGGTCTTCACAGTGCGGTTCGGCACGCCGATATGGCGCCAGGTCGGGCGATATGGCCACCGCACCAGACATGCCACCCGATCGCTTGAAGGGGTCAAACATGGAGCTAGCAAGGGTTATTCGAGGCGCGGGGGTGCTGCTTTTGCTGGTGCTGGTCGCCGCTTGCGCCAGCACCCAGCCGATCGGGCCAGCCGACCGCGCGCTTGTCGGAACCCAGCTTGAAGGTTGCTGCCGCGAGACCGAGCCCTACCCGCCGGTGCTGGTGGCACTGATCGAACCCTTTGCGCCCGCCTTCGGAAATCTCGTCGGCGGCAGTATCTTGCGACCGGGCTATCTCGCCGATCCCGCGCCGCAGGCGGCCGCATTGAAAGTGGTCAAACCGCTTGATGTGGTGGTGCTTTCAAGCAAGGGCCGCGCCTCGGGCAATACCATTCCCGGCATGTTCGGGCATCTTGCATTGTATTTGGGCACCGAGGCCGAATTGCGAGCGCTCGGGATGTGGAACCACCCCACGGTGGTGCCGCATCAGGCTGAAATCCGCGCCGGGGCGATCTTCATTGAAGCCGACCGGTACGGTGTGCACCTCTCGACGCCCGAGATCGTGCTCGACACGGACCGCATCCTGCTTTTGCGCCCGCAGCTTGCTGGCAACGCGCGGCGACGCGAGGTCGTGACAGGCTTGATGCAGCGGCTCGGCGGGAAATTCGACTACCACTTCGACAATGCCACCCTGGACGAGTTGTATTGCGCCGAGCTGGTTCACATCGTCATGCCCGAACTGAACATGCCCACCCGCATCATCTATGGCCGCGAGTCGATTCTTCCCGATGACGTGGCGGCACAAGCTGCGGTGCAGGTTTCGAACCTGCGAGTTGCCGCCTACTTTCGTGGCGAGGCCGACGGGTGGAATAGCGCTGACCGCCCGGCACTGGTGAACGATCTGGGCGAATTCTGGCGCCGTGCCAAAGAACGCACCGTTGCCACCAGCGGACCGGGCGTCTAGGCAAAAAAAACACGCGCGCCGGCCTGCGGGGCCGGCGCGCGGTTTTTCGGGCTGCAAGTTCGTCGGGCTTTGGCCGCCCCGATCAGACCACCCGGTATCAGACCACCCGTTCCAGCATCAACTTGCGAATGTCGGCAATCGCTTTCGCCGGGTTCAGCCCCTTCGGGCAGGTTTTGGTGCAGTTCATGATCGTGTGGCAGCGATAAAGCTTGAACGGGTCTTCAAGCTGATCGAGCCGCTCGGGCGTTGCCTCATCGCGGCTATCAATGATCCAGCGATAGGCATGCAGCAGGGCGGCAGGGCCAAGATAGCGGTCCGAATTCCACCAGTAGCTCGGGCACGAGGTCGAGCAGCTGGCGCACATCACGCATTCATACAGGCCATCGAGTTTCTTGCGGTCTTCAATCGACTGGCGCCATTCCTTGGCGGGGCGGTTGGTCTTGGTTTCCAGCCACGGCATGATGCTGGCGTGCTGCGCGTAGAAATGCGTAAGATCCGGGATCAGGTCTTTCACCACCGGCATGTGCGGCAGCGGGTAGATTTTGACATCGCCCTTGATCTCATCCAGCCCGTAAATGCAGGCCAGCGTGTTGATACCGTCGATGTTCATCGAACACGACCCGCAGATGCCTTCCCGGCACGAACGGCGGAAGGTCAGGGTGGGGTCGATCTCGGTCTTGATCTTGATCAGCGCGTCCAGCACCATCGGGCCGCAGCTGTCCATATCGACAAAATAGCTGTCGACCCTCGGGTTTTCGCCGGTATCGGGATCCCAGCGGTAGATGCGGAACTTGCGAACGTTCTTGCCCTCGGGCTTCGGCCAGGTCTTGCCGACGCGGATTTTCGAGTTTTTCGGCAGCGTGAACTGAACCATGATTATCCCTTCCAGTCTGAGCGGGAGTAGAGCGGCTGCGACGGGCGCTGGCCGGATTTGTTGATAACGCAAGCATCGAAAACCGCCGAGGGATCACGCCCAAGGATGTAGTCCGAAGAGATGGTAATATCGGCAAAGCCGCTGGCACCGCCTGTGCCGGCGCCAAAGCCGATTTCACCGCGCGGCTGCACCGCAAGGCGGGCATCCTCAAGGCACTCGGTCTCGGCCTGCTGCAAAGGCACCGGCCCGCAGGCGGCCACAAGGGCCGCCGCTGCCAGCGCATATGCCGCCGATGCGCGCATCAGTAGACGCGCTTCTTCGGGGCGATCATTTTCGGGTCGATGCCACCCTCGGCCAGCGACGTCAGCGGCTCGGTATGCACCGGGCGGTAGCTGAGGTCGACCTTGGCGCCAGTAACGCGCGCGATGGTGTGCTTGCGCCAGTTCTTGTCGTCGCGCTCGGGGTAGTCTTCGTGGGCATGCGCGCCGCGGCTTTCCTTGCGCGCCGCAGCGCCGGTGATGGTGGCCAGCGCATTCGGCATCAGGTTGGCCAGTTCCAGCGTTTCCATCAGGTCGCTGTTCCAGATCAGCGAGCGGTCGGTAACCTTCAGATCGCCCATCTTGGCGGCAATGCCGGTCATCAACTCTACGCCCTCTGCCAGCACTTTCTCGGTGCGGAACACGGCGGCGTTGTCTTGCATGGCGCGCTGCATTTCCAGCCGCAGATCAGCGGTAGCGATGCTGCCTTTGGCATGGCGCAGCGCGTCGAACCGTGCCAGCGAGGCATCGACCGAGGCGGTATTCAGCACCGGGTTCGGGGCGGCGGCATCGACCACCTTGCCCGCGCGGATCGAAGCGGCGCGGCCCAACACCACAAGGTCGATCAGGCTGTTGGCACCAAGGCGGTTGGCGCCGTGCAGGCTGGCACAGGCGGCTTCGCCCACCGCCATCAGGCCCGGCACGACCGCGTCGGGGTTGCCCTCGGCCGGGTTCAGCACTTCACCCCAATAGTTGGTGGGAATGCCGCCCATGTTGTAGTGCACTGTCGGAAGAACCGGGATCGGCTGCTTGGTCACATCGACACCGGCAAAGATCTTGGCGGATTCCGAAATGCCCGGCAGCCGCTCGGCCAGCAGTTCGGGCGGCAGGTGGCTGAGATTAAGATGGATGTGGTCCTTGTTCGGGCCCACACCTCGGCCTTCACGAATCTCCAGCGTCATGCAGCGGGATACCACGTCACGACTGGCAAGATCCTTGAAGGTTGGGGCGTAGCGCTCCATGAATCGCTCGCCCTGAGAGTTGGTCAGGTATCCTCCCTCGCCGCGCGCACCCTCGGTGATCAGCATGCCGGGGCCAAAGATGCCGGTGGGGTGGAATTGCACGAACTCCATATCTTGCAGCGGCAGCCCGGCGCGCGCCACCATACCGCCGCCATCGCCGGTGCAGGTATGCGCAGAGGTGCAGTTGAAATAGGCGCGGCCATACCCCCCCGTTGCCAGCACAACCATCTTCGCATTGAAAACGTGTATCGTGCCGTCGTCGAGCTTCCATGCCACAACGCCTTGGCAGGTGCCGTCTTCGCCCATGATCAGATCGAGTGCGAAGTACTCAATGAAAAATTCGGCGTTGTTTTTCAGACTCTGGCCATAAAGCGTGTGCAGCATCGCGTGGCCGGTGCGGTCAGCGGCAGCGCAGACCCGCTGCACCGGCACACCTTCGCCATATTCGGTGGTATGACCGCCAAACGGGCGCTGGTAGATCTTGCCTTCTTCAGTGCGGCTGAACGGCACCCCGTAGTGTTCGAGTTCATAGACCGCCTTGGGTGCTTCGCGCGCGACATATTCCATGGTGTCCATGTCACCCAGCCAATCCGACCCCTTGACGGTGTCGAACATGTGCCACTGCCAGCTGTCGGGGCCCATGTTGCCAAGGCTCGCGGCAATGCCGCCTTGCGCGGCAACCGTGTGGCTGCGGGTCGGAAACACCTTGGTCACGCAGGCAGTGCGCAGCCCCTGCTCGGCCATGCCCAGCGTCGCGCGCAGGCCGGCACCGCCAGCCCCCACCACGACCACGTCGTATTCATGCGTCTCATATGCGTAGGCTGCCATTTTCAGTTCCCCAGAGCGATGCGGGCAAGCGCGAAAAGCCCCGTGGCGGTAATCACCCAGGACAGCGAGATAGCGAACATGATCAACCCCCGGCGCAGCGAGCCATGCGCGTAGTCTTCGATCATCACGGTCGCGCCCTTGGCAAAATGGCGCATCGCCACGATCAGTACGAGGCCTGTCAGAATGGCCGGGAACGGCCGCGAGAAGGTTGCCAGCACCTCGTCGCGGGTGCCGCCAAGCGCCGAACCAAAGACATACAGGAAGGTCGGCACCATGAAGGCCAGCGCCACCGCGCTGACATGCATCGACCAGTAATGTTCGGTTCCGGTCTTGGCCGAGCCCTTGCCGACGGCGCGCTTGCGGTCTGTGATATAACGCATCGTGGCCTCCCTCAGATGATGATCAAGGTGATTGCGGTCAAAACCACCGAGCCGACCACGCAGCCCCAGCCGAGCAATTCGGCGGTGCGCAGATCAAGCCCATGGCCCGCGTCAAAGTACAGGTGCCGCAGCCCCGCAAAGAAGTGATACCAGATCGCCAGCAGCGAGAAGGCAAACACCAGATCGCCCAGCCACGAGGTCGCCACCCAGTTGGCGGTGGCAAAAGCCTCGGGCCCGATCGCCGCAGCCAGCAGCCACCAGACCCCCAGAATGAACGCGACCGGCAGCGCGTTGCCGGTGATGCGGTGCATCATCGAGGCGAACGAGGTGATCTGCGGTCGCCAGACAATGCGGTAGATGGTCAGGTGGGGGGAAAGAGGCCGGTCAACCCGGTTTGCGTCCGCCATGATGGGTTCCTCTGTCGCTTGCGGTCCCGCGTGGGCGAAATACCACCGTCGCGGGGCTGGCTGGAATGTGCCTTCTTCAATAGCGCTTTTTTTCGCCAAGTCACGCCCCGCCGCACCTCTACGGCGATTTTTCTGTCGCAAAGCAGCGGCGCAGGGAAAATGTGATCACACTTTTGCGGTGCGCGCCGGCATGTTACCGCTGACGTGGCGCGCGGCGCGGCTCAGACCGGCATCAGCGCCCAGTAGTCGAGGTCCAGCAGAACCTCGGGGGCATATTTGCCTTCGTCTCCGCGCAGCGCATAAGGCGCGGCGCCGTGCTTGACCGCCACCGTGCGTAGCCGGATCGCGCCAACACCGGGGCCCGCGGTGTCGGCGATATCCAGCACCTCGGACCACGCCCGCACCGTATCGCCCGCAAAGCAGGGGTTGGCATGTGCGCCGCCGTTCAGCGCCACGACCATCTGCGCATTTGCCAGGCCATTGAACGAAAGCGCGCGCGCAAGGCTGATGATGTGGCCGCCATAAATCAGCCGCCGCCCGTCTGGCCGCTGGGTTGCATCAAAATGCACCTTCGCGGTATTTTGCCAAAGCCGCGTGGCGAGCATGTGCTCGGCCTCTTCGATGGTCACGCCATCGACATGGTCGATGCGCTCGCCCACCGCGTAATCGCCCCAGCGGTGCGGCTCGCCTGCCAGATCAAAGTCATACCGTGTGAAATCAAGGCCCTCGGGCACCACCAGATCGGCCGCAGGCACCGCCTTGGCGAGCATCGGCACCACCGGCGCAGGCGCGGGCGCATCAGGGCTACGCTTGCGCACCATCACCCACCGCACATATTCGAGAACCGCCTCGCCCCGCTGGTTCAGGCCGCGTGTGCGCACCCAGACCACCCCCGAAGCGCGGTTCGAGTTTTCCTTCAGCCCGATCACCGTCGATTCAGCCGACAGCGTATCGCCCGGCCAAACCGGTTTCAGCCAGCGCCCTTCGGCATACCCAAGGTTGGCCACCGCATTCAGGCTGATGTCGGGCACGGTCTTGCCGAACACCAAATGAAACGCCGCGAGGTCGTCGATCGGCGCCGCCACCAACCCGCAAGCGCGCGCAAATTCATCCGACGAATAAAGTGCCCCGCGCGCCGGATACAGTGCGTGGTAAAGCGCACGCTCACCCCCCGATACCGTGCGCGGCACCGCGTGGCGGATGACTTCGCCCAGTTGGTAATCCTCGAAAAAGCGGCCGGAGCTGGTTTTCATCTACTGCTCCCCCAGCTTCATCTCGGGGTGGTAAGGGGTGTCGATGTCCTTCACCATCGCCTGCGCGCAGCGCATCACGCCGCGCGCTGCATCAAAGGCGTAGCAAGGGCTGCCGTGCAGCACCCAGCCCTTTGACAGCGCAAGGCTGACTTTATGGCAAAAGGCCGAGGTGTCATCGTCTGAAAGCAGCCGATAGATCTGCATCACATCGCCGCCACGAAGGGGTTATGGCCCAGCCAGTAGTGAATGCCGGTGATCACCGCATACATCAGCACTGTCGCCACAAGGTTCTTGCCGTCGCCCGCGAGGCTGCCCTTGGCCGGGCGTTTCCAGCGACCGGCGCGGTTGATCAGCACCATCTCTGCCAACGCCCACAGCCCCAGCCCGCCAAACAGCACCACCGAGGCCTGATCGCCGTTGGTAATCAGGTGCGCCACGGCCCAGACCAGAACCCCGGTCAGCATCGGGTGACGCATCTTGTTGACCAGCACGCCCTTGGTGCCGCCGACACCCAGCAGGAAGATCGCCACCAGCATCAGGGTGTTATTGGCATGAAACGCCCACGCCGGGGTGTGATAAAGCTGCACCGCGTCGGCGCTGCGAAAGCCCACCACCATCAGCACGATGGCAATCAAGCTCAACCCCGCGACCATCGCCTTGCCTCGATCGCCCATACTGGCGCGCGCTTTCGGTGCAATGCGCTTGAAAAGGTGGGAGCCAACCCACAGCAAAAGGCCAAGAAGCAGTACCGCCATGACGCCCTCTCAGTTTGCGTTCAGCGCAGCAATCGCCCCGGCTTTTGCCAGCACTTGCCGCGCGGTGACGATATGCAGGTTTTCGACAATCTTTCCATCCACAACCGCAACCCCCTGCCCTGCGGCTTCGGCGGCATCGAAGGCGGCGATCTGGCGGCGGGCGAGGTCGATTTCGGTTTCGGAGGGCGCAAAGGCCTCGTTGGCAATTTCCAGTTGCGCCGGGTGGATCAGTGTCTTGCCGTCAAAGCCCATGTCGCGGCCCTGGGCACATTCTGCGCGCAGCCCCGCGTCATCCTTGAAGGCATTGTAAACGCCGTCAACAATGGTCAGGCCGCAGGCCTTGGCCGCCAGCAGACACAGGCCAAGCCCCGCCTGCATCGGCAACCTGTCGGCACGAAACCGGCTGCCAAGCTCTTTGGCAAGGTCATTGGTGCCCATCACCATGCCCGTCAGGCGCGGATGCGCGGCAATTTCGGCGGCATTGAGCATGCCCCGCGCGGTTTCCATCATCGCCCAAAGCGGCACCTCTGGCGTCAGCGCCGCTACCGCCTGCACATCAGCGGCGCAGGAAACCTTGGGGATCAGCAGCGCATCGATGTTTGCCCCGGCAAAAGCTGCAAGGTCGTCGGCACCCCAGGGCGTATCGAGCCCGTTCACCCGCACGATGCGCGCGCGCAGGCCATAATCGGTGCTTGCAAGAACCTCGCGCAGCAGCGTGCGGGCGGCGGGTTTTTCATCCGGCGTCACCGCGTCTTCCAGGTCAAAGATAATCGCATCCGTCGCCAGCTCGCGCGCCTTTTCAAGCGCACGCGGCTTTGAGCCGGGGATGTAGAGCACCGAGCGGTAGGGGCGGGCGGGCTGATCCATGATTCTCTCCCTAGCAACAATCTTTCGCCAAGGACCATATTTTCGGCATATTCGGCAAGCCCAGATTCGCCGCGGCGCAGAATAGGGGTGGGGCAGAGCGGGAACGTCCGGGCGGTTCAGAGGTTCTTGGCAACGTCGCCTCAGCCTGACCGGGTATTCATCCCAGAAAGGCCCGCCATGACCCCCCGGCTATTCGCAGTCTCGCTTGGCTTCGGTGCCCTCGCCCTTGCCGCATCGCAGGTGCAAGCTCAGCCCGCCAACTGTGGCCCGCGCGCGCAGGTGCTGGCCGAAATCGCCTTGCGCCATGGCGAAAGCCGCCGCGCGGTGGGTCTTGCCTCGATTGATGCGGTGGTTGAAATCTTCGCTTCCGAAACGACCGGCAGCTGGACCATCACGCTAACGTTGCCCACCGGGTTGACCTGCATGCTGGCAGCAGGCGCGGCCTATGAATCGCTCATCCCTATTCCCGGCACAACTTCCGGCACGGGGGCTTGAGCACCTAAAGCGCCTGCCACAACAGCTTGAGCGACATTGCCAGCAGCGCCCAGACAACCACCCGGAAGAACAGCACCTGCGGGATTACCCGCGTCAGCTTTACGCCTGCCAGAACCGCCAGCGATGCTGGCAGCATCAACAGGGCCGCAACCCGCAGGTTTTCGGCCGAAAGCTGGCCAAGCGCATAATATGGCACGATCTTTATGGCGTTTACCCAGGCAAAGAGAATCGTCGAGGTGCCCGCAAACATCAGCTTGTCCATGCCCAGAGGCAGCGCATAAACCTGCCACGGCGGCCCGCCCGAATGGCTGACGAAGCTGGTGAAGCCGGTAATCGTTCCCCAGAACAGGCCCGGCCCAACGCGCGGATCGCGTGCATTGGAAAGCCGGGGGCGCAAAATGGCGTTGAGGGCGAAGAGGGTGCCGATAAGCCCCACGAGACCGCCTACCATGCGCTCGGATACCATGCTGGCGGTCGCCCACCCCAGACCTACGCCAATCGTCGTGGCAGGCACCATGATTGCCAAAACACGGGCATTGAATGCCTTGCGCCAGGCCCAGACTCCGAATGCGTCCGACACCACATAGACCGGCAACAGCAGCCCGGCGGCGGTCACCGGGCTCATTACCTGTGCCAGAACCGGCACCGCCAACATGCTGACCACCGGCAGGCCGCCCTTGGACAACCCCACCAGAACCGCCGCCAGTATCGCCAGCGCCCACCCTGCAACCGAAAGTTCCATCGTGCCCCCTGCTTGCGCTGGCCTTTAGCGCAAACCTTGGCACAACGGAATGCCCCGGATCGTTGCTGCATCGCAGCGGACTTGCGCGAGGGCGCCCAAGCGGCTAGGCAATTGCCCGTCAGTCTTTCACGCAAACACCCTGACTCGGAGGATTCCATGGCCAGACCCAAGATCGCGCTGATCGGCGCGGGGCAGATCGGCGGCACGCTCGCCCATCTCGCCGCGATCAAGGAACTCGGTGACGTCGTTCTGTTCGACATCGCCGAAGGTACGCCGCAAGGCAAAGCGCTCGACATCGCCGAATCGGGCCCCTCCGAGGGGTTTGACGCGGTGCTCAAAGGCACCAACAGCTATGATGACCTCGCGGGCGCCGATGTCTGCATCGTCACCGCCGGTGTGCCGCGCAAGCCGGGGATGAGCCGCGACGACCTGTTGGGCATCAACCTCAAGGTGATGAAAGCGGTCGGCGAAGGCATCAAAACGCATTGCCCCGACGCTTTCGTGATCTGCATCACCAACCCGCTTGATGCGATGGTCTGGGCGCTGCGCGAGTTTTCCGGTCTGCCGCACAACAAGGTGGTGGGCATGGCGGGCGTGCTCGATTCGGCACGCTTCCGGCACTTCCTCTCGGTCGAATTCAACGTCTCGATGCGCGATGTCACCGCTTTCGTGCTCGGCGGCCACGGCGACACGATGGTGCCGCTCGCGCGCTATTCCGCCGTTGGCGGCGTGCCGCTGCCCGACCTCGTGAAGATGGGCTGGACCAGCCAGGACAAGCTTGACGCGATCATCCAGCGGACCCGCGATGGCGGCGCCGAAATCGTCGGCCTGCTGAAGACCGGCTCGGCGTTCTACGCGCCCGCCACCAGCGCCATTGAAATGGCCGAGGCCTACCTCAAGGACCAAAAGCGCCTGTTGCCCTGCGCCGCTTGGGTTGACGGCGCGCTAGGGCTGAATGGCATGTATGTGGGTGTGCCCACGGTGATCGGCGCGGGCGGGGTTGAGCGCATCGTCGATATTTCGCTCAACAAGGATGAACAGGCGATGTTCGACAAATCGGTGGATGCCGTGAGGGGCCTCGTTACCGCCTGCAAGGCGATTGACCCCACGCTCGCCTGAACGACACCACCTTCGGCAAGGGCGCGCCCAATTGGCGCGCCCTTTTTTCGCACCGAATCGATTCAGGATACTCTCAAAGCGCTTCTTGTGATCACACCCCCGAAACCTGTGATCACAACATGCCGATTTCCCGGCTTGCCAGTGCATTTGCAGCATTTAGCGTTTTGAATGTGCCCGTTTCCATGGCAAAGACAGCGCGAATTGCAAGCCACATGGGACATGGGCCATGAATATCCACGAATATCAGGCAAAAGCGCTGCTGCGCAGCTACGGCTGCCCGGTTTCCGACGGCCGCGTAGTGCTGCGCGCCGAAGATGCCAAGACCGCGGCAGGGGGGCTTGATGGCCCGCTTTGGGTGGTCAAGGCGCAGATCCACGCGGGGGGCCGTGGCAAGGGCAGCTTCAAAGAGCCTGAAGCGGGGCTGAAAGGCGGCGTGCGGCTGGCGCGTTCGGTCGAAGAGGCCGAGGTGCTGACCAAGCAGATGCTGGGCCGCACGCTGGTCACGCACCAGACCGGCCCGGCGGGCAAGCAGGTCAACCGCATCTACATTGAAGACGGTTCCGACATTGCGCGCGAGCTTTACCTCGCGCTGCTGGTCGATCGCGGCAGCAGCCGGGTTTCGTTCGTGGTCTCGACCGAAGGCGGCATGGACATTGAAGAGGTGGCCGCCAAGACCCCCGAAAAGATCATTTCCTTCTCGGTCGACCCTGCCTCGGGGCTGTCTGATTTCCACGGCCGCCGCGTCGCGTTCGCGCTCGGGCTGGAAGGCGCGCAGGTCAAGCAATGCGTGGCCCTGGTGAAAAACCTTTACCGTGCCTTCATCGAGAAGGACATGGAGATGCTGGAAATCAACCCGCTGATCGTGATGACCGATGGCAACCTCAAGGTGCTCGACGCCAAGGTGGGGTTCGACAACAACGCGCTTTACCGCCAGCCCGACATCATGGCGCTGCGCGACGAAACCGAGGAAGACCCCAAGGAACTCGCCGCCAATGGACATCATCAAGCTTTACGGCGCCGAACCCGCCAACTTCCTCGACGTGGGCGGTGGCGCCAGCAAGGAAAAGGTCACCGAGGCGTTCAAGATCATCACTTCCGACCCGAACGTGAAGGGCATCCTCGTCAACATCTTCGGCGGCATCATGCGCTGCGACATCATCGCCGAGGGCGTGATTTCGGCGGTGAAAGAGGTGGGCCTCAAGGTGCCGCTGGTGGTGCGGCTTGAAGGCACCAACGTCGAACTCGGCAAGGAAATCATTCGCAACTCGGGCCTCAACGTGATCGCCGCCGACAATCTCAGCGACGCCGCGCAGAAGATCGTCAAAGCGGTGAAGGGGTAAGATCATGGCCATTCTCGTCAACGAAAACACCAAGGTCATCTGCCAGGGCTTCACCGGCAGCCAGGGCACCTTCCACTCGGAACAAGCCATCGCCTACGGCACCAAGATGGTCGGCGGGGTCACCCCCGGCAAAGGCGGCAGCCTGCACCTCAACCTGCCGGTGTTCAACTCGGTGCATGAGGCCCGCGCCGCCACCGGCGCCAACGCCAGCGCCATCTACGTGCCGCCGCCCTTTGCCGCCGACAGCATCCTTGAGGCGATCGACGCCGAGATGGAGCTGATCGTGTGCATCACCGAAGGCATTCCGGTGCTCGACATGATGAAGGTGAAACGCGCCTTGGAAGGCTCGAAAAGCCGCCTGATCGGGCCGAACTGCCCCGGCGTCATCACCCCCAACGCCTGCAAGATCGGCATCATGCCCGGCCACATTCACCGCCGCGGCAGCGTGGGCGTTGTCAGCCGTTCCGGCACGCTGACCTATGAGGCGGTCAAGCAAACCTCGGACCTCGGGCTTGGCCAATCGACCGCGGTGGGCATCGGCGGCGACCCGATCAAGGGCACCGAGCACATCGACATCCTCGAGATGTTCCTCGCCGACCCCGAAACCCAGTCGATCATCATGATCGGCGAAATCGGCGGCGCTGCCGAAGAGGACGCGGCGCAGTTTCTGGCCGATGAGAAAAAGCGTGGCCGCTGGAAACCCACCGCAGGCTTCATCGCAGGCCGCACCGCCCCCAAAGGCCGCCGCATGGGCCACGCAGGCGCCATCGTCTCGGGTGGCAAGGGCGACGCCGAAAGCAAGATTGACGCGATGCGAGCTGCTGGCATTATTGTGGCCGACAGCCCCGCGCATCTGGGTGAAGCCGTGATGAAGGCCCTCGGCAAGTAACACTTTCGCCGCACCCCGGTCTTAGGGGTGCGGTTTTCCTTTCAGTCAGGTGCAGCCATGACCGACCAGACCCCCAACGACGCCTTCCACGCCTCCTCGTTCCTGCAAGGCGCGAATGCGGATTATGTCGAGCAGCTTTACGCCCGCTTTGCCGCCGACCCCGGTTCGGTCGATGCGGCCTGGGCGGCGTTCTTCCACTCGCTGGGCGACGCCGAGCTTGATGTGAAACGGCAGGCCAAGGGCGCCAGCTGGGACCGGCCCGACTGGCCGCCGCAACCCACCGATGACCTGACCGCCGCGCTGACCGGCGAATGGCCGGTGGCGAAAGAGGCCAAAGGTGCCGGCGACAAGATCCGCGCCAAGGCTGCTGAGGCGGGTGTCAAGGTTTCTGACGATGCGCTCAAGCGTGCCGTGCTCGATTCGGTGCGCGCGCTGATGATCATCCGCGCCTACCGTATCCGTGGCCACCTTGCCGCCGACCTCGACCCGCTCGGCCTTCAGGGGCAGGAACAACACCCCGAGCTTGACCCCAAGGCCTACGGTTTTGGCGATGCCGACATGGACCGCCCGATCTTCATCGACAACGTGCTGGGGCTTGAAGTCGCCTCAATGCGGCAGATTATCGACATCGTAAAGCGTACCTATTGCGGCACGTTCGCACTGCAATACATGCACATTTCCGACCCCGAGCAGGCGGGTTGGCTGAAAGAGCGGATCGAAGGCTACGGCAAAGAGATTCAGTTCACGCGCGAAGGCCGCCGCGCCATTCTCAACAAGTTGGTCGAGGCCGAAGGCTTCGAAAAGTTCCTGCACGTCAAATACATGGGCACCAAGCGCTTCGGCCTTGACGGTGCCGAGGCGCTGATCCCTGCGATGGAAGCGATCATCAAGCGCGGCGGCGCGCTGGGGGTTTCGGATATCGTCATCGGCATGCCGCACCGGGGCAGGCTGTCGGTGCTGGCCAACGTGCTTTCCAAACCCTACCGCGCGATCTTCCACGAGTTTCAGGGCGGCAGCTACAAGCCCGAAGACGTGGACGGTTCGGGCGATGTGAAATACCACCTCGGCGCCTCGAGCGACCGCGAGTTTGACGGCAACAAGGTGCACCTGTCGCTGACCGCCAACCCCAGCCACCTGGAAGCGGTCAACCCGGTGGTGCTTGGCAAGGTGCGTGCCAAACAGGAACAACTGGGCGACAAGACCCGCGATCAGGTGCTGCCCGTGCTGCTGCACGGCGACGCGGCATTCGCCGGGCAGGGCGTGGTGGCGGAATGCTTTGGTCTGTCGGGCCTTGTCGGCCACCGCACCGGCGGCACCATGCATATCGTGGTGAACAACCAGATCGGCTTTACCACCGCGCCCAGCTTCAGCCGCTCCAGCCCCTACCCCACCGACATCGCTCTGATGGTGGAAGCGCCGATCTTCCACGTCAACGGCGACGACCCCGAGGCGGTGGTGCATGCCGCCAAGGTCGCGACCGAGTTTCGCCAGAAGTTCCACAAGGATGTGGTGCTCGACATCTTCTGCTACCGCCGCTTCGGGCACAACGAAGGCGACGAGCCGATGTTCACCAACCCCTTGATGTACAAGGCAATCAAGGGCCACAAGACAACGCTCCAGCTTTATACCGAGCGGCTGGTGGCCGATGGCCTGATCCCCGAGGGCGAGATCGAGGATATGAAGGCGGCGTTTCAGGCCAAACTCAACGAAGAATTCGAGGCCGGCAAGAACTTCCGCCCCAACAAGGCCGACTGGCTTGATGGCCGCTGGCGCCACCTTGACCGCGAGCGCAGCGAATATGACGCCGGCAGCACCGCGATTTCGCCCGAACTGATGGCCGAGGTCGGTACCGCGCTGACCCGCGCGCCTGACAGCTTCGATCTGCACAAGACCGTCGCACGGTTGCTTGAAGCCAAGGCCAAGATGTTTGAAACCGGCGCCGGATTCGACTGGGCCACCGGCGAGGCACTGGCCTTTGGCAGCCTTGTGGCCGAGGGCTTTGGCGTGCGCCTTGCCGGGCAAGATGCCACCCGCGGCACCTTCAGCCAGCGCCACTCGGGCCTGATCGACCAGACCACCGAAGAACGCTACTACCCCTTGAACCACATCAAGCCGGGGCAGGCGCGCTATGAGGTGATCGATTCGATGCTGAGCGAATATGCGGTGCTCGGGTTTGAGTATGGCTATTCGCTGGCAGAACCGAACACCCTGACCATGTGGGAAGCGCAGTTCGGCGATTTTGCCAACGGCGCCCAGATCATGTTCGACCAGTTCATCAACTCGGGCGAGCGCAAATGGCTGCGGATGTCGGGCCTTGTCATGCTGCTGCCGCACGGCTTTGAAGGGCAGGGCCCCGAACACAGTTCCGCCCGGCTTGAACGCTTCTTGCAGATGTGCGCCGAAGATAACTGGATCGTCGCCAACTGCTCGACCCCCGCCAACTACTTCCACATCCTGCGCCGCCAGATTCACCGGCCGTTCCGCAAGCCGCTGGTGCTGATGACGCCGAAATCGCTTTTGCGCCACCCGATGTGCGTATCGAAAGCCGATGAATTCACCACCGGCAGCTTCTTCCGGCGGGTGCTTTGGGATGATGCGCAGGGCGGGATGTCCGATACGAAACTGCTGGCTGATGACAAGATCCGCCGCGTGGTGATCTGCTCGGGCAAGGTCTACTACGACCTCTTGGCCGAGCGCGACAAGCGCGGCATCGACGATGTCTACATCCTGCGGCTCGAACAGTTTTACCCGTTCCCGGCACATTCGATGGTGACCGAGCTTGGCCGCTTCAAGCAGGCGGAAATCGTCTGGTGCCAGGAAGAGCCCAAGAACCAGGGCGCATGGACCTTCGTCGAGCCCAACCTCGAATGGGTGCTGACCCGCATCGGTGCCGCGCACAGCCGCGCCCGCTACGCCGGGCGCAACGCCTCGGCCTCGCCCGCCACCGGCCTCGCCTCGCGCCACAAGGCCGAGCAAGAGGCACTGGTGAGCGACGCGCTGAGCATCGAAGGCTAGGCGCCGCCGCGCCGACACGATAGATCGCTGCGGCGGGCATCGCCCGCCAGGCGCCCAAAACGAAATCTGGCGCAGGCTCCGATAAGCGCAGAGCGCCGCAAGTGAACGAGGTCAAGATGACGGATGTGATGGTGCCCTCACTGGGTGAAAGCGTTTCCGAAGCCACGGTCGCCACCTGGTTCAAGAAGGTGGGCGATGCGGTCGCGGTCGATGAAATGCTCTGCGAGCTTGAAACCGACAAGGTCTCGGTCGAGGTGCCCTCGCCGGTGGCGGGCGTGCTGACCGAAATTCTCGCCCCCGAAGGCGCCACCGTCGATGCCAAGGCCCGGCTTGCGATCATCGCCGAAGGTGCTGCCGCCGCCGCGCCTAAAGCCACGACCGCCGCAGCCGCTGCTCCGCCCCCGGAAGCCGCCGCCAAGGACATTGAAGATGCCCCCGCCGCGAAAAAGGCGATGGCCGAAGCCGGCATTGCGCGCGACGCCGTGCAGGCCTCGGGCCGCGATGGCCGCGTGATGAAATCTGACGTGGCCGCCGCCGTAGCCGCTGCGGCACAGGTGGCCCCCGCCGTGGCCGCAGCCCAGCCAGCACCCGCCGCCGCCCCCCGCGCCCCGATCCCGGTCGAAGACGCCGCCCGCGAAGAGCGGGTAAAGATGACCCGCCTGCGCGCCACCATCGCGCGCCGCCTGAAAGACGCGCAAAACACAGCCGCGATGCTGACGACCTATAACGAGGTCGATATGTCGGGCATCATGGGCTTGCGCAACGAATACAAGGACGTGTTCGAGAAAAAGCACGGCGTGAAACTCGGCTTCATGT
Source organism: Alphaproteobacteria bacterium HGW-Alphaproteobacteria-4 (assembly GCA_002842855.1). GTDB lineage: Bacteria > Pseudomonadota > Alphaproteobacteria > Rhodobacterales > Rhodobacteraceae > UBA6213. The sequence continues at coordinate 1,220 of PHEE01000009.1, read as the reverse complement.
CGTTCTTCGTAAAGGCCTGCGTGCATGCCCTCAAAGAAGTGCCCGAGGTCAACGCCGAAATCGACGGCGGCGATATCGTCTACAAGAACTACGTGCACATGGGCGTGGCGGTCGGCACCCCCACCGGTCTCGTGGTGCCGGTGGTGCGCGATGCCGATGGCATGGGCTTTGCTGCGATTGAGAAAAAGATTGCCGAGCTTGGCCTGCGCGCGCGCGACGGCAAGCTGAGCATGGCCGAAATGCAGGGCGGGTCGTTCACGATCTCGAATGGCGGCGTTTATGGCTCGCTGATGTCCTCGCCGATCCTCAACCCGCCGCAATCGGGCATTCTGGGCATGCACAAGATCCAGGACCGCCCGGTGGTGGTTGCAGGCCAGATCGTGATCCGCCCGATGATGTATCTTGCGCTTTCCTACGATCACCGCGTGGTCGATGGCAAAGGCGCGGTGACCTTCCTCGTGCGGGTGAAAGAGGCGCTGGAAGACCCGCGCCGTTTGCTGATGGATTTGTGAACATGACTGACGACGCCACCAGGCCCAAGGGCAGCGCCCGGCCCGAGGGTGGGCGTGAAGCGCCCGCCCTGGGGGGCGGGTCGGGCGCTGCCCGGCGTGCCGCCGGGCATGACAGGCAACTGGAATCCACCCCATGACCCCCGAACTCACCGCCCTCGCGCTCGCAGGCCTCCTCCAGGGGGTCCAGTATGTCCTGATGTCGGTGCCCGCCAATCTCGAACTCGGCCTCGGCAAGACGATGTCCCCGCGCGACCCCGACCGCCTCGGCAAGCCCCTCGTCGAACAACTCAGCGCCCCCACGGGCCGCCTTTTTCGCGCGTTCAACAACCACTTCGAGGCGCTGATCCTGTTCACCCTCGCGGTGGTGGTGGTCACGCTCTCGCACCAGTCCACAACATTCACCGCCGCCTGCGCCTATACCTACCTCGGTGCCCGCATCCTCTATATTCCCGCCTACTGGCTTGGCCTCGCCCCGTGGCGCTCGCTGATCTGGTCTGTAGGCTTCCTCGCCACCATCGGCATGGTCATCGCCGCGCTCATCTGACCCTGCTTCTTCAACGTCCCAATACCCCCGGGGGGTTCGGGGGGCAGGCAGCCCCCCGCCTTCGGCCAGAACAGGAGACCTGACATGGCAAGCTTTGACGTCATCATCATCGGCGGCGGCCCCGGCGGCTATGTCTGCGCCATCCGCTGCGCGCAACTGGGGCT
>PHEE01000035.1 GCA_002842855.1 Alphaproteobacteria bacterium HGW-Alphaproteobacteria-4 | reverse complement strand
CCATGAGCAGCGTCGGAAATCCGTATCATAACGCGCAGGCTGAAAGCTTCATGAAGACGCTGAAGGTCGAGGAGGTCTACAGGGCCGGATACGAGACCTGCGCCGATGTGGCGGCACGCTTGCCCAAGTTCATCGAGCAGGTCTACAACACGAAAAGACTGCACTCAGCCCTCGGCTACCGAACCCCCGAGGAATTCGAAACCCTATTCACCCGCAAGGCGGCTTAGTTCGGATGGCTTACCGTGGTCCAGCCCGAGGGGTTCACTCCAGTTAGGCGGATAATTTTCACTGAGAACTGAGCCATGTGAACCTTTCCCCGAAGCGGTGAGCGGCGGGGACAACGGAGTGATCCACATGGGACTATTTAACATCATCCGACGGATGCATTTGCGGCAGAAGCTTTCGATCCGCGAGATCGCACGGCTGGCTGACGTTGAACGTGCTCCTTTGCTTCACGCAGTTCGAACGCGAGGTGACGGGGGAGCGTAGCAAATCGCAAAACATTCCCTGTTGTCTCCAAACTGCACTGCCTTCCGGACGTGTGGAGACCGGGCCATGGGGGCGGCACAAATACGCGACAAGACCAGACGGGCGTCGAACGACCCCGTCGCAACTTCCTCGATGCCATTCGCCGCCCGAACCAGAAAGAGTGCGTCCAAGGCGTGTTGCCTTGCAGAATCCGGCCCGGCCGCGTGCCCCGTCGCGAAGAGCGCGGTCGCATCGCCTTTCGTGCCCGCAAGATGCGTCATCAGCTTGAGGGCGTTGCACTGTGCCCTCTCGACCAGTTCGAGTTGGCGGCCAGGTGCCTGGCTCATGTGCTGGACCCAGTCGGCACAGGCCTCGATGAAGGATGTGGCGATATCCCAGCGCGCAGACGGGCCATACCTTACAGCCGCAGGCCCGAAGCGGCATCGAAGAGTTTAGCCTTGCGCATTTCAACCTCGAACCGGAAGCGCGTACCCTGCGGCCGCGCGTCTTGCGGCCGCACCCGGGCAATCAGGTCGCGGCCACCGATTTCGAACACGATCATCGTGTCGGGGCCGGTCGGCTCTACCACCGCCACCGGCAGTTCGAAACAGTACCGGTCGGGTCCGGGCAGTTCCGAACCTGCTGCGAAGATCGTCTCAGGCCGCAGCCCAAGGATCACCGCCAGCCCGTCGTGCCCTGCCACGCGCCGCGCCATCGCTTCGGGTAATGGAAACCGCAACTCGGCACCCGGCGCACCGCATTCGACAAAGCTGCCACCATCCTGCCGCAGCTTTCCCTCAATCATGTTCATCGGCGGCGAGCCCATGAACCCGGCCACGAACAGATCGACCGGATCGTCGTACACCGTGAACGGGTCGGCGAATTGGCGGATGTGGCCCGCATCCATCACCGCGATGCGGGTGGCGAGCGTCATCGCTTCGATCTGATCGTGGGTGACATAGACCACGGTTTTGCCAAGCCGCTGGTGCAGTTTCTTGATTTCGGTCCGCATCTCGATGCGCAGCTTGGCATCAAGGTTCGAAAGCGGCTCGTCGAACAGGAACACATCGGGCTTGCGCACCAGTGCACGCCCCATCGCCACCCGCTGCCGCTGGCCGCCGGAAAGCTGGGCGGGCTTGCGTTCGAGGTAATCCTCGATGTGCAACAGACCCGCAAACTCCGCCACGGCAGCATCCTGCACCTGCCGCGGGATGTGGCGCACCGACATGCCGAAGGTGATGTTGTCGCGCACCGACTTGGTCGGGTAAAGCGCATAGGACTGGAACACCATGGCAATGTCGCGGTCGCGCGGAGGCACGTCGTTGACCTTGCGCCCGCCGATGAAGATGTTGCCGGAACTCAGCGTCTCAAGCCCCGAGATCAGGTTCAGAAGGGTCGATTTTCCGCAGCCGGAGGGGCCGACCAGTACTACGAACTCACCGGGGTCGATGGTAAGATCGATACCCCTGATCACCTCGGTCGCACCGAATTTTTTCCAGATGGCGTCAAGGCGAATGTCCGACATCGCGTTATCCCTTCACCGCGCCAGCCGACAGGCCGCGCACGAAATAGGACCCGGCCAGCACATAGACGGCAAGCGTCGGCAGCGCCGCGATGATCGCGGCGGCCATATCGACGTTGTATTCCTTGACACCGGTCGAGGTGTTGACGACGTTGTTCAGCGCCACCGTCACCGGGTTGCTTTCGCCCACGGTGAAGGCGACGCCGAACAGAAAATCGTTCCAGATCTGGGTGAACTGCCAGATCAGCGTGACCACGATTGCAGGCAGCGACATTGGCAGGATGATGCGAAAGAAAATGCCGAAGAAGCTTGCGCCATCAACCTGCGCGGCGCGCACGATGCCGTCAGACACGCCGATGAAGAAGTTGCGAAAGAACAGGGTAGTAAAGGCGAGGCCATAGATGGTGTGCACCATGATGAGCCCCGGAATGGTTCCCGCCAGCCCCAGCACACCCAGTGTGCGCGCCATCGGCAGCAAGATCACCTGAAACGGAATGAAGGCGCCAAAGAGGATCAGCGCGAAGATCACATCGGCACCGCGAAACCGCCACTTGGTCAGCGCATAGCCGTTGAGCGCGCCCAGAAACGTTGAAAGCGCCACCGCCGGCACCACCATCATGACCGAGTTCCAGACATAGGGCTGCAAACCGTCGCAGCGCACCCCGACACAGGCCGAGCCCCAGGCCTTGGCCCAGGCCTCGAATGTCACCGCCTGCGGCAGGCTGGTCAGCGTGCCCAGCCGGATCTCGTCCAGAGACTTGAACGAGGTCGAGATCATCACCACCAGCGGCACCAGATAATACGCGCAGAACAGCGCCAGCACCGCGAACAGGACACCCCGTTGCACGGCCTGCCAGGGGCCGCCGCGCCGCACGATACCGTCGATCTGGCGCCGGTTCATCGCCGCCCCTCCCGCAGTTCCGAATAAAGGTATGGAACGATGATGGCGATGATCGTGACAAGCATCATCACCGCACTTGCCGCCGCCACGCCAAGTTCGCTGCGCTGGAAGGCATAGGCATACATGAAGGTTGCCGGCATGTCGGTGGCATAGCCGGGGCCGCCGCCGGTAAGCGCCATCACCAGATCGAAGCTCTTGATCGCCAGATGCGCAAGGATGATCACGGTTGACATGAAGACCGGGCGCATCATCGGCAGCACGATGCCGAAATAGGTGCGCAGCGGCCCGGCCCCATCGATCGCAGCGGCTTTCAGCACCTCGTCATCGACCGAGCGCAGTCCGGCCAGAAACAGCGCCATCGCATAGCCCGACGATTGCCAGACCCCGGCTATGACCACGGTGTAGATAGCGAAATCGGCGTTCACCAGCCAGTCGAAGGTGAAACTCTCAAACCCGGCACGGTGCATCACCCGCTCCAGCCCCAGACCGGGGTTAAGAATCCATTTCCAGACCGTGCCGGTCACGATGAACGACAGCGCCATTGGGTAAAGGTAGATGGTGCGGATCGCGCCTTCGATGCGGATGCGCTGATCGAGCAGGACCGCAAGCAGGATGCCGATCACCAGGCAGAGGCCGATGAATAGCACCGAAAATGTTACCAGATTGCGCAGCGCCACCTGCCAGCGCGGCGTCGCCCAAAGCCGTACATACTGCCCTACCCCGTCGAGCGTATAGTTGGGCATTACGCCCGACCTCGTGAAAGAGATATAGACCGTCCAGGCGATGAAGCCGTAGACGAAGAACAGGCTGACCGCGAACAGCGGCGAAACCACGATCTGTGGCAGCCATCGGTCGATGCTGCGCCACGGGCTGCGGGAAAGGGCTTTCGGCAGGGCCATGTTCGATGTGGCGGCCGGAGGGGCGCGCCCCCCGGCCGCCGGCCTTTGCTATTGCGCCCGCGCCACGGCGGCGGCGAGCTGTTTTGCGGCGTCTTGCGAACTCATATCCGAGTTGAAGAACGCGGTGACCAGATCCATGATCTCGCCGCGCACCGACCGCGGCACGGCCATTTCATGCGCCATCGAGGGCACCAGCGCGTTGCTTGCAACCGCAGCCACAAGATCGGCATGCGAAAGCTTGGCGCAGGCGTCGAAATCATCCAGCGGCACATCGGTGCGGGCCGGAATCGACCCCTTGGCCAGGTTGAACACGCTCTGGAAATCGGGCGACATGATCAGGCTTGCCAGCGTCTGCTGCCCGGCCAGATTGTCGGCACCCGCCACCTTGAAGAAGGTGAAGCTGTCCGAGTTGAGCACGAAGCCGTCGCCCGGCGTGGGCGCGCAGAGAATATCGACGCCCGGCACCAGCCCGGCGGCCAGGAATTCGCCCTTGGCCCAGTCACCCATGATCTGGAAGCCGGCTTCGCCCCGGCTGACCATCGCCGTGGCAAGGTTCCAGTCGCGCCCCGAGAAGTTGGGGTCAACAAAGCCGCGCAACATGCGCAACTGATCGAACGACGCCACCATCATGTCACCGCTCAGGGCCGCCTGATCAAGCTCGACCAGGGCCTTGCGGTAGAAATCGGCACCGCCGACCCCCAGCACGACATCCTCGAACAGCGTCGCATCCTGCCAAGGCTGCCCGCCATGCGCCAACGGGATGATCCCGGCGGCCCGCAGCTTTTCGGCGGCGGCGTTGAACTCGGCCCAGGTGGTGGGCATCGCCTCGACCCCCGCCTTTTTCAGCGCATCGGGGTTGGCCCATATCCAGTCCACCCGGTGGATGTTGACCGGAGCGGCAACGTATTTACCCTCGAACTTCATGATCGATGCCAGAGCCGGGGGCAAAACGCTGTCCCAGTTCTCGGCGGTTGCCACCCCGTCGACATCGTTCAGCGCCCCTTCAAGCGCCCATTCTTGAATGCCCGGGCCTTTCAACTGCACCGCCGTTGGCGGGTTGCCCGCCACGACGCGCGCCCGCAGCGCGGTCATCGCCGCATCGCCGCCGCCGCCGGCGATCGGTGAATCGATCCAGGTGCCGCCTCGGCTTTCGAACGCCTTTTTCAGCTCGCCAACCGCCTTGGCCTCGCCGCCCGAGGTCCACCAGTGCAGAACCTCAACCGTGCCGCCCGCTTGGGCGGCCGAAGCGAAGATACCACCAGCAAGGGCCGCAGTCGTCAGGGTCTTGATGATCGAAACCATTTGAGTGTCCTTTCCTCCGCTGAATCGCGATCGCGCAAGAGATACCGCCCACGCGCCCCGCAAACGCCCCGCCGCAGCCGCCCGGACCCTCGACCGAACGGGGCTGCACGCCGAACATGTCTGATGAGACCGCGCCGCCGCGATAGCCGCATTGACAGCTGTCAATGCCCGAGCGGTTTTCTGCGCGGCGGAGCAGGGGGTTTCCGGGCAAATGCCGACGTTCGACGTGGCCATTGATGATGGTCAATGAAGTTGCATCGGCGGCACGCGATGCTCGCGCCATTCGATTTGTGACAGCAGCAGGGAATGCCATGAAAAGGGACACATTCTGGGCGCTGGTAATGAACTCGACCCGCGCCCGTATATTGCGTGCCGTGCGCAAGGATCCCCATCAGGGCGGGGCCGAACTGGTGCTCCGGGCGCCGCACCGAGCCCTGTGTGACATCATGTCCGAGAGGCCGCGCGACACCCCACCCCCCCTTGGGCGGTGGGCGAGCCCCGCCCCGCCATACGCGCCCGACCCGGTGCGCGAAGACGCGAGAGCATTTGTTGAAGAAGTGGTCACGCTGCTTGAAACCCATCGCAAGGCAGGTGATTTCGACCAGCTCGCGATCTTCGCTTCGCAAGACGTGCTCGGTACCCTGCACAAGTACCTGACCGAAGGGCTGAAGGCAGTCACCAGCAGCGAGGTGGCAAAGGACCTCATGCAAGAATCCGAACCCGATCTGATGCGGTCAGTCCGGAGCCAGCTCCACGAAAATTGACTGCTGTTGTGACCGGGGCCTTTCGCGACAGCCGCCGACACCATGGGAGTAGCGGGAATGTTCAGGAATCGAGCAGAAGCGGGAAGGTTGCTGGCAGAGCGGCTGTTGCACTACCGCGGGAAGGATGTCGTGGTCCTTGCCCTGCCGCGGGGCGGCGTGCCGGTGGCGGCCGAGATTGCGCGCGCGCTCGACGCGCCGCTTGATCTGATGCTGGTGCGCAAGGTCGGCGCGCCGGGCCAACCGGAACTGGCACTGGCCGCAATTGCCGGGTCCGGCGGCGAGGAATTGGTGATCAATTCCGAGATCGCCGAGGCGACGGGTCTTGACGCGGCGGCGATCGGGCGCCTCGCCTATGCCGAGCGCCCCGAACTGGCGCGGCGCAGGGCGAACTATCTGGCGGGCCGATCTCCGGTTCCGCTGGCGGGCAGGACAGCGATACTGGTGGACGATGGCATCGCCACCGGCGCAACGGTGCGCGCCGCCCTGCGCGCCCTGCGCCGTGCGGCGCCAGCGGGTATCGTTCTCGCCGTCCCGGTTGCGCCAGCCGAAGTGCTCGCCGCGCTGCGTGCTGAAGTGGATGTGATCATTTGCGTCGAAACGCAGCTCTATCTTGGCTCGGTGGGCGCCTATTACGCCAGCTTTCCGCAGGTAAGCGATGCTGAAGTGATCGAGATGCTTGCGGCGGCCGGGCCCGCAAAACCTATGACGCGTTCACCCGCCGCCCCCGGCGGCCAGTAACACTGCGGCGCGCATCAGATAGGATCGCGCCTGCAGGGGCCATTTTTCGGGCGTGCGGGGGACCGCGTCGCGCAGATGGTCAAGTGACAGGCGTGCCCGCGTCAGGCAGCGGAACACCCCGTAGGCACGCAGCAAGCCGGGCGAGGGGGCCGAAAACCCGGCCGCCGTGATCGCAGCCAGTATTTGCACGCCTATCCACTGCGCACCCAGCACGGCACATTCCAACCCAAGGTAATTCACCTCGTCGAAAACGTCGATCATCCGCATCTCGACCGAAAACTCCAGCCGGTCGAAGATCGTTGGCGGCGTTGTCAGGCAGACATGTTCCGGGCGCAGATCGCCGTGCCCCTCGATCACCAGTCGCATTCGGTCGCGTGCGCTGATTTCGGGCGCGTGGTGGTCGATGAGTGCGGCCCCCGCGTCAACTATGGCGCCATCGAGCCCGTTGCGCAGATGCGCGCGCATGTCATTCAGATTGCGTATGTTGACCGCGCTTTCGCACCGCAAATGCCGCAGATAGAGGCCGGGATTTGGGCGGTCTGCCTGCCGGTCTCGGTAAAAGGTGACCAGGCGATCGGCGACCGCGGATATCTCGGCGGGCGTCACTGATTTGCCCGACCGAAGGCAGGTTTCAAGCAATCGCTCGGTCGGCAACCGCCGCATTTCGACCAACCAGTCGATCACCATGCCGGGTGTGCCAAGCGCCATCCTGCCAGCCTCATCGCAGACGAGCGGCACTACCCCCAAATACATCTCGCCCGCCAGTTGGCGGTTCAGGCGGATCTCTTCGCGGCACACATGTTCACGCGCCGTCAGGTCGCGATAATCGAGATAATCAAAGCAGATCGGCTTTTTCAGCTTCAGAACCCGGTCCGGCGCCACGAACACATAGGCGGTATGGGTTTCAATCCGCCGTGCACCCGGCAGTGCCTGCGCCAGAAACGCAAGCTTTTGCGCCAGGCTGACATCGGCTTCACGCTGGGCGCCTTTTTCTGCCACCCCGGTCACGCCTCAGGCCCAAAGCTCCCGCAGCGGCTTGCGCAACGCATGCGCGACCTGCCCAAGCTCTCCTGCCGAAAGTCGCCGCCGCAGGAGGTCAAACACAGCCACCACGCAATCCTCTGACTCTTCGAGAGGCGTGTTGACGAAAGGCGCCTCGACGCGCGCCAGAAACGCCGCCTTGCCGCGCGGGTGCGCGGGGGTCTTGGCGGGTATCCAGCCTTCGTAATAGACCCCGCGCAACAGCACTGGAAGCTGCGCTGCAAGATCGACCGCCTCGTTGACCGTCAGAAAATCGCGCAAGGCATGCAGTGTGGCGCGCAGCAACATGTAGGCGCGCGCCTTGTCGTGCCAGCCGAGATCTTCGGATAAGGAATTGAGCCATTCGGCCACCACTTGCGGCGCGTGGTCCAGAGTGGAAATTTCGATGGTTTTCATGCCGTCTCTCCGCTTCCGCCGATGTTCAGATCAAGACTGCGGCGGCGGCCCGCGCGGCGCATTGACGCCCGTCAATGCGCCGTCACAAGGCGCGCGCGATGCTTTGCGCATGCTGTTCTTCGCCCTCAACCGATCAGACGAGTTGGGCCGCGCTATTGCGGCGGCCGGGGGCTTCGCCGTGTCTTCGCATGAGGAACGCGAGTTCGATGGCGGCGAGCACAAGGCGCGGCCCCTCATCAGCGTGCGGGGCAAAGACGTGTTTGTGCTGCATACGCTGAACGGTGAGGCGGGCGCCTCAGCCAACGACAAGCTTTGCCGCCTGCTGTTCTTTCTGGCCACCTGCCGCGAGAATGGCGCGGCGAGGGTAACAGCAATTGCGCCCTACCTCGCCTATTCCCGCAAGGACAGGCAGACCAAGCCGGGCGATCCGGTGACCACGCGCTATGTTGCGGCACTGTTCGAGGCGGTGCAAACCGATTGCGTGGTGACGATCGACGTGCACAACCTTGCAGCCTTTCAAAACGCCTTTCATTGCCGCACGTTGCACCTTGATACGGCGCAGTTGTTTGCCGCCGAAATCCTGGCGCGCTGCGGCGAGGCGCCGGCCGCCGTGTTCTCGCCCGATGGCGGCGGCATCAAGCGCGCGGAACTGCTGCGCGAAACGTTGCTGCAGATGCGCGGCGGGCCGGTCGACTTTGGCTTCATGGAAAAGCGCCGCAGCGGCGGCATGGTATCAGGCAGCTTGTTCGCCGGCGATGTTGCCGGGCGCGAGGTCTGGGTCGTTGATGACATGATCGTGGGCGGCGGCACCATGCTGCGCGCGGCGCAGGCCTGCCGGGCGCATGGCGCGGCGCGGGTGCATCTGCTGGCGGCGCACCCGTTGCTTTCGCAAGGTGCGCCGGCACTGCTTGATGACCCGGCGATCGACAGTATCACGGTGACGGATACCGCGCACTGCCCTGAGTTGGCGGTGGCGCGTCTCGGCGGCAGGTTGCGCCGCCTTTCGGTGGCGCCGATGCTTGCAGAGGCCATTTTGCGACTGCACCGCCCACGCCCAGATGACCTGTTGACAGGTGCCGCCGCCGACCCCGTGGAGGATTTCTGAAGCGACTTGCGCTAGGGTCATCGTGGTAGAAAAGGAGCCGATATGCGCGCGATCACGGCTGAGCGAGGCGGCGCGGCGGCGGGAACGGCGCGGCCTTCGCATCGGTACCAGCGATGACAGAGCGACGTACGAGACAGATCGGCGCCGGGCGCGGCGATCAACAGGAAGTGGTGCGCTTTCTGATGGACCCGGCCACTTACGGCGGCGGCGCCCCGGTTTCTGTAGTTGAAACCCACGGCGCCTATGTTTTTCTCGCGGGCGAGGAAGCGATCAAGATCAAGCGTGCGATCCGCTATGAATACATGGATCTTTCGACCCTTGATCTGCGCGAGCGTATGCTGCGGCGCGAGTTTGCGCTGAACCGCGGCACCGCACCGCGCATCTACCGCGAGGTTGTGCCAGTGACCCGCCGCGCCGATGGCAGTCTGGCATTGGGCGGTGTCGGAGCGGCCGTGGAATGGGCGTTGCGGATGTGGCGCTTTCCGGCGGCTGACGAGCTTTCGGTGATTGCCGAGCGGGGAGCCTTCAGCGATGCGCTGGCGGACGACCTTGGTTGCGCGATCTTTGCCTATCACGGCAAGACGCCGCGCCGCGAGGTCGATGGCGCCCGATTGATTGGTGACATTCTCGACGAACTTGATGCGGCCTTCGACGGCATGCACGCCGAGCTTGGCGCGCAGGCCGTCGCGGTATTTCACATCCGCTCGCGCGCACAAATCGCTGCGGTCGCGCCGCTCTTGAATCGGCGCGCCTCCGAAGGCCATGTGCGGCGCTGCCATGGCGATCTGCACCTGCGCAATCTTGTGCTGCTCGAGGGCGTCCCGACCCCGTTTGATGCGCTGGAATTCAGCGAAACCCTGGGCACCTGCGATGTGCTTTACGATCTGGCCTTTCTGATCATGGATCTGCGCCACCGCGCGTTGCCCGGTGCCGCGAACATCGTGCTGAACAGCTACCTGCTGGCAGCGACGGGGGCCGAGGATGCGGGTCTTGCGGCGCTGCCGCTGTTCATCGCTGTACGTGCGGCAATTCGCGCAATGGTTGGTGTTCAGGCTCGCCGCGCCCGCCACAATCCCCGCCGCGCGACTGAAGACGACGCGCGCCGATATCTGACCGAAGCCTTGGCCGCGCTAGCCCCCGCAGCGCCGCGGTTGATTGCGGTCGGGGGGGTATCGGGCACCGGTAAGTCGACGCTTGCCCGCGCGCTTGCACCCTTGATTGGCGCAGCGCCGGGCGCGGTGCATCTGCGCAGCGATCTGGAGCGCAAAGCAATGGCTGGGGTGGTGCCTCGCAGCCGTCTTTCACCCGACTGGTATTCCAAGGTGAGCCGCGAGCAGGTCTACCAGCGGATGTACGGTCGTGCCCGCTGCATTCTTGCGGCTGGTCATTGCGCACTGCTCGACGCGACCTTTCTTGACCGGAGCGCGCGCGATGAGGTCGCCTCGCTTGCGGCCGAACTTGCGGTACCCTTCATCGGGATCTGGCTGGAAGCAGGGAGAGACACTCTTCTGAGCCGGGTCGGTGGGCGCATCGGTGACGCGTCCGATGCCGATGCCGCGATTGTCCGCCAACAACTCGCACTCGGTTCGGGGCATAACGACTGGAATCGGGTCAGCACCGAGGGCGCGATTGACACTGCGCTAACTTGCGCTGCGGCGATCATCGGCGTCTGATGCGTAGCTCTAACGTGGCGCGAAAAGTGCGGCGCGGCGAAACGCGGGCCGCGTGGCGGTGGGGGTCGGCGTCACCTGTGGCGGCGTTGCGGCAACCGCCCCAAGAGCACGGTCAGAGCTGGGCGGTTGCCGGATCGCTGACTGGGCGAACCGAATGCTGGCAAAGCTGTCTTGCATGCAGCCCATTTGCACCAGCTTAGGCAGATCGGGAATTTCGAAATGCTGCGGATCGTGGATCCGGATGACACCACGCACAGCAAGGCGGTGCGTGATCCGGCTGATCGATTCCTGCGAGGTGCCCAGAAGATCGGCAATGTCGGCCCGCTTGAGTTCGACCGTCAGGATGCCGCCACCACCGGGCAAGGGCGCATAGGGCATGACCCGCGTTATCATTGCCAGAAATGCGCAAAGCCTTTCGTCGATCGAAAGCGCGCAGAGCGACCAGGCCAGCAGACGCAACTGCTCCAGTTTGATCACGCGCAACACATAGACCGCCCGTGCCAGATCAGGTGCGCATTCTAGCAGGCGGCGGAATCTGTTCCGCTCGAACCGACAAAACCTGACCGGGGCCGAGGCCTCTAGCTGGCAGGCATTGCGCCGGCCGCAGGGTTCGCTCACGAAATCTCCGGGAAGCATGAGGCCACTGATCTGGCGCTGCCCACCGATCCTGTAGCTTTGAATCCGAAGGCTCCCCGAAATCAGCACGCCCTCTAACCCGCAATCAAGCTCACTATCCCAGACACTCTGATCTTCCCGATAGATCTGGATAGTGGCAATCCGCGCCAATCGGGCCTGTGTCAGCGCGCTCAATTGTCCGCAAATTCCCTGCCGCCGCAACGCACAATCGGCGCATTTGAGGTTGGGCGAAAGGTCCTGAAGGCTCGACATTTCGGTAACCACTCGGATCTCTTGGAGCTGGAACGCGTTACAAACTTCGCCGCGCGGTCGGCGCGATTCACCTCCAAATATTAAACCGGCGCCTACACATTGAGCACCAGACCAAAACGCGCACTCAGGCCACGTTCGCCGACCGCGCAGGAAATTAAACGCCACACCACGAGGTTATGCCAAATACCGCAACCTTTCCTTGACAGATATCAAACGCAGCCCAAGTCTGAGCGTCAGTGGGGCCTCGGTTTGGGGGTTGCGTTTGGGGGCGCCGGGTCTTTTCGGTTTCGAAGACCGGCGGCGTTCACGGTGGCACGACCGACCCCGGCGCGGCGCTTGCAGCGCGCGCTGTCGGGCTGAACGGAAAGGTTGCTCTGCATGGCGGTGCCTGACCATGACTTGATGCTCCCGGCCGTGCTTCGGTATGGCAGCGGCAGGCATATCGGGCAGCTTTTTGACGCTTTCACGCCCGCCGCGCGCGCCGAAGTTGCACGCATCTCATCACTGAAAGCGATCCGCGCAGGCGAAACCGTGGTCGTCGTTGGCGAACAATCCCGGTATCTGGGATATGTTCTCGATGGCATCTTGGGCATGAAAAAGGTTCTGCCTGACGGACGCACGCATATCATCGGGCTTCTGACACAGACAGATATGTATGGCCGCATTTTCGATGGGGGATCCGGCTATTCGGTAGAGGCGCTGACGGATGCCGAGGTATTTTGCGTTGAACGGCAGCCTTTCGAGAGGATTTTGCGGCAGGATCCGGCGACCGAGCGGGCTTTTCTGGTCAATGTGCTCGACGAGATCGACGCCGCGCGTGACTGGGTGCTGCTTTTGGGCGGGCGACGGGTGCTTGAGCGCGTGGCCTCCATGCTGTTGCTTCTCGGGCGGCGTCGGTCGGTGCAAGCCGATGGCGCCGTGAGAGGATGCCGCGCACCAGTTCCTGTTGATCTGCCGATCCGCCGCGCGGACCTCGCGCAATATCTGGGAACCCGGCCGGAATCGCTTAGCCGGGCGTTTCATTGGTTGCAGTCGCGCGGGCTGATAAGGCTCATCGACGCTTTTCACTTCGAAATCATCGATTATGCGGCGCTGGCCGAAATTTCGGGAGCAGACCGTTTCGTTGCCGGCGAAGATCCGCGCGACTGATCCTGTTTCAGCCGCCCGGATCAAAGCCAGGCCGATTACGCGCTGGCGAAGTATTGCTGCCGGGGCCTTGACGCCTGTCAATGCACTCGGCGGGCCTACAGTGATACCAAAATAGGGAACGCTGCATGGTTCACGAGATTCCGATGCCCGAGGAGGATTTGCCGTGTCGTCGCGCGTGATCCGGAAGACACAGGCTGAACGCCGCTCTGCCGTGATGCCTGACCCGGAAGCCGCAAGGGCAGATTTTAGCTGGCAAACCGCCCGCGACCTGCTCGACGGTCTGCCGGGCGGTGGCCTGAACATTGCCCATGAGGCGCTGGGCCGGCACGTCGTGGCGGGGTTTGGCGCTGAAATCGCCATTCGCTGGCTTGGCAAGGACGGGACCGCCCGCGACCTGAGTTATCAGGAACTTGACGCCCAGGCAGCGCGCTTTGCCAATGTGCTGGCCGCGCATGGCCTGCGCCGGGGCGACCGGGTCTTTGCGTTGATGGGGCGCACACCCGAGCTTTACGCGGCTGCCTTTGGTACGCTGAAGGCCGGGATGGTGTTCACGCCGCTGTTTTCCGCCTTCGGGCCAGACCCGGTTCGCACCCGCATGGAAATCGGCGAAGCCACGGCGCTTGTCACCACCGCCGCGATCTTCAGCCGCAAGATTGCTGCATGGCGGGCCGAGATACCTTCGCTGCGGCTGGTGCTGATCGTCGGCGAGACGGCCCCCGAAGGCTGCGTGGCGCTGGCTCCGGCAATGGCCAACGCACCGGATCGATTTGTCACCGTCGCCACCGCTGAAGAGGACGTGGCGCTGATTCATTTCACCTCGGGCACAACCGGGCGGCCCAAGGGCGTGGTGCACGTGCATCAGGCGGTGCTGAGCCACGCCCTGACCGGCCGCACGGCGCTCGAACTCACACCCGGCACGATCTACTGGTGCACGGCCGATCCGGGCTGGGTCACCGGCACCTCTTACGGCATCATTGCACCCTTGGTGAACCGCTGCATGATGGTGGTGGATGAGGCCGACTTCGACCTCGAACGCTGGTATGCGACGCTCGAGCGCGAAAGGGTTGCGGTCTGGTACACCGCGCCGACCGCGATCCGCATGATGATGCGGGCAGGTGCAGAACCTGCGCGCGGACACGATTTTTCGGCGCTGCGCTTTCTGGCCAGCGTTGGCGAACCATTGAACCCCGAGGCGGTGATCTGGGGGAACAAGGTATTTGGCCACCCGTTCCACGATAACTGGTGGCAGACGGAAACCGGCGGCATCATGATCGCCAATACCAAGGCGATGGATATCTACCCCGGCTCGATGGGCAAACCCCTGCCCGGCATCACCGCCGCAATCGTCGAGCGCCATAATGGCGCGCTGGCCGAACTTGGCCCCGGCAAGATCGGCGAGCTGGCTCTGCGCCCCGGCTGGCCGTCGATGATGCGCGCTTATCTGCACGAGGAGGCGCGCTATGCAAAATGTTTTGTAGATGGCTGGTATCTGACCGGCGACCTCGCGCTACGCGATGCACAGGGCTACTTCTGGTTCATCGGCCGGGCGGACGATCTGATCAAGACCTCGGGGCATCTGATCGGCCCGTTCGAAGTTGAAAGCGCGTTGGTCGAACATCCGGCGGTGGCCGAAGCGGCGGTGATCGGCCTGCCCGATGAGACAGCGGGCGAGGTGCTCAAGGCCTATGTGACGCTGAACGCAGGCTTTTCCGCCAACGAGGCGCTGGAACAGGACATCCGCGCCCATGCCCGCAAGCAGCTGGGGCCAGCGGTGGCCCCGCGCGAGGTGGTGTTCCGCGAGAACCTGCCCAAGACACGTTCGGGCAAGATCATGCGCCGATTGCTGAAGGCGCGCGAGCTTGGCCTGCCCGAAGGCGATATTTCCACGCTGGAGACGGATGAGAAATGACCCGGAGCACCAAACCCCATCTCGACCACGACCATGTGCGCGACCTTCTGCGCGGGATGATCCGCATCCGCCGTTTCGAGGCAAAATGCGCCGAGCTTTACACGCAGGAAAAGATACGCGGCTTCCTGCACCTCTATGACGGCGAGGAGGCAATCGCGGTGGGCATCATGGCGGCGTTGGAGCCTGCCGACCGGGTGGTGGCGACCTACCGCGAGCATGGCCATGCCCTTGCGCGCGGCGTCGGCATGGAGCCCGTGCTGGCGGAAATGATGGGCCGCGCCGCGGGCTGTGCAGGCGGCCGCGGCGGCTCGATGCATCTGTTCGATGCGACCACCAACTTTCATGGCGGCAATGCCATTGTCGGCGGCGGGCTGCCTCTGGCAACGGGGCTTGCGCTTGGCGACAAGATGCAGGGCCGCAGCGCGGTAACGGCGTGCTTCTTTGGCGAAGGCGCCGTGGCCGAGGGCGAGTTTCACGAGGCGCTGAACCTCGCCGCCCTGTGGTCATTGCCCGTGCTTTTCATATGTGAAAACAACAGCTACGCTATGGGAACCGCGCTGGCGCGGTCGCAGGCACAGACCGACATCCACGCCAAGGCGGCCGCCTATGGGGTGGCATCGCAGGTGGTGGATGGCATGGACGTGGTGGCTGTCGAGGCAGCCGCCCGCACCGCGCTGGCGGCTATGCGTGCGCTGCCCGCACCGCAGTTTCTCGAATGCCGGACCTACCGCTTCCGCGCGCATTCGATGTTTGACGCCGAGCTTTACCGCGACAAGGCCGAGGTGGCGGAATGGCGCAGCAAGGGGCCAATTGTCCGCTTCCAAAGGTGGCTGCTGGAAAATGGTCTGATCCACCAATCCGAAATCGACGCGATCGAGGCGGATGCGGAGGCAGAAATCGCGGCCGCCGCCGAAGCTGCCGATGCAGCACCGCTGGAGCCGGAGGAAGACCTTACGCGGCACGTCATGGCCGAAACACGGCCTTCCCCACCCGCCCCGCCCGCAGAACCCGCCGGGCAGAACGAAACCACCTACCGCGAGGCCGTCCGCGCCGCCATCACCGAGGCGATGCTGCGTGATGACAAGGTGTTTCTGATGGGCGAGGACGTGGGCGCCTATGGCGGCTGCTACGCCGTTTCCAAAGGCCTCATGGCCGAATTCGGGCCCGACCGCATTCGCGATACGCCCTTGTCGGAATCCGGTTTCACCGGCGCGGGGATCGGTGCGGCAATGGCGGGGATGCGGCCGATTGTCGAGTTGATGATGGTCAATTTCAGCCTGCTCGCGCTGGACCAGATCCTGAACACCGCCGCCACGCTGCGGCATATGTCGGGCGGGCAGTTCGGCGTGCCACTGCTGATCCGCATGGCCACCGGCGCGGGCCGACAGCTTGCAGCGCAGCATTCGCACAGCCTCGAGGGGTGGTATGCGCATATCCCCGGTCTGCGCGTGCTTGCCCCGGCAACGCTTGAGGACGCGCGCGGTATGCTCTGGACCGCGCTGCAAGAGCCCGACCCGGTTCTGATCTTCGAGAATGTCATGCTTTACAACCGCGCGGGCAAGCTGGCGGCCAATGCCGGTGCGGTGGAGATCGACCACGCGATGGTGCGCAGGCCGGGGCGGGATCTAACGCTGATCACCTACGGCGGCTCGCTTTTCAAAACGCTGGAGGCGGCAGAGGTGCTGGCCAAGGACGGCATCGAAGCCGAGGTTATCGACCTGCGAAGCCTGCGCCCGTTGGATGATGCCACCATCATGGCCTCGGTCACGCGCACCCGCCGCGCGCTTGTGGTGGACGAGGGCTGGCGCAGCGGGTCGCTTGCGGCGGAAATCAGCGCGCGGATCATGGAGCAGGCTTTCTGGTCGCTTGATGCGCCCGTAGGCAGGGTCTGTTCCGCCGAGGTGCCCATTCCCTATGCCCGCCATCTGGAGCAAGCTGCCATTCCACAGGTGGCAGGGATCGTGGCGGCCGCGCGTTCGATGCTGGGGAGGCGATAATGGGTGTGTTCCGGATGCCCTCGCTTGGGGCCGACATGGAAAGCGCGAAACTCGTCGAGTGGATCGTCAAACCCGGCGACACCGTTACCCGTGGCCAGGTTGTGGCGGTGGTCGAGACCCAGAAGGGTGCGATCGAAATCGAATGTTTCGAGGATGGCGTGGTAGAGCGCATCAATGCTGCGGTGGGCGAGACCTTGGCGGTAGGGGAACCGCTTGCATTGATCGGCGTTGCTGCCGGATCGTCGCAGCTTGGTGTTGCCCCCCGCAAACGGGCAAGACCGGCGCGCAGTGCACAGCGGCCCCCCACCGAACCGCCCGAGTTGCCGCCGCCGCCGCAAGAGCAGCCGGAAACGCCACGCGAGGTGCCTGGCGAGGCGCCCGATGAATTGCCTGCCGAGGCACCCGAGGAAACCCCGACCTCGCCGCCACCGGAGTTCCCCGAACAACCGGTTTTTTCTTCTGCGACAGCATCACCTGCGGCGCTCGCCTCGCCTGCGGCCAGACGGCGCGCAGCCGAGGCTGGTGTTTCGATGGGTGGCGTGTCGGGAAGCGGGCCGGGTGGGGCCGTGTTGCTGGAAGATGTTGAGCGGTATGTCGTCGCGCCGCAGGCGCCTGTCGCGGCCCCCCCGGTGGAAACCCCACCGCCCCGACCGGGGCTCGACATGGGCGAGATGCGCAAGGCGATCGCGGCCGCAATGGTGCGCTCGAAACGCGAGATCCCGCACTATTACCTTTCGCATCAGATCAACCTGCAAGCGGCGGCCGATTGGTTGGCGGCAACCAACCAGACCCGAGAGCCTGACGACCGGCTGCTGATGGGCGCGTTGCTGCTGAGGGCATCGGCGCTGGCGGCGGCCAAGGCCCCCGACCTCAACGGCCAATTCACAGGCGGCGGCTTTGCCCCGTCGGCGGCGGTTCACGCCGGGCTGGTGGTGGCGCTGCGCGGCGGCGGGCTGATCGCGCCCGCAATCCGCGACGCCGACACACTTGCGCTGGATGCGCTGATGGCCGCGATGCGCGACATGGTGGCACGCGCCCGTAGTGGGCGGCTGCGCAACTCTGAACTCACCGACGGCACGATCACCGTTTCCAGCATGGGCGAGGCCGGGGCCGAGGCATTGTTCGGGGTGATCTACCCGCCGCAGGTGGCGATTGTGGGATTCGGTGCGCCGCAGGTCCGCCCTTGGGTCGTCGGCTCGGTAGTCGAGCCGCGGCTGGTCGTGACCGCCACGCTGTCTGCCGACCACCGGGTCAGCGATGGCCGCCGTGGCGCCCGATTGCTGACCGAAATCGACCGCCTTCTGAAGGAGCCGGAACTGCTATGACCCCTGAAGCCCTGCGCGCCGCATTCATCGCTGAATTGGTGCGGGTCGCGCCCGACATCGACCCTGCAACGGTGCACGACGATGACCATCTGCAAGATGACCTCGAACTCGATTCAATGGATTTTCTGAACTTCGTCAGTGCTCTGCACCGGCGGCTTGGCGTTGATGTCGCCGAACGCAACTATGCGCAACTGGCAACTGCGGGGTCGGCGGTGCCATTTCTTCTGGCCCAGATGCGGTGAGGCATAGGCCCGGCGACTTTCGCCCATCTAATAGCCTCGCGGCCGAGAATGGTTGGCAGTGGCGCGCGTCGACGACGAGTATTGCGACGTCCCGCGTCAGTTCCCAATCTTGCGATCGATGCGTTCGAGGGTGTGGCCGACGCCTTTCAGCGACTCCTCGATACGGCCGAGCTGGATCGCCTGGTTCTGTGCGGCCTGTCCATGGTGTTGATGTGGGCTTCGAGGCGTGTGAGGTCGGCCGCGTTCTGCCGCACCTGCGCCCGGCCACGCGCACGGGCGACCTCGGGGCGCGCCCAGAGGGCGGCGAGGCCAGCGACGAGCGGTTAGGTTGTTGATGTTCACTCAGAACTTAGCCGCGTTTTCCACCGAGAAGTGAGCCACCTCTGAC
>PHEE01000034.1 GCA_002842855.1 Alphaproteobacteria bacterium HGW-Alphaproteobacteria-4 | reverse complement strand
CCAAGTTCGGCCATATGCACCCGCAACTGGTGGCTGCGCCCGGTCAGCGGCATCAGCCGCACCCGTGTCGTGCCATCCTGTTCCAGCCGCACCACGCGCCAATCGGTCTGCGCCGGCCGCCCCGCCTCATGGTTCACATGCTGGCGCGGGCGGTTCGGCCAATCGACGCACAAAGGCAGGTCCACCCGCCCCTCGCGCGGGGCGAGGTGCCCCCAAAGCCGCGCAACATAGACCTTTTTCGTCACCCGCTCTTCAAACTGCCAGCCAAGGTGGCGCTGCGCGAGCGGGGTAAGCGCAAAGACCATGACGCCCGAAGTATCGAGGTCAAGCCGGTGCACCAGCAATACCTCGGGGTAAATCGTCCGAAGCCGCGCGATCAGGCAATCGGCCAGATGCTCGCCCTTGCCCGGCACCGACAACAGGCCCGCAGGTTTGTTGACCACCAGCACCTGCGCATCGGCATGCAGGATTTCGGGCGGGGTGTCAGGTGGGGCGTAAACGAAATCTGTCATGAAAGCGCAAGCTTCGCCGCCAGCCCACCGAACATCACCGCCGCCACCTTGTTGACCGCCCCCATGCGCGACAGAAGCGAGCGCCCAAGATAGCCCGCCAGCAGCCCGTAGCCCATTGTCACCAGCGTTCCGGTGAAAGCGAAAATCGCACCAAGAGCCACGATCTGCTGCCAGATCGGGCCATAGGCGGGGTTGGTGAACTGCGGCAGAAATGCGAGGATGAACAGCACCGGCTTGGGGTTGAGCGCATTCGAAACGAACCCGCGCGCAACCGCTTTCCACGGGTTGACAAGTCCGCGCGCGTCGCCGCCACTGCTGCCTGCACGCCACGCCTTGACCGCAAGCCACGCAAGATAGGCCGCCCCCGCCCAGCGGATCGCATCAAGCGCCGCCGGATGCGCCACCATCAGCGCCGAAAGGCCAAGGGCCGCCAGCGTAACGTGCCAGACAACGCCAATACCCGCGCCAAGCCCGGCCATCGCCCCCGCGCGCGGCCCGCCGTTGATGCCGCAGGCGGTAGCAAAGAACATATCCTGCCCCGGTGCGAAATTGACCACAAGCCCGCCAAGGATGAAGCCTACAAGCGCCTCGGTCGGAAACGCCGCGTAGATTTCCCACATGTCAAAACTCCGCTACCCTCGCGGCTTTATGCGTGGCGCGCCGTGCGGCTGCAAGGGCTTCAGAGCGCGCCGAACACCTCGGCCAGAATCGCCTCAAGCGCCGCGGCATCGGCTTCGGTGAAGGCGGCGGGGGTATTGCTGTCAAGGTCGAGCACCCCGATCAGGCGGCCTCCTGCCCCGACGACCGGCAGCACGAGTTCTGACCGCGTTGTGGAAGAGCAGGCAATGTGGTCGGAAAATTTGGCTACGTCTGGCACATTGAGCGGCATGCCGCTGCGCGCCACCGCGCCGCAGACACCGCGCGAGAACGGGATGACAAGGCAGCCATGGCCGCCCTGATAGGGGCCGATCTTCATCAACTCGGGCGCCACCACACGGTAAAAGCCGGTCCAGTCGAAACGGTCATCGGAATGGTGGATTTCGCAGGCGAGGGTTGCCATCAGCGCCACCTCATCGGTTTCTCCTGCCGTGAGGGCGCGGATGGTGGTGGCGAGGCTGGGGTAATCGACGGGCATGGCGGCCTTTCTGGCAAGCGCCGGGGGCTTCGCGCCCCCGGACCTCCGCGGGGTATTTTGGCGTTGAAGAACTCAGGGGCGCTCGATCGCGATCGCGGTGCCTTCGCCGCCGCCGATGCAGATGGCGGCGATGCCGCGCTTGAGGCCGCGGGTTTCAAGCGCGTGTAGCAGGGTCACGATGATGCGGGCGCCCGAGGCGCCGATCGGGTGGCCAAGTGCGCAAGCGCCGCCGTGGATATTCATCCGGTCATGCGCGATGCCGAGCCGCGCCATGAAGGCCATCGGCACCACCGCGAAAGCTTCGTTGACCTCCCACAGATCAACGTCAGCGACCGCCCAGCCGAGACGCCTGAGCAGCTTTTCGGCAGCCGGAACTGGCGCGGTGGGAAAGTCGGCGGGCGCATGGGCGTGGCTGGCGTGGCCGAGAATAAGGGCGCGAATGGGCAAACCCTCGGCTTCGGCCACCGCCTGCGAGGCCAGCACCAGCGCGGCCGCGCCATCGGAAATGGAGGAGGAGTTGGCGGCGGTGACGGAGCCGCCTGCGCGGAAGGCAGGTTTCAGGGTGGGGATCTTTTCGGGTCGTGCATTTGCGGGCTGTTCGTCCGCGTCAATCACCCTCTCGCCGCCTTTGCCCGGCACCGTGACCGGAGCAATTTCCGTGGCGAAGGCGCCGGAAGATTGCGCAGCAAGCGCGCGGGCGAGCGAAGCCAGCGCGTAGGCGTCTTGCGCCTCGCGGGTAAATGCGAAGCCCTGCGCACAATCTTCGGCGAAAGTGCCCATCAGGCGGCCCTTTTCGTAGGCATCCTCGAGCCCGTCGAGAAACATGTGGTCCATCGCCTGGGCATGGCCGAGCCGGGCGCCCGAGCGCATTTTGGGCAGAAGGTAGGGCGCATTGGTCATGCTCTCCATGCCGCCCGCGACCATCAGCCCGGCGCTGCCAAGCGCGATCTGGTCATGCGCCATCATCACCGTTTTCATGCCTGAGCCGCACATCTTGTTGAGCGTGGTGGCGGGCACACCTTGCCCGAGACCTGCGGCAAAACCCGCCTGGCGGGCGGGCGCCTGGCCCTGGCCCGCAGGCAAGACGCACCCCATCAGCAGCTCTTCGACCCGGTCCGGCGCCACCCCGGCGCGGGCTAGCGCCGCCGCAATCGCGGCGCCCCCAAGGGCCGGGGCCGTGAGGCCCGAAAATACCCCCTGCATACCGCCCATTGCCGTGCGTGCAGCACCTACGATCACCACATTCTGCATCTCGCCCTCCTCGGCTGACCTGAAGCCTACATACCGAATGGTAAGGATTGGCGTCTAGTCTGGGATACACGGAAGCGGCACATGGGAGCCATGGCATGAAACTGACTGCCGAAGCCAGCGGGGGCGCGCTGGTGGTAAGCCTTGGTGAGGCGCGGCTTGATGCCGCCATCGCCATTCAGTTCAAGGACCGAATGCGCGAAATGCTGTTGCAGCCTTCGCCCCGCGTGGTGCTTGACTTGTCCGGGGTCGGCTTTCTCGACAGCTCCGGATTGGGCGCCATTGTCTCGGTGATGAAAGGGCTTGGCCCCGAACGAAAGCTGGAACTGCGGGGGCTGACGCCGAATGTTGAAAAGGTCTTTCGACTGACGCGGATGGATTCTGTCTTTTCGATCCAGCCGCAAGCGCACCAGAGCGGGTTGCGCGATGCTGGCTGAACAAGCGCAACTGCCGGCGAACGAAAGCGACCTTCGGCACAAGGCGCAGCGCGACATCTTTCACAGGCGTTTCTCGGCCGAACCACACGCCGTGCGCGGCGCGCTGCGCGCCTCGGTTGCCCGCTTTGCCCGACAGATCAGCCAGGAAGAGGCTGGTGCGCTGGAACTGGTGCTGGCCGAGGTTTTGAACAATATCGTCGAGCATAGCTATGCGGGCGGATCAGAGGGCGTGATATCGCTTTCCATCGTGCGCGACCTGTCGGGCCTTTCCTGCGCAATAAGCGATGACGGGGTTCCGCTGCCCGAAGGCTGCCTCACTCCGCCGAACCTGCCGGAAATCGCGGTCGCCACCGCGCAGTTGCCCGAAGGTGGATTTGGCTGGTACCTGATTCACGATCTGACACAGGATCTGGGCTATCGACGCGAAGACAAACAAAACCTGCTTGCCTTCCGGCTGCCGATCGGTGCGCCGCAAAATTGTTGATCAGTTGAGCTGAAATTGCAGCGGGTAGCACCCGTCCTCGAAATCGCCGAAGAGATCGGGAAGATCGGGGTGATCGACCGGCTCACCGGAATAGTCCGCGACAAGATTTTGTTCGGAAACATACGCGACGTAGTGGCTCGACCCGTTTTCGGCGAGCAGATGGTAGAAGGGCTGGTTTTTGGCGGGGCGACTATCTTCGGGGATCGCGTCGTACCATTCTTGGGTATTCGAGAACATCGCGTCGACATCAAAGACCACGCCGCGAAACGGGTGTTTGCGGTGACGGACCACCTGGCCCAGATGATACTTTGCCCGTGATGTCTGCATCTCAAAGGTCCCCATCCCCCTAAATAATCCCTTAAGGGGGGCGCTGTCCACCGCTTGAGGCGGCGCGACAGGAAACAGTCTGTGAACCTGCCCCCTACAGTCTTGTGGCGGTATATTCGTGATTTCCCCGCAGCGCTAATTTTGCTAGGGTGCTGCAAAACACGACCCGAGGCAGTAAAATGGGCAGATTCCTTTGGCTGGCGTTGGCCATATTGGTCGCGTCATGCGGTGGCAGGTTTTCCGAGCCGCGCAACCTTGATGATGCCTGTGCGCTTATCAAGGAGCGTCCGAGCTATTTTTCCGCGATGAGCCGCACCGAGCGCAAGTGGCAGGTGCCGGTCGCGGTGCAGATGGCGATCATCCATCAGGAATCAAAATTCGTCGGCAACGCGCGCACACCGCAGCGCTTTGCTCTTGGGATCATTCCGCTCGGGCGGCAAAGTTCGGCCTATGGCTTTGCACAAGCGCTTGACGGCACCTGGGCGGAGTATCAGGCGGCCAGTTTCGGCTTTGGCAAAAGCCGCGATGACATCGACGATGCGACCGATTTCATCGGCTGGTATGTCGATGGAAGCGAAAGGGCGCTCGGCATCGCCAAGAATGACACGCGAAACCAGTATCTCGCGTACCACGAGGGCCGCGCGGGCTATGCGCGGGGCAGTTACCGCGCCAAGGGTTGGCTCATGCAGGTGGCCACCAAGGTTGAGACGCGCGCGCAGATGTATCAGGCGCAACTGATTTCCTGCGGCCGCGCCTAGTTCGCGCGGCGTTCAACCTCGGTATCTATGTCGAACAGAAAGTTCGAATAGCTTTCGCCCAGCTTCAGATCGCCCAGCGAAACCGAGGTCTGGCTGCCATACTCGTCGCGGATGATCCACTGCGTAAGCCTGGTGGGGTTTGCTGTGAAGATCAGCAGGATCGAGCCATATTCCGGGTGCTCCGGGTCTTGCGCCTCGACCCAGGTCATCGTGGCATCGCTGCCGTGGCTTACCACCGTCTTTGCTGCTGCCAGGTTCACGTTGCGCGCCAGCACAAGATTAAGCGGCGTCCGTTTGAGCGGGTACTGCTCGGGCGTGCCGTTGGATTTGCCATCGAAGATTGCCACCTGGCCACCGCTGGCCAGCACCAACGTCTTTTCGGGCGGGTCGTATTCGAACCGCGCCTGCCCGGGTCTGCTGATGTAAAGCTTCCCCGATGAGCGCGAGCCATCGGCGTTGATCTGGGTAAACGCCGTTTCGGCATAGCGCAGGCCATTAAGGTAGCCCGACAGATCATCAAGCGAAATGCCCTGCGCGGCGGCAGGCAGTGCGGGCATGAGTGCAAGCAGCACGGCGAGGGTTTGGCGAAGGTGCTTCATGCCGCCAATCTAGTCGCTGCCGCGCCGCGCTACCAGCCCTGCCCGATCACTGTTCGGGCACCAGAATCTCGCGCTTGCCCACATGGTTCGCCATCGACACGACACCCTGGTCTTCCATCTGCTCCACCAGTTTCGCGGCCTTGTTGTAGCCCACGCCCAGTTTGCGCTGGATGTACGAGGTCGAGCATTTGCGATCCTTGATCACAATCGCCACGGCAGTGTCGTAAAGCGCGTTTTCCACATCGTCGCCGCCGCCCAGGCCAAGCACCGCGTCAATATCGGCTTCGCGGTCGTCATCAGGCCCATCCACCACGCCCGACATGTATTTGGGCGGGCCAAAGGATTTCAGGTGGTTGACGATTTCTTCAACTTCTTCGTCGCTCACGAAGGGTCCATGGATGCGCGTGATGCGCCCACCGCCCGCCATGTAGAGCATGTCGCCCATGCCCAAAAGCTGCTCGGCCCCCTGCTCGCCCAGAATCGTGCGGCTGTCGATTTTCGAAGTGACCTGAAAGCTGATCCGGGTGGGGAAGTTGGCCTTGATGGTGCCGGTGATGACATCGACCGACGGCCGCTGCGTGGCCATGATCAGGTGAATGCCGCTGGCCCGCGCCATCTGCGCCAGCCGCTGAATGCAGGCTTCGATTTCCTTGCCCGCCACCATCATCAGGTCGGCCATTTCATCAACCACCACCACAATGTAGGGCAACGTCTGCGGCTGGAACTCGTCGGTTTCAAAAATCGGCTCGCCGGTGTCCTCGTCAAAACCGGTCTGGACGGTGCGCTTGAACATCTCGCCCCGCTCCAGCGCCTCGCGCACACGGCCGTTGTAGCCCTCGATGTTGCGCACCCCGGTTTTTGACATTTTCCGGTAGCGCTCTTCCATTTCGCCGACCACCCATTTCAGCGCCACCACGGCCTTCTTCGGGTCGGTGACAACGGGCGACAAGAGATGCGGGATACCGTCGTAGACGCTGAGTTCCAGCATCTTGGGGTCGATCATGATCAGCCGGCATTCCTCGGGCGAAAGCTTGTAGACAAGGCTCAGGATCATCGTGTTGATCGCCACCGACTTGCCCGATCCGGTGGTGCCGGCAATCAGCAGGTGGGGCATTTTTGCAAGGCTGGCCACCACCGGCTCGCCAAAGATGTCCTTGCCAAGCGCCAGCGGAAGTTTCATCGCGCTATCGCCAAAATTGCGGTCCGAAAGGATCTCGCGCAGCACCACCTTTTCGCGGTGCGCATTGGGCAGTTCGATCCCAATCACGCTGCGGCCCGGCACTGTCGAAACCCGTGCAGAAAGCGCCGACATGGAACGCGCAATGTCGTCGGCCAGCCCGATCACCCGGCTGGCTTTCAGCCCCGGGGCGGGCTCCAGCTCATACATCGTCACCACCGGGCCGGGGCGCACCGAAACGATGTCGCCCTTGACACCGTAATCGTCGAGCACGTTTTCCAGCATCCGTGCGTTTTCTTCCAACGCCTCGTCCGACAGCGAATGGCGCTGGATGTGCACTGGATTGGTCAGCAGGTTCAGCGGCGGGGCCTCGTAAACTTGGGCCACGGGTTCAAGCGACAGCTTGGGCTGCGCTTCTGCCTGCGCCTGGCGCGAGGCAGCGAGCGGTTTGCGCGGGCTATGCTGCACCACGCGCTTGGGTTCGGGCGCGCCCGCCAGCGGACGGGTCAGCACGAAGGGCGCCAGATCGTCATCCAGCGGCGGCCATTCGTCGTCAGCCTCGACGAAAGCGACCGTTGGGTCAGCCGCAGCGGCAAGCGGTGCTGCGGGCATGAAGCGCGGCGCGGCAGCACGCAGCGGCGGCTCAACACGGGCCGCAGGATCGGCAACCGTCCTGGCGCTGCGGGTCAGCCGCGCCGCGACGGCGGAAAGCACCGAAGCGGGGGCTGCGGGAACGGGCGTTGCGGGCGCGATCTGCATTGTCACGGGGCTCGCGGGGGCACCCACCGCCGCGCGGGCACGCACGGCATCGGCGATGCGGGTGCGAATACGGTCTTCGCTCGGCGCGTCGGGTGCCGCATCCGTCCAACGCGGTAACGCCTCGACCAGCTCCGGCATTGGTGCTGTTGCAGGCTCGGTCTCGACGGCGCGGCGGATGCGGGGCGCAATATGCGTGCGTTCGGGCGCTGCGAGCGGCGGCGCGGCGTGCCACCCCGCCTCTTGCTCTTGCCACGCCGCGAGCTCGGCGCTGTGTTCTGCCGCCTCTGCCCGCCGTTCACGCGACCGCGCGCGGGCGTTTTGCGCCGCGCGCAACGAAGCTGCGGCCCCGCGCCCAAGCATCGCCACGAGCGCCGCGTAAACCAGCACTACGCCCACCAGCACGAAACGCGAAAATGCGCGCGTCTCGGCACGGTCTACGCCCAGCACAAAGCCAGATGCGGCCACAGTGGCCAGCGCTACCACAAGGGTCAGCAGCTTCAGCCCCAACGCACTGTCGATCGGTGACAGGTTCAAGAGCGCGCCAATCACCGTGTCCCCGAAAAGTCCACCAAGGCCAAAGGCATGCGCCCAGCCATCGCCGGGCACCAGCGTGGCGGCATATACCGCCGCCAGCGCCACACCGATCGGCACGAAGATCGCGCGGCTCAGCACCCTGTCTTCGCCCAGATGCGCGGCAAAGCGCAGGCCCCAGACGACCAACGCCACCGCCAGACCCCACGCCCCGTAGCCCACTATGACAAACAGCGGCGAGGCGATGGCCGCACCTACCCGGCCAAGAAGGTTCTGCACCGGGGCCTCGGTTGCGGCCATCCAACCCGGATCAGAGGGCGAATAGCTGCCCAGCATCAATGCCACCAGAACGCCAAGCCCAACCAGCGCCGTGCCCAGCAATTCCTTGCCGCGCCGCTCAATCATCGCCTGTGTGCCCTCGTCGAGCAGCGGGTCGCGGCGTCGTGCCTGATAGGAAGCCATTCGTTTCACCTCACGCATATAGGCAATGGCGCAGCAGTTGCAGCCCACGCTCTGTCTCATCCCTCGGCGCCACGAGGGCGACCCGAAGATACTCTTTACCGGGGTTTTGCCCCGCAACATCGCGCGCCAGATACGCGCCCGGCAGCACCCGCACACCGGTTTCAACCCAGGCCTTCAGCGCTGCCGCCTCGCCGTCGGCCACCGGCAACCAGAGGAAAAAGCCCCCCTCGGGCGTGCGATAGCCGTTGACGCCCGCAAACACCCGCTCGGCGATGTCATACTTTTCAACATATTGCAGGCGGTTCGCCGTCACATGCGCCTCATCGGCCCATGCCATTTCGGCCACCCGCTGCAAGGGCAGCGGCAAGGGAGCGCCGGCATAGGCACGCAATTGGCGAATGCGGGCGATGCTTTGCACCCCCCCGGCGCAAAAACCTGACCGTAACCCCGGCATGTTCGAGCGTTTGGAAAGCGAATTGAAGGCCACCACCCGCTCGGGGTCAGCACCAATCGACGCCGCGACATCAAGCGCACCAACGGGCGCCGCATCGCGCCAAAGCTCCGAATAGCATTCGTCGGCCAGTAGCGTGAAATCGTGCTTTTCCGCCAGCACCAGCAGATCGGCCAGATAGCCGCGCGACGCAACCACCCCTTGCGGGTTCGCGGGCGAGCAGAGATAGGCGAGCGCCACCCGGTTGAGCACCTCGGCGGGCAGGCTTGCGTAGTCAGGCAAAAATCCGGTGGCTTCGGTGGCGGGCACATAGACCGGCTCGGCCCCCAGCGCCAGCGCGGCCATCGCGTAGACCTGATAAAAGGGGTTCGGCATCAGCACCACCGGGCGCATGCCGCGTTTGGTTTCGGGGCAGAGCGCCAGTGCCGCGTTGAACAGCCCCTCGCGGGTGCCATTTAGCGCCATAATACGGTCAACACCCACCTCGGCGCGATAGCGCCGCCCGATCCATGCGGAAATTGCCGCCAGCAGTTCGGGCGAGCCGTCATTGGGCGGATACACCGCAAATTCGTGCATGTTGGCCGCCAGCGTTTCGGCCAGAAACGCGGGCATTTCGTGACGCGGCTCGCCAATGGTCATCGCGATGGGGGTGCCGCCCGGCGCATGCGCATCCAAGAGCTTCCGCAACCGCGGAAACGCATACTCGGGCAGGCTCGAGAACCGCTCGGGAAACGCCATATCTGCCTCTCACGCCGGGGTCGTTGCGCCCCGTTCGCACCAAACTTAACTGCGCGCGGCCCTCACGTCCAGAAAAAGCGCGGCTTTCCGGGTGGTTGCGGTGGTGTTTGTGGCATTTCAGCCCAAAGCGGCCTCGGCAGCGGCGCCAAGCCGCAACAGCCGTTCTTCTGCCCCCGGCGCGGCCATCAACGAAATGCCGGTAGCAGGCAGACCGGTGGGCAGCGTCAGCACACACAGGCCAAAGACGTTGCCGATACGCGTATTGCGCAGCGCCAGAAGGTTTTCGGCGGCAAAATAGGCGGGGTCGGTAAGAAGCCGCGCGGCATCGGGCGGCAATATCGGCGCGGTCGGCACCAGCACCGCATCGTAGCCCGCCGTCGCCGCAAGCCATTCGGCGCGCAGGCTATCAAGCGCCGCCCAGGCCGCGACATAGTCGGCGGCAAGCACGTTTGCCCCGGTGCGGAACCGCTCCAGTATCACCGGATACATGGCCGTTGGGTTGGCCTCGATCACCTCTTTCCAAAGCCCGTAGGCCTCGGGCGCGAACAGCACCCCCGAAAGCGCCATCGCCGCATCAACCATCGGCAGCGCCCGCCGCTCTATCCGCGCGCCCGCAGCGGCCAGACGCTCGACCGCCGCCTCGAAGCCCTGCACCGGCCCGGAACGCGCGCCCTCGAACGGCAGCCCCTCCAGCACCAGCAACCGCGCGCCTTCCAGGTTCGCTCCACGCAGATCGGCGGCACGCGCGCCCTCAAGCGCCGCCAGCATCAGTGCGCAATCTTCCACGCTGCGCGCCAGTGGCCCCACCGTATCAAACCGCGCGCATAGCGGCACCACCCCGGTCAGCGGCAGCCGCCCATGCGTGGTTTTCAGCCCCACAAGGTCATTCCAAGCCGAAGGAATGCGCACCGACCCGCCGGTATCCGACCCCACCGCAACCGCCGCAAGCCCCATCGCGACCGACACCGCAGCCCCCGATGAAGAGCCGCCCGGCGCCAGACGCGGGTCATGCACATTGGGCGGGGTGGCGGTGGATGGGTTCACCCCAAGGCCGGAAAACGCGAGTTCCGTCATATGCGTTTTGCCAAGGCAGACGAGGCCTTGCAGCGTGGCGCGCCGCAGCACCTCGGCATCCGCGGCGGGCACCCGGCCCGCCAACAACTTGCTGCCCGCCTCGGTCGCCACCCCGGCGGTATCGAACAGATCCTTCCATGACACCGAAACCCCATCAAGCGGCCCGCGCAGCAAACCCGCCTTCGCCCGCGCCCGCGCCGCCATCGCCTCGGCGCGCGCGCGGTCTGGCATGAGGCGCGCGTAGATGCGCTTGCCCTCGGGGTGCGCCGTGGCCGCCTCAAGATAAGCCTCGGCCAGATCCACCGGGCAAGCTTTGCCCGCCGCAATCGCCCTGCCCTGCTCTGCCGCCGTCGCCTGCCGCCAATCCATGCCGCGCCCTCCCTATTTTCGCGGCAGGCTAGCCCCGCGCCCGGGCTTGGACAATCCCGCATCGGCGCGCCATAGTGCGGACATGAAACATGATTCCGATGTGCTGATTGCAGGCGGCGGCCTGAATGGCCCCGCGTTGGCGCTGGCGCTGGCGGGCGCCGGGCTGAGCGTGACCGTGGTCGATGCGCAACCGGCGCGCGCCCGCGCAGATGAGGGCTTTGACGGGCGCGCCTATGCGCTGGCCATTGCCTCGCAGCGGTTGCTGGCGGCGGTGGGGGTCTGGCCCTCGGTCGCCGGCGATGCTCAGCCGATATTGCAGGTGCATGCCTCGGATGGCCGCGCGGGCGAGCGGCCATCGCCGCTGGCCCTGCGCTTTGACGCGGCCGAGCTTGATGGTGGCCCGGTGGGTTACATGCTGGAAGACCGCTTTCTGGCCCGCGCCTTTGCCGATGCGATGGCCAATAATGTGCGGATCACGCTCATACCCGCCACCTCGGTTATTGCGCAAGAACCTGCGGCGGGCGGCATAACCGTGACGCTTTCCGATGGGCGGCACCGCAGCGCCCGCATGCTGGTGGGGGCCGATGGCCGACGTTCGGGCGTTGCCGAGCGCGCGGGCATTGGCCGCACCGGCTGGGGCTATGGGCAAACCGCGCTCGTCTGCGCGCTCGACCACGAACACCCGCACAACGGCGTGGCACAGCAGGTGTTCATGCCCACCGGGCCGCTGGCGATTCTGCCACTGCCGGGCAACCGCTGCTCAATCGTCTGGAGCGAAAGCGACGCCAACGCGCGCACCCTTTCAGCCCTGGATGACGCCGATTTTCTAGCACTTCTGCGCACCCGCTTTGGCGACCATCTGGGGCAGATCGCGCTGGCCGGGCCGCGCTTTTCCTACCCGCTGAACCTCACGCTCGCCAACGCCTACACCGCGCCGCGCGTGGCATTGGTGGGTGATGCGGCGCATGGGGTGCACCCGATCGCGGGGCAGGGGCTGAACCTTGGGCTGCGCGATGTGGCGGTGCTGGCCGAAGTGCTGGTCGAGGCGGCACGGCGCGGCGAAGATATTGGCGCGGCGGATGTGCTGGCGCGCTACCAAGGTTGGCGGCGTTTTGATGCGACCACGTTGGCGCTTGGCATGGATGCGGTCAACCAACTGTTTTCCAATGACAACCCGCTGTTGCGGGCGGGGCGCGACCTCGGGCTTGGGCTGGTGCAATCTGCGCCGTTCCTGCGCCGTGCCTTCATGCGGCAGGCGGCGGGTATTACGCCCAATCCGCCGCGCCTGCTGGCCGGGCAGCCGCTTTAATCAAGCCGCCGCGCCTCGTCAGGCAGCAATATCGGCACCCCGCCACGAATCGGGTAGGCAAGCCCCGCCGGGCGCGAGATCAGTTCTTGCGCCTCGGCATCGTAGGCCAGCACCGCGTGGGTCAGCGGGCAGACCAACGCCTCAAGCATGTGGCGGTCGTGCAGGGGCTTGGCATCGGTCATTGCAGCACCTCATCCTGGCCGCCACCGCCACCACCGCGCAGCGCGAACTCGATCAGCGTTTCCAGCGTTTCGCGGCGCGCCTGTAGGGTCGGGGCCTCAAGCAGCGCCTGCTTGTCTTCGGGCGGCAACGGCAGCAGCATCGAGAGTGAATCGATCAGCAGCTCATCCTCGGCATCTTTCAACGTGTCCCAATCGGTCGCAAGCCCCATCACCGCAAAGAACCGGCGCAGAAGCGATAGGAAGGGCGCGCGCGCAAAGCCCTGATCCGGTTCGGCCCGGCGCAGGTCGGCGCCAAAATCGGCCCAGTCGATCTCGGCACGGCGATAGGGGGTAAAACCCGGCACCTCGCGCAGCACCCGAAACCGGCTGATACCGGTCAGCGTGATCATGTAACGGCCATCATCGGTTTCGGTGAACGCGGTCAGTCGCCCGGCACAGCCCACCGCGTTCAGCTGCCCCGCTTGCGCCCCACCACGTGGCTGGATCATACCGATCAGCCGGTGCCGGGTCTTGAGGCAGTCTTCCAGCATCTGCAAAAACCGCGGCTCGAACACCTGCAACGGCAGCCGCGCGCGTGGCAGCAACAGCGCCCCCGGCAGCGGGAACAGCGGCAGCGTATCGGGCAGATCGCCGGTTTTCAGCAGCATCAGACCTCCGTCCAGCGCATTACAAGAAGATCATCGAGGAAAGCTTGCGCCGCCCTTTTTGCGCGATTGGATCAGTGGGCTTGAGCGCGCCGAAAATGGTCAGCAGTTGCGCCTTGGCGGCGCCCTCGTTCCATTCGCGGTCGCGCCTGAACAGCTCCAGCAATTCCTCGATCGCCGCCTCGACCTTGCCTTCGGCATGCAGCGCGGCGGCCAGATCGAAGCGCGCCTGATGGTTCTGCGGGTCGGCGAGCGTTGCCGCCAGAAGGTCAGAAACCGGCCCCGCCTTGGCGGCCTGCCGCGCCAGCGCGAGCTGCGCGCGCGCCGCCTCAATCGGTGCCGTCGCCGCCATCGCCGCAGGAACCCCGGCCAAAAACTCCTCGGCCTGATCAAGGTTTCCCGCCGCAACATGGCTGCGCACCAGACCGCCATAAGCCGCCGCATTGCCCGGCTCTTCGCCCAGGATTGCCGCGAAGGTCTCGGCGGCATCGACCACCGCACCCTCGGCCAGCATCGCCTCGGCAGCGTCCAGAGCCTCGGCCAAGCCGCCGTCACCCGCCAACGCCGCAATCTTTTCGACGAACTTCTTCACCTCTGAAGGCGTTATGGCGCCCTGAAAGCCATCAACCGGCTGGCCTTGCCAAAAGGCATAAACCGTGGGGATGGATTGCACCCGCATCTGCCCGGCAACACCCTGGTTCTGGTCAACGTTGACCTTGGCCATCCGCACCTTGCCTTTGGCCGCAGCCACGGCCGCCTCAAGCGCCGGTCCCAGGGTCTTGCACGGCCCGCACCAAGGCGCCCAGAAATCGACGATCACCGGCACTTCGCGGCTCTTCTCGACCACTTCGGCGATGAAGTCGGCCTCATTCACTTCAGCCACATAGTCGTTCTTCAAACTGGTCCCGAGCATGCCTGCCCCCTTGAAATTGCGTTGGTTCCTATATGCGCGCGCAGGGCGGCTTCGCCAAGGGGCGGCGGCGCCCGAAGTCGCGGCAACGATGCCTAGAGGTCGAAACTCGCAAACACCGGTGCGTGGTCCGAGGGCTGTTCCCACCCGCGCGCGGCGCGCAGAATGCGGCTGCCGTGGGCGGCCCCCGCTATGTCAGGCGTGGCCCAGATATGGTCGAGCCTGCGTCCCTTGTCTGCCGCGTCCCATTCAGCCGCGCGATACGACCACCAGCTGTAAAGCTGCCCTTCGGGAATGTCTTGCCGCGTCACGTCAACCCACGCCCCCGCCTCGCGCACGGTTTCCAGATGCTCAACCTCGATCGGCGTATGGCTGACGATTTTCAGCAAAGCCTTGTGGTTCCAGACATCATCCTCACGCGGGGCGATGTTGAGGTCACCGACCAGAATCGCCCGATCGGGGCGCTGCCAGTGGAAGCGGTCGCGCAATTCGGTGAGAAAATCGAGCTTCTGCCCGAACTTCTCATTCTGCTCGCGGTCGGGAATGTCGCCCCCCGCCGGCACATAGAAATTATGAATGGTGACGCCGCTCTCCAGCCGCGCCGCAACGTGGCGGGCGTGGCCAAGCTGCGCAAAATCCTCGCCGCCGGCATCCATGATCGGCAACCGCGAGATGATTGCCACACCATTGTAGCCCTTTTGCCCGCGCGCCACGAGGTGGGTGTAGCCAAGCTCGCGGAACGCCTGCATCGGAATGTTCTCAACCGGGCTTTTGCATTCCTGCAAGCAAAGCACATCGGGGGCTTCTTCGCGCAGGAGGCGGGCAACCAGCCCCTCGCGCAGGCGGACTGAATTGATGTTCCAGGTGGCGATGGTCAGCGTCATGGCGGCTCCTTCAGCGGGCCGCCCTTTCTAGCCTGCCCGAGCTTGGCTCGGCCAGCGAAAAGCGGGCGCATCCGAGACCAGCCTTGCCACGGATCAGGGATTGAGCCGATAGCCACCCGATTCGGTCACCAGCAGCCGCGCGTTCGAGGGGTCGGGTTCAATCTTCTGGCGCAGGCGGTAGATATGGGTTTCCAGCGTATGCGTGGTCACGCCCGCATTATAGCCCCAGACCTCGTGCAGCAGCACATCGCGCGCCACCACGGCGTCGCCCGCGCGATAGAGGTACTTGAGAATGTTGGTTTCCTTCTCGGTCAGGCGAACCTTCCTTTCCTTGGCGTCGATCAACATCTTCATCGCGGGTTTGAAGGTGTAGGGGCCAAGCTGGAAAATCGCGTCTTCGCTTTGCTCATGCGTGCGCAGTTGCGCCCGCAGCCGCGCCAGCAGCACCGGAAACTTGAACGGCTTGGTGATATAGTCATTGGCGCCGGAATCGAGACCCAGAATGGTATCTGCATCGGTATCATGCCCGGTCAGCATCACCACCGGGCATTTGACCCCCTGCTTGCGCAGCCGCTTGCACAGCTCGCGCCCGTCAGTGTCGGGCAGACCCACGTCGAGCACCACAAGGTCGAAAAGCGCGCCACGCGCCTTTTCCACCGCTTCGGCGCCATTGCCCGCCTCGAACACGTCGAACTCTTCGGTCGCCAAAAGCTGCTCGGCCAGCGCCTCGCGCAGGTCGGCATCGTCGTCTACCAAAAGGATTTTCTTCAGCCCGGCCATGGTGCCCTCCATCTCTGCCCCATAGCTGCGCCCGAAGCGGCGGCCTCGCAAGGCGCCTGAAATCTTTCTCACGCGGACGTGTCGCAAAGCGGGGATATGTTTCAATTCGCGTCACGGGGCGCTATCTCTGGCGGATGGATAGCGCCGCCCTGCCCCTGTGCCCCACTGCCGTTGAACGGCTGAACCGCGCCCGCGCCGATTTGCGCATGGGCCTGCCGGTGGTGCTGCGGGGTGGGGGCATGGCGCTGGCGGCGGCGGTCGAAACGCTTACCCCCGCCAGGTTGGCCGCGATGGCCGCGCTCGGGCCGCTGACCCTTGCGCTGACCGCGCGGCGGGCCGAAACGCTGAAGGCCCGCGCCTATGATGATGATCTCGCGCGTGTCGCGGTGCCCAAAGGCGCCGACCTTGGCTGGCTGCAAGCGCTGGCCGACCCCGCCGACGATCTGCGCATGCCGATGAAAGGCCCGCTCAAAACCCTGCGCGATGGCCCGGCCGATCTGCACCGCACCGCGTTGGCGCTGACCAAATCGGCCCGGCTGCTTCCTGCCGCCCTGCTGGTGACGCTGGCGGGCGATGCACCTGCGGGCCTCACCTGCCTTGATGCCGCTGAAGCGCAGGCCACCATGGCCGCCGCCGCCAGCCTGAACCCGGTCGCCGCTGCCCGCCTGCCGATGGCCGCGGCGCAAGCCGGGCGGCTGCATGTGTTCCGCCCCGATGATGGTGGCGAGGAACACTATGCCATCGAAATCGGCACCCCCGCGCGCGATGCTCCGGTGCTGGCGCGGCTGCATTCCGCCTGTTTCACCGGTGACGTTCTGGGCAGCCTCAAATGCGATTGCGGCAGCCAGTTGCACGCCGCCCTGGCGGCAATGGGCGCTGCGGGCGCGGGTGTGCTGCTCTACCTCAACCAAGAGGGGCGCGGCATTGGCCTTGCCAACAAGATGCGCGCCTATTCGTTGCAAGATCAGGGGTTTGATACGGTCGAGGCCAACCACCGCCTTGGTTTTGAAGATGATGAGCGCGACTTTCGCCTTGGCGCGGCGCTGCTGAAGAACCTTGGCTTCAACGCAGTCCGGCTGCTGACCAACAACCCCGCGAAGGTGCGCATGCTCGCCGCCAACGGCATTACGGTTACCGAAAGGGTGCCGCTGAAGGTTGGCCACACCAGCCAGAACGCCGCCTACCTTGCCACCAAGGCCGCCAAATCGGGCCACCTGATGTGACCGATCTGGTCCTCACCCCCACCGGCCTGCGCTATGGCCGCACGCTTTTGCCCTGCACCATCGGCCGCGGCGGCATCACCACCGCCAAGCGCGAGGGCGATGGCGCCACCCCGGCGGGCAGGCACCACATCATTGGCCTGCTCTACCGCCCCGACCGAATTGCGCGCCGCCACCTGCCCGCTTGGGCAACCCCGATAGGCCCGCGCGATCTTTGGTGCGATGCCCCCGACCATGCGGCCTATAACCACCTCACCCGCGCGCCCTTCGCCGCCAGCGCCGAAAGGTTGCGCCGCGCCGATCCGCTGTATGACCTGATCTTGCTGACCGACTGGAACTGGCCGCAGGCCACCCCGCACCGGGGCTCGGCGATCTTTCTGCATCAATGGCGCCGCCCCGGTTACCCTACGGCTGGCTGCATCGCGGTGGCGCGCCATGACATGCGGTGGCTGGCGCAAAACGCCGCCCCCGGCACCCGGCTGGTGGTGCCGGGCTAGGTGCGCGGCCCGAATATTGCGCTGCCGATGCGCACATGCGTGGCCCCCGCCGCCACTGCCGCTTCAAAATCGCTGCTCATGCCCATCGAAAGCCCGGCAAGGCCGTTGCGCGCGGCCATGGCGGCGAGCATCGCAAAATGCGGGGCGGCATCTTCGGCCTCGGGCGGAATGCACATCAGCCCGGCCAGCGGCAGCCCCAGCGCGCGGCAATCGGCCACGAATCGGTCGAGCGCGTCGGGCAGCACCCCGGCTTTTTGCGGCTCGGCGCCGGTGTTGACCTGCACGAACACTTCGGGGCACTGCCCCCGCGCCTCAGCCAGCCGCGCCAGCCGGTCGGCAAGGCTGGGCCGGTCGAGCGTGTGGATCGCGTCAAACAGCTCCACCGCCGCCTTGGCCTTGTTGCTTTGCAAGGGGCCGATCAGGTGCAACTTCACGCCCTGAAACTCGGCCCGCCACGCAGGCCATTTAGCCGCCGCCTCTTGCACATAATTCTCGCCAAACACCCGCTGGCCCTGCCGCAGCACCTCGGCCACCCGCGCGCCCGGTTGCAGCTTGGACACCGCGATCAGCGTAACCGCCCCGGCCGCCCGCCCCGCCCGCGCCTCGGCGGCCCGCAGCCGCGATGTGATCTCTGCCAGTCCCATACCGCCCCCCCGAAATGAAAAGAGCGGGCTTGCGCCCGCTCTTTCCGGTCCGTTCGATCTGAAAGATCAGAACGTGAAGGTCATGCCGACTTCGGCTTTGGTGACGCCGTTCACCGAACCAAGGCCGCCAATCAGTTTGGCACCGCCGCCGAGGGTGTAGGCCACGCCCACGCCATAGTCAGCATCGGTAACGCCATTGTCGTCGGCATACGCAACGGTGATCACGGTGGCCGAGTTCAGCTTATAAGAAGCGTCGAAGCCCCAAGCGTCGTCGCCGCTCGCGTCGTTGGTGCTGTAGAGCGCATTGACCGAGGCTGCGCCGAAGGTGGCGCCACCGAAGACGGTCAACGTTTCGTCGCTGGCATAACCGAGCGCAACTTTGTAGTTGCCGGCCTTGTAGCCAACACCAATCGCCCAGTCGTCGCTGCCTGCTATGTTTCCGGAAGTCGGAAGGTCATACGAAAGCGCAACGGTCACGTTTCCGAAGGTGCCGGTGTAGTTGAGGTTGGCGTTAGTATTGGCGAACAGGGCTTCGGCGGTATCATCAACGCCAATGCCCTTGTAACCGATATCGGCGAGGCCGATGCCAACCGAATCGTCACCGGTATCGACGCCTTCGCCGACACTCACGGTGCCCCAAGTACCCGAAACCCAGACCATCGCGTCCGAGGTGTTGTCGGATTGACCATACCAGTTTTTGATAACGCCATCGCCGTTGGCGTCGGCCCCAAGGGCAACTTCATCGACCAAGACGGGCGCAGCCGAGCCGTTCAGAAGGAAGCTGGCGCCGAAGCCCAAGCCTGCATCGGTCTTGCCCGACATGTTGAATTTCGCAGCGTCGCCGGTCACTTTGACTTCGGCGGCGGCGGCGCCAGCGACCATGACGAGCGCGGTCGAGGCGATAAGGAGTTTTTTCATGTCGTTTCCCTCGTGTATTTAAGGTGCCAACCCAGCTCAGGGAACTCCGACCTGGGGATGGCGCTTTTTCACCCCAAGCGCCGCGCAAAGCAACTGCGACAAACTGGCGGGCGGGTTAAGCCGCAATCGTGGTGCAGTCTTGCCACAGTGCCGCCGCATCGGCGGATATCCGCGCCCCCGCGCATTCGGGAAAAACCTTGTTCGCCCTTGGCCCATGGGCTAGAGATCGAGAAACCGAAACGGGGGCCGTTCCGATGACCATTTCACGCATTCTGCGCGCAGGGCTGCTGGCGGGCCTTGTGGCATCGCTTGCCGCCTGCGGCAACGGCGGCCTGTTTGGCAAGGGCAGGGCGGCGCCGGTGCCCGATACCGGCCCACACATGCGCAATGATATTGAGCGCAGCGGCGGCACGATCTGGGATCTGTTCAAGAACGCCGACGACCCCAATATTACCGTCGAGGTCAACAAATACCTCTGGCAGGCCTCGCTTGAGGTGCTCAATTTCCTGCCGATCCAGTCGGTTGACCCGTTCTCGGGGATTATCGTCACCGGCTATGGCACGCCCCCCGGCGGTGGTCGCAGCTATCGCGCCACGATCTATGTGACCGATCCGGCGCTGGACGCCCGCAGCCTGAAGGTTTCGCTGCAAGGCGCAGGCGGCGGTGCGGTTTCGGCCGATACCGTGCACGCGGTTGAAGACGCGATTCTTACCCGCGCCCGCCAGCTGCGCATCCGCGATTCGGGCCTCTAGGGCGGCGCTGAGGATATTTGCACCAAGGCAAGCGCAAAAAGCGTTGATGCGCTGGACCTTGGCGGTGCAGCCGGTGTAACCCAAGCGCGGCAGATGAACCGCGAAGGGGCACGAGATGGCGCGCTACGAACCCGGCCAAAGCGAAGCGAAATGGCAACAGGCCTGGGCCGATGCAGGCGTGTTTCAGGCCCGGCGCGATACGGCAAAGCCCAAGTATTATGTGCTGGAGATGTTCCCCTACCCCTCGGGGCGCATCCACATGGGGCATGTGCGCAACTACACGATGGGCGACGTGGTGGCGCGCTACAAGATCGCGCAGGGCTTCAGCGTGCTGCACCCGATGGGCTGGGATGCCTTCGGCATGCCCGCCGAAAACGCCGCGATGGAGCGCGGCGGCCACCCGAAAACCTGGACCTACGGCAATATCGCCGACATGAAGGCGCAGATGCAGCCCTTGGGCCTGAGCATCGACTGGAGCCGCGAGTTTGCCACCTGCGACCCGGAATACTACGGCCAGCAGCAGGCAATGTTCCTTGATATGCTGGCGGCGGGGCTGGTTTACCGCAAGAATGCCGTGGTGAACTGGGACCCGGTCGACATGACCGTGCTGGCCAACGAGCAGGTGATCGACGGGCGCGGCTGGCGATCAAACGCGCTGGTGGAACGGCGCGAGCTGACGCAGTGGTTCTTCAAGATCAGCGATTATTCGGCCGAATTGTTGGCAGCACTCGACGGACTGAAAGACTGGCCCGAAAAGGTGCGCACGATGCAGGCGAACTGGATCGGCCAAAGCCGGGGCCTGCAATTCGCCTTTGAAACCCTGGGCGCGCCCGAGGGATTCGGCCAGCTGGAGGTTTACACCACACGGCCCGACACCCTGATGGGCGCCAGCTTTGCCGCGATCAGCCCGGATCACCCGCTGGCGCGCGCGCTGGAGGCAGGCGACCCCGGCGTGGCGGCCTTCGTGGCCGAGTGCCGCCGGGTGGGGACCAGCGAAGAGGCGCTGGAAAAGGCCGAAAAGCGCGGGCTAGATACCGGCATACGCGTGCGCCATCCGCTTGATCCGGCTTGGGAATTGCCGGTCTTCATCGCCAATTTCATCTTGATGGATTATGGCACCGGCGCGATTTTCGGTTGCCCCGCGCATGACGCGCGCGATTTTGAATTTGCAACGAAATATGGCTTGCCGATCAACGCGGTATTCCTGCCCGAAGGCGCCGCCGACACGCCGCTGTCCGATGCCTATGTGCCGCTGAAATCCGAGCGTGTGCGCTATGTGCGCGGGTTCGCGGGCGAGGCGGTGCAGACGGGCGAGGCGGGCGTTGCCAGCGCCATTGCGCAGTGCGAATCGCGCGGCATCGGCCGGGGTGTGACCAACTACCGCCTGCGCGACTGGGGCATTTCGCGCCAACGCTATTGGGGCTGCCCGATTCCGGTGGTGCATTGCCCCGCCTGCGGTGTGGTGCCCGAATCAAAGGCCAACCTGCCGGTGCGGCTGCCCGATGACGTGACCTTCGACCAACCCGGCAACCCCTTGGACCGGCACCCGACCTGGCGCGACTGCACCTGCCCGAAATGCGGCGCGGCGGCGCGGCGCGAAACCGACACGATGGATACCTTTGTCGATTCGTCGTGGTATTACGCGCGCTTTACCAGCCCCCATGCCGCGACGCCGACAGATGCCGCCGAGGCCGACTACTGGATGAACGTCGATCAATACATCGGTGGCATCGAGCACGCGATTCTGCACCTGCTCTATTCGCGCTTCTTTGCCCGCGCGATGCACAAGACCGGGCACCTGCCCGCCAAGGCAATCGAGCCGTTCAACGCGCTTTTCACGCAAGGCATGGTGACCCACGAGATTTACCTGACGCGCGACGCCGCGGGGCGGCCCATCTATCACCTGCCCGAGGAAATCGAAGGTGGCAAAGTCAGCGCGACTGGCAAGGCGGTTGAGGTGATCCCCTCGGCCAAGATGTCGAAATCGAAAAAGAACGTGGTCGATCCGGTCAACATCATCCGCGCCTTTGGCGCCGATACCGCGCGCTGGTTCATCCTCTCTGACAGCCCCCCCGAGCGCGATGTGGAATGGACCGCCGCCGGGGCCGAGGCCGCCTACAAGTTCCTCAACCGCGTCTGGTTGATCGCCGAGCGGGTGGCCGAGGCGCCTGCGGCGGGCGATTCGGCGGGTGACGCGGCATTGGCCCGGGCGCTGCACCGCGCCATTGCAGATGTCACCCATGCGATTGAAAACTTTGCCTTCAACAAGGCGATTGCGAAGATTTACGAGCTGACCAACACGCTGTCGCGCGCTACCGCCAGCAGCGCCGCCATGACTTCGGCTTTGCGCACCATGGCGCAACTGATGTCGCCGATGGTGCCGCATCTGGCCGAGGAAATCTGGGCGGCAATGGGCGGCGCGGGGCTGGTCGTCACCGCGCCCTGGCCCAAGGCCGACCCGGCACTACTGGTGCAAGATACCGCGACGCTGCCGATCCAGATCAACGGCAAGCGGCGCGCCGAAATCACGGTTCCGAAAGATATGCCCACCGCCGAGGTTGAAAAACTCGTGCTGGCGGATGAG
Source organism: Alphaproteobacteria bacterium HGW-Alphaproteobacteria-4 (assembly GCA_002842855.1). Taxonomy (GTDB): domain Bacteria; phylum Pseudomonadota; class Alphaproteobacteria; order Rhodobacterales; family Rhodobacteraceae; genus UBA6213. The sequence goes on along the minus strand of PHEE01000034.1, from coordinate 10,422 downwards.
ACTGTGGCACGGGTGCTTGCGGGGCAGGCGCCGAAAAAGCTGATCGTGGTGCCGGGGCGCATCGTCAATGTGGTTCACTGACCGCCGAAACTTGCTGATCTCGCTCGCAGCCCTTGCGGGCTGCGGCTTCACGCCCGCCTTCGGGCCGGGCGGCGGTGCGGGCGTGCTGCTGGGCGCGGTGGCGCCCGATGCCCCCGCCACCCGCGATGATTTTGCCCTTACCCGGCGGCTGGCCGAGCGGCTCGGGCCGCCCGAGGCGCCGCGCTTCCGGCTAGCTTACACAGTCGCCACTGTCGCCTCGGGGCAAGCGATCACGCCCGACAACGCCACCACGCGCTTTTCGCTGCACGGCACCGCAGCGTTTCGCCTGATCGCGCTTGGCAGCGGCGCCGAACTGCTGGCCGGCGAGGTCGAAGGCTTCACCTCATGGTCGGCCACCGGCACCACCGTTGCCACCCGCGCCGCCGAAGATGACGCGCATCTGCGGCTGATCCGCATTCTTGCCGACCAGATCGTGACCCGGCTGCTCGCCTCCGCCGCCAGTTTGCCGCAATGAAGCTGACCGGTGCCGCCGCCGCGCGTTTTCTCGCCCGACCCGCACCAGACTTGCCCGGCGTCTTGCTGTATGGCGGCGATGCGATGCGGGTGGCGCTGAAGCGGCAAGACCTGATCGCGCTGCTGATTGGCGCCGAGGGTGAGGGCGAAATGCGCCTGACCCGCATCGACGCATCAGACCTGCGCAAAGACCCGGCGGCGCTGGCCGACGCGCTGCGCGCGCAGGGCTTTTTCCCCGGCCCACGCACGGTGTTGCTGGAAGGCGCCACCGACACGGCGACGCCACTGGTGCAATCGGCGCTGGCCGATTGGCGCAAGGGAGACGCAACGCTGGTGGTCACTGCCGCCGTGCTCGCACCTCGTTCCAGCCTGCGCAAGTTTTTCGAAGACCATGGCAGCGCGCCGTGCATCGGCATTTACGATGACCCGCCCAGCAGCGAGGAAATCGCGCAATCGCTGGCCAAGGTCGGGCTGCGCAATATTGGCCGCGATGCGATGACCGACCTTGTGGCATTGGCGCAAGCGCTTGACCCCGGCGACTTTCGCCAGACGATCGAAAAGATTTCGCTCTACAAACACGGCGACTCCACGCCGCTGACCTGCGATGAAATTGCCCTTTGCGCCCCCGCCACGATCGAGGCCGAAGTCGATGACCTGCTGCATATCGTGGCCGAAGGGCGCACCGGCGCCTTTGGCCCGATGATGCAGCGAATCACCGGGCAAGGCGTGTTGCCGGTCACGCTCGCGATCACGGCGCTACGCCATTTCCGCACCCTTTACGCCGCCAAAGCAGACCCCGGCGGCCCCGCCGCAGGCCTTGCCCGCGCCCGCCCGCCCGTGCAAGGCCCCCGGCGCGACCGGATGCTGCGACAGGCCCAGGCGTGGCAAGTGCCGAGGCTGGAAGAGGCGCTGCGGCAACTGGTCGAAACCGACCTGTCACTGCGGTCATCCTCTCGTGCCCCGGCAATGGCGGTGATCGAGCGCACGCTGATTCGCCTTGCGCGGATGGCGCAAACCTAGGCTGCGTCGGCTTTTCCTTGCCTTGGCGCCACGCCTGGGGCACCAGAACGCTAACCCCGATATGAGGTGCGCAATGGAAGGCCAACCCGTGATCGTAGCCCGCGCACTGGGGTATCTGGCCCAGGGCTGGGAAATTGCAGCAGGCTGGCTGACCAGCCCCGCCGCATGGTCGCAATTTGGCCTGCTGCTTGCCTCATGGGTGCTCGCGCGCATCGCCGCCAAACGGCTCGCGCCCCATCTCGAACGGCTGATCGGCCCCAAACCCGGCGCCACCGGCCCGATCGCCGCCGCCCGCCGCTTTGCACTGCGCTTTTTGCCTTTGTTGCTGCCGCTGCTGGCCTATGGTTTCACCGCCTTGGGCGAAGCCTTCACCCGGCAGGTTTTCGGCTCGGGCGCGGTCATCGCCTTTGGCAAGCGAGTGTTCCTGTTCCTCGCCGCCCGCGCCTTCGCCCACGACATGCTGCGCGATCCGTTCTTGCGCCTGATGGGTCGCTATGTGCTGATCCCGGTAATGGCGCTCTATGCGCTCGGGCTGCTTCCCGCCATTACCGACTGGCTCGAAAGCCTGACCCTCGAACTTGGAAACATCCGGTTCTCGGTCATGGCGCTTGCGCGCGGGGCGATTGCGGGCAGCCTGCTGTTCTGGCTCGGCGGCTGGTCGAACCGTCAAAGCGCAGGTTACATCAAGGCGCAGGACGCCTTGCGACCCGCGACCCGCGAGCTTGCCGTCAAAGCCGCCGAACTCGCCATTTTCGGCGCCGCCTTCCTCTTGGTGATGTCGATCATGGGCATCGACCTGACCGCGATTGCGGTCATCGGTGGCGCGCTTGGTGTGGGCATCGGGCTTGGCCTGCAACAGATCGCCGCCAACTTCATTTCGGGCATCATCCTACTGGTCGAAGGCCAGACCACAGTCGGCGACTTCGTCGAACTTGACGGCGGCGAGCGCGGCACAATCGTGCGCATGACCGCCCGCGCCTGCATTCTTGAAACCTTCGATGGCCGCTGGATCGTGGTGCCGAACGAACATTTCATCACCACCCGCGTTGTGAACTACTCGGACCAGGGCAGCGCAAACCGCTACGAGGTGGCGTTTTCGGTCTCATATGACACCGAGATAACCACCGTGCCCGGCATCATTGCCCCTGCCGTAGCCGCGCTGCCCTTCGTTCTGGCCGCCCCCGAAGGCCCCGATGTCGAATTGCGCGGTTTTGGCGAATCGGGCATTGATTTCGCGGTCGAATACTGGGTCAACGGCATCGACGACGGGCGCAACAAATATGCAAGCCAGGTGCTGTTCGCAGTCTGGAATGCGCTGAAAGCGGCGGGCGTCGAAATCCCCTATCCGCACCGCGTGGTGGAAATCAAAGGTGGCATGGCATGAGCGATATTGCAGTGATCGGCGCTGGCCCCGCAGGCCTGATGGCAGCCGAAGTGCTGGCGCGCGCGGGTCACCGCGTGACCATCTACGAGGCCAAGCCCAGCCCCGCGCGCAAGTTTCTGATGGCGGGCAAAAGCGGGCTGAATTTCACGCGCGATGAACCCCCCGCCCAATTCGCCGCCAACTACGATGCGCCATGGCTTGCCCCCATCCTCTCTGCCTTCGGCCCACCCGAAGTAATGGCCTGGGCGCGCGGCCTTGGGATCGAGCTGTTCACCGGCTCGACCGGGCGCGTGTTCCCGGTCGAAATGAAGGGCTCGCCTTTGCTGCGCGCCTGGCTGCGCCGCCTTGATGGCCTCGGCGTGCAACTGCAACGCCGCTGGCGCTGGACCGGTTGGCAGGGCGCGACCCTGCGCTTTGAGACCCCCGGGGGGGAGCACCTTGTCATCCCGGATGCCACCTTCCTTGCGCTTGGCGGCGCAAGCTGGCCGCAGCTTGGGTCCGATGCCGCCTGGGTGCCATGGCTCGCGGCAAAAGGCGTTGAAGTTGCCCCCTTCCGCCCCGCCAACATGGGCTTCACCGTGGCGTGGTCGGCGCATATGGCGCCCCACTTTGGCGCGCCAGTCAAAGGGGCAGCACTCATGGCAGGCGGGCGCGTCAGCCGGGGCGAGTTCGTGGTCAGCGCGCACGGCATCGAGGGCGGCGGCGTCTATGCGCTTTCGGCCCTGGTGCGCGATGGCGCCGCGCTCACGCTCGACCTTACCCCCGACCGCAGCCTTGCCGAGGTCGCGGGCCGCCTTGCCCGCCCGCGCGGCGCCGATACGGTTGCCAACTGGCTGCGCAAGGCGCTCCACCTCGACCCGCTGAAGCTCGCGCTGTTGCAAGAATGGGGTCGCCCTTTGCCCGCTGCCCCCGAAAAACTCGCGCGGCTCATCAAATCGCTGCCGGTCCGCCACCAAGGCCCGCGCCCGATTGCCGAGGCAATCTCCAGCGCCGGCGGCATCACCGCCGCAAGCCTTACCGAGGGCTTCGAGCTGCGCGCCCTGCCCGGCACCTACGCGGTGGGCGAAATGCTCGACTGGGAGGCGCCGACCGGGGGCTACCTCATCACCGCCTGCCTCGCCACCGCCCGCCACGCGGCATTGGCAGCTGCGGCGCAACTGCGCTCAGGGCTTCTTCATTGCTGAAATACCCGCGGGGGTCCGGGGGCGGCGGCCCCCGGCGTGCATGAATATTGTCGCCAGCACAATTCGCCCGTTGACGGCGCCTGGCCTTGGCCCGATTCTGCGCGCCTGCCTGCCGGAGTCCGCGAATGCCCCAATCCCGCCTCTTAACCCCGGTGCTGATCGGGGGCAGCATCATCCTGATGCTCGGCTTTGCCATCCGCGGCAGCTTTGGCGTTTTTCAGATCCCGATCGCCTCCGAATTCGGCTGGCCACGGGCCGAGTTCAGCCTTGCCATCGCCATCCAGAACCTCGCCTGGGGTATCGGTCAGCCAATCTTCGGCGCGCTGGCCGAACGCTTTGGTGACCGCCGCGCGATCATTCTGGGCGCCCTGTTCTACGCCGGCGGCCTCGTGCTTTCGGCCTATGCGGTTACGCCTCTGCAACACCAGCTGCTTGAAATCCTCGTCGGCTTTGGCATCGCGGGCACCGGCTTTGGCGTGATTCTGGCGGTGGTGGGCCGCGCCACCTCGGACGCCAACCGCAGCCTCGCGCTTGGCATTGCCACCGCCGCGGGTTCGGCCGGGCAGGTGTTTGGCGCGCCCGTGGCCGAGGCGCTGCTGGGCGTGATGCCCTGGCAACAGGTGTTCCTGATCTTCGCCGCGGTTATTTTGCTGGCCCTTTTTGCGCTGCCAATGCTGCGCGCACCCGCCCGCGCCAGCCGCGCCGAGCTGGAAGAAAGCCTTGGCCAAGTGCTCAACCGCGCCTTCCGCGACCCGTCCTATACGCTTATTTTCCTTGGGTTTTTCTCGTGCGGCTACCAGCTTGGGTTTCTGACTGCGCATTTTCCCGCCTTCATTACCGAAATGTGCGGCGCCATCGCACCGAACGGGGTGCTGTCTGCGTTGGGCATCACAACCACTTCGGCGCTCGGGGCAATTGCAATATCGCTGATCGGGTTGGCCAATATCGGCGGCTCGATCATGGCGGGGTGGCTGGGCAAGCGCTATACCAAGAAATACCTGCTGGCAGGCATTTACACGGCACGCACGCTGGTTTCGGTGGTGTTCATCTTGCTGCCGATTACGCCGGCGACGGTGGTGATCTTTTCGCTGACGATGGGGGCGCTGTGGCTGGCCACGGTGCCGCTGACCTCGGGTCTGGTCGCGCATATCTACGGGCTGCGCTACATGGGCACACTTTACGGCTTCGTGTTCCTCAGCCACCAGATCGGGTCGTTCATGGGCGTCTGGCTGGGCGGCAAGCTTTATGACGTCTACGGCAGCTATACCGCGGTCTGGTGGATCGGCGTTGCGGTGGGCGCGTTTTCGGCGATCGTGCATCTGCCGATCCGCGAGCGGGTGATGGAACTTCGGCCCGCCTGAGCGCCGGGCGTTTTGCGTTGAAGACGCCTAGCGGTGGCGCCATGCGGCAAGGATGTATTGCGCCGCGATCAGGTCAAGATGCGCGCCGCCGCCATTCTTGCACAGCGTGATTTCGTCGGCGCTGGAGCGGGCGAAGCGGCCCGAGGGCAGGTCGTAGAAATCGGCGCGAATGCTTTCGGGGGTGATGATGCCGCGGGCTATCGGGTCTTTCAACTCGCCGATATGGGCGATGGTGGTAGCGCGGGCATCGACGAACAGAGTTGCGCGGGTCAGCGCCGCATCGTCTGCCTCGCGCATGTCGGGGCGGTAGGCGCCGATCAGGTCGAGGTGGGTGCCGGGGGCGAGCCATTCGCCCTTGACAAGCGGGGATGACGACATCGTGGTGGTCGCGATGATTTCGGCGCCCCGCACCGCTGCCTCCAGATCTTCGGTGGCCGTTGCCCCTGTTGCGGCGGCCAGCGCGCGGGCGGGTTCGGGCGAGCGGTTCCAGATCGTGACCTGCGCGCCAGGGAAGGCCGCACGGTAGGCAGCAATCATCGACCGCGCGACGTTACCAGCGCCAACGATCAGGATGCGCCGCGCCTCTGGCCGCGCAAGGCGGCGCGCGGCCAGAAGGCTGTCGCCCGCAGTCTTCCACTTGGTGACGAGGTGAAAATCGACAATCGCCTCCAGCCGCCCGGTGGCATCGTCGTAAAGCGTGACCGCGCCGTTGACCATCGGCACACCCTGCGCCGGGTTGCCCGGAAACACGCTTGCCGCCTTGACCGCCAGCCCCAGCCCGCTGATCCAGGCCGAGCGGGTCAGAAGCGTATCCTTGCCGCGATAAAGGAAGGTGTCGGCCACCTCGGCGCGCGGCAGCGCGTGACCGGCGGCAAGCGCATCGGTGAGCGCCAGCCAATCAAGGTGCGCCTCGGCCTCGGGGCCGATGATTTCCACGCTCATGTCGCTTCTCCCTCGCTCAAAAGCCCCTCGGCCACCAGCCGTGCGGCCCAGCCTTCAGGCCCGGTGAAATGGTGCACCTGCCAGCCGCGGGCGGCGGCGGCGGTGATATTTTCGGCGCGGTCGTCGGCAAAGAGCAGCGCGCCGGGCCGCACCCTACAATCGGCCTCGGCCAGTTCATAGATCCGCGGGGCGGGTTTGATTACGCCCATTTCGCCCGACACCCAGGCGCGGTCAAACTCGTTCAGAAAATCATACTGCGTGCGCGCGTAGGCAAAGGAACCGATGCCGAAATTGGTGAGCGCGAACACCGGCACGCCCTTGCGCCGCAGCGCCCTGAGCAGGCGCACCGAATGCGGGATCACCGGGCTTGCCATCTCGATCCAGTGCGAGTGCCAAAGCCGGATTTCGGCGCGCCACTGCGGGTAGCGCTCGGCGGTAGCGTAGATCGTGCCCTGAAAATCGCCACCCCGGTCGATGGCGTCGTTCATGCCGTGCAGATCGACCTCGGCAAACATCGCGCGGCGCGCTTCGGGGCCGATCACGCGGTCATAAAACCGCTCGGGCTGCCACTCGATCAGCACGTTGCCGATGTCAAAAACCACCGCCTCAATCATTCGCAGCATCCCTTTCGGCGGCGCGCAGCGCCCGGTCGAGCGCATCGAGAAAACGCGAGCGGTCGGCCTTTGTAAAGCCGCGCCCCGCGCCCTGGCGGAACGGGTCGGCGGCGCGCAGATCGGCCATGAGGTCGCGCGTGGCGAGGATCTGGCCGATGTTGGCCGGGGTCAGCGGCTCGCCCGCGTGGGTCAGCACCCGCGCCCCCGCCGCCACGCATTTCGCAGCCAGAGGGATGTCGGCGGTGACCACCACATCGCCCCGGCCCGCGCGCGTCGCTATCCACTTGTCGGCCTCATCGGCGCCCGATGCCACATAAACCATTTCCACCATCGGGTTGGCCGAAGGCCGCAGGCCGCCGTTTGAAACCATGAAAAGCCGCACCTTCAGGCGGCTCGCCACCGCTTCGGCCTCGGCCTTGACCGGGCAGGCATCGGCATCGACGTAAAGCATCAGACAAGCGCTTTGGCGTGGAAGGCGATGTGGTCGGCAATGAAACTCGCGATGAAGAAATAGCTGTGGTCATAGCCCGCCTGCATCCGAAACGCGCCGGGCTGGCGGCGGTTGGCCATGGCCCCGGCGAGCGCCTCGGGGCGCAAGAGGTCGAGGTAGGGGTCGGCGCCACCCTGATCGATCAGCACCTCGCCCGGAAAGCCTTCGGTCTGCATCAGGTAGCTTGCATCGTGCACAAGCCAGCGGCTTTCATCCGGCCCAAGGTAGGCCGCAAACTGCTTGCGCCCCCAGTCCGACCGCGTCGGCTGCGCAATCGGCGCGAAGGCCGAAACCGAGCGGTAGCGGCCCGGCAGGCGCATGGCGAGGGTCAGCGCGCCATGGCCACCCATCGAATGGCCGGTAATGGCCTGCCGCTCTTCATCGACCGCGAAATTGGCGGTGACAATGCGGGGCAATTCGTCAGCCAGGTAATCCCACATCCGGTAATGCGCGGCCCAGGGGCTTTCGGTCGCGTTGAGGTAGAACCCGGCACCTTGCCCCAGATCATAGGCCGCATCGTCGGCCACCCCCGCCCCGCGCGGCGAGGTATCGGGAAAGCAGAGCGCGAGGCCCGCCTTTGCGGCCCAGGCTTGCGCCCCGGCCTTGACCATGGCGTTTTCATGGGTGCAGGTCAGACCCGCCAGAAACCACAGCAGCGGCACCGGCCCAGCCTCGGCGGCGGGCGGCAGGTAAAGGCCGAAGGTCATTTCGGTTCCGGTGGCTTGCGAGGCATGGGCATAGACCCCCTGCACGCCGCCAAAGGCGCGGTTTTCGGAAATGGTGCGCATTTTGGCCCCCTAGCTGGCCGTGACCCAGGCGATGACGGCGGGCACGGTAAGAATGGAAAACACGGTCGAAATCAGGATGCTGGCCGAAACCCGCTGCGGTGCCACGCCATAGTGGCTGGCCAGAATATACACATTTCCCGCCACCGGCAACGCTGCCGCCGCCACCATCACCCCCGCTGCATAGGGTTCAACCCCAAAGGCCCATGCCGCCACCGCCACCGCCAGCGGGTGCAGCACCAGCTTGGCCGATGACAGCCAGATTGCCGGGCGCAGGCGCTCGGCCGAGCGTTCGGCCAGCGAGGCGCCAATGGCGAACAGCGCACCCGGCGTAGCGGCGGCACCCAGAAGCGTGACGAACTCCATCAGCGGCCCAGGTGTGGGCAGGTGCAACCCGGCCCAGGCCAGCCCCGCCAGCATCGACACGATCATCGGGTTTTTCACCAGCCCCAGCGTCAGCGCCCCGAACATCGCCCCCGAAACCCGCCCGTGCCGCGCCCCGGTCACCAGAAGCGTCACCAGCGACGAAAACACGATCAGATCGATCGCCAGCACCATCAGCACCGGCCCCACCGCAGCCGGGCCGAGCAGCACCACCAGCATCGGCACACCCAGAAAGCCGGTGTTGCCGGTCATGCCGGTGTGCGCCTCCATCGCCGCCTCGGCCAACGGCAGGCGGCGCACCCGCGCCACCGCCATGCCCAAAGCCCAGACGAGGCCCGAGCCGCAAAGATAGGCCAGCACGAACGGCGCGTTGAACAGATCACCCAGGCTCAGCGTGGCGGAAAACCGAAACAGCATCGCCGAAAGCGCGAAATAAAAGACGAACCTGGTCAGCCACGCCGTTGCCTCGGGCGGAAAAAAGCGCAGGCGGCCCGCCCCCCAGCCAAGGCCGATCAGCGCAAAGAACGGAAGCGTTTTCAGGAATATTGCCAGCATGGCGCCACGCTTTCACGCCGCGCTTGCGATTGCAAGATGGGGCGGGCAGGCTAGCGCCATGGCAGATTTCGTATTCCAGCACCTGCGCTCCACCCCCAACATCGGCGACCGCGTGGCAACCCCGGCGCGCTGGCTCGATTTTGGCGCAGAGGTGACGGTGCAGGATTTTGGCGCCGAGGTGCCGCCCTGCGATGTGGCGGTGTTCGGCGGCGGGCAGGTGTATGGCGAGGCGGCGGGCGCGGTGCTCTACCGCTCGGCTGCGGCGCGGCGCCGGGTGGTCTGGGGCATCGGCATGCTGGGGGTGAACCGCGATACCGCGCGCCATGATGTGTTCGCAGGCGCGGTTGACCTGATGGGCTGCCGCGATGTCGGCGTGCCCGGCACGGTCCATGTGCCTTGCGTCAGTTGCATGGCACCCCGCCTTGCCACCCCGCCACCGCCCCGCCACGAGGTCGTGCTATACGCCCACGCCACCAAATCGGGCGGGCTTTTGCGCCCGGCGGGCATTCCCTTTGCCAGCAACCACGTCGGCAGTTTTGCGCAGGCGATCGACTTCATCGGCTCGGGCGCAACGGTGGTGACCAATTCCTACCACGGCACCTATTGGGCCATGCTGATGGGCCGCCGGGTGCTCTGCCTGCCCTACAGCGACAAGTTCGGCGGCTTTTCCCGGGCCCCCGAAACCGCCGACCCCGCCGACTGGCTTGCCGCCGTGCCGCGCGCGCGGGCGGTGGAAGGTTATCTTGCGGAATGCCGCGCCCTGACCCTCGCCTTTCATGCGCGGGTTTTGGGCCTGGGCTGATACCCGCGGCTTTCCGGCAACCGCCACCCGCCAACTGCCCGCTCCGGCTTTTTGTCGTTTTCCGCATGTGCGCGGGCGCTTGCATGGTTTTGAAAAGGTCTTCTTTCGCCGTGGCCAAAGACCCGCAGCGCGCAGGTTCGGAGAGTTTTACATGCGCTTCCTTTCACCCAGGGTTTTCTGCGGCACCGCGGCATTTGCAGCTTCACTGGCATCCGTTCCGGCATCGGCGCAACCGGTGCCGCCGCTGCAAGACCTCGGCACCTTGGGCGGCACCTATTCCGAAGCACAAGCGATCAGCGCCGATGGGGCGGCGGTGGCGGGCTATGCCTACCTTGACGGGAACAGC
>PHEE01000055.1 GCA_002842855.1 Alphaproteobacteria bacterium HGW-Alphaproteobacteria-4 | reverse complement strand
CGGGCTGGGCCATGGTCGGCACCCTCGAACACTACGCCAGCCTCCTGAAGCGCATCACCGACAGCGCCTTCGGCGAGGGCGAGCACGCCCGCTGATCTCTGGCACAGCCGGAACTCCCGCCGCGCGCCCTGCGCGGCTCGGGGTCGTAGAAGGCGCCGCATGACGCGGGCCTCGAACACGGAGACCCCAGATGACCAAGCTTTCCGACACCCAGCTCGTGATTCTCAGCGCCGCCGCGCAGCGCGAGGATCGCAACGTCCTGCCGCTCCCCGGCTCGCTCCGCGGCGGCGCGGCCACCAAGGTGGTCGGCGCGCTGCTCTCCCGCGGGCTGATCGCCGAGACCATCACCGACAGCCGGACCAAGGCCGACGCCGCGCTCAACCGCATCTGGCGCAACGACGAGGACGGCCGCGCCATCCTCCTGCACATCACCAACGCGGGCCTCGCCGCCATCGGCGTCGAGCCGGACGGTGGCGACAACGCGCCCACGGGCGCTGACGAAGCGCCTAACGCGGAGGCCTCGCAGGACGCTCCCGCCGAGACCGACCCCGCGCCCAAGGCGCGCACGCCGCGCACGGGCACCAAGCAGGCAAAGCTGATCGAGATGCTCCGCACCGAGGGCGGCGCGACCATCGACGAGATGGTCGCGGCCTTGGACTGGAGACCGCATACGGTGAGGGGTGCGCTTGCCGGCGCGCTAAAGAAAAAGCTCGGTCTGACCGTGACCTCGGAGAAAGTCGAAGGAAGAGGGCGCTGCTACCGCATCGAGGACGCCGTCTGATGCCGCGGTACAGGGTCAAGATCACCCGTGCCGTCACCGAAAGCACCTGCGTGACCGTCGAGGCACTGTCCCCGGAGGCGGCGCAAGCCGTCGCCTTCGTGGCGCTGGCCGACATGGAGGACGCCTTCTGGACCCTTGATGAGGGTTCGTGGAATGCAGGCCCCGCCTACATCACGGCAGTCGAGCCCGCCGATGTGTGATGCCCGGCGCTATCGCCAACGCTCGAACAGTCGTCGCAGCAGGTAACCCCGCGCCAACGACACGCCGACGAAGGCAAGGCCGATGGTCAGATGCTCCGCGAGTCCAGTCTCGATCCCGAACCACGGGAACACGACGATCTGCGTCGCGATGGCCAAAACGTAGCCGACGACAACGTTTGCCGCGGCCTCGACCATCGACATGATCCGGCTCTGCTTCATCGCAGGCTCTCCAGAAACGCCGTCACGAACTCCGCCGCGAGCGACGGAACGATCGCATTGCCGTAGCCCCGCAGCAGCCCCATGCGACCGGGTAGCCCATCAGCCAGCGGGAATGTTCCGGGCTCAACGGGCCGCCAGCGGTCATCGCGGCAGAGGAGCCAGTCCGGATCTCGCCAGACGCCGTCCGTCGCATTGGCCCCGGCAGGGTCGGCGCCATCGACCAGTCCACCAGCTTCACCGTCCTGCGGCTCGCATCGGTGTTGCCGGCCGCGTTGTATCGCTTCGTGGCGGGCGAGCCCGCCATCGCCGTCGGCCAACCCGCCAGCCAGACCTGTCGGCCGAGCAGCGCATTGATCGGCACCGACCGGCATTCCGATCCGTCCTTGTGATCCCTCGCCGAGGCCGTCGCCCAACCCGCGAGTGACTGCTTCCAAGGCGACGGCGCCGAAGAACAGGCGCTGGCGGATGTGCGGCGCGCCGATGCCCGCAGCCGGCAGATCGGCCGCCGCGACGGCGTAAGATGCCGCTTCCAGGTCAGCCGCCAGAGCGTCGAACCACGCCCAGCCAGCCGGGCCCTCACGAGCCGCAGGAAGGCCGGGGCGAGGTGGCGGTCATCGTCCTGTCCCTTGCGCTGCCCGGCCTGACTGAAGGGCTGGCAGGGCGGCGAACCGGTCCAGGCGGACAGATCCTCCGCTACGCCCGCGAGTCGCAGCGCATAGGGCCAGCCGCCGATGCCGGCGAAGAAATGACATTGCGCGAAGCCGCGCAGGTCGGCGGGCTCCACGTCCAGGATGGACCGCCCATCGACCTCGCCATCCGGCAGCAGCTTGGCCGCGATCAGCTCCCGCAGCCATGCGCAGGCCGCAGGATCGGCATCGTTGTAGTAGACGGCCATCAGGCAGCGGTATCGGCCTTGTCGCCCAGCCGCTCTGTCTTCACCGCGGCGAAGGTCCGCCCATCGCCATCGAGGATCGCGGCGCGGCCGGTCTCGGCCTGCCAGCGTTCCACGGCGACATCGACATAGGCCGGGCTGATCTCCATCGCGAAGACGCGCCGGCCGTTGGCCTCGCCCGCCATGATCTGCGATCCGGAGCCGCAGAACGGCTCGTAGCAGAGCCCGCCCCGCGCCACATGCTGACGCATCGGAATGCCGAAGGCGTCCAGCGGTTTCGGTGTCGGATGGTCGGGGCGCTCGTCCTTGGCGAAGGACGGCATCTCCCAGGTTGAGGGCAGCGTCTGCTCGGCGACCTTCGGCGGACGGTTGGGGCGGCGCCAGCCCATGAAGCAGGGCTCGTGCTTCCATAGATAGTGGGACCGGGTCAGCACCCCGCGGTCCTTCACCCAGATAATCTGCTGATGGACGAAGGCGCCGACCTTTTCCCAGCAGGCTTCCAGCATCGCCTGGCGGCGCGAGGCGTGCCAGCAATACCAGGCAGCGTCGTCGGCAATGGCCTCGGCTACGGCCGCAGCGATGAAGCCGTCATAGAGGTCCGCGCCCTGGCTGCTGTCGTCCCAGGTCACGCCATAGGACTGGCTCCAGTCCTTGTTCCGCGTCGGGTGGTTCGAGCCGTCGTAGTCCACAAGATACGGCGGATCGGTCGCGAACAGGATCGCGCGTTCGCCGTTCATCAGGCGTCGCACATCGTCATGCGAGGTCGAGTCCCCGCAGAGCAGCCGATGATCGCCGAGGATCCACAGGTCGCCCGTCCGCGAGGCAGGATTGCGCGGCGGTTCGGGGATGGTCACCGGCGGCACGGAGCCCCCGGCGCCACCTTCTTCACCGTCGTCTTCCGCGACGTAGGCCAGCAGCTTGTCCAACTCGCCGTCGGAAAAGCCGACCAGCGACAGGTCGTAGTCGTCCGCCAGCAGGTCCTGCAGCTCGGCCGACAGCAGCGCCTCGTCCCAGCTGCCGAGCTCCGTCAGCTTGTTGTCCGCGATGCGGTAGGCCCGACGCTGCGCCTCGGTCAGATGCCCGAGCACGATCACCGGCGCCTCGGTCAGCCCCAGCTGCGTCGCAGCCAGCACCCGGCCATGGCCCGCTATCAGCTCGCCGTCGTCCGCGACGAGGCACGGCACGGTCCAGCCGAACTCGGCCATGCTGGCGGCGATCTTCGCCACCTGGTCCGCGCCATGCGCCTTCGCGTTCTTCGCGTACGGCTGGAGGCGCGCAAGCGGCCACATCTCGATCCGCTCGGGGACGAAGGCGAGGTTCATGCAGGTTCCTGTCGATGATAGGTCGGCATCCGCCGGGCTGGACTCCGGCGCGATGGGGTCCGTCGGCTTCCGGCTGGACTCCGGCATCCGCGGGGTATCCACCCCGCGCGGCCGGTCAGATGCTTGAATTCACGAGGGTTTCGGGGCGTCGCGGGTGGACGCTAGACTCCGGTGGCTTCCCAAAAATCTGGCCCTGTCGCTGGCGAAATGCCGAGCCAAGCCCGCCAGCATACGAATGTCGCCAGGAAGGAACCAGAAACTCAATGGGTTAGCCCATTGGACCCCGGCTGGACCCTTCGCTGGACCCCGGAAGCCAGCTGCGCGGCCTCTGCCTGCGCGCTCCTCTCCCGAGCATATTGGTTTTCTAACGGCCTCGTCGAAATGTGTAAGGCCCTGCGATGTACACCCGAAAATTTCTTCAGAGGACGATTTTTCTTGACAGCCGATTGGCGTTTTCGATGACGAACTGCTGCGAGCGCCGGGGCGACGGCACGCGACCGTTCAGCCGCCAGGTGATCACCGCAAGGCCGTACTGCCAGCGCTTGGTCGCGGCCGTGCGCGACAGACCGAACTGCCAGCAGATCGGCTTCCACGCCATGCCGTCTGCGCGGGCCCAGACAAGGCGCCCATCCTCTGGCTCGAGCCAGCGCAGCCAAAGCATCGCTTCCTCCGCCTGTGTGATCTGTCGCGGGCTGGGCCTCGGGCGACGCATCTGCGGCTTCTGACCGACCTTGTCGGCGAAGCTGTGGAAATACTCCGGCCATGCGTTGAAGAAGCCCTGCGGCATCACGCCCGGCATCTGCCGCATTACGCCGGCCGCAAGTTCCAGCCGGTCCTGTACCTGCGCTGTGCTCCACTCACCCATGACGCGCCTCCCGTTCCCGCTTGCCGTAGAGCCGCTCGCCGAGCTGACGCACCAGCTCCCGCTCGGGCCAGGTCAGGCGGTCGTCGTCGATGGCGACGGCCAGCAGCCCCTGTTCCTTCCAGCCGTCGCGCTTGACCTCATCGGGGTTGCGGCGACGGCCGCCATAACCTTTCGGCGTAAACCGCATCCCGGTCATTGCAGGCCCCCCTTGGTCTCGAGCGCCCAGAACAGGATCGCGATGGCATCGGCCTCGTTGTCGTCGGCGGGGCTGAAGCCACGGGCCCGGGCAGCGGCGATCATCGCTTCCTTGTCGGCATTGCCCTTGCCGGTGGCATGGCGCTTGATGGTGCCCACCGGAACGCCCTGATAGGGCACCCCCCGCAACTCGGCCCAAGCGGTCAGGGTGGCCATCAGCCCGCCGTAGACATGGGCGGCGTCGGTGCCGACATGCGAACCGACCCGGGCGAAAGGACACGGTGCCACTGGTGATCAGCCTGTCATGGCTACGAAGCGCCCAGCCGGTCGTCGTGCCGAGGTCGAGGGCAAGGATGCAGGGCCGGTTGATCGCGTCCGGCTCGGGGCGGACGTCCTGCGCGGGGATCGTTGTGTTCATCGTGAAGGCTCACAAGCTGTGGGCCTTCGGCTTCGGTCGCCCCAAGATGTAGCATCCAACGGGTCGGCGCCAAAGCGAAATCGATCATGGGTGCGGTGGCGCACGGCGATCGACGTTCGGCCCGCCGCAGTCCCAACCTCCGAGCGCGTGGTCCCAACCTTCAAGGGGGTTGGGACAGCTCTTTATTGTTCCCTTCCAATGATTTGTCGGGATGTGGTCCCAACCTCGGTGTCCCCAACGGGGGTCCTTCTCTTCTCGTATAGAAAAGCATGTTCCCGACGTTTCTCGTTCCCCCACATAAATGTATAGAAAAAGGTTGGGACCACAGGGTGAGGTTGGGGACAACGTTGTTTTCGAACGGGTTTTCGTGTCCCCAACCCCCTCGGGAGGTCGGGACTGGGTTGGGACCACGGAGGGGTTGGGACGCGCATCGACTGCAAGCATCGGCGGTGTGACGCTTGACAACTCTTCGCGCTTGCACGGACTATCTCACGTGAAGCTCCAGCAACCTGAAAGTGCGGTTCCATATTCCCTATGCGAGATAGAGACCTCTTATTCTTTGAAGAAGACCTGGACGGTCAGCTGCGGGCACGTCAGCAGAGTGTTTCTGGAGCAGTCGACGGCATAACAAAGGACCAATTTCTCGTGTCCAGTGATCCGGAAATCTTGGATCACGTGGTTTCAGCGCTCATCGTCGTCCCCATTTCTCTGCGGGAAGACGCAATGACAATGAACCAGCAAGAAACGCAGGTCGATGTCTCCAGAGACCAGATGCGTTATATTAGCCCCGGCCGGAGTGGTCCTTTCTACATTCCCGGAACGCGGGTGGATATAGACGTCCCGTTCATCGGCGAGGAATGGATTTTCCGTTATCGGACCAATCCGTGGTCAACAGTGTTTCCCCGTGGCGAGGTTCAGCGTGGACACCTGCGCCTGTCTATCTCGCAGCCTCACGATGCTGACCCGGCCTCTTTCAAGTCCATCTACGAACAGGAGATCAAGCTCATCCGCGAGTATGTGGACCGCGCTCACAAGCAGGTGGTCGCCTACAACGAGAGCTTGTCCAATTTGGTGCAGCAAGCGGTCAATCATCGTCGCGACCGCCTTGGTAGGCACGGCAACATCGCGGCGCTTCTCGATATTCCTTTGGCGACCCGACCCGGCGCGCCGTCTATTGCCCCTGTGAAAGTGGAGATCCGTCGTCCCCCGACTTTACCGGTGCCCCCGAAGATGGGGCTTGCGCCGGAGCCAGGCATCACGGAGGAAACCTTCGAGCAAATCCTGCGCTTCATTCGGCATCAGGGGCGCACGTTCGAGCGGACACCCAGCACCTATGCAGTCCACGGCGAGGAGGACCTGCGCAACATCATTCTGGCCCAGTTGAACGGGCACTTTCAGGGGGATGCTGTCGGCGAAGCGTTTCGGGGTAAGGGTAAGACGGATATCTGCATCGAGCAGGACAATCGTGCAGCATTCGTTGGCGAGTGCAAGCTGTGGACGGGGCCAGCGGGCCTAACCTCAGCATTGGGCCAGCTTCTTGGCTACCTAACATGGCGGGACAGCAAGGCTGCGCTGATCATGTTCAACGCAAAGAACAAGGATTTCACCAAGATCCTCGAAGCGATGCCCGAGACGTTGCGCGCGCACCTACTGTTCCTTCGGGAACTGCCCTGCACAGAAGCGGGGGAATGGCGAGTCCAAATGCGTAGCGCCGAAGATGCGGGGCGTCGCGTCACGGTGCACGCCTTTGTCTTCAACCTGTATCATGACGCGGGACCGCGCATTAGGCCACTTTGAAAGGGAGAAAATAGTGCTGCCTCGAGGCTTAGCGCTTGCTTGGCTCAACCATCAATGCCCAAGCAACGCTTCTCGCGGATCGGTTTGGGCTGGCTACTCACTGTCCTTTCTATACCGCCACTCCCGCGGCGCCTCGCGCCCGCCCTCGTCACGCCGCCGGTACCGCTCCCAGCCGTTTGCCTTTAGGTAAGCCGATACGCGCATCTGGTCTCCGCGGGTCCAGCGCGCGGGTTCGAGCCTGATCGCCTCCTCGAGGATATCGCCAACCGACA
Organism: Alphaproteobacteria bacterium HGW-Alphaproteobacteria-4; assembly: GCA_002842855.1. GTDB lineage: Bacteria > Pseudomonadota > Alphaproteobacteria > Rhodobacterales > Rhodobacteraceae > UBA6213. The sequence continues at coordinate 4,070 of PHEE01000055.1, read as the reverse complement.
CGTCGGCCAGCGGCGCGGGGCGCGGCACGCTCTCCGTGCGGGAGTTGCAGTAGTCGGGGAAGCCGGCCGAGACGGTGCGGATCTCGTGGGTCAGCCAGTGTTCGATCAGGTCGTCCCAGGCGTCTGACTGGTAGCGGCGGTCCTGTTCCTCACGGGCTTCGGTCAGCAGCGATGGATCGTCGATCCACCAGATCGCGCCCTCGCGGAAGCGGTGGAGAGCCTCAGCCCATAGCTGGTCGCGGTCGCGAGCCAGAGCCGCGATGTCGATGGTTCCGCAGCGCAGCGGCCAGAAGCGGCGGTTGCCGGTCTCGTCGCGCAGATAGGTGTCGGGGTTGACCGTGCCCGCGAAGACGCACTGGCGCGGCACCTCGACCGTGTAGCGGCCATAGGGCGGGCGGAAACGGTCGGTGGTGCGGGTCAGGAACGCCTTGATGCGCGACACCTCGGCTCGGCCGATGGCGTCGAGTTCGGCGATTTCCACGATCCAGATGCCTTGCATGTGGATCGCAGCATCCTTGGACCCCAGCTCGGGCAATTCGTCGGTAAACCATTCCTCGCCGGCCAGCACCTTCAGTGCGGTGGATTTGCGCGCGCCCTGCGGGCCTTCGAGGATCAGCATGTGGTCGGCCTTGACGCCCGGCCGGAAAATGCGGGCAACGGCAGAAATCAGCCACAGCGCGCCGACGGTGTGATGAAAAGCAGTGGGTTCGGCGCCGAGATAGGTACTGGTCCAGGTCTCGATCCGGGGTATCCCATCCCAGCGCTGGTGATCCAGCCAGTCCCGCACCGGGTGGATGCGATGATCGCGGGCGACGGCACCAATCGCGCGGCCGACCACCATGGGGGCGACGTTGACGCCGCGCAGCTGCAGCCATTCGGCTGTGCGAACTATCGGAGGTCAGGGCGATGATGACATTGGCCTCGTTGCGCTCGGGTGTTCCCGCCAAGTCCTGACGCAGGCGGTTGAACCATGCCGGTTTGGCGATGCGCGCGTTCGGATCGCTACTGGCGTTCACGCGACGTCCGAGTTCCGTCAGCTGCTTTTCCAGAATTGCCATGGGAATGCCGGTCGCAACCTTGATTTGTGCGAGGATCTGGCGCGCAGGCAGCGGGTCCAACCGTGCCAAGGCAATGCGGCCAAGCAACTGACCGAGGCCCGTGATATCGGGCGGATTGGTCAACGCTTCGGCGGCGGCGACGAGAGCCTCAATGGCATTGTCACCGACAGGGAGGGCTCCTGCACCGGCAATCTCACTGATCGCGGGGACGTCTTGCCCGGCGCGATAATCAGCGGCGCAGGCTCCACGCATGAGGTCGTCGTTGAAATCATCGCCATGGAGGGGCAGGACGATTTCGTTCGGAATGTCGGCCCGGTTCAGCCGGTCCGACAGGGTCGCGGCGGCCTGTCGCCCGGCATCGCCCGCATCAGCATAAATGGTGATGCGCGTCGTGCCGTCGGGCCAGCGAAAACGCGCCAGCCCGTCAGCCGAAAGGGCCGCCCAGACCGGCGTGCCGAACAGGTGTTGCGCCGAAAGGGCCGTCTCGATGCCTTCGGCCACGCCAAGATGGCCGTCATCCCGAATGGCGAACAGACGCACCGCAGCGTCCGCAACAGAACCCAGCATCTTCTTGCCTGCAGGGGCCTTGGCGCTGCCGTCGTCCAGAAGAAAAGTGCGATGGATGCCGGGCGCCCGATCACCGTTCGCGAACCGCGCCAGCGCGATCAGCCCCGGCCAGCCACGCTTGGTCTCGAAATCTGCAAGGTCGGGATGGAACATCAGATCCGGCGAGGCAGGAGCCGGAAGCCCGCGCGCGCGGAGGTAGTCTTCACCCACTGTGCCCGCGAGCGGCATAGCACCCGCGACAAGTCTCGCGATCTCGGCGGAATGATCGGGCTTTGGGCGCGGTGCGGATCGGGGGGCAGGATGATCCATGCCCGCGATGCGCGCCGCCTCGTCGAAAAGCGCTGCGTCAGACAGGCCGGTAGCCTGTGCAATCAGGTCGATCGGGCCCGCACGCTCGCCGGTGGCATAATCGAAGCCCCAGCCGGCATAGGGCCCTTCAAGGTGGATGGTGCAGGATCCGTCCTTGCGCGGGGCCCGGCCCGAAAGATCGGCGCAACGCAACGCGCGCCGGTCACGGGCAAGCTGCGCCTCCGGGAACGCCACGCTCGGCCCGGGTGATCGCGGTATAGAGCCAGCGGCGGCGGTCGAGATCGGTGCGGCCCATCCCGTCATCCCAGACGATCACGTTCTCCCATTGCGACCCTTGAGCCTTGTGGGCCGTGATCGCCCAACCGAAGGTGGCCTCGGTCAGCAGGCGTTTGTCCTTCCAGTCGCGGTCGTGACGCATCAGATCGTTGGCGACATGATCCTCGAAATGCCCCTTGTAAACGCGCAGGCGGCCGGGTTGGCCGTTGCGATCAAGGGGCCCGACCCGGCGACCATCCTCGTCATGGACGATGGCCGAGAAATAGAGACTGCCTTCGTCGACGATGCCTTCCAGCGTCAGGAACATGCCGTTGATCAGACCGAGATCGTTCTGGTTCTTGAGGCAGATGATCTTTTCGGCCGCACCAGTGGGCAGGTATGTCCCGCCAAACCCCGCTGCCGCGCGCATGGCATTGTTCAACTGCAGCCGCGTCGCGTTCAGTCCACAGATCAACTGCCCGCCTCGCAGGGCCTGATTCGGGGTGATGTCGCCTTTGCGCAGCTTGGCCACGAAAGAGTCATAGGTCCCGAATCCGATGGGCTCGCCCATCCGCGCCATTGTGGCCAGCCGGATGATGGCGCTTTCGGCCGCCTGGCGGTGGATTTCCGTGAGCATCACGTCGGGCGCGTCGCGGGTGAAAGCACCTTCGCCCTTGATGGGGGGCAACTGGCCGGGATCGCCAAGCACCAGGATCGGCTTACTGAGGCTCATCAGGTCACGCGCCATCTCCTCGCCCACCATCGACACCTCATCCAGCACGATCAGCTTGGCGTCTGCGGCGTCGCTCTGCGGGTTAAGGGCAAAGCGCGGATGTTTCATGGCCGAAAGCGCCTGGCGCATTGCCTCGATCCCCGCCTCAGCCGCAGTCCTGTCGAAACCCGCCAGCCTGCGGGCGGCGGTTTCCGCCTCCTGCACCTTTACTGCGGCGGCCGCGACTTCCTCCTCGGTCGACTCGATCACCGAATAGATCAGGCTGTGGATGGTACGCGCGGGCGTGCCCTTGCGGTTCAGCACCAATGCAGCCTTGCCGGTGAAGGTGGCGGTGACGACGCCGGGCACGCAGGTGCCGTCCTTTGCGCTGCGGTGGGGCGACAGACCGAGGTCGTCGAGGGCAAACTTCAGAACGGTGCTCTTGCCCGATCCGGCATAGCCGAAGAGGCGGAACACCTGCTGCTGGTCGGTACGGGTTTCGAACCAGTCGCGAACTTCGGCGATGGCGGCGGCCTGTGCGTTCGAAGGGGTGAAGTCACTCATGATTATTCCCCCAGCACTTGCCCGCCCAAGCGCATGGCGCATGCCATTTGCCCGCCGACATGCCACCCCGGCACAGAACCGCCGTGGGGTCAGCCGCTATGCGCGGCAGCCATTCGCCTGCTTCGGATGCCCGCACCACCGCCACGGCGCGGTCCGACATGTCCTGCGCAAGCCGCGCATCGAACGGTACCAGTTCGGCATGCAGCTCCATGGTGTCGCGGTTCAGCGCCGTGAACAGCGCGGGTTTCGGCAGATCAAGATAGGCCTGATAGAGTGCCAGCTGGGCGGCGTAGACCGGGCGGGCAATGCTGACGCCCCGCTTGACCACGTCCTTCCAGCTTGACGCCCCGAGCGCCTTGTTTTCCCAGAGGGCGGGATAGTCCATGGCGACCGGGCCGGAGACCAGGCAACCATCGATGTGGCCTTTGAACCGGCCGCCAAGCGCCTCGAACCCGAACTGCCGCCCATCGGCGCGCGCCGTGCGCAGATCGAACCCGGCGATGCGCAGCCAGCCAGCGACGATGTCCTCGCCCCGGTGCCCCGCCTCGAAGATGCGCAGGGTTTTCGGGGCGAACTCCTGATCCTCGTCTTTTGGGACCGCCAGA
>PHEE01000008.1 GCA_002842855.1 Alphaproteobacteria bacterium HGW-Alphaproteobacteria-4 | reverse complement strand
GTCATGTCAAGCATGCCGCCCGCCACGAATTCGTGGAACGGGTTCGAGCGTTCGTACATCGCGTGGCCTGCCACCGAGGCCACCGTGCAGCGCTGAAAATCGGCCATGGCGGTCACTTCGACATGGTCTTTCGTGATCTCGCCCATCACGGTTTCCTTGGCGCCGTAGGGTTCGGCGCAGAAGCTGGCGCATTCGAGCACCTTGCCGAGGTAATAGCTTTCGGCTTCGGGGTAGCCCTTGTGCAGCGCGGCGGCGGCGAAAATCGCGCTGTCGGATGAGCGGCCACCGATGATCACGTCGCAGCCTTCTTCCAGCAGCTTGATGAACGGGTGCACCCCGGCCATGGCGACGATGCGGCTGGTCGCGTCAAGCTCCGCCTCGGTCAGATCGGCGCGCGCATCGAGGCCCTTGATGGCCGAGCCCGAGCGGATCTTGCCGCGCACCATTTCCTTGTCGACCTCGGAATAGAACCAGCCGAGCCTGAACGGCGCCAGCTTGTGCTCTGCCGCAATCTCGCGGATCATATCCAGATACATGTCAACGCGGCTGTTGGTGCCGGTGTCGCCCGACGAGCCGATGATCATCGGCACCCTAAGCTTGCGCGCGGCCAGCAGCATTTCTTCAAGGTCGTGCCGCTGCCATGCCTTCGGGCTGGCGCAGACATCGGCACCCAGAGGGCCGGGGCCGATATCGTCGCTGCCCGAGTCGGCGGCAATGAAATCGGGCTTGGTGGCAACGGCAGCGTGAAAGCTCCCCGTCTTGATCGGCGCAAAGCCGAGGTGGCCGTTGGGGCAGATGATCCGGAGCGATGCCATGGGGTGCCTCGTGCAGGGTGGGACTGCCTTAATAGATGCACAAAGTGTGCCGTGCGCGCAAAACAAGCAACTATCTGTTATAGCTACATAATATTCTTCCAGCCGGGAATCCTGGCGGGACTGCGTGAAATCCGCGCGCGGACGCCACGGTTTTCACGCTTTGGCGAGGCCGAGCTTCAGCATCTGGTGGCGCAGCGCGTGGCGGCTCAGGCCCAGCCGCGTGGCCGCCGTTTGCAGGTTGCCATCGGCAGCATCCAGCGCGCGCGCCAGCATCACACGCTGAAAAGCCTCCGTCGCCTCGCGGAAATCGCCCTCCGGCATGGCAGCCAACCCTTCCGGGGGCTGCGGCGCCGGACCCGCGTTGATGGAACGCAGAATGCGCGCGGGCAAGTGGCTCGGCAGGATCAAATCGTCTTCTTCAAGTATGAAGATCCGCTCAAGCAGGTTTTCCAGCTCGCGCACGTTGCCGGGCCAGGCGTAGCGCAGGAATATATCTGCGGTTTCAGGCGCGAGCCCGGTGATGGCGCGCTTGTACATAGCGTTGTATTTGCCGATGAAGTACCGCGCGAGCGTCAGCACATCCTCGCCACGGTCGCGCAGCGCGGGCAGGTTGAGCGCCACCACTTGCAGCCGATAGTAGAGGTCTTCGCGGAACTTGCCTGCACTCACCTCGGCCAGCAACACCTTGTTGGTGGCGGCGATGAAACGCACATCTACCTTGGTGGGCTTCACGGCCCCCACCCTTCGAAATTGCTGCGTGTCCAGAAGGCTCAGCAGTTTGGTCTGCAACGGCGGGTCCAGTTCGCGGATTTCATCGAGAAACACCGACCCGAGGTTGGCCGCCTCGATCAGCCCGAGTTTGCGCTCGACCGCGCCGGTAAAGGCGCCCCGCTCATGCCCGAAAAGCTCCGACTCGAGCAGACTTGCGGGGATCGCCGCGCAGTTGATATCGACAAACTCGCGGGCCGCACGCGCCGATGCCTGATGAATCATCCGCGCCACCAAGCCCTTGCCGGTGCCGGTTTCGCCGTAGATCAGAACGGTGCGCGCCGGGCTTTTGGCAACCTTTTCGATCAGCCGCCGCAGGCCAACGATGCTCGCGTGGGTGCCCACCAATTCGCTTTTGTAGTCGGCCATGCCCGGTCCCATCCGCCCGACACCCGGTCAGGCGGAAAGCGATTCGGTCCGCCATGCCCCGGTGCAAGGATTGCCTTCGCAAAAATCCATCTGCCGCAGGTTACACGAATAGACCGCAGAAGAAATGGTCTGTGCGGCATCCGCTTGCCCATGCTGGCAGATCGGCGCGGCGCCGGGTGAGGTGTCGGGATGGGTGGCCATAAGCACGCGCGCATTGGTGCGGGTCCAGATGGCGCCGGGAAGGGTGCGCGCGAGATGCGCGAACCGGTCGCGCGAATTACCCGCGATATCGTCATCTTTGGGCGGCAGTGTGTCGCGGGCGAGTGTACCGGTCAGATGGTTGGTGCGCCAGACTTGCGCACCGCTGGCCACCGTCACCGCGCCCGCACCCAGTTCCACCGCCGCCGTGGCGCCTGAACTGTCGGCCAGCACCAGGGTACCACCGCCCGCGTGGCGCGTAGTGCGGATGAAGGCCACGGCTTCGGCCACGGTGCTGCAACGCGCCAGAAGCCGCGTCATCAGGAAATAGCGCAGCCAGCCAACGCGGTGCGTGGCCACCGATACCTGCGTATCGGCCAGCGCCAGCCCTGCCGCGTTGATGCCGCTGGAATACGCGCCGGGGCTGCCAAGGCTGCCCAGGCAAAGCATACCGCCGGTAGCCACATCTGGACCGTGGTGGCGCGCCACCGACTGAATGCCCAGATGCAGGCCGGAATAGTCGCGGTTCTTCACCACCAGCGGGCCGTCAGGCCCTTCGGCGACCGCCCAGGCGGAACAGCCATCAATCAGCGCCGCGCCGCCCTTGAGGTCGCGCAGCGTGCCAAGGTGGAGGTGCGCGAACAGCTCGGGCTCGGGCAGGTCGAAACCCTCTGCGATGCCCAGCAACTCGGCCATCCCCTCGGAGTCGTGCAGCGTATGAAAGGCGCGCTGTGCGGCAAGGTAGGCAAGCGCGGCTTCGTCAAACAGCCCCTCGGCGCGCGCGGTTTCAACCCGGCCCACGGTGGCGGCGCGCACCTGCGCGCCCTGCCCCGCCGCCGCCTGCCCACGCCCGCGCCCATAGGCCGAACCCGTGAGCCGCAGATCCACGCTCATGCGCCCGTCTCCGACATCAGGCTGACGCCTTCCGCCAGCCGGTGACAGGCGGCCTGATGCCCTGGCCCGACGTTTTCGCTGACCGGCGCAAGCGTGCGGCAAATATCGATCGCCAGCGGGCAGCGGGTGTGAAATTTGCACCCCGAAGGCGGGTGTAGCGGCGAGGGCAGATCGCCTTTCAACCGCACCCGCGGCTTGCGGCCATGTGGCTCGATCTCGGGCACCGCGGACAGCAGGCTTTGCGTGTAAGGATGGCGCGGGTTGGCAAGCACATCATCCACCGGCCCCATCTCGACGATCTCGCCCAGATACATCACCGCCACCCGGTCGGCGAGATAGCCGATTACCGAAATATCATGCGATATGAACAGGTAGGTCAGCCCCATCTCGCGCTTGAGTTCCAGCAGCAGGGCGATGATCTGCGCCTGAATCGAAACATCGAGCGCCGAAACCGGTTCATCGCAAACGATGAATTCGGGGTTCGAGACCAAAGCGCGGGCAATGCCGATGCGCTGGCGCTGGCCGCCCGAAAACTGGTGTGGGTAGCGGTCAAGCTGGTTTGCCTTCAGCCCAACCCGCTCGACAATACGGGCAGTAATGGCGCGGGCTTCCTCGCCACTTGCGAGGCCGTGCAGTTTAAGCGGCAGCCCGACAATCTCGGCCACGGTGCGGCGCGGGTTGAGACTGGCGTAGGGGTCCTGAAAGATGATCTGCATCCGGCGGCGCATGTTTTTCAGCGCCAGCGGGTCAAGCGCGGTCACATCGGTTCCGTCGAAAACCACCTTGCCCGCGTTCGGTTCATTGAGCCGCAGAATGGCGCGGCCGAGGGTGGATTTGCCACAGCCAGATTCGCCGATCAGACCAAGGATTTCGCCCTTGGCGACGGTCAGGCTGACATCGTTGACCGCGCGCACCACGGTATGGGGTACACCGGTCAGCCGTTCCACGAGACCCCGGCGGCTTTCATAGTGCTTGGAAAGGTGCTCGACCGTAAGCAGCGGTTTCATGCGGGCACCTCGTCAAGCAAGACACATCGCGCACTGCGGCCCGCGCCCGCCGGGCGCATGGCAACCGGGGCAAGGCAGGCTTCGCGGCGCACGGGGCAGCGGGAATAAAAGCGGCACTGCGGCGCCATGCCGATCAGGTCGGGCACCTGCCCTTCGATCGGACGAATGGGTTGGCCGCGCAGGCCGGGGCGCGGGATCGAGGCAAGCAAGCCGCGGGTGTAGGGGTGGCGGGGGGTGGCAATCACTTCGGCGGTAGGCCCGGATTCGACCACCTGGCCCGCATACATCACCATCACCCGGTCGCAATGCTCGGCCACCACGCCAAGGTCATGCGTGATCAACACCACGCTCATGCCAAGCCGGGCGCGGATGTCGGTGATCAGTTCCAGCACCTGCGCCTGAATGGTCACGTCAAGCGCGGTGGTCGGTTCATCGGCAATCAGCAGCTTGGGGCGGCACGCGAGTGCAATGGCAATCATGATGCGCTGGCGCATGCCGCCCGAAAACTCGTGCGGATACTGGCGCAGGCGGCTTTCGGCAGAAGGGATGCCGACAAGGCCCAGCATCTCGACCGATTTCGCCCGGATCGCGGCGCGGCGCGGCTGCCCGCGCGCGGGCAGGGTTTCGTCATGCGCCTCCAGCGCCTCGCGGATCTGCTCGCCCACGGTCAGCGCGGGGTTCAGCGCGGTCAGCGCATCCTGCATGGTCATGGCAATTTCCTTGCCACGCACGGCGCGCATCTCGCGCAGCGAAAGCGCGCGCAGGTCGCGCCCTTCAAACAGGATCTGGCCTTCGGCCACCCGGCCGGGGCTGCGCACCAGGCCCATCACGCTGGCGAAGGTCACCGACTTGCCCGAGCCGCTTTCGCCAACGATGCCAAGGCATTCGCCGCGCCGCACCTCGACATCGACACCGTCAACCGCCCACACCTCGCCCGCGCGGGTATGAAATACCGTGCGCAGGCCCCGCACTTCCAGAAGCGCGCTCATTCGTGGAACCTCGGGTCAAAGGCGTCGCGCAGGCCCTGGCTTGCCACGTTGATCGCCAGCACCAGCAGCAGAATTGCAAGGCCGGGGAAGGTGGAAACCCACCACGCTTCCAGAATGAAGGCGCGACCATCGGAAACCATGCTGCCCCAGCTTGCGGTCGGCGGCTGCACGCCAAGCCCAAGGAACGACAGCGAGGCCTCAAGAATGATCACGTTGGCCATGCGGATGGTCGAAACCACCACCACAGGCGACAGGATATTGGGCAGGATCTCTTTGAGCATGATGTGGCGGGGCGAGGCGCCAAGTGCCCGCGCAGCCTCGACATATTCCAGCTCGCGCACCGCCAGCGTTTCGCCCCGCACCACCCGCGCCGGAATCACCCATTCCTTGTAGGCCAGCGCCAGAATGATGTTGCCCAGCCCCGGCCCCATCATCGCCATCAGGCCGATCGCAAAGATCAGGTAGGGAAAGCCCAGCAGAATATCGACGATACGCGAAATGATGATATCGACCCAACCGCGCAGATAGCCCGAGGCCAGCCCCGCGATAATGCCGATGCCGGTGGCCAGCACGATCACCGTGAGGCCGACAAAGATGGATATCCGCGCGCCGTAGATAATGCGCGAAAAGATGTCGCGCCCCAAGGCATCGCAGCCTAGCAGATACCCCCACTCGCCCCCCTCGACCCATGCGGGCGGTTGCAGGCGGCGGAAAAGGTCGGTCTCATAGGGGTCTTGCGGCGCGATCAGCGGCGCGAAGATCGCCATCAGCACGAACAGCAGCACCACCACAGCGCTGGCCAGTGCCAGACGGTTGCCCATGAAGCTTGCCAGATTGCGCCGAAAGATGCTGTCGGCAGCGGGGGGTGCGGCGACCATGCTCACAGCTTCACCCGCGGATTGAGAATGGTGTAGAGAATATCGGCAAAGAAGTTCAGCCCCACGTAGATGACCGCGTAAAGCAGCACCGCAGCCTGCACGAGCGGGTAGTTGCGCAGAAAGATACTTTCCACCACCAGCCGCCCCAAACCGGGCCAGCCGAACACGGTTTCGACGATCATGTTGCCCCCCAGAAGGCTGCCGGTCTCGATTGCAGCCACCGAAACCGTTGGGATAAGAGCGTTTTTCAGCGCGTGGCGAAACAGAACCCTGCGCCGCGACAGCCCCTTGGCATCGGCAAATGTCACATAGTCCTGCCGCAGCACTTCCAGCATCGAGGTGCGGGTGACGCGCATCAGAATGGCGGTCATCGGCAGGCCGAGCGTGACGGCGGGCAGAATGAGGTGCTTCACCGCGTCCCAGAAGGCGGGCAGGTTGCCGCGCAGCAGAGTGTCAATCAGCAGGAACCCGGTGATGGTTTCGATCTCGCTCGAATATCCGATGCGGCCCGACACCGGCAGAATGTGCCATTGCACCGCAAAGAGCATGATCAACAGGATGCCGAACCAGAACCCCGGCAGCGATACACCCAGAAGCGAGCCGACGGTGGCGAGTTTGTCGAAGATTGAATTCTTGCGGATCGCGGCCAGCACCCCCAGCGGGATCGCGGTTACCAGCGCCACGATCAACGCCACGAGGCTCAGCTCGATGGTGGCGGGCAGGCGTTCGGCAATGACATCGGCAACCGGGCGGCGGTGGTAGAAGCTCTGCCCGAAATCGCCCTGCATGGCGTTGCCAAGAAAGACGAAAAAGCGTTCGACGATCGGCCGGTCAAGGCCAAGACCACGGCGCAGGGCATCTTCCTGCTCGGGGGTGATGTTCTGGTCCCCGATCATGATCTGCACCGGGTCGCCGGGCGTCAGCGCCATCATCACGAAGACGATCAGACTGACGCCCAGAAGAACGGGCACGAGTTGCAGCAGGCGTTCGATCAGCTTGCCAAGGCTCATGCCCGTTCCCTCCCAGGTTTGGTTGCGCTTACTTCAGGCAGGCGTCGTGCAGGTTGATGCGGCTGTCCGCGCTTGGCTGCCAGCCGGTCACGCGGTCAGACACGCCGTAAATGTCCTGCGGCACCCAGAGGTAGAGGTAGGGCAGGTCGGCGTTGATCAGCAGTTCGGCTTCCCGATACATGCCCGCACGCTTGGCCACGTCAAGCTCGGTCGCGGCGGCGTCAAGCAGGGCATCCACCGCCGGGTTCGCATAGCCCGCCGAGTTGCCACGGTCGTTGGTGCGGTGGGTCGGCGTGAAGATGTCGAACGGGTCGAGCGAACCGTTGCCCCAGCTCGAGAAGTACATGTCGCCGGTTTTCGGCGCCTTGCCCTGCACCCGCCACTTGGCGGTCAGTTGCGCGCTTTCGCCAACCGCCACGGTGGTGCGGATACCAGCCTTGGTCAGCAGCGAGGCGATGGCTTCGGCGGTATCCTTGAACGCGCCTTCGGTATCCATCACGATGTCGATGCCATTCGGGAAGCCCGCATCAGCCAACAGCTTTTTCGCCAGCTCGGGGTCGTAGCCATAGCTGGGCAGTTCGCTGGCGCCAAAGGCATCGGGCGAAAGGATGCCATTGATGGGTGCCGCGTTTCCGCCGAGGATCTTGTCGATCAGCAGGTTCTTGTCGATCGCGTGGGCCGCGGCCTGCCGCACCAGCGGATCATCGAAGTATTCGCCTTCGAGGTTCATCGCTACAAAGAAGCTGCGGGTGCCGTTCACGGTCATCACATGGGTGCCGTTATTGGCATTGACCTGTGCGATCGAGAAGGCAGGCAGTTCGTTGATAATATGCACGTCGCCCGCAAGCAGGGCAGCGACACGGCTGGCGCTTTCGGGGATGATCTTGAAGATCACCCGGTCAACGCAGGCTGGACCGACCGGAGGAATGTCGGAAGCGCCGCCGTAGTAATCTGCGAAGCGCTCCAGAATGACCGATTCACCCTTGCGCCATTCCACCAGCTTGAACGGCCCGGTGCCGTTTTCGGCCGTTGCGATGCCGGCCGAGCCATTTGCCTCGACAAAAGCCTTTGAAACGATCTGCTGGTTGGGCAGCATCGCAGGCAGGATCGGCCAAGGCTCTTTCAAGGTGATGCGCACGGTATCGCCGCCGACCACCTCGACCGAGGCCACCGGCCCCATCAGGCTTTGGCGCGGGCTGGTCGTGCCTTCCATCGCGTTTTCTACGGTGACCCGGTCGAGCGTGAACTTCACGTCTTCGGCGGTCATCGCGGTGCCATCGTGGAACTTGATGCCGGGGCGGATCTTGAAATCATAGACGGTGGGCGAAATCTGGGTCATCGACTCCGCGATTTCGGGCACCACCACCATGTTCGCATCACGCGTCAGAAGCCCGTCATACATGTTGCGGATGATGGTTTCGGTTTCCCGCTTGCGGTGGTTGGCGGGGTCGAGCGTGTCGGCATCAAGCGTGAAGCCGACCACGAGGTCGGCGGCATGGGCACCGGTGGCAACCGGGCCGAGTGCCATCGCAGAGGCCAGCAGAAGGCGCTGTAGCGTCGTCATCTTCTATCTCCCTGTGTTCTGCGCTCGAAACGGCGCATTCGTCCGGGTCAAGGTGGACACCCACATAGATGCACAAGTCGTGCCACAACAATGGGTGCCCTCGCGCTTAAAATTTCTGGTCATTTTCCGGCCATTGGTCGCGGCGGGGCTGAACGAGGAAGGATTTGGCGGGTGCAATGCGTGAAATGCGCGCACCCCGTGGGGATTTTCGCGCAGGCGCCACGCGGCGCGCTCATCGCTTGCGCCGCGCGGCCGAGCCTGCGATTCCAAGAGCGGCGCGATACTTTGCCACCGTGCGCCGCGCCAGCATCACGCCTGCGGCCTGAAAATGCCTGGCAATATCGTCATCGCTCAGGGGATTGGCCCGATCCTCGGCGGCAATCAGTGCCCGCATCTCGTGCAGCACACGCTGCGTGGCAACGGGCGCGCCCTGCCCGCGCGCAGGTAAAGCCGCGCTAAAGAAATCTCGAAAATGCAGCGTGGCGCGTGGCGTTGCGACCAGAAGTCCGGTGGTAACCCGGCTGATCGTGCTGGGGTGAAAACCTGTACTATCGGCGACTTCGGTCGTGGTCAGCGGCAGCAGCTGCGCCGGGCCAAGCGCCAGAAAACCTTCTTGCCGCCTGAGCACCTCGCGTGCGATGCGCAGCGTGGTGGCGTTGCGCCGCGCCACCGCGCGCAGCAGCCAGCGCGCATCGCGCAAAAGGTCGTCGCTGCCGCCTTCCGCCGAGTCGCGCAGTTCGATTGCGGGCAGGGTCGAGCGGTTCAATTCGACCGTCCAGCGCCCGCCCTCGCGCCGCACAATCAGGTCGGGTTCGGTGATCGGCTGCGGCGCATCGCCAAGGCTGGCGCCCGGCTTGGGGTTCATTGCACGCAATGCGCGCAACATGTCGGCAAGCCGTTCTGGCGCCACCGCACAGCGCGCAGCCAGCGCCGCCAGATCACCCTGTGCAAGCAGCGGCAAGTTATCTAGCAGGCGGGCAAAATCGGCGCTGAGCAAGCCCTGATCCAATGCCTGAAGCCGCAAGCATTCACGCAGCGACCGGGCGAAGAGCCCTGCGGGTTCCGCTTGCTGCAACTGGGCCAGTACCCGCTCGGCGCGGTCAACAGAGCTGCCGCACCTGATCGCGATTTGGTCAACGGTGCTGCCCAGCCAGCCGCTCGGCTCCAGCGCCTCGACAAAGGCCTCGGCCAACGGGCGGTCGGCATGGTCGCGCACCAGATACCCGAGTTGTGCCATGACGTGCTCCACCAATCCCCGCTCCGGCGCCGCAGCCTGTTCAACTGCGTCTCCGGGTGCGGCGCTGTCGCCCCCGGTTGGGGGTGCAACGCGGGTGGCCCCCGCAGGGGGTGCCGCAAGAAACTGGTCGAGCCAGTTTTGCGCGGTCGTGATCCGGGGCGAAGGCGTCAGCGCCAGATGCGGGTTTGCATGGGCGAGCGCTGCCAGATGGTCGGAAAGTTGCTGGTTTCCCAACCTGAGAAAGCCAATGGCCTGCCGCAATTGGCTGGTCATTGCTAGCGCGCGCGTTTGCCGTGCACCAAGCTCAAGCCGGGTTTCCATTGCGGTTCCCCAATTTCCACCGGCGCCAGTCTGGCCCCTGGCGGCGCCTCGGGCAAGCGCGACCGTCAGGCCATGACGCCGAATACTGCCCCTACCGCAGCCGTTGCGGCCATGGCAAGCGCCCCCCAGAACGTGACGCGCAGCGCACCGCGCAGCCATCCGGCGCCGCCAGCGGTGGCGCCAACGGCGCCAAGTGCCGCAAGCGCCACCAGCGTCGCCACCGCAATCGTTGCCACCATCACGCCGAGCGGCGCTACCAGCGCCACCAGCAGCGGCAGCGCCGCCCCCACCGCGAATGTCAGCGCCGATACCACCGCCGCCTGCACCGGTCGTGCAGTCACGGTATCGGAAATGCCCAACTCATCGCGCAGATGCGCGCCAAGCGCGTCATGCGCTGTCAGTTGTTCGGCGACCAGATGCGCAAGGTGGCGGTCAAGCCCGCGCGCCTCATAGATGTCGGAAAGCTCTTTCATCTCGTGGTCGGGATGTTCGGCAATTTCTTGCCGCTCGCGTTCGGTATCGGCACGCTCGGCATCGGTTTGCGAACTGACCGAAACATATTCGCCCGCCGCCATCGACATCGCCCCGGCCATCAGCCCCGCCAGCCCCGCCACCAGAATCTCGGGCTTTCCCGACCCCGCTGCGGCAACGCCGACAAGCAGGCTCGCGGTTGAAACGATGCCATCATTGGCGCCCAGCACGGCGGCGCGCAGCCAGCCGATGCGGTGCACCATGTGAACTTCGGAATGGGTCAGGCGGCTCATCGCTTATCTCCACAGAAAAGGGCAAGGGCTATGCAAGGGCGCGGATCAATCATCGTCGTCAGCGTCGCGATCATTGCGGCGACCTCTGTTTTCACCGCCGCCCGGCACCCATTTGCCGCCGATGAATCGCGGCTCGTCGCGCGCGTTGCGGTGGCAGGCCACGCAATTTTCGTAATCGCGGATGCCCTCGCCCTCATGCTCGCGCCGGATCTTGGCGGGGGTGTGCTCATGGCAGCCATAGCAGGTGTAAACCTTGTAGTCGGGTTCGGTGTGGCAGGTGGAACAGGTCGCATTATGGTCGCGGTCAAGCACAAAATAGCGGCTATGGTCGAGGGTTGCCGGTTTCCAGGCGGTCTGCCCGTGGCAGCCCGAACATTGCGCGCGCGGATCGGTGTGGTTCCTGTCGACCGGCGCGGTATGGCAGCCGACGCAATCGGTGGCGCGCTCGGGGGCCAGCAGCGCATGGGCAAAGCGAACCTGCGCAGACTGCGTCAGCCGCGGCGGCGGATGGTCGGAATGGCAGGCAAGACAGTCTTGCTGCATGAGCGACTGGTGAAATGGCGGCAGCGAATCGGTGCGGCTGATCGGCACCCCCTTGCTGGTCTTCAGCCCGACCTCTTCGGGTTTGTGGCAGCTTGTGCATTTGGCCACGCGCGCGCCCAAAAGCGGTGTGTGGCAGCCAAAGCAATCGGTGGTCAGTTCGGCATGCGCAGGGATCAGGGGGCCAGGGCTGACCATCATTTCGGGCCAGAGAAACGAAAGCGCGACCAGCACCGCTACGTTGGCTGCGACAATGGCAAGAATGATCCGGCGCATCAATGCCACCCCCAGAACAGGAAAACCGCAATCAGGTGCGCCAGTGCCAACACGCCAAACGCCAGCGTGATCGGAAAATGCACCAGTCGCCACTGTTTCACCGCGTCAAAGGTAAGGCTGTCCCAGTAGAGCCGCGCTTCAATGTCGGCCTCGGCCAGCCCCTCGGCGCGCAGCCTCTGGGTGTTGTCTTCCAGCCGGGCGCGGGCGCGGGCGATCAGGTATTTGCCAGTCAGGCCGCTGGCGACATTGATCAGCATTGCCACCACTGCAAGCCAGGGCAGGATCGCGTTGAAGTGGATGCCCGCGTGCACCATCACCAACAGCGCCCCGGCCCAGGTATAGCGCTCGTGGCGGCGCAGCAGTTTTGCGGGGTCGCCTTTAGTGGTGATCTTGCGTTTGCGCAGCGAATAGCCGAACGAGCCGATGATCAGCGCCACCCCCGGAATACCTAGGTAGCGCCCGATCCAGACCACATCCGCCAGGTGCAGCACCGCGTCGATCGCCAGCGTGGCGACCGCGAGTGCTGCAAACCACAGGTAGAAGGGCAAGACCTGTCGGCGGAACATGTTTCCGGGCATGGCTCAGGCCTCCAGTTCCAGCGCGGTTACGGGTTTGGCAAGGCACAGCAGGCAATGCCCCGGCGCGATGTCGTGGTCGGGCGGGTGGGTGTAGGCCACCTCGCCCGAAACAAGGCGGGTTTCGCAGGCGCCGCAGCTGCCCGCACGACAGCCCGACTCGGTGGCAATACCGTGTGTTTCGGCAAAATCCAGCAGGTTCGCGGCCCTGCCATCCCACGCCAGAACGCGCCCCGAGCGCGCAAAATGCACCTCGGCCAGCGCCCCGGCGACCTCGGCCTGCGGTGTCGGCAGCGAGGCCGGCCCGAACGCCTCGTAGTGCACATCGCCCGCCGGCACCCCCCAGCCGAGCAGCGCGGGCACAAGGCTTTCAAGCATCGTTTGCGGCCCGCAAATGTAGAATTGGTGCCGACCATGCGGCAGACTTTTCTTGAGCAGGGCAAGGTCGATGCGCCCCTCGGTTTCAAAATCGCGCCCTGGCAGGTCATCCGGGCGTGGGCGCGAAAATGCGCGGTGCAGGTGAAACGCCGGATGCGTGCGGGCAAACGCCGCAAGTGTTTCGCCAAAAGCCAGTTCTGCCCCATCGCGGACACCATAGAACAGATGCACCGCCCTGTCCGGCTGATGCGAAAGGGCCCAAGCGGCCATGCTCAGCATGGGTGTAATGCCAATGCCCCCAGCGATCAGCACCGCCGGGGTGGCGGGGTCGGGGTCAAGCCAGAAGCCCCCGGCCGGGGCCCTGGCATCGAGAACATCGCCCGCCTGCACCCAGTCGTGCAGGTAGCCCGACCCCACCCCCGGCGGCAGATCGGCGCGCCCGGCGGGTGCGGGCACCCGTTTGACGGTGATGCGCCAGCGCGCGGGGTCTGGCTGGTCGGACAGCGAATAGCAGCGCACCAAGGGGCGGTCCGGCGCGGCCGGGTCTGGCGTTAGCCGAAAGGTCAGGAACTGGCCGGGCTTGTAGGGCGGCAGGGGCTTACCATCGAGCGGCGCGAGGTGGAACGAACACTGGCTTTTAGCAGCATCTTCATATTGGCGCCCCACCACCCGAAACTGCCGCCAGCCGGCCCATGCCCCGCGCAGCGCGACAGGGGCGGGCGCGGCAAAGCGCGCCCTGCGCCGCTGATACCGCCAAAAGGCGATGCCGGCGCCCACGCCGATCTGCCCCAGCAGTGCGGCGGCGATTAGAAAAAGAAGCATCGGCCCCGTCATTGCTTCACACCCACTCGTAACCCGCCAAACTCAAGCGCGATCCGCACGGATCGGGTCGGCCAGCAGGCGCAGTCCGTTCAACACCACCAACAGTGTGCCGCCCTCATGCCCTATCACAGCGAGCGGCAGAGGCAACTCAAAGGCCAGCGCCCCGACCACCAGCACCAGCATGGCGCCAACCGCAAAGGCCAGATTGGCCCGTATGATCCGCGCGGTGCGGCGCGCCAACCGCTGTGCCGCCGCCAGCCGCGTAAGGTCATCCGACAGCAGCGCCACATCCGCCGCCGCCAGCGCCACATCGCTGCCCGCTGCCCCCATCGCGATGCCCACATCGGCGCGCGCCAGTGCCGCCGCATCGTTGACGCCATCGCCCACAAAGGCCACCCGTGCATCCGAGGCAAGCGCGGCCACCAACCGCAGCTTGTCCTCTGCCAGCAGCTCCGCGTGGATGTCTTCGGGCGCGATGCCAAGCTCGGCTCCGATCTCGTCGGCCACTTCGCGGCGATCACCGGTCATCATCACCAGCCGTTGAATGCCGCCCCGGCGCAGCGCCGCAAGCCCGGCGGGTGCCGAGGCGCGGGCCTGATCGGCAAGGCCGATGGCGCCCAGAAGCTGCGCACCGCGCCCGATCCAGACCACGGTTTCCGACGAAGCGGCGAGTTCCGCAAGTGGAGCCGCCCGGGCGCCGCCCTCTGCCAGCATCCGCGCCATCATCCGCGCGTTACCCGCCCAGACGAGGCTATCGCCGACCACCCCTGCGATGCCTTCACTGGTCAATGCGCTGACTTCCTGCACGTCCAGCGCCGCAATTTCCCGTACCACCGCCGCGTGTCGGATGGCGCCCGCCACCGGGTGTTCGGAATGCGCCTCAAGCCCGGCGGCAAGCGCCAGCAGCGCTTCTTCGCCACCATCAAGCGCCACAATCCGGCGCAGCTGCGGGTGCCCTGCGGTCAGGGTGCCGGTCTTGTCAAAGGCGAATATGCGCGCCTCGCCAAGCGCTTCCAGCGCCGCCCCGCCTTTGAACAGCACGCCACCCCGCGCCGCCGCCGACAGAGCCGACAGCATCGCGGCGGGCACCGAAATCACCACCGCGCAGGGGCTTGCCGCGACCAGCAGCGTGGCCGAGTGGTATAGCGCGTGCTGCGCGCTATAGCCGAGCCAGAAGAACACCCCGAAAGCCAGCACAGCGCCCGCCAGCACGACCACCGTATAGCGCTGCCCGAACCAGTCACCAAACCGCTCGGACGGCGCGCGCTCGGCCTGCGCGCGGGTGACCATTTCGATCATCCGCGCCACCGTGCTTTCGGCCAGCGCCCGCGTCACCGCAATTTCGAGCACGGCAGTCAGGTTCACCGTCGCCTCGAACACCGCGTCGCCTGCGCCCTTGCGCACGGGAACCGACTCGCCGGTAATCGTGGCTTCGTCGATTTCGCCCTCGCCGATGCAAATTTCGGCATCGACTGGCACCCGCATGCCGGGGCGCAGCAATACCCGGTCGCCGGGGGCAAGGTTGGCCACGGGCACCTCGCGCAGGCTGCCATCGGTGCCGCGCAGCAGCGCTGTATCGGGGCGCAGCGCCATCAGCGCCTCGACCGCACGCCGCGCCTTGCCCAATGCGCGCGCCTCAAGCGCCCCGGAAACGGCGAATAGCGTCAGCAGCACCGCCCCTTCCAGCGCCGCCCCCACCGAAGCCGCCGCAATCGCCGCCAACACCATCAGAAGGTCGATCGCCAACAGCCGTCGCCAAATCAACGCCGTCAACGCGCGCGCAGCGGCCGGAAGGCCCCCGGCGGCGTAGACCAGTGCCAGCCCGGCGGTAAGCCCAATCTGCGACTGCACGACATAGGTGGCGAACAGCGCCAGTGCCATTCCCGCCACCGTCGCCAGCGCCAGCGGCGTAATGCTTCTTTCTGCAATAGACCCCAACATAACCCAAGCCCTACTTGCCACGCCACGCAGCAGGCCCGCCGAACGGGTGACAACGCGTCTGCGCGATCCTGCGCCTTTGCGGTGGCGTTCCGCAATGCGGCCTCAGGGCGCTGCGGCAATTCGCCCGTGCGTCAGGCCAGCAATGCCCGCACGCGCGGGATGACCTCTTGCCCGTAAAGCCCGATGGAGCGCATCATGGCATCGTGCGAAAGCGGCCCCATCGAGTATTTCAGGTCGAATCGGGCCAACCCAAGCGTGCGTGCGGTTGCAGCGATCTTTCGCGCGACGGTTTCCGGTGCGCCGACATACATCGAACCGTGCTCGATCTCGCGTTCGAAATCGGCGCGGGTGATCGGCGGCCAGCCACGCTCGCGCCCTATTCGGTCGTGCATAACCTTGTAGGCCGGAAATGCCTCGGTCTGCGCCTGCGCATCGGTCGGGGCAATGTGGCCGGGCGAGTGCACGCCCAGGGGCTGCGCGCGGCCCCCCGCTTGGGTCTGCGCACGGCGGTATAGCTCGGCATACGGCAGAAACCGCCGCGCAGCACCACCGATGATTGCCAGCATCATCGGCAGGTCATGGCGGACCGCACGCACCACCGATTCCGGGCTGCCACCAACCCCGATCCAGGTCTTGAGCCCCGCCGGCCCCAGTCGCGGGAACACCTGTTGGCGGATCAGCGGGGCGCGGGTGCGGCCGTTCCAGGTGACCTCGGGCTGGCGGATCAGCGCGGCGAAAAGCGCAAGTTTTTGCTCGAATAGCTGTTCATAATCGTCAAGGTTGAGGCCAAAGAGCGGGAAGCTTTCGGTGAAAGACCCGCGCCCCAGCATCACCTCGGCGCGGCCCTGTGACAGCGCATCTAGCGTGGAAAAGCGCTGGAACAGGCGCACCGGGTCATCGGACGAAAGCACCGTAACGGCGGTGCCCATGTGGATGCGCGCGGTGCGCGCGGCGATGGCGGCCAGCACAACCTCGGGCGCCGAAATCGCAAAGTCGTCGCGGTGATGCTCGCCCAAGCCGATGTAATCGACCCCCACCTGATCCGCCTGCACCGCCTGTTCGACCACATCGCGCAGCACTTGCGCGTGGGGCAGCGGCTGGCCGTCGGGGCCAGCGGTCACATCGCCAAAGGTATCAAGGCCGAGTTCGAGGGTCATGGCTTGTGGGCTCCACGGTCTGGGTCAACCCGCCGTTTCTAGCACGGATCATAGGGCCGTCAGCCCGTTTTCGCATGCCTAAGGGCCGGTGGCGATCTCGGCGATGCGCCAACTACCGGCGGCATCGCGCGTGGTCGTGATCCAGCGAATATTGGGGTTGTCGTGCCAGCCATAGGCAGGCATTGCGGGGTTGCCTTGGGTTTCGACATAAGCTTCGAGCGTCACCTTGAAACGCTGGCGCGTCTCGGTCCACTCGCCGGTCGCCCAAGGCTCGACATCGAGCACATGGATCGACCGGATCGACCAGAACTGCCGACCCCAGTTCAGGCGGTCGGCCAGCGTGCCAAGCAGCGCCGGGTCCAGGATTGCCATCGCATCGCCCACCTGACGGGCATCAATCAGCGCATAGAACTCTTCGACGCGCGCCTGCGCACGCGCCGAGGCGGTATCCCATGGGTCAACACCACCCTGCGCGTATGCAGGGGCCGCGGCGAAAACCAACAGGGCAGCAAGGATTTGGGCTCTGCGCATCGCAACACCTCCGGTGCAAACAGGTCGGGCGGCAAAGGCCGCTGCCCGATAGCGGTTTCAGAACGGCCAGTGGCTGGTCAGCGTTTGCAGGTTGATCGGGCCGGTTTCGACGAACGGCACGTCGATCTGCTCGATCAGCCCCAGCAGTGTGCCGAGCCCGCCGACCAGTTGATCCGCCCCTGCATTCAGATCGCTCGCGATCTGCCCAAGAAGCGTCGGTTCGGTTGGCCTCCAGCCGCCCAACCAATTCACCAGCATATCGGGCGGCTCGGCCAGATGCGCGCGGATCGGGCCGGCGCAGGGCAAATTGGTGTCGTAGGTCGCACCGCGCCCACCGCAGAAGCCGTGATCGGCCCAGACATCTTCACCTGGGAATATCTGCGAAAGATCCATCGGCAGTGGAACG
Source organism: Alphaproteobacteria bacterium HGW-Alphaproteobacteria-4 (assembly GCA_002842855.1). Lineage (GTDB taxonomy): Bacteria > Pseudomonadota > Alphaproteobacteria > Rhodobacterales > Rhodobacteraceae > UBA6213. Next base: position 133,147 of record PHEE01000008.1, on the reverse strand, counting down.
TCGGGCTCGCCTAGGTTGGTTGTAACCGGAATCAGCTTTTCGCCGCCGCCACAATCCTCGCCAAACCCGGTCTCAGGCCCGCCGAACGGCAGCCCGATGCGCAGGAACAGTTGCACATCTTCGCAGGCAGCCGCCGTCGGGTAGATCGAGTGCTTGTCTTCTGCCGACTGCAATTGCAATCGGTCGCCTTCGAATTGCAGCGTGGCGCAGATCCATTCAGGGCGACCGGCAAACACGCTGCCCACATTGCAGCTTTCGCCGCGCGCGGCCCAGACACCCGAATGCAGCGTCTCGCTGTGGTGCGCGGTCGTGTAGACCGCAACCAGATCAAGTGTCTGCGGGTCAGAAATGGCGAACGCCAGCACGGCGGTTTCGAGATCGCCGTTGTGCGCGCGCACGTTCTCGTCAAAAAACGGCACACCGATACCCAGACGCCCATAGTCGCGGGTCCAGGCCATGGTTGTATAGAAGAACACATGGGTTGGCGCCTCGATGTTCGGATAGGGTGCAACACGCGCAAAACGCACCATCTGGTGGCCCGGCCTGCGGTCGAGCCAGTTTTCTTCTTCGTCCAGCTCGATCTTCGGCGCCACCAGCGCCAGCGCCTGATCTTCCCACGCCTGATGCAGACGGTCACCATCGGTATCGAGCGGGTCGCCCGCCGCCAGACGGAACGGTTTGTCGGAAACGATCCGCCGCCCGCCGTCAGCCACGCTGACCGCAATGGAGCCACCGGCGCCGCCGCCCGCGCCCCCGGAGCCGCCCCCACCCGTTCCGGTATCGCCAGTGCCGCCAGCGCCACCGGTCCCGCCCGGTGTGAGGCCGCCCGTCGCATCGGTCGTGTCCGTGCCGCCGCGTGACGGGGTGTAGAGCACATCCAGCCGATAAGGCCCGTCGCCGCTGGTGCGGCGCACGCTGAGCTTGGCATCCGTCGCGAAATCGCGGCGGAAGGTCAGCACATTGCCGCCTTCGTCGGCCGCGCCCACCCCTGCCGCAAACGCGCCGCCCGCGCTGCGCAACGACAGGCTGCTGGTGCGCAGACGGCTGTCAGTGCGCAAGGTGATCTGCACCTGCTCGCCCGCCGCCAGCGACATCGCGTAACAATCGAGGTTGTCGCCACGCAGCATCCAGCCGTTGGTCAGCGGGTCAACCAGCGGCACCGCCTCGTCGGCGCAAGCGCCCGCATCGGTGCCGCTGCCGCCATCATTTTGCGGCGTCACCACCGCTTCGACGCTGTAAGGCCCCGTCCCCCCGCTACGGCGCAGGCTCGCCACCCAATCGCCCGCAACTGACGCGCCATAGCGCAGCACGGTAGCTTCATTCGGCGAGAGCGCCTCACCGAGAACATTGCTTCCCGTGGGCAATTTCAGCGAAAGCGTGCCGTGAAGCGTTTCGGACAGCCACTGCCCGCGCAGCGCAATGATGTAGCCGCGCTCGGCGGCAACCGTGAACACGTCGCGGTCATCTGCGGCCAGAAGCTGGCCGAATTGCGGCCCTGGCTCCAGCGGCCGCGCCTGGGCCACAACGTCAGAGGCATCGCCAAAACCGCCGCCATCGGTCTGCATCTCGCGCACAACGGTCAGCACATAGGTGCCCTCGCCCTGGCTGCGGTGCACATAAAGCAGCCATTGCCCCTCAACGTTTGCCGCATAGCGCAGTTGCGCCACGCCGCCCGCCGCCACCGAAATGTCGCGCCGTGTTGCGCCCGAAGGGCTTTTCAGACTGAGCGCCACACGCCCGGCCTCGGGGGCCGCAAGCTGCACCTCGATAATCTCGCCCGCTTCCATCGCGATGGCATACCAATCGACGTCATCGCCGCGCAGCACCTCGCCCACGATCATGCCGGGGTCTATCGGCATTGCGTCGGCACGCTGGTTGCCCGCGTCGGTGCCAAGCCCGGCATCGTTCTGGTCGCGAATGTCGAGGTAGAGCCCATAGTCGCCCGCTCCGCCGCGCCTTGAAATCTGCACCGACCAAACCCCGGCCGTGTCGGCGGCACGGCGGATCTGGCCGCTGCTGCCGCCCGCAACGGCCGTGTCGCTGCGCACAGAACCTAGCGGTGAGCGCAGCCGCAACGTGGCCGAAAGCCCCTCGGGCAGCGCCAGCCGGGCAACGAGAATCTGGCCCTCGTCAAGCTCGACCGCATACCAATCGTCCTCATCACCGAGCGCGTGCGACAGGCTACCAAGATAGGCGCCATCGGCAAGCGCAGTGGCGTCGGCCAACGAGGTGGTGTCGGGCAGGGTTCCCATGACCGGCGGTTCTGGCCGAGCGTCGGCCGCAGTACCGCCGGGCGACAGGTCAGCCGCGCCCGACCCCGAACCGGGGGCGCCCAACTGGCCGTTGATGTCGCCGCCCACCGCGCCACCCACGCCGGGGTACCGGGTTTGAAGCTGCACACTGGTGGCGTTCAAGGCAACATGCGGGTCGGCCGCATCGCGCCGCACGATACGGATGTAAAGTGCACCGCTCGCAGGCAGCACCTGTTCGACCTTGTAGCGCGGTAACCGGATTGCGCCGCGCGTCAGGTAGCCAAGCGTATCGCCGTCCGGCGAGACATTGGGCAATTCGACATGCACAACCTGAAACACCCCGCCCATGCGGCCGCTGCCCGGAAACCCGAACAGAAGTTCAATCCGGGCCGGAAAACCGGGCCCGCCCGAAGCACGGTCGGTTGCCAAAGCTTCAAGTTGCAGCACCAGATCGCCGCTGCGCGGAATGGTGTTGAAGACATACTCGGCGCTGGCAGCCAGGCCGGGGTCGCGCAGCCAGAACCAGCCTTCTATCTCATCGCCGCTGCTGGCAAAGTTGCTGGCGGGTTGCAGGTAGGTCTCTGCCCGCCCCGGTGCCGGAAACGCCAGCACCAAGGCCAGCGCCCATACCGCCATGACCAAGAACCGCACCGCGCACGCGCGCAGCCCCGCCTGACCAATAACCGCTGTCTGAGAACTTACCCGTAGCATCGCCATTCCGCCCAAGGGCCCGGGCGATGCTTCCTCCGGCAACGTCCGGACGGTTCCATGCTGAGGCGATTGGATGCTCGGGTGCGCAGGCTGTCAATCAGACGTATCAGCGCACCCGGCCAGCCCTGAGGTGCGCCCAAAGCGCCTACCTCAAGGTTTTGACAGTCGCAAAATCGTGCCCTTGGCGAATGTGGGCACTGCACGCGGCACCGAAAGCCGGGCGTAAAGGCCGGGCGGCACCGAAATGTCGGCAAGGTAGAGCGCGCCGGTGGCGGCGCATCCGGCCAACCCCGCTTTTGGCAAGGCCAGCGTCAACGTGGCGTCGGCCTGCATCGCGGGCGCACGAAGCGCGCCGCTGGCCGCATCAAACCCCGAAGGCGCATCGAGCGCCAAAACCGGCGCGGGGCTGGCATTGGCCCAGCCGATCAGCTCGGCAGCGCGCCCATGCGGGTCGCCGCGCAGCGAATAGCCCACCAGACCGTCAAGGATCAGGTCAGGTGCATCGGCGGGCACATCGGCGGGGTGCAGGCCCATTTCGCGCAAGATGCCCAGTTGCAGCGTCGGCACCGGGGTCATCGCCGCCGCATCCTGCGCCAGCACCAGCACGACCTTTGCCCCCCATGCCGCCAGCCGCCGCGCCGCGGTCAGCGCGCCGCCACCGTTGCCCCCTGCCCCCGCCAGCACCACCACCCGGCGCCCTTCGGCATTGCCGCCAAAATAGCGCGCGCGCGCCAGTGTGGCCAAAGACAGGCCCGCGTTTTCCATCATCTGCGGCAGCGTGATGCCGTAGCTGTGCACCATCAGCAGATCGACCTCGGTCATGCCTTTTGCGTCGATTTCCGGCCAGCCTTCGCCCAACGGAAATCCGAACTCGTCTGTCGCCACGCCTTACCCCTGATGTTGGGCGCCGATGCCCTGGAACATCGCGCGCAAATCCACGGTGCCGCGCTCGCCCACCGCAGCAAAGTTTTCGGCCAGCCAAGCGGTCGCCGTGTCGCGCCCCAGATCGCGCAGGTGGGTCAGAAACGCCCATTCGGCATTCATCTTGGACGAGGCGCCGAGCGGGATCAATGCGCCCTGGTTTTCGATGATATGCACCCGCTCGCGGCGATACTTGCTGCCATCAAGCGTGCCCTCTTCGATCAGCCGCGCCACAAAGTCGATGGCGCGCAGTTCTTTGAGCAGGCTCGAATTGAAGCTGATCTCGTTGAGGCGGTTCTGAATTTCCTGCGCGCTGCGCGGGGTGCCCTTGCGCACCACCGGGTTGATCTGAATCACCACGATATCGGCGGTGTCTGACCCGGCATGGAACGGAAACAGCGACGGGTTGCCCATGTAGCCGCCATCCCAATAAGGCACGCCGTCGATCACCACCGCCTGATACATGTGCGGCAGGCAGGCCGAGGCCATCACCATGTCGGCGGTCAGATCGGTGCTGTCGAACACCTTGACCCGCCCGGTTTCAACATTGGTGGCCGAGATGTAGAGCTTGATCGCGTTGCAGCTTTGCACGCAGGCAAAATCGACACAGCCTTCAAGCACCTCTTTCAGCGGGTTCATGTTCAGCGGGTTCAACTGATAGGGCGAAAACATCCGGCTCATCGCGTCCATCGCCTGATAGCCCCAGGATTTGTCGAGCGACCAGTTGCCCATCAGCACATCAATCGGGGCGCGCTTGATCGGCGAATTGCGCGCCGCCTTGCTCATCGCGCTCCAGAACCCTTCAAGCTTTTCGCGCGCGCCATCGGGACCGCCCGCGGTATAGCCATCGGCCAGCGCCACCGCATTCATCGCGCCCGCCGAGGTGCCCGAAATCGCGGCAATCTCCAGCCGCCCGTCTTCAAGGATCTTGTCAAGCACGCCCCAGGTAAAGGCGCCGTGCGCGCCGCCACCTTGCAGGGCAAGGTTGATGCGCTTGCTGTTCTTGGCGCGCACGATGTGCGGGTGTTTCATGTGATCCTCCATCAATGCGCCGTCCAGCCGCCGTCAACCGGCAGCGCCGTGCCGGTGATCGAGGCGGCGGCGTCGGTGGTCAGAAACACCGCCAGTGCCGCCAGTTCTTCGACGGTGACGAATTTCTTGGTGGGTTGGGCAGCCAGCAGAACGTCGCGAATAACCTCGGCCTCGGTAATGCCGCGCGCCTTCGCGGTATCGGGGATCTGGTTTTGCACCAGCGGCGTCAGCACATAGCCGGGGCAGATCGCGTTCACGGTCACGCCATGTTCCGCGGTTTCCAGCGCCACGGTCTTGGTAAAGCCCACGATGCCGTGCTTGGCCGCCACATAGGCACCCTTGAAGGGCGAGGCCACCAGTCCGTGCGCCGAAGCGATGTTGATGATCCGCCCCCAGCCGCGCGCCTTCATGCCCGCCACCACCGCCTTGGTGGCGTAAAACGCCGCCGAAAGGTTGAGCGAGATGATCTGTTCCCATTTCTCGTCAGGGAAATCCTCGACCGGCGAAACGAACTGGATGCCCGCGTTGTTGACCAGCACATCGACCTGGCCAAACGCCGCCTCGGTCTCGGCGATCAGGGCGCGCACGCCGTCGGCCTTCATCATGTTGGCGGGCGAGTAGATCGCCTTCACGCCAAATCTATCTTCAATTGCCTTCCGGGCAGGCTCGATCTGCGCCGCAGGCTCAATACCATTGAGCACCACATTCATGCCAGCAGCCGCCAGCGCCTCGGCAATGCCGTGGCCGATGCCGCTGGAAGAGCCTGTAATCACAGCCGTTTTGCGTTTTGTCATTGTGGAAATCCTTTCAGGATCAAGCAAGATAGTTGTGCACGATGCGGCCATAGGGCAAGGTCAGGTCGGCCTTGAAGTGCCGCCCCTCGACCACGCGCAGCACCGGCAGATCGGCCACCGGCGCGTTGATATGCGGGATCAGGTGCAGCCGCGCCGGGCCGGAAAAGTGAAAGTGCATCTGGATGTCGGTCAGGTTGAACGCCACCAGTTCGGCAATCCTCAGGCCGCCGGTGACGCAGGGAATGAGCTTGAGATTGACCGAGGTCTTCATCAGGTGCCTGCCGCGGTCAGCCGGGTTCGGCGCCATGCGATCTTCGTATTTGTAGGTCATCGTGCCCATCGCCACCCGCTCGCCGCCATAGTGCAGGGTGCCGGTCAGGGTATCGGTGCGCACCTCAAGCTTGGGCTCGCCCCAGCGTTTCGGGAAACCCCAGATCTCGCGCCCCGCCGAAATCGGCGGCTCGTCGTTGAGAAACATCATTGCGGTGTAATTCACCGGCTCGCCGTTCAAGAGGCACGGAATGACCACGCCCGATTCCTGATATGACCCGAAGCCGGTGCTGTCGGGCATCGCGATCCATTCGTAATGCACCTGGTTCGAACCATCGGGCACCAGTGGCTCGGGCACCAGGCGGCGGATTGCGTCGGGGTCGGTTTCATAGGTGATGACCAGATATTCGCGGCCCAAAAAGCGGTAGGGGCCGCGCGGGTAGCTGGGGTTGGCAGGCGGCATTGCCGCCAGCGAAAGGATCTCTGCGGGGGTCATGGCAGGCTTTCGTAGGGGCGCGGGCGCTTCAGGCCAGCGCGGTTTCGATCAGGGCTTGGCCGTGCAGGGTGCGGTGCACCGGGCATTTGTCGGCTATGGCCAGCAGGGCGGCGCGTTCCGCATCGGAAAGCGCGCCTTGCAGGCGGATGGTGCGGCGGAACACATCGACCTTGGGCTGCGTCTTGTCGCAGTCTTCGCAGTCTTCCGTGTGGCATTTGTTATGGGTCACGTCGCAGGCGACATGTGCCAGCGGGATGCCCTTTTTGCGGGCATAAAGCCGGATCGTCATGGTGGTGCAGGCGCCCAGTGCCGCCGAAAGCAACTGGTAGGGGCTGGGGCCAAGGTCGGTGCCGCCCATGCTGACCGGCTCATCGGCCACAATCTGGTGCCTGCCGCCAATCGAAATATCTTGCCGAAATCCCGAAGCCTCGGCCTCGGCCACCCGCACCACGCCTTCGGGCGCGCCCTCGGATGCTGCATCGGGCGGCAGATCGAGGTATCGGCTTGACCAGGTCGAAATCAGGTCCGCCGCGTATTCGGCATCTTCCTCGCGGCTCAGCATGTGGTCAGCGTTGTCGAGCGATACGAAGCTTTTGGGGTGGCGCGCGCGGGCAAAGATTGCCCCGGCGTTTTCGATGCCCACCACCGCATCGCGCGGCGCGTGCAGCACCAGGAGCGCGGCACCCAGTTTCGGCAAGGCGGCGTCGAGCGAGGCCTCGGCGATGTCATCAAGAAACTGGCGGCGGATTTCAAAGCTGCGGCCAGCCATGGTAACCATCGCCGTGCCGTTCTGGCGGATCGCACCAAGCATGCCGCCAAAGTTGTGCGCCACATGCGCAGGGTCAGACGGCGCGCCGATGGTGACCACGGCGCGCAGCCCCGCAATCCGGGGGGCAGCGGCAATCACCGCCGCGCCGCCCAACGAGTGCCCGATCAGAATTTGCGCAGACATGCCCTGCGCGGCCATCCATTCGGCCGCGGTCACCAGATCGGCGACGTTCGAGGAAAAGTTGGTGCTGGCAAACTCGCCACCCGAATGGCCAAGCCCGGTAAAGTCGAACCGCAGCACGGCGATGCCAAGGGCGGCAAGGCGGCCCGCAATGCGGCGCGCGGCGGCAATGTCTTTTGAGCAGGTAAAGCAGTGCGCAAGAATGGCAGCGCCGCGCACCGGCCCTTCGGGGCGGTCAAGCCGGGCCGCAAGCGATGCCCCCGAGGCGCCTTCAAAACTTACCTTTTCGCTGCGCATGGCAAAGCTCCCGGCTGAATGGTCGAGAAGATGGGTTGATGGGTGGGGTGGTGTTGCGAGGGGGGCATCGCCCCCTCGCAGCGACTTCACGGTTCAGTGCGCCGCGGCACCAGCCAGACCGGCCTGACGCTGGAACACATAGCCCAGCACCGCACCAAAGATGATGTGCAGCACCAGCGTCATCATCGGCGCCATGATCCCCATGGCCATGCCAAAGAGCCCGGCACCCGCCATCGGCATCACCGCGATCATCATCATCAACCAGGCGACAATGCCGAACACGATGCCCTTGCCGGTGGCGCTGCCGCCGGGGATCAGCCCGTAAAGCAGCGCAAAACCGCCGCCCCAGGCGATGGTGCCGATCATGAAGTGGCCGACCCAGCCCATCGCTTCACCGGTGCCCATCATCATGCCCAGCATCTTGGCCACATCCAGTTCGGGCATCACCCCCATCATGGTCTTGGCCACCATCAGCACCGACAAGACGGCAGTCGCGACAAACCCGGCGACAAAGCCAGCTGTAAGATTTTTCATTTTCGTGGTCCTTCCCTCGGGGGCCTCAGCCGCCCTGTTGCTTCCCTTCGTGAAGCTGGGAAAGGATGGCGCTGATGCGAAGATCATCCACATCATGCAGTTCCTCGGCCTCGTCGACGGCCTCGGTCAGGTCTCGCGTTATGCGCATCTGGCCGATGAACCGCTCGCAGCCCTTGCACATCGCCATGTGCATCCGCATCTGAAGCGTGTCCCATGCACCAAGTTCGCCGTCGATCATGGCGCTTGCGCGTTGGGCAACTTCCTTGCAGCTCAGCATCTGACGAAGTCCTTTTCTCGTGCTTCACGAAGGAAAGACTGGCCTGCCCCGCCCGCGTTACAGCGCCCCCGAAAATATGCGAAAATAAGCGGCGCGCACACCGTGCCGCAGCTCATGCCAAACCGTCCAGTGCGCCGCGCACCGCCAGCCGCGCGCGGTGCAAAAGCACGCGCATGTTGCCCTCGGTGATGCCCAGCATGGCGCAGACCTCGGCGGCCTCAAGCCCCTGCTGGCCGCGCAGCACCAGCACCGAGCGTTGCGCCGGAGGCAGCGTTTCAATTGCGGCGTTGACATGTTGCAGCACGCTGCGCCCGGCGATAATGCGCTCGGCGGTGATTTCTTCCCAAAGCTCGGGCATGTCCTTCCAGCGACCACGGCCATCGAAGGCGGCAGCGAGGTTGTCATCTTCGCCCGCGCCATCGAACGAAACCGAGCGGCCATCGCGCCCGGCACGGGTGCGCGCCTTGTTCAGCACGATGGTAAACATCCAGCCCGCCAGCGACGAACGCCCTTCAAACCCGCCGATGTTTTTCAGCACCGAAACCCAGGCGTCCTGCGTGACCTCTTCGGCGGTAGCGCGGCTTTTCACGATACCGGTGGCAAAACGCACCATGGCAGCGTTGTGCTTGCGATAAATCGCCTCGAACGTGGCGCGGTCGCCTGCCGCGAGCTTGCGCACCAGTTCGGCCTCGTCGCCTATGCCTTGCCCTGTGTCGCCCCGCACCCGGCACCTCCCATGGTCATGCCGCAGCATCGTGAATGCGGCGCACTATTTCAACCGCACAATGCAACGTGAAGCCGCGTGATTTGCGTTTTGCTACCGCCCGACACAGCTTGTGCCATGCCGACCGCCGCCCGAGGCCCTACGCGAGCAGGGCAAAAGGGCCTCCGCAGCGGTTGGCACGAACACGCGGCCCAAGAGGGGGTGAGAGCCGATGCGACACATTGCCGCCAGCCCGCACCCGCCCGGGGTGCCGCCAAACCCCACCCACAACCCAAAGGATACCGCATGAAACCCCTGCTCGCAGCCCTTGCCACCGCGCTATCGGTAACCGCCGCCACCGCGCAGACCGCCCCCGCCGCATGGCGCGCCGAATGGCCCGCCACCGATTTCAGCCGCACCTCGGTCAATTTCTCCGAAATCCTCTCGGGCGGCCCGCCGAAAGACGGCATCCCGGCGATTGACGCCCCCGCTTTTCAGACCCTTGCCGAGCTGTCCACCCGCCCCGACGACCGCGAGCCGGTGATCAGTGTCGAGCTGGGCGGGCAAGCGCGCGCCTACCCGGTGGCAATCCTGATGTGGCACGAAATCGTCAACGACACTTTCGCGGGCACCCCGATTGCGGTGACCTATTGCCCGTTGTGCAATTCGGGCATCGTGTTTGACCGCCGCTTGGGCGGCGAGGCCACAACCTTTGGCACCACCGGTAAACTGCGCAATTCCGATCTGGTGATGTATGACCGCGCCACGCAAAGCTGGTGGCAGCAGTTCGAGGGCCGCGCGATCATTGGCGCACACTCGGGCGATGAGCTGGCTCGGGTGCCCTCGCGATTCGAATCCTTCGGTGAGTTTGCGGCGCGGCGGCCCGATGGCGAGGTGCTGATACCCGCAACGCGCTTTGGCCGCAGCTATGGCTCCAACCCCTATGAAGGCTATGACAGCCTGCGCCAGCCCTTCCTTTATGATGGCAGCTACGATGGCCCGGGCGACGCGCTGATGCGGGTGGTGGCGATCGAAGGCCTGCCCGATGCCTGGAGCTTTGCCTATGTTCAGGCGCATGCCCCCTTTGAGGTGGGCGGCTTCAGGGTGGAATGGCAGGCAGGGCAGGCCTCGGCGCTCGATACCAGGCAGATTGCCGAGGGGCGCGATGTCGGCACCGTCACGGTTACGCAGGCCGGACAGCCCGCGCTTTACCATGTGCCGTTCGCCTTTGCCTTCGCCGCGTTCAACCCCGATGCCACGATCCACCACGAATAAGGCGGGCCACCACGAATGAGGCAGGTCAGAACATCGCCATCAGGTTGATGTCGAAACCCCAGATCATCAGCGGCACGGGCGCCACCGCAAGCGCGATGGTGCCCGCCACCGCCCAGGGCCGGAACAGACGGCTAAGGCCCGCGACAAACAGAATGCCGCCACCACCGCCGATGATCGAATTGCCCGGCAGGTTCACCGCCAGCGCAATCACAAGGTAACGAAAGCGCGACACCAGTGGCGCGCACCAGCGCGGCAGTTTCTCGCGCAGCAGTTCCAGCCGCGCCTCGCGGCCAAGCGGGGCAAGGCGTTGCAGCAGGTCGCCCGCGCGACGCAGCCGCAAGTCGGACAGCAGCCGCTCCAGCCTTGCATAGGGCAGCCGCTCGCCCACCAGATAGGCCAGCATCAGCCCGGCGTTGGTGCCCAGATATACGAAAGGTGCAATCCACGCGCCTTCCAGCGCCAGTAGCGACAGCCCGACCTCGACCCCCGGCACGAACGGCGTGGCAATCAGCAGCGCATAGGCCAAAAGCAGCAGCACCAGCACCCCGGCCCGAAGGCCGCCGCTCGCTTGCGTCTGCGTGGCTTCGGTGGCCCAGCCTATCATCAGGTGAATGGCGTAGACCGCCGCGACAATCAGCGCCACGCGCCAAAGCGTGCGCCAAAGCCAACCCACCCAAGCGGTGCGCGCAGGGGGGCCCGCGTCAGCCATGCGGTGCCCACAGGCAGCGGTCAAAGGCCGCGTAGGCCAGCAGCGTTTCGCTTTGCGTGGCATCTGCCAAGCGCGAGCAGCCCTCGACGCTGTCGATACGCTCGAACACCGCGACCACACCGCCCGGCAAGGCCAATTCGGCGCCCGCAGGCGCCTGCACGCTCAGGCACAACTCGGCACCCGGCGCCAGTGCGGCACGCGCGCGGCTGCCCGCCAGGTCTTCCACGGTAAACACATAGGCCGCGTCGGTTCCGTTGCGCACGCAAAGCGCCGCCGCCCCCGACCCCGGCAGCAGCAGAACAAGCACGGCAATAAGTCGGCGCATCTGAGCGATCTCCCATTACTCCTAGCTTGGCCCGCGGCGGCGGCCCGTAAAGCGGCTTCGCCAGTTTTGACGTGAACGTGATCGGCCGGCGCGGCAGCACGAAGGCCCTCGGCGCTTCTCACGAAAGGGTGATAGGCGCAACCGTAACATGCGCGCGCCGAAGCAGTCATTGCGGCACCAACCTAGGGAGAACGACCAATGAAAACGACTATGATTGCTGGCGCCTTCGCACTCGCACTGGGCGGCATGAGCCTGACCGCCCAGGCGCAGACCATGCCGATGCCGTTCGGCTCTGCAGATGATGCCGCCTATGCGCAATTGATCTGGGATGTAATGGCGGCCGCCCGTCTGGTGGGGCCGAACCAGATTCACGCCACCCCCTATGAGGGCACCGACCCGCACGGCATGATGCTCGAAACCTTCTACACCACCGCCACCATCAACGGCCATGAAGGCGATCTGATCGTCAAGCGCAACTACGGCCCGATGGGGGTGACCGCCGATGAAGTGCTGCGCGACCCGGCAGGCCACCTTGGCGCCTACACGGTGATGTTCCGCCGCGAGGCGGGGTATGACACCGACAATCTCGACTGGTTCTGGGTCAAGTATCTGCCCGATGGCTCGCTCGACAAGATGCCCGACGGCACCGGGCTGGCCGGTCAGGTTGCCAAGGGCATGGACGAGGGCTGCATCGCCTGCCACCTCGCGGCCGAAGGCGACATGGTCTTTACATCAGACCATCTTGTGAACTGACGCCCGAAACCCTGCCCGCGCCGAGGCCTCAAAATGCCAGTCCTGTTGTCCCTGCTCATGGGTCTGGCTCTCGGGGTCTCGGCGCACCGGGCAGGGTTGTGCACGGTCAAGGCCGTGTCCGAAGTGCTGACCACAGGGCGCGCCTGGTTCTTGTGGTCGTTCTTCAAGGCATCGCTTTGGGTCACAGGCCTTGTGGCCATTGCCGCCCTGTTTGGGGCGGCGCCGGCGTTTCGGCATTGGCCGATTGGCTGGGCGGGGCTGGCTGGCGGTTTGTTGTTCGGCATCGGCGCGGGCATCAACGGCAGTTGCACATTTTCCACCCTGTCGCGCCTGGTTGAAGGCCATGTCTCGATGCTGTTCACGGTTCTGGGCTGGCCTTTGGGCCTTGCGCTGATCGCGGCGCTGCATCGGGCCGGCATGATCGCATCGCCAGCCCCGACACTTGCCCCCGCTGTTCCCGCTTGGCTCTTGCTGGCGCTGGCGCCCTGGATGGCGTGGGAGGTAGCGCGGATCGGGCGGCAGTTGCGCGCGACAGGTACTTTGCGCGCGGCCCTGCGGGCGCCGGTCTGGACACTGTCGTTTGCGGTGGCGGTGGTAGCGGCGGCGAATACGGGACTCCTGCTGAACACCGGGTCCTGGTCGTTTACCACCACGCTCATCTGCACCACGGGGGCAGCACCCTGCGCCACCTCGGTATCGCTGCTCTGGCCCATTTCGCTTGCGGCGCTGGCTGGCATGGCGGCGTCGGCGGCGCTGCGCCGCACCCCGCGGCTGCGGCGCCTGCGACCTCGGGCGGCGCTGCGGCATGGGGTAGCGGGGGTTATCATGGGCGCGGGTGCCGGCATGGTGCCGGGCGGCAATGACGGGCTGATCCTGTTTGGCTTGCCCTCGCTTTCGCCGCACGCCTTGCCCGCCTATGTCGGAATGCTGGCTGGTATCACCGCCGCGCTCTTCGCAATGCGCGCGCTTGGCCGCCCGATTCTTGCCATTTCCTGCCAGGGCGACCTTTGCCGCGCCAAGATGTAACGCGCGGGGCCCGCCGCTAGTCTTGCCCATGACGCGCGTGTTATGGGCGGGAGGGGCGCAATGACCACCAGTTTCGGCAAGACCTTCGACAGCCTGCTCGATCGACTCGGGCAAAGGCTCGCGCGCAAGCTCAACGGCGAAAGTTCGGGCTACAAGCCCTTTACGCCCTCCGATTTTGCCACGCTCTGCCGCACACTGCGCCCCGGCGATGTGCTGTTGATCGAAGGCCGCGAGCGGATTTCGAATGCGATCAAATACCTCACCCAATCGACTTGGTCGCACGCCGCGATCTATGTGGGCGATGCGCTGCCCGAACCCGAAGACGGGTCCGAACGGCCGAGGCTGATTGAGGTCAATTTGGGCGAGGGCTGTGTGGCCGCGCCGATTTCGAAATATGCCAGCTACAACACCCGCATCTGCCGCCCCGTCGGGCTTTCACCCGAAGAATGTGGCCGCGTCACCGCCTTCATGGTCGATCAGATCGGCCTCAAATACGATCTGCGCAACATCTTCGACCTTCTGCGCTACTTCATCCCGACACCGCCGGTGCCGGTGCGCTGGCGCCGCCGGATGCTGGCGTTCGGCTCGGGCGACCCGACGCGCGCCATCTGCTCATCGCTGATTGCGCGGGCCTACCAGCAGGTGCGCTACCCGATTCTGCCCGATGTGCGTGAGGTCAAGGCGCAGCCGGGCGGCGCGCTGGCGCGGCGCGAATTGCTGCACATTCGCCACCATTCGCTGTTCACGCCGCGCGATTTCGACCTGTCGCCCTATTTCCAGATTGTCAAACCGCACCTCGCGCCTGGGTTCGACCCGCATGCGCTGGAATGGGCCGAAACCGCCTGAGCGCGTTTTGGGGCTGGAACGTCGGCGCGCCGCACCCTAGCCTTGCGCAAACCCATGCCCCTCAGGAGCCGCCATGTCGCATTTTCCCTCGATCCCGAACCTCGAATTGATGGGGCTGTTCAGCAAGTTCCCGGATCGCGGCATTCTGCCCCTGCTCGAATACCACGATGCGATCCTGCGCAGCGAAAGCGAGCTTTCCGAAGGCGAGCGCGAACTCATTGCCGCCTATGTCTCGTCGCTCAACCACTGCCACTATTGCTTTTCGGCGCACCGCGACCACGCGAAAGCCTGGGGCATCGCACCCGAGGTGTTCGGCAATGTGCAAATTGACGTCGATCACCCCTCGATCCCGGCCAAGATGCGGCCCGTGCTGGCCTATGTGCGCCGCCTGACGGTTGACCCCGCAGGCGTCGGTGAAGCCGATGCGCAGGCGGTTTATGACGCAGGCTATAGCGAGGCGGGGCTGTTTGACATCATTTCGGTTACCGCGCTTTACGCCTTCATGAACCGCATCCTCGAAGGCGCGGGGATCAAGAAGCATGTGCGCGTCGGAAACATGAGCGACGAGGCGCGGCGCAAATACCGCTACACGCATCTGTGGAAAGCGATCTCGAAAGGTCAGGCCGCCAAGGGCGAATGAGGCACCAGCGACGCGGCGGTGCGCGCCACCGCCTGCAAATCTTCGCGGCTTGCGCCAGCCCGTGCGCGCAACATGATTCCGCGCGCAACGGCCGAAAGCACCGCCGCCAACGCCGCCGCATCAACATCGGCAGCCAGTTCGCCCTGCCGCTGTGCCAGCGCAAGGCGCTCGGCCATCCGGGTTTCCATTCGCTCGAACCGGGTAGCAAGCTCGGCACGAAAGCGCAGGTTGGTGCCTGCCGCATCGGCCAGAACGCAAGACACAAGGCAACCCCGCGCGCGCGCATCTTCGGTAGCGAGCAGCGCCACGGCGTTGAAATACCCCGCCAGCGCCACCCCGAGGGTTGCGGCATCAAGTTCGCGCGTCACCTTGGAAACGCGGGTTTCGGCATAGTGCTCGATCGCGGCCAGAAACAGCCCCTGCTTGTCGCCAAATTGTTGATACAGGCTGGCACGCGGCATGTTCATTTCGCGGCACAGCAGATCGACCGAGGCGGCCTCATAGCCATGCGACCAGAACAGGCGCATCGCGGCGTCAAGCGCCTCGCCGTCGTCATAGCCCTTAGGGCGACCCCGGTGCCGGGTCTCGCTGCTTTGTGAACTCATTGGTCTGAATTATCTGGCAGGCGCAGCAAAATCAACTTAAGAAATGATCGTTCTGTAAATCTGGAGAATTTCCGAATGTCTCGCAAACCCGTTCTCGACATCACCCCCCTCACCCTCGAAACCGCCACCGGCACCACCAAGGCCGCGCTTGAGGCAACCAAGGCCCGCATGGGCATGGTGCCCAACATGTATTTCTATATGGCCAAGCTGCCCGGCGTGCTGGAAGGCTATCTTTCCACCTATGACAGCTTTCGCAAGACCGCAGGCTTTACCCCCGCCGAGCAGGAGATCGTGTTCCTGACCGTCAGCCGCACCAATGATTGCGAATACTGCATGGCCGCGCATTCGATGATCGCCGACAAACGCTCGGGCGTGGCGCCCGATGTGCTGGCGGCGCTGCGGGCGAACAAAGCCCTGCCCGATGCCAAATTGCAGGCGCTGTCACGCTTTGTGCAGACCATGGTCGAAACCCGTGGCAACGCCACCCGCGCCGATGTCGATGCCTTCCTTGCGGCCGGCTACGGCGAGCAGCAGGTGCTGGGCGTGGTGCTCGGGATCGCCTGCAAGACCTTCTCGAACTTCGTCAACCATCTTGCGGCAACCGAGATTGACCCCGGATTTGCCGCCTACAAGGTCTGACCCACCCTTCAGGCCTGCCACTCAGCGGCTGGCAGGCCTGAACCGCCCGATCAGCGCATCAAACGACACCCGCCCGCCCCCGACCACCGCCAGCGCTGACAGAAGCGCGCACCAGATCAACCGCTGGTCGAGGATCAGCGCATAGGGGTCGGGGTCCAAGAGCGCGCCCACCACCGCGTCGGGCACGCCATGAAACCAGATGTCGGTAACGCTCATCACCACGATGAACAGCACCATGCCCAAGGCCGCCGCACGGGTGGCAAGGCCCAACACCAGCAGCACCGGCAGCACCGCCTCGGCCAGCGTGCCCAAGGCCACATAAAGGTGCCCCGGCCAGCTGATCTGCGCCGGGTCAAAGGCCACCGCCTCCATGTATTGCGGCAGGATCAGGAAATAGGCCTGATCGGTCAGCATGAACCCGTCGATCTGGGTGGCTACCGAAGCGAGGAAAAACGGCAGCAGGCTAAGCGCAAACACCAGCCGCAACCCCAGCGACAGCGCAGAGCCAAGCGCGGGCGACACTGCGCCAGAGGCGGCGGCGCGCATGGGCTAGCGCGCCAGCGCCGCGGCCACGCGCGCAGCAAGGCGACGCGCGACTTCGGGCTTGCCCATCCGCGGCCAGCTTTCGCTGCCTTCCGCATCAATCACCGTCACCATGTTTTCCACGCCGCCCATGATTCCCGTTGCGGGGCTGACATCATTGGCGACGATCCAGTCGCAGCCCTTGCGCACGCGCTTGGCCGAGGCGTGTTCGAGCACATTATCGGTTTCGGCGGCAAAGCCCACCACCAGCGCCGGGCGGCCCTTTTTCATTTGGCTTATGCGGGCCAGAATGTCCGGGTTTTCGGCAAATTCCAGCTTGGGCGCGGTGCCGGTCGCGTCTTTCTTGAACTTGCGGTCGCTGGCGTTGGCCACCCGCCAATCGGCTACTGCTGCGGCAAAGACCGCGGCATCGGCAGGCAGCGCGGCCTCCACCGCCGCCAACATTTCGCGCGCGGTTTCCACCCGCATCACCTCGACCCCGGCGGGTGGAGGAACGGACGCGGGACCGGTAACAAACGTTACCCGCGCACCAAGATCGGCCAGCGCCGCCGCCAGCGCCGCCCCCTGCGCCCCCGAAGAACGGTTGGCGATATAGCGCACCGGGTCGATCGGTTCGAGCGTCGGCCCCGAGGTTACCAGCACATGCCGCCCGACCAAAGGCCCATCGCCCATCGCGGCACTGATTGCAGCGGCAATTTCCAAAGGTTCCGCCATCCGGCCCGGCCCGAACTCGCCGCAAGCCATGTCGCCTTCGTTCGGGCCCACCACCGCCACGCCATCGGCGCGCAGCTGCACAAGGTTGCGCTGCGTGGCGGGGTGCTGCCACATCCGCACGTTCATCGCAGGCGCGATCAGCACCCGTTTGTCGGTGGCCAAAAGCAGCGTGCTCGCCAGATCGGGCGCCAGCCCCGCCGCAAGCTTGGCCATGAGGTCAGCCGTAGCCGGCGCCACCACCACCAGGTCGGCCGCGCGCGAAAGCTGGATATGACCCATCTCGGCCTCATCCGTCAGGTTGAAAAGCTCGGTATGGCATTTGCCCCCCGCCAGCGCCGAAACCGCAAGCGGGGTTACGAACTCGGCGCCAGCGCGGGTCAGCACCGGCACCACACGCGCGCCGCGCTCCTGCAAACGGCGGATCAGGTCGAGCGATTTGTAGGCGGCTATGCCACCGCCAATGATCAGAAGTATCGTCTTTCCCGCCAGCATCTTCACCCCCATCGCTTCGCGCAAAGTCTAGGAGCCGCAGCGGGGGGGCGCAAGCGCGCTAGCGGAACACCGCGCAGGGGTCGTCGCGCGGGGCCGGATCGGTGACGATCCAGTAATCGAAGGGCTGGTCGGGCTCGGCGGGCGCCTCGATCTGGCCAATGCTGAGCACCGGCAGATCGGGCATTGCCGCACGCAGGGCGGCGGGCAGGCCAAAATCGGTGCGCGCATGGCCCGAGCCGGTAATCACCGCAATCGGGCCGCCGGTTTCCGCCAGCGCATCAAGCACTGCGCGCGCCAGCGCCGCATCGCGCAGCCGCTGCGCCTCGACCATGCCCGCCATCCGCTCGGGCGGCAGCGCTCCGCAATGCGCCTGCATCTGCTCGGCCTCAAGTGCTGCCTGATCGGCTGCGGCAAGCGGAACGGTCAGCCCGAACCGCGCCGCATCGGGACCAAAGGCTGCCGCCGCACCCGCCTTCATCGCGCGCAAAAGGTCGTCGCGCGGCACCTCGGCACCGCGAATGGTAGCCTCAGGCGCCGCCTCGAAGATCGGGTAATACAGCGCAAAATCCGGCCAGCCCGACGCCTCCCATGCCAGGGCAGCCGCCAGTTTTTCGGCGCTGTCGCGGGCGGCCGGGGTGGCGTAGGATGCGCGCTCATCGCTCAGCATCTCGAACACAATCGCCGAAGGGTGCAAAAAGGCAACCGCCAGCGCCTGATTGGCGTGGTGCGCGGGGTTATCGTGCACCTCTCCCAGAATCACCACCGGCGCGCGCAGTCCGGGCAGCGCCTCGGGGCCGATCTCGGCGGCGACGGCGGGCAATGCAAACGCAAGGGCAAGGGCTGCAAGGGCTTTCATGCCCACAGGTCTTGCACACCAACCCCGCGCGCCGCAAGCGTCCGGCGCAATTTGGCCAAGGCCACCGCCTCGATCTGGCGCACACGCTCTTTGGAAATTCCCAGCTCGCCGCCCAGGTCTTCAAGCGTGCGTGGTGCCTCGCGCAGCCGCCGCGCGGCTATGATGCGCTGCTCGCGCGCCGTGAGCGTTGCCAGCGCTGCACCCAGCCAGCCCCGAAGTCGCCCCAGATCAAGCGCCTGCGGCACGCTTTCAGCGGCCCCCGGCGCGTCATCTTCCAGCGTATCGACCCACTCCTGCGCACCCGCCTCGCCCGCGATCGGCATGTTCAGTGACAAATCACTCCCCGCAAGCCGCATCTGCATGGTTTCCACATCGGCCTCGGTCACCCCGAGCCTGGCGGCAACGCGCGCCCGCAACGCTTCGGCACCCAGCCGCTGACCAGCCTCCGCGGCCTCACGCCAGATTTCGCCTTCAACACGCCGAAGGTTGAAAAAGAGTGATTTTTGCGCGGTTGTAGCCCCGGTGCGCACCAGTGAATGGTTGCGCATTGTATAGTCTTGCAGCGCCGCCCTGACCCACCAGACGGCATAGGTCGAAAAACGGTTGCCGCGTGCGGGATCAAACTTCTGTGCAGCTTTCAGCAGGCCCACGGTGGCCTCCTGCACCAGTTCTTCCATCGAGGCGCCATACCGGCGAAACCGCGATGCCATCGAAACCGCAAGCTTCATATAGGCTGCCACCAACCGCGCCAATGCCGCCTCATCGCCGTGTTGGCGCCAAGCGCGCGCCAGCGCCAGCTCGGTGTCGGCGTCGAGCATTTCACCGCGCATCGCGCGGCGCAGGTAGGTTTGGGTCTGGATGCCGTCGAATGCCATGCCGCTTCTCCCTGCCCGGCGGCGCTTGTGCTGCGCGCCCGTTGTGACCATGAATACGCGTCATAAGCGCGATCGGATCACCGCGCTGCACCGGGGGGCGTCAATGGGCTATAACCTTGCAATCGGAGACCGCAGCTATTCCAGCTGGTCGCTGCGCGGCTGGCTATTGTTCGCGCATGGCGGCATTGCGGTGACCACCCAATCGGGGCGGCTTTACGCACCTGATTTCGACCACCTGATGGCCGAGTTTGCCCCCGCCCGCCTCGCACCCGCGCTGCGCCTGCCAGAAGGTCAGGTGATCGGCGAAACGCTGGCGATTGCCGAGACACTGGCCGAACGCCACCCCGAGGCGCGGCTTTGGCCCGAGGATGCGACCGCCCGCGCCGTCGCGCGATGGCTGGCAGCCGAGATGCACGCAGGCTTTGGCGCGCTGCGCGAACATTGCCCGATGAACCTGCGGGTGAGTTATGCCGATTGCGTGCCTTCGGCCGCGGTGCTGGCCGATCTGACGCGGATCGAGGCGTTGTGGCACCTCGCGCGCGGTCAATTCGGCGCGAGCGGGCCGTGGCTGTTTGGACGCTGGAGCGCAGCCGATGCCTTTTATGCCCCGGTCGCTGCACGCATCGCTGGCTACAATTTGCCGGTCGCGCCCGAAGCTGCCGCCTATGTCGCCACCACACTCGCCGATCCCGCCTTTTGCCGCTGGCGCGCCGAAGGCCTTGTCGAGGGCCCCGACCAGCCCTTTTACAAACGCGACTGGCCAACCCGACCATGGCCGGGCCCTGCCGCCTGAGCTTGGTTAATCGAAATTAACCATTCCTAAACCCTTGCGGCCTAAGCCCGATGCCGGGGCAGGATGCGGGTGCAGGATGGTGGCGCAAATCTACACAGTCGCCTTCGAGGGCGTCGAGGCGCGGCTGGTCGAGGTGCAATGCGCGCTGGCGCAAGGCCTTCCCAACTTCGCCATCGTGGGCCTTCCCGACAAGGCGGTATCCGAGGCGCGCGAACGTGTGCGGGCGGCGCTCGGCGCGCTTTCCATCGCGCTGCCGTCGAAGAAGATCACGGTGAACCTCTCGCCCGCCGACCTGCCCAAGGAAGGCTCGCATTTCGACCTGCCGATTGCTCTGGCGCTGCTGGCCGCGATTGAGATTCTGCCGCGCGAAGATGTCGAAGCCTGCGTGGCGCTCGGCGAACTTGCGCTGGACGGGCGGCTGATCGCGGTGGCGGGCGCCCTGCCCGCCGCAATGGCCGCCGCTGAACACGACCGCACCTTGATCTGCCCCGCCGCCTGTGGCGCCGAGGCAGCATGGGTTGGTGCAACCCAGGTGCTTGCCCCCGCAACACTCGCAGAGGCAATTGCGCATTTCACCGGTCGCACGCCGCTTGCCCCGGCCCGCCCCGGTGAGGTGCTGCGCGATCCCGTGCCGCGTGATTTGCGCGATGTGAAGGGTCAGGAACGCGCCAAACGTGCGCTCGAAATCGCCGCAGCGGGGCGCCACCACCTGCTGATGGTCGGTGCGCCCGGCGCAGGCAAATCGATGCTCGCCGCGCGCATCCCCGGAATCCTGCCGCCGCTTTCTCCAGCCGAAGCGCTCGAAACTTCGATGATCCACTCGCTTTCGGGGCTCCTCAGCGAAGGCGGCATTTCGCGCACTCGGCCGTTCCGCGAACCACATCATACCGCTTCGATGGCGGCAATTGTCGGCGGCGGGCGCGGCGCAAAACCGGGCGAAATCAGCCTCGCGCACAACGGCGTGCTGTTCATGGACGAGTTTCCCGAATACCCGCGCGCGGTGCTCGAAACCTTGCGCCAGCCGATCGAGACCGGTGAAGTGGTGGTGGCGCGCGCCAATGCACATGTGCGCTACCCCTGCCGGTTCCTGTTGGTAGCGGCTGCTAACCCCTGCAAATGTGGCCACCTGGCCGACCCGGCCCGCGCCTGCTCGCGCGTTCCGATCTGCGGTGAAGACTACCTCGGGCGCATTTCCGGGCCGCTGATGGACCGCTTCGATCTGCGCATCGAGGTACCCCCTGTGGCCTATTCCGACCTTGATCTGCCCGCCTCAGGCGACTGTTCTTCCACCGTGGCCGCGCGGGTGCTTGCCGCGCGTCAGCGACAAGATGCGCGCTACAAAGCCCACCCGGCGGTGCGGGTCAACTCCGAAGCTGAAGGCGCACTGCTCGATCAGGTCGCCAGCCCCGACTCCGAGGGCCGGGCCTTGCTGGCGCGGGTGGCCGACAGGTTCGGCCTGACCGCGCGCGGCTACCACCGCGTGCTGCGGGTGGCGCGCACAATCGCCGACCTTGACGGTTCCGAATCGCTGCGCCTGCCGCATATCGCAGAAGCGGTCAGCTTTCGCCTGACCATTGCCGCCGGCCGCTGAGAACGGACCCGGCGCGCCCACAAGCAGAAGACCCTCGGGCGGGCAACCGCGCGCAAGGCAATAAGGCAGGATACACCTTAGCCGGCCCGCTTGGCCTCAATCACCTGCCAGATCCGCTCGGCGGTGTTGATGCCATCAAACCGCTCCAACTCCTGAATGCCGGTGGGCGAAGTGACGTTGATCTCGGTCAGCCAATCGCCGATCACGTCGATGCCGACAAAAACCTGCCCCTTTTCGCGCAATAGCGGGCCGATGCGTGCGCAAATCTCGCGGTCGCGCGCGGTCAAGCCAATCTGCTCAGGCCGCCCACCCACATGCATGTTCGACCGCGTCTCACCCTCGGCGGGTACCCGGTTAATCGCCCCCACAGGCTCACCGTTGATCAGGATGATGCGCTTGTCGCCTTTCGCCACGTCGGGCACAAACTTCTGCGCAATCAGCGGCTCGCGGTTAATGCCGCTGAAAAGCTCGTGCAGCGAGGCAAGATTGCGATCGCCCGGATCAAGCCGAAAGACCCCGGCACCGCCGTTGCCATAAAGCGGTTTCAGGATGATGTCGCCGTGGCGCGCCCGAAAGGCCCGAATGGTGGTGAGATCGCGCGCGATCAAGGTTGGGGGCGTCAGGTCTGGGAAATTCAGCACCAAAAGCTTTTCGGGCGAGTTGCGCACCCAGAACGGGTCATTCACGACCAGTGTCGCCGGGTGGATACGCTCCAGCAGATGCGTGGTGGTAATGTAACCCATGTCGAAAGGCGGATCCTGCCGCAGCCAGACCACATCCCAATCGGCCAGATCAACCTCGGTCTCGGCACCCAGCATGAAATGGTCGCCCCGCACCGGACGCACCTGCAGTGGCCAACCACGGGCAACGATCCTGCCTTCGCGATAGGCCAGCCGATCGGGCGTGTAATAGAACAGTTGATGCCCCCGCGCCTGCGCTTCAAGCGCAATACGGAATGTGCTGTCGGCATCGATATTGATCGCGCCGATCGGGTCCATCTGAATCGCGACTTTCAAGGCCATGCAGCACCCCCATACTGGCACCCTTCATGGCGTAGCCGCGCGCCTGATGCAACCGCGCCTCAGTCAAGCCCGAAAGCATTTTCGAGAATTTCGATGCGCCCGACCGCATCCACCAGCGCCACATCAAATCGCACCGCCGTGCCCTGCCCCAAAGGTTCGCCCGCAATAAATTCGCTGGCAGACGCATAGATGCGATCCATCTGCCTTCGTGAAAGCCGCTCGGCGGCGCGGGCATGGGTTACCGACTTCTTGACCTCGATGAACACGAGCCCCGCGCCTTCGCGGGCGATCAGGTCGATCTCGCCGCCAGAGCCGCGCCAGCGGCTGGCGGCAATGCAGCGCCCGCTTTGCACATAGTGTGCAGCCACCTGCGCTTCGGCCGCCAAACCATCCCTGTAGGATACCGCTCCGCTCATTCTTCCGCCTCCAGCCGCAAGGCCATCTGGTAGACGTCTCGCCGGGGCACGCCCAGTGCTTCGGCCACCTCGGTAGCCGCTTCCTTCACGCGCATCCGCGCCAACCTGTCGCGCAAAGCCGCCTCCACCTCGTCGAGCCCAGCCGGGGCCATCGCTGCGCGGTCCACCAGCACCACAATTTCGCCTTTCACGGACTGTCCTGAAAATCCGGCCGCCAGCTCTGACACTGTACCGCGCCGCACCTCTTCAAAGCGTTTCGTCAGTTCCCGTGCCACCACCGCCTGTCGTTCACCGCCCAAGCATTGCGCCAGATCAATTAACAATTGGCAAACGCGTTTTGGCGATTCGTAGAAGATCAGCGTTGCCTGAACGTCCTTGATCGCCGTCAGCCAGCTCTTGCGCGCCGCCTTGGTTGCGGGGGGAAAGCCTGCGAACAGAAAACGGTCCGAGGGCAGCCCCGAAACTGTCAGCGCCGCGAGCACCGCAGAAGGGCCGGGGGCGGCAAACACCGGCGCGCCTGCCGCCAGTGCGGCGCGGCCCAACTGAAAACCGGGGTCCGCCACCAGCGGCGTTCCGGCTTCGCTCGCATAAGCCACGCTCTTGCCTTCGGCGAGCGCGCGCAGGATGCGCGGGCGCACTGCAGCGCCGTTGTGATCGTGATAGGCAATGAGCGGGCGCCCCGAAAGCGCCACGCCGTGGATATCGAGAAGATGGCGCAGCGTGCGCGTGTCTTCGGCGGCCAACAGGTCGGCCGAGGCCAGAATGTCGAGCCCGCGCAAGGTGATGTCGCGCGCCGCACCGATCGGTGTGGCGACAAAGTAGAGCCCCGGCGGCAGCCGCACCACGGCATGTGCCGCGCTGTGCTGCGCCACCGGCAGGGTTCCGCCCGTCTGCGTAGTTTCCGTCATGCGCCACCGCCATTCGCCTGGTTTGCAAAGTTTACTTCGCCCGGCGAAGCGCTTACGCTCGGCCGCAATGCCCCTGTACCCGGATACGAGGACCGCCGCCATGTTCGCCGTTTTACCGAAAGCCCGCAACCTTCTGCTTCGCCTCGGCGCGCTCGCCGCGGCGCTTTGGCTTGCCTCGTGCGACACCGGCGCGATCGGAGGCACCGGCCCGCGGATCAATACCGATGTGCCAGTGCCGGTGGCGCTGTTGGTTCCGGGGGGGGGCGGCAACTCGGGCGACGAGTTCCTTGCACGCGGCTTGCGGCAGGCCGCCGAAATGGCGATCGCCGATTTGCAGGGGGTGACGATCGACCTGCGCGTCTACAATACCGGCGGCGATCCGGCCCAGGCGGCCGCAGTTGCAACGCAAGCGGTCAATGAGGGCGCCAAGATCATTCTCGGGCCGGTCTTTGCCGAAGCCGCCAATGCGGTGGGCCGGGCGGTGGCGCCCGCCGGGGTTAACGTGCTGTCGTTCTCCAACAACACCGATATCGCAGGCGGCAACGTTTTTGTGCTCGGTCCAACCTTTCCCAACACCGCGAACCGTCTGGTCAGCTATGCCGCGCGGGTCGGAAAGAAACGCATCCTGATGGTCAACGAACAGACCGCCGCGGGCGAGGCTGGCGCACGCGCCATTACCGGCGCCATCGCGCGCAATGGTGCGCTTCCGGCGGGCAATTTTTCCTACCCGTTCTCGCAAGAGGGCGTGATCAACGCGATCCCGGCGATTGCGGCGCGCGCGAAAAGCGGCGAGGTCGATGCGATCTTCATGACCGCCGACACCTCGGGCGCGCTTTCCTACCTTACGCAACTCTTGCCCGAGCAGGGCGTAGACCGTGCCATCGTTCAGTTCATCGGCTTGACGCGGTGGGATATTCCGCCCTCGACCCTGGCGCTGCCTGGGGTGCAGGGTGGCTGGTTTGCGCTGCCAGACCCGGGCCTGAACGGCCAGTTCGCCGCCCGCTATCAGGCTGCTTTCGGCGAACCTCCGCACCCGATTTCGGGGCTTGCCTACGACGGCATCGCCGCCATTGGCGCTTTGGTTCAGGCGGGCAAGGCCGATGCCCTGACCAGCGCCGCGCTGACGCAAGGGGCAGGTTTCGTGGGTGTCAACGGTATCTTCCGGCTTCTGGCCGATGGTACGAACGAGCGCGGGCTTGCCGTGGCCGAGGTGCGCAACAATCAGGTGATCGTCATTGACCCAGCCCCCAGAAGCTTCGGTGGCGCCGGGTTCTGAACCGGCCCACGCACCCGCCGCAGCCGCACCGCACTTTTCCGCCCCGGTTCCGGCCGGGGCGGATTTGGTGTCGGCGCCCGCCGCCTTTCGCGCGGACTTGCTGGCCGAACTCGCCCCGTTAACGGACAACCGCGAGATTCGCTCCCGCACCGTCGGCCGAATCATTGAGGCGCGCCACAGCGCGACAAAGGCAATCGAAGCGCAGCTTGCCGCGAACCCGCGCGCCGCGCGGGCCGTGGTGCGCGCCTATTCCGACCTGACCGATGCCATCGTGCTAACCGTGCTGGAGGTTGCCATCACGCTGTTGCATCCGGTGCAAGGCGCCGCGCAGGCCGAAAAGATCGCGGTGCTGGCGGTAGGCGGCTATGGCCGCGCCGAAATGGCGCCGCATTCCGACGTGGACCTGTTGCTGCTGACCCCGTGGAAGGTCACGCCCTGGTCCGAAAGCGTGATCGAAAGCATGCTCTACATGCTGTGGGATCTGAAGCTGAAGGTCGGTCATTCCTGCCGCACCGTGCAAGACTGCCTGCGCCTTGGCCGCGAAGACTACACCATCCGCACCGCTTTGCTGGAACATCGCTTCATCGGCGGCAACAAGGCGCTGGCCGACGAGCTGCGCACGCGCCTGCGGGCCGAGCTGTTTCGCGGTACCGAGGCCGAGTTCATCGAAGCCAAACTTGCCGAGCGCGCCGAGCGGCACAAGCGCCAGGGCGGCATGCGCTATGTGCTGGAACCGAACGTCAAGGAGGGCAAGGGCGGCCTGCGCGATCTGCAGGCGCTCTACTGGATCGCCAAATACATCCATCAGGTCGACAGCGCCGCCGATCTGGTGGATCGCGGCGTCTATACGCGTGATGAATATGAGAATTTCAGGCAGGCGGAAGATTTTCTCTGGGCCGTGCGCTGCCACATGCACCTGATCACCGGGCGCACGACCGACCAGCTGACCTTCGACCTTCAGGTCGAGGTCGCCCGCCGCATGGGCTACGAAGATGGTGCCGGGCGCCGCGCGGTCGAGCATTTCATGCAGGATTATTTCCGCCAGGCAACGCGGGTTGGCGAGCTGACCCGCGTGTTCCTGACCGCGCTGGAGGCGCAGCACAAGAAACGTGTGCCGATGCTGGAGCGGTTCTTTCACCGCCGCAAGAAGCTCAGGTCCGGCTACCGCGAAACCGGCAACCGCCTGAATGTCATCGACCCGAAAGCGTTTCTTGCCCGCCCCATCGCGTTTCTTGAACTATTTGAAGAGGCGCTGCGCACCGGGCTTTTGATCCACCCCGATGCGATGCGCCTTGTCGCCGCCAACCTCGACCGCATCGATGACACTTTGCGCGAAGACCGCGATGCGGCGCGCATTTTCCTCGACCTGCTGTTGAAGCACGGCAACCCCGAACGCGCGCTGCGGCGCATGAACGAGTTGGGCGTGCTCGGCGCTTTCATCCCCGAATTCGAGCCGATCGTGGCGATGATGCAATTCAACGTTTACCACCACTACACGGTAGACGAGCACACGATTCAATGCATCTCGACCTTGGCGCAGATCGAGCGCGGCGAGTTGGTCGAAGAATTGCCGCTGACGACGCAGATCCTGAAAGACGGCATCAACCGCCGCATCATCTACATAGCGCTGCTGCTGCACGACATCGGCAAGGGGCGCCCCGAGGATCATTCGATCCTGGGGGCGCAGATCGCGCGCAAGGTGGCGCCGCGGCTGGGCCTGAACGCCGAGGAAACCGAAACAGTCGAATGGCTGGTGCGCTCGCATCTGTTGATGTCCGACATCGCGCAAAAGCGCGACCTTTCCGACCCGCGCACAGTGCGCGATTTCGCCAAGCTGGTGAAAACACGCAAGCGGCTCGATCTCTTGACCGTGCTGACGGTCTGCGACATTCGCGGCGTCGGCCCCGGCACCTGGAACAACTGGAAAGCGATGTTGTTCCGGCGCCTGCATGCCGAAACCGCCGCGGCGCTGGAAACCGGGCTGGAAGCGGTGAACCGCGAGCAACGCGAAAATGAGGCCAAGCGCGCCCTGCGCGAGGCACTGGCCGACTGGGACCCGCGCGAAGTGCGCGCCGAACTAGGCCGCCATTACGCGCCCTATTGGCAGGGGCTTTCGACCGAAAGCCACCTTATTTTCGCCAATCTGCTCAAGGGTCTGGCCGAAGACGAGATTCGCATCGACCTGCACCCCGACCCAGACCACGATGCCACCCGTGCCGCCTTTGCGCTGGCCGACCACCCCGGCATTTTTGCCCGCATGGCGGGGGCGCTGGCTTTGGCCGGGGCAAATGTGGTCGATGCGCGCACCTATACCTCGAAAGACGGCTACGCCACAGATGTGTTCTGGGTGCAAGATGCCGATGGTCACCCTTATGAGGCCGCGCGCCTGCCGCGCCTGCGCGAAACCATTCTGCGCACGCTGCGGGGCGAGCTGGTGGCGCGCGAGGCGCTGAAAAGCCGCGACAAGGTGAAAAAGCGCGAGCGCGAATTCCGCTTTCCTACCCATATCACCTTCGACAACGAGGGCTCGGAGATCTATACGATCATCGAGGTCGATACGCGCGACCGCCCCGGTCTGCTGTATGACCTGACGCGCACCATGGCAGCCGCCAACATCTACATTGCCTCCGCCGTGATCGCGACCTTTGGCGCGCAGGTGGTCGACAGTTTCTATGTGAAAGACATGTTCGGGCTGAAAATCCACTCCAAGCCGCGGCAGGAATCGCTCGAGAAAAAGCTGCGCGCGGCGATTGTCGAAGGCGCCGAAAGGGCGCGGGCATGACGCCGATCCGCCTGGTGCGCGGTTTCGTGACGGTCGGGGGCTGGACATTGGCCAGCCGCCTGATGGGGTTTCTGCGCGATGTGATGATGGCGGCGTTTCTTGGTGCCGGGCCGGTGGCCGAGGCCTTTTTGATCGCGTTTTCGCTGCCCAACATGTTTCGCCGCTTCTTCGCCGAGGGCGCTTTCAACATGGCTTTTGTGCCGATGTTCTCGAAAAAGCTTGAGGCAGGCGAAGATGCCGAGGGATTTGCGCGCGATGCCTGGTGGGCGATGACCGCGCTTTTGCTGGTGTTCACGGTTATCGGCATGCTGGCGATGCCATGGCTGGTGCTGGCGATGGCCTCGGGGTTTCGGGGCGACGCGCGGTTCGACATGGCGGTGCTGTTCGGCAATATCGCGTTTCCCTACATCCTCTTCATTTCGCTGACCGCGCTGATCTCGGGCATGCTCAACGCCACCGGGCGGTTCATGGCCACCGCCGCCGTGCCGATCCTGATGAACTTCCTGTTCATCGTGGCGATGCTGGCTGCGGATGCGCAGGACTGGCCGATGGGCCTTACGCTGGCCTGGACGGTGCCGATTACCGGGGTTGCCCAACTGGGTTTCACCTGGGTCGCGGTGCGGCGTGCGGGGTTCAGCTTTGGCTTTCGCTGGCCACATTTCACGCCCGAGCTGCGCCGCCTTGCGATCATCGCGGCGCCTGCGGTGCTGGCGGGCGGGGTGGTGCAGGTCAACCTGATCGTCGGCCGCCAGGTGGCGAGCTTCACCGAAGGCGCGGTGGCCTGGCTCAGCTACGCCGACCGTCTCTACCAGTTGCCGCTCGGCGTGGTGGGCATCGCCATCGGCGTGGTGCTGCTGCCAGACCTCTCACGCCGACTGCGGGCGGGCGATGTTGCGGGGGGCCGCGCCAGCTTCAACCGCGGCACCGAGTTTGCGCTGGCGCTGACCGTGCCAGCCGCGGTGGCGCTGGTGGTGCTGGCGCTGCCGCTGGTGCAGGTGCTGTTTCAGCGCGGGGCGTTTGGCGCGCAAGATGCCGTCAACACCGCCTGGGCGCTGGCGGCCTACGGCATGGGCCTGCCCGCCTTCGTGCTGCACAAGGTCTTGCAGCCGCTTTACTACGCCCGTGAAGACACGCGGCGCCCGTTTTACTATGCGGTCGCGTCGATGGTGGTGAACGCCGCCTTCGCGATTGGGCTGATGCCCGTGCTGGGGTATTTTGCAGCGGCACTTGCCACGTCCGTTTCGGCCTGGGTGATGGTCGGGCAGTTGTGGCTTGGCAGCCGCGCGATGGGCGAGGCGGCGGCAACCGATGCGCGCCTGCGCGACCGGCTGTGGCGGATCGTGGTGGCGGCGGTGTTCATGGGGGTGGTGCTTTGGGGCGCAGCGGCTCTGGCGGCACCGATACTGGCAATGGCGGGCACGCGTTACGCCGCACTTGCGGCGCTGGTGGCGGTTGGTCTGGTCAGCTATTTCGGCGCGGGGGTGGCGGTCGGCGCCTTTCGGCTTGCCGATTTCCGCTCGGCGCTGCGGCGCGGCTAGCCGCTAGCGCTGCCGCAACTGGTTCAGCGCGCGTTGCAAGCCCCCCGGCCCCACCACGAACGAAAGCCCGAAGCCCGTGGCAAAGCCGGTGATCTCGGCAATCCAGTCCCAGCCGGTACCGAAGATCAGGCCGAACACCAACTGGATGAACAGCAAGAACCCGATCAGCGTGAAGGCGCGCGCGCGGTTGGACTGTTGCGCCCCGAGCCGCGCCCACAGAATATAGGTAAAGGCCCCCACCAGCCCGTAAACCGCCGGATAGCCGCCATAAAGCGGCGCCTGCGTGACCGGCACCGCAGTATAGACCAGTGCCCCGACGGTTGCAGAACCGAAGAAAATGACCAGCGTGGCCAGCGGGCGAAAGATTTCACCCACCATCTTGCCAAGCGCCAGCACGAACACCAGCACCATCGCAGCATGGGTAAAGCTGCCGTGCACGAACGGGTAGGTGACGATCCGCGCAGCCTCGGCCAAGGGGTAGGTCTGCGCTTCCCACATCGCGCGGGCGTAATCGGGCACATAGGCAAAGCGCTGAAACGCCATCTGCCGCCAACCGATGGCAGCGTTGCCGCCCACCAGCCCCGCCTGCCCAAGGGCAAAGGCCGCCTCGAAGGCGATCACCGGCAGCGCCAGCAGCCAGACCACCCAGGGCAGCGGATTGAGCGGTGAGTGGTGGTGGTGCGAGCCGTCGTCATCGTCGTCGAAGTCTGGGCGCTGCATGCGGGTTCCTCGTAGCAGGGGCTTGGTTGACGCCGCCCCCGCGCGCAGCGATAAGCGGTTTCGCTGGCAATTTCCAGCCTCGCCCACACGCTGCCCGAACGGAGCCCCGCCATGACCGCCGCCGCCCACGCCGCCGCCGCCAACCCCGGTTTCACCCCCCGCATCTTTTCGGGCATCCAGCCCTCGGGCGGGCTGACGCTCGGCAACTACCTTGGCGCGTTGAAGCGGTTTGTGGAAAAGCAGGATGAGGGCATCGAGACGGTCTATTGCCTCGTCGATCTGCACGCGATCACAGTCTGGCAAGACCCGGCCAAGCTGCGCCACGCGACGCGCGAGGCGGCGGCGGGGTTCATTGCGGCGGGGATCGACCCGGCCCGCTCGATCCTGTTCAACCAGAGCCAGGTGAGTGCCCATGCCGAGTTGGGCTGGGTTCTAAATTGCGTGGCGCGGCTGGGCTGGATGAACCGGATGACGCAGTTCAAGGACAAGGCGGGCAAGAACAGCGAGGCGGCATCGCTGGGGCTTTACGCCTACCCGTCGCTGATGGCGGCCGATATTCTGCTTTACCACGCCACGATGGTTCCGGTCGGCGAGGATCAAAAGCAGCACGTCGAGCTGACGCGCGATATTGCGGCAAAGTTCAACCACGACTACCGGGTAAGTTTCTTTCCGGCACCCGAGCCGGTGATCGAGGGCGCGGCGACGCGGGTGATGAGCCTGCGTGACGGCACCAAGAAGATGTCGAAATCGGACCCGTCTGATGCCAGCCGGATCAATCTGACCGACAGCGCCGATGTGATCGCCGCGAAGATTCGCAAGGCCAAGACCGATGCCGAGCCGATGCCCGAGCATGTGGCGGGGTTGAAGGACCGGCCCGAGGCGAAGAACCTGGTCAACATCTACGCCGCACTGGCGGGGGTGATGCCGGCGGCGGTGGTGCATCAATTCGCGGGCAAGGGCTTCGGCGAGTTCAAGCCGGCGCTGGTCGATCTGGCGGTGGCGAAACTGGGGCCGATCTCGGTGGAAATGGGGCGGCTGATGGCGGACCCGGCCGAGATTGACCGGATTCTGGGGGCGGGTGCGGCGCGGGCCGACGCGATTGCGCGGCCGATTCTGGAAAAGACCTTCGAGATTGTCGGCATGGTGCGGTCGCGCTGAGGCGCCCGGGGGCTTTGCGCCCCCGGACCCCCGCAGGGTATTTTCACAATGAAGAAGGTTCAGGCGCGGGCACGCACCTCGGCGCGGGGGTAGTAGGCGGCCATGGTCAGGCCGCGCGCGGCGTTGAGCACCATCAGCGCGGCCCATAACCCGTGGTTGCCGAAAGCGGGCAGCAGCACCATGACGGCACCGATGTAGAGCGCCACCGATGCCAGCATGGCGTTGCGCATTTCGCGGGTCAGCGTGGTGCCGATGAAAATGCCGTCGAGCATCCAGCTTGCGATGCCGATCAGCGGCGCGGCGGCAAGCCAGGGCAGGTAGGCCCGCGCGGTTGCCCGCACCTCGGGGGCGGTGGCCATGATGTCGATCAGCCGAGGGCCGAAGACCCAGAAGAAAACCGCGAGCAGCAGGGCACCGCCCACCCCCCATTTCGAGGTCACTATGGCGGCGCGGCGCAGGGCCTTGGGCTGGCGCGCGCCCAGGGCCTGCCCGGTCAGGGTTTCGGCGGCGAAGGCAAAGCCATCAAGCGCAAAGGCGGTGATCGAAAGGAACTGCGCCAGCACCTGATTGGCGGCAAGCGTGGTATCGCCAAGCCCCGCGCCCAGAAACAGAAAGCTGGTGAAGGCCGCTTGCAGCAGCACCGAGCGGATCATGATGTCGGAATTGACCCGCGCCATCAGCACGAGGCGCGCGCGGTTGAACACCAGCGCGGCGCGGCGCCAGTGGCCGCCCAGCAAGGCGTCGCGCGCGAGCCAGAGCGCAAGGGCAAGGCCCGACCATTCCGAAATCAGCGTGGCGGTGGCCACCCCCGGCACGCCCCAGCCAAGGCCCAACACGAACCCGAGGTCGAGCCCGATGTTGAGGCCGTTCATCCAGAGCTGGATTGCCAGCACCGCGCGGGTGCGCTCCAGCGCGATCAGCCAGCCCGTAAGCGCATACATCGAAATGGTGGCGGGGGCGCCCCAGATGCGGATGGTGAGGTAATCGCGCGCCAACGCCTCGACTTCGGCGCTGGCAGGGGCAAGGCGGAAAGCGGCGGCGAAAAGCGGCATTTGCAGGGCGATCAGCGCGAGGCCCGCCGTGCCGCCGATCAGAAGCGCGCGTGAAAGGTTGGCGGCCACTTCGGCGGCGTCGCCCGCGCCCTTGGCCTGCGCCACGAGGCCGGTGGTGCCCATCCGCAAAAAGCCGAACACCCAATAGAGCGACGCGAGGATGATGGCGCCAAGGCCGACCGCGCCGATTGGCGCAGCGGCACCCAATTGCCCCACCACCCCGGTATCGACCGCGCCGAGAATGGGAATGGTGGCGTTGGCAATGACAATCGGCAGCGCGATGCGCAGCACGCGGGCGTGGCTGATTTCAGTCATCGCGCTCCGTGGCCGGGCCGGGGGTAGGCATCAGAAAATGGCCGGTGCCCTGCGCCAGCAGGCGGCTGCGGTTATCCTGCCAGGCCTCGACATGCACCGACGCGTAGCGCCGCCCGGAACGGTTGACGCGCGCCCGCGCATAGGCATCGCGCGGCAGGCCGGAACGCAGGTAATCCACCGTAAAGTCGATGGTCTTGGGCAGCCGTGGCAAGTGCATGGGGTCGAGCGAGGCGGGATCAATGCGGCCGGCCTCCATATCCTCCCACAGAAGGCTCCAGCTCAGCTCGATGATCGCCGTTACCTCAAGAAAGGCGGCGGTGACGCCGCCGTGCAGCGCCGGCATCAGCGGGTTGCCGATCAGCTTTTCATCGAACGGCAACTCGGCCGTCAACTCGTTGCCGCGCCGGTCGAAGCGGATACCGAGGAACTGGATGTAGGGCACACCCGAGACCAGCGCGCGCAGGGCGCCGTCGCGGCGGCTTTTGATGACCTGCACCGGTTCGGGGCGCTTGCGCGGGGTTGGGGGCGTGGTCATGGCGTGCCCCTCTGCGGGCGCTCGATGGTAAAGGCGCCGGTGGCCGAAGCAACCGGGTGGTCGGCATCGTCATCAAAGGCGGTGGCGCGCACGAAGGCCACGGTGCGGGTGACGTGGTAGCAGGCGGCACGCGCGGTAATGCGCTGGCCGGGGGTGGCGGCACGCATGTAGTCGATGCGCAGATCGATGGTGGCGGTGCCGGCGGGCGAATCGGGGTGGCTCATCACGGCCGCACCACAGCAGGTATCCATCAGCGCCGAAACCGCGCCGCCGTGGATAACGCCGGTACGCGGGTCGCCCACAAGGCGCAGGTCGTAAGGCATCGAGATTTCGGCAACGCCATCGTGCAGCCCGTCAAGCTGCATGCCGAGCGCACGCGAATGCGGGATCGCCTCGATGAACTGGCGCGCCACGCGCAGCTTTGTCTCTTTGGTCTTGTCCATGGATTGCCCCGCCTTGCCGTTGCACCGCGACTATTGGCGAGCCTTGGGTGCGCCGCAAGGGGCTATCCCGCGTTACCGCGCGGCTTTGTCGCAGGTCAGGTGTGCCGCGATGCAGACCGCGAACCGGTCGGCGATTGCCGCGCCGGGGCTGGGCGAGGGTTGATTTCTTCGTGCCCGGCTTCATGAACTGAGTTGAGATGCGCGGGCCAAGCCGTTAGCGTTGCGCGGCGGAGGGGCTGCAATGTCGGAAATGCTCGGCTTCAAGGAAATGTGCGCGCGCTTTGAAGTGACGCCGCGCACGCTGCGCTATTACGAATACATCGAGCTTTTGAGCCCGCAAAAAGAGGGCCGTGCGCGCTGGTATGGCCCGCGCGAAGTGGCGCGGATGAAGCTGATCCTGCGCGGCCGCCGCTTTGGCTTTGGCCTTGAGGAAATCCGCCAGTGGCTGCTGCTTTATGACCAGAAGGGCACGCGCGAACAGTATCAGGCCTGGGTCGTGATGGCCGACCGCCAGTTGCAGGCGCTTGAGGCGCAGGTGGCCGATCTGACCCGCACCATCGCCGACCTGCGCACCCTGCGCGACGAAACCGCCGCCACCCTGAAGCCCTGATTTCGGAACCCCGCGTCATGCGGTGGCGTGACGTGACGTTATGCTTACGTCAACGTCAACTTATCTTGCATGCTGCGGGCAGGCCTCCACATTGGGTGCATGACGTAACGACACGCGAGTTGCAGGGCTTGGGCATGACCGATGACGTAATGACCATTAGCGAGATGTGCGCGGCCTTCGAGGTGACGCCGCGCACCTTGCGCTTTTACGAATCGAAAGAGCTGCTTTCGCCGATCCGCAAGGGGCAAAAGCGCCTGTTCACCCGGCGCGACCGCGCCCGGCTGACGCTGATCCTGCGCGGCAAGCGCTTTGGCTTCAGCCTTGAAGACATCCGCCAACTGCTCGACCTTTACCATCTGGGCGATCAGCAACGCACCCAGATGCAGCGCACGCTGGCCGTGGCGCGCGAGCGTCTGGAAGAAATGCGCCGAAAACATGCCGAACTTGAAACGGCGATCGAAGAACTGAGTCAACAGATCAGCACGGGTGAGCAAGCGCTGGCAAGAACCGCCGCCGACGAGCCCGAAGCCTGAGCCAAAGCCTGTCAGGGAGAGAGACATGCCTAGCTACACCGCCCCCGCCAAAGACGCGCAATTCGTGCTGCACGAGGTGCTGGATATTTCAAACTCCGGCATCCCCGGCTACGCCGATCTGGACCGCGAGTTTACCGAAGCGGTGCTGGATGCCGCGGGCAAGGTAGCCTCGGAAATCCTCGCGCCGCTCAATGCGGTGGGCGATGCCGAGGGCTGCCACCTGGAAAACGGCGTGGTGCGCACGCCCAAGGGCTTCAAGGAAGCCTTCGAGCAGGTCAAGGAGGGCGGCTGGAACGGGCTCGATCTGCCCGAGGAATATGGCGGCCAGGGCCTGCCTTACCTTGTGGGCACCGCGGTGGGCGAGTTTTTCGTATCGGGCAACATGGCCTTCAACATGTATCAGGGCCTGACCCACGGCGCGATCGGCGCGATCCTCACCCACGGCACGGCCGAGCAAAAGGCCGCCTATGTGCCCAAGATGCTGAGCCTCGAGTGGACCGGCACCATGAACCTGACCGAGCCGCATTGCGGCACCGACCTTGGGCTGATGCGCACCAAGGCGGAACCGCAGGCCGATGGCAGCTACAAGATCACCGGGCAGAAGATCTTCATCTCGTCGGGCGAGCACGATATGGCCGCCAACATCATCCATCTGGTGCTGGCCAAGGCACCCGGTGGCGGCGAGGGCACCAAGGGCATTTCGCTCTTCATTGTGCCGAAGTTTCTGGTCAGTGCCGACGGCGCGCTGGGCGCGCGCAACGCGGTTTCCTGCGGCAAGCTTGAAGAAAAGATGGGCATCCACGGCAACTCGACCTGCGTGATGAACTTTGACGGTGCCACCGGCTATCTGATCGGCGATCTGCACAAGGGCATGCGCGCCATGTTCACGATGATGAACGAGGCGCGGCTGGGGGTGGGGCTGCAAGGCTATGCGGTGGCCGAAACCGCCTACCAGAACGCCTTGGCCTACGCGCGCGACCGCTTGCAGGGCCGCGCCGTGACCGGGGCCGAAAACCCCTCGGGCCCCGCCGACCCGCTGATCGTGCACCCCGACATCCGACGCAACCTGATGGAGCAGAAAAGCTTCATCGAGGGCGCGCGGGCCTTCACCTACTGGGCCGCCAGCCTGATCGACCGCAGCCACCGGCTCAACGACGAGGCGGCCGAAGGGCTGGTCAGCCTGATGATCCCGGTCTTGAAGGGCTTTCAGACCGACAAGGGGTTTGAGGCGGCGGTGAATGCGCAGCAGATTTGGGGCGGCCATGGCTACATCGAAGAATCCGGGGCCAGCCAGTTTGTCCGCGATGCACGCATTGCGATGATCTACGAAGGCGCAAATGGCGTGCAGGCGCTCGACCTCGTTGGCCGCAAGCTGACGCAGGATGGCGGCAAATACGTGATGGCCTTCTTCGATCTGGTGAAGGGCTTCCTCAAGGAAAACGAGGGCGACGGCGCACTCAAGGCGCAGTTCCTCGACCCGCTGAAGGCGGCCTCGAAGGATTTGCAGTCGGCGGCGATGTTCTTTGCGCAAAGCGGCCTCAAGAACCCCAATGCGGCGCTGGCGGGGTCGTATGACTTCATGCACCTCTTCGGCCATGTCTGCCTTGGGCTGATGTGGGCGCGGATGGCCAAGGCGGCACAAGCGGCGCTGGCCGCGGGCGCGCAAGATACGGCCTTCTACGAAGCCAAGCTTGCCACCGGGCGCTTTTACATGGCGCGCCAGTTGCCCGCCACCGCGCTGCACCTGGCCCGTATTCTCACCGGTGCCGATCCGGTGATGGCTTTGGGCGCCGATGCGTTCTAACCTCGCCGGGGGCGGCATTCCCGCCCCCGCATGGAAGGGAGAAGCCATGCCCAAACGCTTGCGCCTGACTCGCCGCTTTCCGGTGGCCCTTACCAACGACGCCTACCGGGTGCTGACCCGCTTTGCCGACGAGGCGCAACTCAGCACCGATGAAGCACTGGTGTTCCTTTTCGAGCATTTCGGTTCGGTGACGCACAAGGAAAACCTCGCGGCCCGGCTGAAGCTGTTTCAGGCGGAACTCGATGACCGCAAGGCGTGAAAACGGAGAGGTCGCATGGGTATTTGGACAATGAAGAAATCAAGTGCGGTGCGCCCCGCCACCCCTGTCGTCCCGATCCTCACGGGTGCTTGCCACGGGTGGCGGCGCGACTTCTCCATTGGCGGTCATCGGCTCCCCAGCCTGTACCGCAGGAACCATTTTGCGGCGGTATGGTTAACAAATCGTGTTTCTTCATTGCGAAAATACCCCACGGGGGCGCGGGGGTGTGAAACCCCCGCCCTTGCGGCAACCCAAAGGAACAGATGATGGCCGCGAAACTCTATTGCTTTGGCGAATCCGGCAATTCCTACAAGGCAGCGCTGACGATGCAGCTGGCCGATTTCGAATGGGAGCCGGTCTTTGTCGATTACTTCAACGGCGAAACCCGCACCCCTGCGTTTCGGGCGCTGAATGAAATGGGCGAGGCGCCGGTGCTGGTTGATGGCGAGGTGGTGCTGAGCCAGTCAGGCATCATTCAGGACTATGTCTCATCGAAAACCTCGAAGCTCTGCGGCAAGTCGGCGGCCGAGCGGCGCGAGATCTTGCGCTGGGTGCTCTGGGATAACCACAAGCTCTCAAGCCAGGCGGGCACCCTGCGTTTCATGATGAACTTCCTGCCTAAGGAAAAGCGCCAGCCGCAGGTGATCGCCTGGCTGCAGGGCCGCCTGAAAAGCGCCTACAAGGTGCTCGACGGCCATCTGGCCAACCACGCCTGGATCGTCGGCCCCGGGGCCACCATCGCCGACACCGCCTGCTGCGGCTATCTGTTCTACCCCGAGCCGTTCGGGTTCGAACGCGCCGACTGGCCCCATATCGACCGCTGGCTGGGGCACATCGCCGCCCTGCCCGGCTGGAAAAGCCCATACGATTTGATGCCCGGCAGCCCTGCCGACCGGGCCTGAGGAGGAAACCATGACCGAAGCCTATATCTACGATGCCGTCCGCACCCCGCGTGGCAAGGGCCGCCCGGATGGCGCGCTGCATGAAGTCACCTCGGTCGCGCTTTCGGCGCGGCTTTTGAATGCCGTGAAGGCACGAAGCGGGCTTGACGGCCACGCGGTCGAGGATGTGATCTGGGGCAATGTCACCCAGGTGGGCGAGCAGGGCGGCTGCCTGGCGCGCTCGGCGGTGCTGCTCTCCGACCTCGACGAAAGCATCCCCGGCCTTGCCATCAACCGCTTTTGTGCAAGCGGCATGGAGGCGGTGAACCTTGCCGCCAACCAGGTGCGGGGTGGTGCGGGTCAGGCCTATATTGCCGGTGGCGTCGAGATGATGAGCCGGGTGGCAATGGGCAGCGATGGTGCCGCGATTGCGGTGGACCCGACCTTGGCGATGAAGACCTATTTCGTGCCGCAGGGCATTTCGGCCGATGTGATCGCCACCGAATACGGGTTTTCGCGCAGTGATGTCGATGCGCTCGCCGCCGAAAGCCAGCGCCGCGCGGCGCAGGCCTGGAAAGAGGGGCGCTTTGCCCGCTCGATCGTGCCGGTGGTTGATCAGAACGGCGTGGTGATACTGGCGCGCGATGAATACATCCGCCCCGAGACCACGCTGGAAACCCTTGCGGCCCTCAAGCCCGCCTTCAAGGACATGGGCGAGGTGATGCCGGGGTTCGACAAGGTGGCGATGATGAAATACCCGCACCTTGACCATATCAACCATGTGCACCACGCGGGCAACTCAAGCGGCATCGTCGATGGTGCGGCGGCAATTCTGGTGGGCAATGCCGCGTTCGGCAAGACCTGGGGCCTGAAGCCCCGGGCCCGCATTCGCGCCAACGCCAAGATCGGCACCGACCCCACGATCATGCTGACCGGCCCGGTGCCGGTGACCGAAAAGATCTTGCGGGACGCGGGCATGAGCATTTCCGACATCGACCTCTTTGAGGTCAACGAAGCCTTCGCCAGCGTCGTGCTGCGCTTCATGCAGGCGTTTGACGTTTCGCCCGACAAGGTCAACGTCAACGGCGGCGCGATTGCCATGGGCCACCCGCTGGGCGCCACAGGAGCCATGATCATCGGCACGCTCCTCGATGAGCTGGAGCGCAGCGGCAAGGGCATCGGCCTGGCCACGCTCTGCATCGCCAGTGGCATGGGTGTGGCGACGATCATCGAGAGGGTGTGATGGGCGTCATCGACCAAAGCCGGGCACCGCTGAAAACCGGTTCGATCTACCCCGCGCCCTACGGTGCGATGATGGCGGGGCGGTCGAGCCTGCGGCTGGGCGAGGCGGGCGGGCTGACGCAGTTCGGTGCCAACCTTGTCATTCTGCAACCGGGGGCGCTATCAAGCCTGCGCCACTGGCACCAGAACGAGGACGAATTCGTCATGGTGACACTGGGCGAATGTGTGCTGGTGCAGGACGCGGGCGAGACCGTGATGCGGGCGGGCGATTGCGCGGCCTTTCCGGCGGGGGTGGCCGACGGGCACCATTTCATCAACCGCTCGGGCACCGAGGCGCGGTTTCTGGTGGTTGGCACCAAGGCACCGCGCGAGGTGGCAACCTATTCCGACATCGACCTGGTGGTAACGCTCGAGGGCGGCCGCGCCACCTTCACCCGCAAGGACGGCGCGCCCTACCTGCCGCCGGAGCCGCGCTGATGCCGAAGGTCGCCCTGCCCCCATTCGCGCGCGCCGAAGATGCACCGCACCCGATCCTTGGGGCGGGCAACGGGCCCTATGCCTATCAACTTCTGTCCGACCCCGGCGGGTTGACGCAGTTTGGCGCCTTCATCGAGGTGCTTCCACCCGGCAGCCGATCATCGTTTCGCCATTGGCACGAGACCGAGGACGAGATGGTCTATGTGCTGGCGGGCGAGGTGGTGCTGGTGGAAGACAGCGAAACCACCCTGACGGCGGGCGATTGCGCCGCCTGGCCTGCCGGGCTGCCCATCGGGCATCGCCTTGAAAACCGCGGCACAGCCGAGGCGCGCTATCTGGTGATCGGCACCCGCAATCACGCCGATACCATTCACTACCCCGACCACGATCTTATCACCCACAAGGAGGGCGCGGCCCGGCGCTACATGCACGCCGATGGCAGGCCCCGCAGCGGAGGAACCCCGACATGACCGATTTCACCTATGCCGTTGACGCCGAAGGCGTTGCCACCATCACCTGGGACGTTCCGGGCAAGTCGATGAACGTGATGAGCCTTGCGGGGTTTGCCGAACTGAGCGGCTTTGTCGATGCGGCCCTTGCCGACAAGGCGGTGAAGGGGGTGGTCATCACCAGCGGCAAAAAGGATTTTGCCGGGGGTATGGACCTGAACGTGATCGCCAAGATGAAGGACGATGCGGGGGCGGAACCGGCGCGCGGGCTTTTTGAGGGCGTGATGGCGATGCACGCCATTCTGCGCAAGATCGAGCGCGCGGGGATGGACCCGAAAACCCTGAAAGGCGGCAAGCCGATTGCAGCGGCGCTGCCGGGCACCGCGCTGGGCATTGGCCTTGAGTTGCCGCTTGCGTGCCACCGCATCTTTGCCGCCGACAACCCCAAGGCGAAGATCGGGTTGCCCGAAATCATGGTCGGCATTTTCCCCGGCGCGGGCGGCACCACGCGGCTGGCGCGCAAACTGGGCGCGATGGCGGCGGCACCGTTCTTGCTCGAAGGCAAGCTGAGCGACCCCAAGGCGGCCAAGGCGGCGGGGATCATTGACGAGGTGGTGGCCGACCCGGTGGCGGCCGCGCATGCCTGGGTGCTGGCGGCGACCGACGCCGATCTGGTCAAGCCGTGGGACGCCAAGGGCTACAAGATGCCCGGTGGCGCGCCCTACCACGCGGCGGGGTTCATGACCTTTGTCGGCGCATCCGCCATGGTGCATGGCAAGACGATGGGGGTTTACCCGGCGGCCAAGGCGCTGCTGGCGGCGGTTTACGAAGGCGCGCTGGTGCCCTTTGACACCGCGCTGAAGATTGAGGCGCGCTGGTTCACCAATGTGATGATGAACCCCTCGTCGGGCGCGATGATCCGGAGCCTGTTCATCAACAAGGAGGCGCTGGAAAAAGGCGCGAACCGGCCGAAGGTGCCCGACCAGACGGTGAAGAAACTCGGCGTGCTTGGCGCCGGCATGATGGGCGCGGGCATTGCCTATGTGGCGGCGCAGGCGGGTATTTCGGTGGTGCTGATCGACGCCGCGCAAGAGGCCGCCGACAAAGGCAAGGCCTATTCCGAAGTGCTGCTCGACAAGGCTGTGCAGCGACGCAAGCTGACCGCCGAGAAAAAGGCGGAAGTGCTGGGCCGCATCACCGCCACCACCGATTACGCGATGCTTGAAGGGTGCGACCTGATCGTGGAAGCGGTGTTTGAAGATGTCGGGGTTAAGGCGGGTGTCACCGCCAAGGCGGAAGCCGTGATCCCTTCATCGGCAGTTTTTGCCACCAACACCTCGACGCTGCCGATCTCGCACCTTGCCAAGGCCAGCACGCGGCCCGGGCAGTTCATCGGCATTCACTTCTTCAGCCCGGTCGACAAGATGGCGCTGGTCGAGATCATCAAGGGCAGCGAAACGGGCGATGTGGCGGTGGCCAAGGCGCTCGATTTCGTGCGCCAGATCCGCAAGACGCCGATCGTGGTCAACGATGCGCGGTTTTTCTACGCCAACCGTTGCATCATTCCCTACATCAACGAAGGCATCCGGATGGTGGCCGAGGGTGTGAACCCGGTGCTGATCGAAAATGCGGCAAAGCTGGTGGGCATGCCCTTGGGGCCACTGCAACTGGTCGATGAAACCTCGATCGACCTTGGCGTGAAGATCGCCAAGGCAACCCGCGCGGCAATGGGCGATGCCTACCCCGATGGCGCGGTTGATGAGGTGCTGTTCTGGATGGCCGATCAGGGCCGGATGGGCAAAAAGGCCAATGCGGGTTTTTATGCCTATGACGCGGCGGGCAAGCGCGAGGGGCTTTGGGATGGCCTGGCGGCGCGCTACCCCGAGGCGGAGGAGCAACCCGAACTGACCGAGGTGCAGCACCGGTTGCTGTTCGCGCAAGTGCTGGAGGCGGTGCGGGCACTGGAAGAGGGCGTACTGACCGATATTCGCGAGGGCGATGTGGGCGCCATTCTGGGCTGGGGCTTTGCGCCGTGGTCAGGCGGGCCGTTCGCTTGGCTTGACATCATCGGGGGGCCGCGCGCGGTCGGGCTGTGCGATGCGCTGGCCGCTGCGCATGGCGCGCGCTTTGCAACACCTGCGCTGCTGCGCGATATGGCCGAGAAGGGGCAAAGTTTCTACGGCCGTTTCGGCGCCGCGAAGGCGGCCTGACCGCCCCCGCAAAGCTGCCCGGCGCCGATGGTGCCG
Source organism: Alphaproteobacteria bacterium HGW-Alphaproteobacteria-4 (assembly GCA_002842855.1). Classification (GTDB taxonomy): domain Bacteria; phylum Pseudomonadota; class Alphaproteobacteria; order Rhodobacterales; family Rhodobacteraceae; genus UBA6213. The sequence goes on along the minus strand of PHEE01000008.1, from coordinate 90,563 downwards.
GGCAAGGCGCTTAGCCGCGATGGATCAGGCTGGCGAACAGTTGCGGGTCAAGGCTTGCGGCCTCGAACGTGGGGCCTTCGGTCAGCAGGCTGACGGCATCGTGGCTGTGCAGGCTTTCCTGATGGCTGGCGAGCACGCGAAAATCGCCGACCCGGACATCGGCCAGCAATTCGGCGGCAAAGGCGCGCGCGGCATCTTCCACAAAGATCGGATGCGCGGCGTTGAGTTCGGCAAAGGCCTGTTCATCCTCGCGCTTGACCATCACCTGCGTTTCGGTCGGCACCGCGCGGCGCGCGGCCTCGATCAGATCCTCGAACCACAGGCATTCCGGGCCTTCGACCACCACGGATATTCGCGCCACCGAGCGCTGCGAATGTGGCGTGGCAAGCTGCCCCCTTGTGGCGCGGGCGTGTTCCGCCAGTTCGAGCGAGCAGGGGCAGGTCGAGGCGTAGACGTAATCGAGGTGCATGATCCGCTGCGCCACCCCGGCCCGCTCCACCAGTTCCAGCGAAATGTCGTAATACTGCCAGCCCGAAAGCCCGGATCGCAGCGCCTGAACCTTGAGCGGATAGGAAAAACGCATCTGGATACGGGCATCAAAGGTGTCGTGGTCGGTCATGTAATCGGCCAGCGCCGCTTCCATCACCTGAAAGCTGAAGGCGCGTTCGGAATGGGCATAGAATGACCGCAGGATGCGGCTCATGTTTATGCCCTTGCGTTCGGCATCAAGGCTGACCGTGCCCGTTACCGAAGTGTCAAGCATCACCTCGCCGCCATCACGGCGGCGAAAGCGGATCGGCAGCCGGAAATTGGAAATGCCGACATGCTGGATTTGCGCGCGGGCGCCGACGATCAGGCTGGCGGGGCCGTTTTGCAGATCGGGCAGGCCGGCGCGGTAGTCGGCATCGGCCGTGAACCCGTGCGGATAGACGCGGCGCAGATCGGGGTAGTTGCCCAAGGGCGCCCCCGGCAACAGCCGCGCAATTGCGGGGTCGAGCGTAGCGATTTCGGTATGGGTGGCGCGCGCCGCCCAGGCGCGGAGCACCTCGAGCGCAGCTTCGGCCTCATCGCGTGCGGGTGCCATCGGCAGCCTTCCCTGAATGTTCATCGCGCTCTCCCGGTGCGGCGCCCAGACCAGCCAATGTGGGTGGCCTTGGGGCGTTTCGCAACAGGATACGCGCGAGCGGCCCGATCAGATCACTCCAAGCGCGCCGAGCACGTCTGCCACAAGGTCGCCCGTATCCTCGATCCCCAGCGATATGCGCACGAGGCCGGGGGTGATGCCCAGCAGCGCCTTTTGCTCGGCGGGCAGGCGTTGGTGGGTGGTGGTGGCGGGGTGCGTGGCAATGGAGCGCGCATCGCCAAGGTTGTTCGAGATCAGCATGATCTTGAGCGCATTGAGAAAGGCAAATGCCGCTGCCTGCCCCCCCTTGAGGTCAAGCGACACAATGGTGCCCCCCGCGCCCATCTGCGCCATCGCAAGGGCGTGTTGCGGGTGGCCGGGAAGGCCGGGGTAAATGGTGCTGGCAACCTTGGCGTGGCCGGCCACCGCCTCGGCCACCGCTTGCGCGCTGGCCACCTGCGCGCGCACCCGCAGATCGAGCGTCTGCATGCCGTTCAGCAGCACCCAGGCGTTGAACGGGCTGAGCGCCGCGCCGGTATGCTTGACATAGGTTTCCAGCGGGCCGCGAATGTAGTGGCGGCTGCCGCAAACGACGCCGCCAAGGCAGCGCCCGCTGCCGTCGATGTGTTTGGTCGCGGAATAGACCACGACATCGGCACCAAGCTCGACCGCGCGGCTATCCACCGGGGTGGCAAAGACGTTATCGACGATGACCAGCGCGCCAACGGCATGGGCAAGGCGCGCCACGGCGGCGATGTCGATCACCTCCAGCGTCGGGTTCGACACGCTTTCAAAGAATACCGCCTTGGTATCGGGCGTGATCGCGGCGGCCCAAGCGGCCAGATCAAGGCCATCGACCAGCGTTACCCGCACCCCGAAACGGCCCAGAATTTCGAGCACGAACAGGCACGACCCAAACAGCGCCCGCGCCGCCACGACATGATCGCCCGCTTTCAGAATGGCGGTCAGCGAAGCGTTGACCGCCGCCATGCCAGAGGCCATCGCAAAGGCATCTTCGGTGCCCTCGATCGCAGCGATGCGGTCTTCAAACATCCGCACGGTGGGGTTGCCATAACGGGCATAGATGAATTCGTTGCGCGCGGAGTCGATGAAACGCGCCTCGGCCGCCTCGGCGCTCTCGTAGACAAACCCCTGCGTGAGGTAGATCGCCTCGGCCATCTCGCCAAACTGGCTGCGCAGCGCGCCGGTATGGACAAGTTTGGTGCGGGGTTTCCAGTCAGACATCGGGGCCTCCGGGGCATGGCTGCGGCAGCGCGCCGCAGGTCGCGGCGTAGCGCGGCGCTGGCGCAGGGTCAACACGCGAGCCCTTGCAAGTGCCGCCCCGCGTGCCATTTTGGAAGAAACCCATGGGAGATGCCAATGACTGCCGCGATCGAGCTTTACTACTGGCCCACGCCGAACGGCTGGAAAATTTCCATTGCACTGGAAGAGATGGGGCTGCCCTACACGGTCAGGTTCATCAACATCGGCAAAGGCGAGCAGTTCGCCCCCGATTTTCTGGCGATTGCCCCCAACAACCGGATGCCCGCAATTGTCGACCCCGAAGGGCCCGACGGCGCGCCGGTATCGGTGTTCGAATCGGGTGCCATTCTGCAATATCTCGCGCGCAAGACCGGCAAGTTCTACGGCGAAGGCGAGCGCCAGCAGATTGCGGTGGAACAATGGCTGATGTGGCAGATGGGCGGAGTTGGCCCGATGGCGGGGCAGGCGCACCACTTTTTGCGCTACGCGCCGGCGATGGACCCGCCGCAAGATCTGCCCTATGCGAAAGACCGCTACCGCGCCGAAGTTGCGCGGCTTTATGGCGTGCTCGACAGGCAGTTGGCCAAGAACGAATTCGTGGCGGGCGACTTTCTTTCGATCGCCGATTTCGCGATCTGGCCTTGGGCAAGCATGTGGCAGGGGCAAGAGCAGACGCTTGACGACAAGCCCAACCTTGCGCGCTGGCTTGACCTGATGGCCGCCCGGCCCGCAGTGCAGCGGGGCCGCGCAGTGGGGGCCGAATTGCGCGGCGATCTGTCGAAAGACAAGGCGGCGCAATCGGTGCTGTTCAAGCGCTAGCAGGCGCCTAGAGGCGGGCGAGGATGCCCGAAAGCTCGGTGTGCAGGCGCTGGCGTTCGTTTGGCGTCAGAAAGGCACCAAGTTCAACCTCGCGGCCGCCGCCGCTCAGGGTCAGGTAATCGGATACAGGGCCACCGGTGGGGCGCAGATGCAGGCGCACCCAGTGCGGGTTAGCCTGCCAGTATTGCGGTGCGCGCCCGTCAGCCTGCCGCACGATCGTCAGGCTGCCTTCGCCAAGGGTCAGCGTTTCCAGCACCGCGCCCCGGCGCAGGCTGAGGCGCAGCGCCCAGATCAGCCCCGCCAGCGCCGCGCCGACAAAGGGCAACAGCACCCAGACCGCCAGTGAGCCGAGCAGCGACAGCATCGGCACCGCCAGCAGCGCCGCCGTTGCCCCGACAAAGCCCGCCAGCCCGCGCCGGTTCAGCGAGCGCTGCGGCCAGGCCCGCAACACCGCGCGCCCATGCAATGCGGCCCCGGAGTGATCCGGGGCCGCATTTGGATTTGGCACCCATTCATAGGGCATTGGCTGGTCTCAGTGGGCGTGGCTGTGGTCCCAGTCCTCGCGCTTGGGCAACTGCTCGAACGTATGTTCAGGCGGCGGGCACGGCAGGGTCCATTCCAGCGTATCGGCGTATTCGTTCCAGTAGTTGTTCTCGGTGACGCGCTTGCCATAGCGCAGCGTGTAGAACACGATGCCAAGGAAGAACACGAACGACGCAAAGCTGATGAAAGCGCCGATCGAGGATACCCAGTTCCAGTAGGCGAAGGCTTCGGGGTAGTCGATGTAGCGGCGCGGCATGCCCTGACGGCCGAGGAAGTGCTGCGGGAAGAAGATCAGGTTCGAGCCGATGAACATTGCCCAGAAATGCAGCTTGCCCGCCCATTCGGGGTAGTGCCGCCCGCTCATCTTGCCGATCCAAAAATAGATGCCCGCAAAGATCGCGAACACCGCGCCAAGGCTCATCACATAGTGGAAGTGCGCCACGACATAGTAGGTGTCATGATAGACCCGGTCGAGCGGCGCCTGCGAAAGCACCACCCCGGTCACACCGCCGACGGTGAACAGAAAGAGGAACCCGAACGCCCAGAGCATCGGGGTTTTGAATTCGATCGAACCGCCCCACATGGTCGCGATCCAGCTGAACACCTTGATCCCGGTGGGCACCGCGATCACCATGGTAGCCAGCATGAAGTAGCTTTGCTGCGTCAGCGACATGCCCACGGTGTACATGTGGTGCGCCCAGACCACGAAGCCCAGCGCGCCGATCGCCACCATTGCATAGACCATCGGCAAATAACCGAAGATCGGCTTGCGCGAGAAGGTGGCAATCACGTGGCTGATGATGCCGAAACCCGGAACGATGATGATGTAAACCTCGGGGTGCCCGAAGAACCACAGGATGTGCTGGTAAAGGATCGGGTCGCCGCCACCCTCGGGCGAAAAGAAGGTGGTGCCGAAGTTGCGGTCCATCAGCAGCATGGTGATGGCGCCAGCCAGCACCGGCAGGCTGAGCAGAATCATCCAGGCGGTAACAAAGATCGACCACGGGAACAGCGGCACCTTGTGCAGCGTCATGCCCGGAGCGCGCATGTTGAGGAAGGTCGTGATCATGTTGATCGCGCCCAGAATCGACGAGGCGCCCGAAACGTGCACCGCGAAGATGGCGAGGTCCATCGAATAGCCGCCCTCATGGGTCGACAGCGGCGGGTAGAGCACCCAGCCCACGCCAGAGCCCATTTCAGAGCCATTGCCGCCGGGCGACAGCAGCGAAGCGACGCCAAGGCATACCCCCGCGACATAGAGCCAGTAGCTGAGGTTGTTGAGGCGCGGGAACGCCATGTCAGGCGCACCGATATGCAGCGGCATGAAATAGTTGCCAAAGCCGCCAAACAGCGCCGGAATGACAACGAAGAACATCATCAGCACGCCGTGGTAGGTGATCATCACGTTCCACAGATGGCCGTTGGGGGTGCATTCGGCGGTGGAGGCGATGAAACGGGCCCCTTCCGCACACATGTACTGCACGCCCGGTTCCATCAGCTCCATCCGCATGTAGACGGTGAAGAGCACCGAGATCAGGCCAACGGCGCCTGCGGTGAAAAGATAGAGAACCCCGATATCCTTGTGGTTGGTGGACATGAACCAGCGGCTGAAAAAGCCGCGCTGATCATGCGCACCGTCGCCGTGAACGGCTGCGTCTGCCATGCTGATCTCCCATCATCCCTGAACCCGCGGTTTCTCCCGAACCGCGCGCTTATGGGAATGTTCTAGATGGCAAATACGGCTTCGGCAATGCGTGAGGTGCGGCAAACGCAATTTTTGCCGCACCCCGGCAGGCCGAGGTTACGGCATCAGCGACTGCAGATAGGCGATAATGTCGTCTTGATCCTTGGCGGTCTTGCCGGTCATCTTGGATTTGGCATCGGGATTGCCGGCCTTGGCCTTGATCCAGATGTTCGGGTCGGTCATGTAGTCTTCCAGCTCATCAGCCGTCCAGACCATGCCGGTTGCGCCGACCGCCTTGATGCCGTCGCCATAAAGCGCGTAGTCAGCGACCGACGCAACCTGCTGGCCGATGATGCCATAGAGGTTCGGGCCGACTTTGCCGCCCTTTACCAGCGCCTCGCCAGCAGGGGTGATGACCGAATGGCACGCCTTGCACAGGTTGAAGGATTTCTTGCCGGTTTCGATGTCACCATCGGCCAGAACGGGGGTGGCACATGCCAGAACGGCGGCGGCGGCGGTAAAGAGGTTCCTCATCATCCGGTCCTTGGTTTGGTGTCAATTCAGGCAGGCGGGTGGCGCTGCGCGGGCCGCGCCAACGGCGACGGGTTCCCGGATAGCAGAAAAACCACCGTCGGGTTCAGAAATCGTTAAATTTTTCGCGGTCGTGTGCAAAATTGCATCGCCGCCAGCGACGGCTTAGGGCTGCGGCCCGACTGCGCGCAGATAGGTGATCAGCGGCGCGTGCGCCTTGGTCAGCGAATAGACCATGGTGCCTTCGGCCTTCGGGTCGCCGGTGTAATCGCGCAGGAAGCGCTTGGGGTTGAACGAATAGCGCAGGATGTTTTCGACGGTCCAGACCAGCCCCTTGGCCCCCGCTTCGCGCATCGAATCGGAATAGGCGAAACCCTCTTGCCGCGCCGCCGGGCGGTCGATGATGCCATAGAGATCGGGGCCGAGGCCCGAGCCCTGAAGGATCACCGTGCCGTCTGGCTGGGTGACCGAATGGCAGGGGCGGCATTGCAGGTAAAACTCGCGCCGATTCGCAGGGGTAACTTCGGCGGGCCCCGCCGCCGCAAGGGCCACCAGCGCCGCCGCAATCCGTTCTTCGGCACCGATGACCGCGCTTGCGGGCGGGCTGGCGGTGGGGATGGCTGCGGGGGTTGGTTTGCGGTCGAGCATGAACACCACGGCGGCGACGGCAACCACCGCCAGCACTGCTGCCGCAACAACCATCTGAATTCCGCGCATTCCGGCCCCCTTCATATTGACCACGCGAACCTTAGACTTCACGCCCCGATTGGACAGGCGCCCTTGTGTCGCAGCTGCATTGCCTCACGCAGATGTGCGCGGCGGCGCGGGCAGGCATCGGTCGAAAGTAGCCATCAGCGCGGCGTCGAGATCGGCCATCGTCACCGGCAGGCCGAGATCGACAAGGCTGGTAACGCCGTGCCCCGAGATGCCGCAGGGCACAATGCCGCCGAAATGCCCGAGGTCGGGTTCGACGTTGATCGAGATGCCGTGAAAGCTGACCCATTTGCGCAGCTTCACCCCGATTGCGGCGATCTTGTCTTCGCGCGGGGTGCCATCGGGCAGTGGCGCCTTGTCGGGCCGCGTCACCCAGACCCCGACCCGGCCCGCGCGCCGCTCGCCCAACACGTTGAATTCGGCAAGGGTGGCGATCACCCAGTCTTCCAGCGCGCAAACAAAACGGCGCACGTCGCGGCCGCGGCGGTTGAGGTCGAGCATCACATAAACCACGCGTTGACCGGGCCCGTGGTAGGTGTATTGCCCGCCCCGCCCGGTCGCATAAACCGCAAACCGGTCGGGCCAGAGCAGATCGGCGGCCTTGGCAGAGGTGCCTGCGGTGTAAAGCGGCGGGTGTTCCAGCAGCCAGACCGCCTCATCGGCGCGGCCTTGCGATATGGCATCAACCCGCGCCTCCATGAAGGCAAGCGCCTCGGGGTATGGCACCGGGGCCGTTGCGGTGATCCATTCCACCAATTTTCTTCTCCGTTTGGGCCAATTTGCCAAGTTATTGAGCATTCAAACTTGATCTGGAATCGATTCGGGCGAAGAATTGCGCCGCAAGGCGCCCCATGTTCGGGCTCTGGTGTGTTGCCCGCGTGATCGGTTCGTCCGAACCACCAGCGGCGGCCCGTAGTCAGGAGGAGAGTTGAGATGATCTCGAAAAGAATTGCAATGCTGCCGGTGATCGCAGCACTGGGCGTGACCCCTGCGGGGGTAGCAATGGCCGATAACGGGCTGGTGGGTGGATTGATCGGCGGGTTGATCGGCGGGGCCATCATCAACGAAGCAGCGCGCAACAATGCAAATCGCAACGCGAATACCGCCGCCAACACGGCGCAGCGCGCGGCCAACCGTGAAGTGCAGGTCGCGCTTAACCATTTCGGCTTCAACACCGGCACCCCTGATGGCGTGCTGGGCCAGCAATCGCGCCGCGCGATCAGTGATTACCAGATTGTGCTGGGCTATACGCCGACCGGTCAGCTGACAGAATTCGAGCGTTCGCATCTGGTCAGCTCGTATCATCGCGCGGTCGCGGGCGGGGCGCTGACGATGCAGCAGGCAGCCACCAACCCGATGGGGATGCGCGGGCTCTTGGTGATCTGGCGTGATGAAGCGATGGGGGTCAGCCCGGTGCCGGGGGTGATCAACAAGGCGCCAACCGCACCCGAATTCAACAAGGCCGTCACCCCGGCGCCAGTGCCCACGCCTGCGCCCGAGCCGACCCCGGCACCGATTCCGGTCATCACGCCGGCCCCGGTTGCACCCGCACCCGCAGCGCCGGGCCTGCCGACCTTCCTTGGTGGCACGGTGGTGCAGGCCTCGCTGGCTTCGCATTGCAACCGGGTCAGCCTTGTGACCTCGAGCAACGGTGGTTTCATTACCGCCGCGTCGATGACCGACCCGCAGCAGGCACTGAGCGAACAGTTCTGCCTGGCGCGGACCTATGCGGTCACGCAGGGCGAAGAGGCGGCCGCGAAGATCGCGGGCGTTTCGGCGGCCGATATTGCGGCACAATGCGCAGGCTTCGGACCGGCGATGGCCGAGCATGTGGCGGCGCTGTCGCTGCGCTCGCGCAGCGAGGTGCTGGCAGGCGTTTCCAGCTTTGCGCTGGCCAGCGGGATGGCGCCGGTGCAGCTGGCCGCGACCTCGAAGATCTGCCTGTCGGTCGGCTACCGCACCGACAACATGGATGTTGCAATCGGATCGGCGCTGTTGCTGACCGCGCTTGGCGAGCGGGTCTACAGCGAGTTGATCGGCCACCATCTTGCGATGGGCTTTGGCACCACGGCGCGCCCCGATCTGGCGCTCGACTGGTACCAGAACGGGCTTGATGCACTGGCCTCGGGCAGTGCCGCGGTGTTTGCGCCGGGGCAACCCGAACGCACCGACCTGATCCGCAAAGCGGCCTACACGCTTGGCGGACGCAGCGACCTGCTGGCGCCGGTGGCGCCTGCCCCCGCTGGCCTGCCGACCTTCGCCGTTGCCCCGGCGCCCGCGCCGGTTCCGGTGCCCGTGCCCGTGCCTGTGGCCGTGGCGGCCCCCGCGCCGGTTCCGACCCCCGCGCCGGTTCCAAGCCCCGCACCTGTCGCGGTGGCGGCCCCCGCGCCGGTTATCGTGCCCGCACCGATCGAGGTTCAGGCAGCGGCTGATGTGCCGGCAGTGGCACAACCGGTCGGCGTGGCAACCGGGTTGGTCACCATCCTCACCCTGCCCGCGCTGTTCTTCCGCTAAGGGTTGGCGCGCAAATTTCGGGTCGGGGGGCAGAGCGCCCCCCGGCTTTTTTCTTGGCCGACGCAATTGCGCGCCAGAGATGAAAAACCGCTTTCCTTCGCCCCGAGGCTCGGCTAAACACCGCGCCACCAAGCCTAGGCGTGCGGTCGTGGCGGAATTGGTAGACGCGCAGCGTTGAGGTCGCTGTGGGGTAACACCCGTGAAAGTTCGAGTCTTTTCGACCGCACCACTGCCCTGCGTGGATGGGGCACGATGTCAACCTATGTTCTGGGCGGGTTTTCCGCGTCAGATTTCTTGCTGGCGGGCGGCGGCACGCCCACGGTCGGATCGCAGTTCATGCTCGATCCGGCATTTGTCGCGGCGTCGGGCAAGCTGACATTCACCATTACTGACGACGACACAACTTTCAACGGTGCGGCTGGCGGCGCGCTCGATGCCACCCAAAGCGCGGTGGTCAGGAACGCGGCGGGTGCAACCATCGCCTCAGGCGCGGTCCGGCTGACCTTTGGCGCAACCTTCACCGACCCGGTGGTTGGCACCATCACCGTTTTCGAGGTTTCGGTTGGCGGTGTCGTTACCGGCTACGTTTCCGACAAGCAGCTCGAGCCTGGCGTTACCTACCAGATCGCCACGGCGTTTGAAGTGGCCGGGGCGACGCAACCCCTATATTCTGCTCTCGCCACCCCCAATCAGAACCCCGCGCTGGCCGATACAATCGTGGGCGGCGCCTACGCCGACAGTATTCTGGGCGGCGGCGGCAATGACAGCATCACCACCAATGCGGGCAACGATACCGTCATGGGCGGCGCCGGGCACGACACCGTCTATCTTGGTGATGGCAATGACCAGTTTGGCGACTGGGACGGCGAAGATGGCAACGATCAGGTCTACGGTGGCGCTGGTGACGACTACATCATCGGCGGCGCTGGCGACGATCAGCTCTGGGGCGACGCGGGCAACGACACGCTTTCAGGCGGGGTCGGCAACGATAACCTAAGTGGCGGTGCGGGCAACGACGAATTCTGGGTTTCCGACGACCACAACACCACCAATATCGACGGTGGCACCGATTGGGACGCGGTCTGGTTTGGCAACTGGATCGGCACGCAAGGCGTGGTCGTTACGTTTTCGGGTTCGGGGTCTGGCAGCTACGACTATGTTGGCACCGACGGCTTCGGCGTTTTCAACAACATCGAAGCGATTGGCGGCACCGATTACGCCGACACGATCAACGCGAGCAGTGCGGGGTTGGGCATTGACCTTTATGGCGAGGGCGGCGCCGATCTTATCACCGGCGGGGCGGGCGATGACTGGATCGAGGGTGGTGCCGGCAACGATACCATCTTGGGCGGCGCGGGCCGGGATGGCATTGTCGGCGGCGCGGGCTCTGATAGCATGTCGGGCGGCGCCGATGCCGACCAGTTCTGGATAGATGAGTTTTCGGGCACCGGAGACACCATCATCGGCGGCGAAACCGGCATTGGCAGTGACACGCTTTCGCTGGCATCGAACAGCCCCAAGGTCGGGGTTTCGGTCACATATTCGGCCAACGAGGCGGGAACATACACCTACATCGGCGGCGTTGCCTCGGGCACATTCAGCCAGATCGAAGACCTTTGGCTGAGCGCAGGCAACGACACGCTCAATGCCGAGGCCACCACGGACGGGGTCAACATATCGGGCGGTGACGGAGACGATTCGCTGCTCGGCGGCGCTGGCGACGATCAGCTCTGGGGCGACGCGGGCAACGACACGCTTTCAGGCGGGGTCGGCAACGATCTGCTGGCGGGGGGCGACGGCAATGACACGTTTGGCTTCGTATCGGACTATGGCAGCGATACGGTTTGGGGTGGCCGTGGTTGGGATACGGTTGACCTGCGCGGCATCTCCGCTGGCGGAAAGCTGACCTTTCACGAGATTGAAGAGATCTGGGGGTCAAACCTCGGTGACACATTCACCTGGGCCAGCGACCCGATCCTGTTTCATGGCGGCAATGGGGCAGACGCCATAACCGCCGGGTCAGGGAACGACACGCTATACGGCGGCGGCGGCAACGACACGCTTTCAGGCGGCGCGGGCAACGACCTGATCGCGGGCGGCGCTGGCAATGACACGATCACTCTCGGTGAAGGCGCCGATACGCTTGCCCTTTCCAACGGCTCGGGCAGCGATATCGTCACCGATTTCAACATGGATCTGGCAGGTGCGTTAACCGTTGACCAACTGGATGTGTCCGACCTGATCGATGCCGCAGGCAACCCGGTCAACGCTTGGGATGTGACGGTTGCCGAAGATGGCGCTGGCAATGCGGTGCTTTGCTTTCCGGGCGGAGAGTCGGTCACTCTGCTCGGGGTCAGCCCGGCGGCGGTCGGTTCGGCCAGCGCGCTGCACGCGATGGGCATACCCTGCTTTGTCGCGGGCACGATGATCGGCACACCAAAAGGCCCGCGCCCGGTCGAAGACCTGAGGCCCGGCAATCTGGTGGAAACGCTCGATCAGGGGCCGCAGCCGGTGCTTTGGGTCGCCGCGCGGCGGCTCGGCATGAACGAATTGCAGCGGCACCCCAATCTGCGCCCGATCGAGCTTGGCGCCGGGGTCTTGGGCAACGCCCGCCCGCTTCGGGTTTCGGCGCAACATGCGCTCTGGGTGCCTGAAGGCGGCGGCGCACTGGTGCGTGCGGGGCATCTGGCACTGGCAAACGCGCGCCTTGCGCGCCCAATGCGGGGCTGCCGGGGGGTTGCCTATCACCACCTGCTCTTGCCCCGGCACGCGCTGATCCACGCTGAAGGTGCCCTGGCCGAATCGCTCTGGCCAGGGCCGATGGCGCTGGCGGCACTTGCGCCTGAAAACCGCCTTTCGCTGCTGGCATTGATGCCAAAACTGGCCCCCGGTCTGTTGGGTCGCGCCCCGGTCGCCGCCGCTTATGGCCCTGTCGCGCGCCCGATGCTTGGGCGGCGTGACGTTACGGCTGCGGCTTTTTTCCGCTGGTCGCAAAATCGGCGCCGTGTGCCGTTTTTGATCGGTTAGCCCCCGCCAACCCGCAAACTAATGGCCGCGCGGCCTTGCTACGCCCGACCGCCCGAACAGATTGGTTGAAATCTGATCTGGCTTTCGATTTAGTTGCGGCAAGAGACGACAAGAAAAAAATGAACGGGGAGCCCGATGTGACTGCAAGCAATGCCGCCGTTGCCGGCGAAGGTTTTGTTGTCTTCGACCGTGTCCAGAAAAGTTATGACGGGGTGTCGCTGGTCGTCAAAGATCTGAATTTGGCAATCGGCAAGGGTGAGTTTCTGACCATGCTGGGCCCTTCGGGGTCGGGCAAGACCACCTGTCTGATGATGCTTGCCGGGTTTGAAACCGCCACACATGGCGAAATTCGCCTCGATGGGCAGCCGATCAATCAGGTGCCGCCGCACAAGCGCGGCATTGGCATGGTGTTCCAGAATTACGCGCTCTTTCCGCACATGTCGGTGGGCGAGAACCTTGCATTTCCGCTGGAAGTGCGCGGCATGGGAAAATCGGAACGTGAGGCCAAGATCAAGCGCGCGCTCGACATGGTGCAGATGGGCGCCTTTGCCCACCGGCGCCCGGCGCAGCTTTCGGGCGGCCAGCAGCAACGCATCGCACTTGCCCGGGCCTTGGTGTTCGACCCCAAGCTGGTGCTGATGGACGAGCCGCTGGGCGCGCTCGACAAGCAGCTGCGCGAACACATGCAGTTTGAAATCAAGCACCTGCACGACAGTCTCGGGCTGACAGTGGTCTATGTCACGCACGATCAGGGCGAAGCGCTGACGATGAGCGACCGCGTCGCAGTGTTCAACGATGGCGTGATCCAGCAGCTTGATGCGCCAGATGAGCTTTATGAACGCCCGCGCAACAGCTTTGTGGCGCAGTTCATCGGAGAGAACAACAAGTTGCCCGGCGTGGTCGAACAGATCGAGGGCAACAAGGCGTTGGTGCGGCTGGCCACCGGCGAGGTGATTGACGCCACGCCCGTGAACGTAACCCACAAGGGCCAGAAAACACTGGTCTCGATCCGCCCCGAACGGGTGGAGTTCAAGCCGGAAATGATGCCCGAGGGCGCCCATATGATTGCCGCAGAGGTGATCGAGGTGATCTATATGGGCGACATTTTGCGCGCGCGGCTGCATGTGGCGGGCTCTTCGGATTTCGTGATGAAGATGCGCAACACGCTCGGGCAAACCAAACTTTCGCCGGGCGAGTCGGTGCGCATCGGCTGGCACCCGCAAGACGCGCGCGCGCTCGACCCGCTTTGAGTTTCCGGGTGCGGGCTTGCGCCTGCACCCGTTTCTGCCGCGACAACCGCGGCCAATGCTGACGAAAAGTCAACGCTTTAGCAACCAACCGGGAGACTGAAATGAAGACGACCCTGATCCTTACAACCGCCTTGATCGCCGCCGGCGCCGCTGCCAGCGCGCAGGAAATCAACGTCATCTCGTGGGGTGGCGCCTACACCAAGAGCCAGGTTGAAGCCTACCACAAGCCCTTCACCGCGCTGACCGGCATCAAGGTCAACTCGATCGACGCCGACAACCCGGTGGTGCCGCTGAAAGCGCAGGTCGAGGCCAAGAACGTGACCGGCGATCTCTTTGACATAGAATTGTCAGATGCCGTGCGCATGTGCGACGAGGGCCTGCTGGAACCGATCGACCCGGCAATTCTGCCGCCCGCACCCGATGGCACCCCGGCCACCGAAGACTTCCTTGACGGCGCGCTGTCGGAATGCGCGGTTGCGACCATCTTCTGGTCGACCGTCTTTGCCTATGACGCCTCGAAATTCACCGGCGAAGCGCCTGCGACGATTGCCGATCTGTTCGACACCGCGAAATTCCCCGGCAAGCGCGGCCTGAAGAAGGGCCCGAAATCGACGCTGGAAATGGCGCTGATGGCCGATGGCGTGCCTGCGGCCGAAGTCTATGACGTGCTCGGCACCCCCGCAGGCGTAGACCGCGCCTTCGCCAAGCTCGACACCATCAAGGATTCGGTCGTCTGGTGGGAAGCGGGCGCGCAACCGGCGCAGCTGCTGGCTGACGGCGAAGTGATCATGGCAACCGCCTACAACGGCCGTATCTTCGATGCGATCGCCGCCGAAGGCAAACCGTTCCAGATCGTCTGGGATGGGCAATACATGGACTTCGACCTCTGGGCTATTCCCAAGGGCGCACCGCACCTTGAAGACGCGCTCAAGTTTCTTGCCTTCTCGACCGACACCCAGCGCCTTGCCGATCAGGCGAAGTGGATCAGCTATGGCCCGGCGCGCAAATCGTCGGCGGCACTGGTCGGCCTCTATCAGGACGGCAAGACCGAGATGGCGCCGCACATGCCCACCAACCCGGCCAACTTGGGTAACGCGCTGCTGACCGACTTCGAATTCTGGGCTGACCATGATTCCGAGCTGAACGCCCGCTTCGCCGCCTGGCTGGCCGGTTAAGCTGCAAAACGGGGGCGGCACCCGCCGGGTGCCGCCCCACCCCTTCGCCCTGAAAGCCCTGCCCCATGTCTGACGCTACCGCCCTTTTGACCACCGCTGACGGCCAACCGCTGAAATCGGCGCTGGCCCGGTCGCAATCACAGCTGCGCCGCCGCGCCTTTCTGCTGGTGGCGCCGCTGTTTCTGTTTGTCGTCATCACCTTCGTGGTGCCGATCGGGCAGATGCTGTTTCAGTCGGTCTACAACCCCGGTTTCATCGAATACGAAAACCGCGATACCGGCGAAGTGATCCCGCTGATGACCAACATTTCAGCGTGGTTCGCGGCCAATCCACTGGGCACGATACCCGATGAGGCCGCCTATGGCGCGCTCGCGGCTGACCTTGTGCACCTGAAAGAAACGCGCGCTGGCGGGGCGGTTGGCGAACGCATCAACTACGATGTGCCCGGCACCCGGTCGCTGTTCACCTCGACCGTGCGTAATGCCGACAGGCTCGCGCCGCCTTACCGCGAAGCGCTGATTGCTGCCGACAAGAAATGGGGCGACCCGATGATCTGGCGCGCGATGCGTTCGGCCGCGTCGGGCTTTACCGGCGACTTCTACCTCAACGCGCTCGACCTCACGCGCGACGCCACTGGCGCTATCGTCCGCATTGACGAAAACCAGCGCGTCTATGTGATGTTGTTCATGCGCACCTTGGGCCTGTCTGCGGCAATCACCGCGATCTGCCTTGTGCTCGCCTTCCCGATCGCGCACCTGCTGGCAACCTTGCCGCTGGCGAAATCGAACCTGCTGATGGTGCTGGTGCTGCTGCCGTTCTGGTCGTCGTTGCTGGTGCGCACAACGTCATGGATGGTGCTGCTGCAAAGTCAGGGCGTGGTGAACGATCTGATGGTGGCAATCGGCATCATCGGCGAGGATGGGCGCATTCAGATGATGTACAACCGCATTGGCACCATTGTGGCAATGACGCATATTCTGCTGCCGTTCATGGTGCTGCCGCTCTATTCCGTGATGCGGCCGATCCCGCCTTCGTATGTGCGCGCGGCCCGGTCGCTGGGCGCAACCTCGTGGACAGCGTTTCGCCGGGTCTATCTGCCGCAAACCCTGCCGGGCGTTGGTGCGGGGGCGCTGTTGGTCTTTATCCTCGCGGTCGGCTACTACATCACGCCGGCCCTGGTCGGGGGTGCTGACGGCCAGCTGATCTCGAATCTGATCGCCTTCCATATGCAGAAATCGCTCAACTGGTCGCTTGCGGCAGCGCTTGCGAGCATCCTGCTGTTCGGCGTGCTGGTGCTTTACTGGCTTTATGACCGGCTGGTGGGCATCGACAACATGAAGCTGGGGTAACCGATGGCGCTTCCTTCCTACGCAAGCCCGCTCGAACGGATCTGGCGCGTGACCTATCTGGTCATCTGCACGCTGATCTTTCTGTTCCTGATCGCGCCGATCATTGTCATCATTCCGCTGTCATTCAACGCCGAGCCCTATTTCAGCTTTACCGACAAGATGGTGTCGCTCGACCCTGCGGGCTACAGCCTGCGCTGGTATGACAGCCTGCTGACTTTCGGCATGCAGGCGCCCGATGCGCCGCGCAATGCTTCGTGGTGGTCGGATGTGTGGCACAACACAACCTGGGTGCGAGTGGCCAAGAATTCGATCATCATCGGCTTTTTTGCCACCATCCTGGCAACGGTGCTGGGCACACTGGCCGCACTTGGCCTTTCGCGGCCCGAGATGCCCTATCGCCGGCTGATCATGGCGGTGCTGATCTCGCCGATGATCGTTCCGCTGATCATCACCGCGACCGGGCTTTTCTTCTTCTACTCGCACCCCTGCGGGCTGTTGGGGTTCATCGGCCTGCCGTCCGATTGCGGCAAGCTTGCGGGCACCTATGTCGGGGTGATCCTGGCACATGCCACGCTTGGCATTCCCTTTGTCATCATTACCGTGACCGCCACGCTGGTCGGCTTTGACCAATCTTTGACCCGCGCTTCGGCGGCGCTTGGTGCCAACCCCCGAACCACCTTTTTCAAGGTGGTGATGCCGCTGATCATGCCGGGGGTGATTTCGGGCGCGCTGTTCGCCTTTGTCACCTCGTTTGACGAGGTGGTGGTGGTGCTGTTCGTGGCCGATCACACGCAGCAGACGATTCCGCGGCAGATGTGGAACGGCATCCGCGAGCAGATCAGCCCGCAGATCCTTTCGGTGGCGACAATTCTCGTGATCATCTCGGTGGCGCTTTTGACCACGGTCGAGCTGTTGCGCCGCAGGTCGGAACGGCTGCGGGGCGTGACCCCGCGCTAGCGCCATGCCATTTGCCGCGGGGCGCCAGACGCCGCGCCGGCGCGGCCCTAGGTCAGCCGCGCCTTGACCAAGGGGCCGACCGCGCCAAAATCCATCTGACCCACATAGCGGGTTTTCAGTTCGGCGATGACCCGACCAATATCACGAATGCCGGTGGCGCCGGTGGCGGTTACCGCCGCCTCGATCGCCGCGGTCACCTCGGACGCGTCCATCTGGCGCGGCAGAAACTCTTCCAGCACCTTGATTTCGTCGGCTTCCTTTTCGGCAAGCTCCAGCCTGCCGCCCTCTTCATAGGCACGCACGCTTTCGTGCCGCTGCTTGATCATCCGCGCCAGGATTGCGATGATCTCGGCTTCGCCCACGGTGTCGCCATCGGGATCGCTGCGCAGCGCAATCTCGCGGTCCTTGATTGCGGCGTTGATCAACCGCAGCGTCGAAAGCCGCTCGGCCGATTTTGCGCGCATCGCATCCTTGAGCGCCTCGCCGATCCGTTCGCGCAATTCCATGGCAATCACCCCTTTGCCGCATGAACCCCGAGCATAGCGGAATGCGTGGCCGGGCACAACCAATCTAACCCATTGAAATGCATATGAAAGCCATTCCGCCTCTGGGCCTTGACCGCCACCGCCCACGCCTTTAGGTTCGGCCAGATTTAGCTCGGGAGAGTCGCCCATGCCCGCCAGCCGCCCCACCTTTGAAAAGCCGACCGCCTGCATCGCGCTTGCCGATGGCTCGGTATTCTTCGGGCGCGGTTTTGGCGCCACCGGCGAGACGGTGGCAGAGCTGGTGTTCAACACCGCGATGACAGGCTATCAGGAAATCATGACCGACCCTTCCTATGCAGGGCAGGTCGTGACCTTCACCTTCCCTCATATCGGCAATGTCGGCGTGACCGATGAAGATGACGAGGCCGCCCTGCCCGTCGCCGCCGGCATGGTGGTAAAGTGGGATCCGACCGAGCCTTCCAACTGGCGTGCCACCGGTGATCTGGTCGGCTGGATGGAGCGGCGCGGGCGCATTGGCGTGGGCGGCATTGATACCCGCCGCCTGACCCGCGCTATTCGCCAGCAGGGCGCGCCACATGTGGCGCTGGGACACGACCCCGAGGGGCAGTTCGACGTGGCAGCGCTGGTCGGGAAGGCCCGCGACTGGAGCGGAATTGTCGGCCTCGATCTGGCGAAAGAGGTCACCTGCGCGCAAAGCTACCGCTGGGATGAAATGCGCTGGGCATGGCCTGCGGGCTATATCCGGCGCGAAGGGCCGGGGCTGCGCGTGGTCGCCATCGACTATGGCGCCAAGCGCAACATCCTGCGCTGTCTCGCCTCGAGCGGTTGCGAAGTGACCGTGCTGCCCGCCTCGGCCACTGCCGAGGATGTGCTGGCGCTGAACCCCGAGGGGGTTTTCCTGTCGAATGGCCCCGGCGACCCGGCGGCGACCGGCACCTATGCGGTGCCGATGATTCAGGGTGTGCTGGCGGCCGATCTGCCGCTGTTCGGCATCTGCCTTGGCCATCAGATGCTGGCGCTGGCGCTTGGCGCCAAGACCGTAAAGATGAACCACGGCCACCACGGCGCCAACCACCCCGTGAAGGACATCGAAACCGGCAAGGTCGAGATCACTTCGATGAACCACGGCTTTGCAGTTGACAGCCAGACCCTGCCCGAAGGTGTGCTGGAAACACATGTGAGCCTGTTTGACGGCTCGAACTGCGGCATCCGCATGGCCGAGCGCCCGGTGTTCTCGGTGCAATACCACCCCGAGGCCAGCCCCGGCCCGCAAGACAGCGTCTATCTGTTCGAGCGGTTTGCCGAAGCGATGCGGCTGCGCCGCGCAGTTTGACCTTTGACGGCGGCAGCTCGGGCGCGCCTTAACGTTTCATTAATCATGAACCGCGAGAGTGGTCGGGTCGCCCGCAACTCTGGCCGCTTTCATGCTCGCCCCCGCCCCTTCGCCCGTCTCTACCGCCGCGCGCGGCCCGTCGGATGCCGCGTCTCTGGCGCGGCGCGAACGGCCGGCGCGGCCTCCGCTCGGGCAGATCCTGCTGGAAATGCGGGCGGTTTCGCCCGAAGACCTGCTTAAGGCGCTGGTGTTGCGCAAGCGGCAAGAGGTGCGGCTGGGGGACATCTTGCTTGCGCATGGTTGGGTGCGCGAGGCGGATCTGATGGCAGCGCTGGCGGCGCAGTGGCAGGCTGCGGTGATCGACCCGGTCGCCGAGTTGCCCGACCCAAGGCTGATCGACCGAATCGGTGCCGAGGCTTGCCTGCGGCAAGGCATGGTGCCGTGGCGGCGGGTGGCAGGCTGCACCGTAATCGCCACCGCGCGGCCCGAAGATTTCGCGCGCCTGCGCGAAACGCTGCCCGAGGCGATGGCGCCCTACGCGATGGTGATCGCAGCGGAAACCGCGATCCACGCGGCGCTGCTTGCGCGGCGCCAGACCGCGCTGATCCGCCGCGCCGAAACGCTGGTGGCCCCGACCGAAAGCTGCCGCACAATGAACGGCCCCAAGACGCAGTTGTTTGCCTGGTTGGCGCTGGTGGCGGTCACGCTGGCGCTGTGGCTGGCGCCGGTCGCAAGCTTTGCGGTCTTGACCTTCTGGGCGATCGTGACCCTCGCGGCGGGCAGCGCGCTGAAGCTTGCGGCGTTCGTGGCCGAGCTTGTCGGCGGCGCCCGCGAGCGCAGGCTGGCGGCGCTGCCGCCCCCAGCCATCGCCCGGCTGCCGGTTGTTTCGCTAATGGTGCCGCTGCTGCACGAGCACGACATTTCCGGGCGGCTGCTGCACCGCCTTTCACGGCTGAGCTACCCGCGCGAATTGCTTGATGTGCTGCTTGTGGTCGAGGAAGATGACACCGCTACCCGCACGGTGCTGGCGCGCACCCGGCTGCCGCATTGGGCGCGGGTGATCGTGGTGCCCGATGGCCCGATCCGCACCAAGCCGCGCGCGCTGAACTTCGCGCTCAATTTCTGCCGAGGCACGATCATTGGCGTATATGACGCCGAAGATGCGCCCGACCCCGACCAGATACATGCCGTGGTCCGCCGTTTTCACCAGCGCGGCCCCGAGGTGGCCTGCCTGCAAGGGGTGCTCGATTACTACAACCCGCGCACCAACTGGCTGGCACGCTGCTTTACCGCCGAATACGCCGCGTGGTTCCGCGCCATGCTGCCGGGGCTGGCGCGGCTGGGGCTGGTTGTGCCGCTTGGTGGCACCACGCTGTTCTTCCGGCGCGCCGCCATCGAGGCGCTTGGCGGATGGGATGCGCATAACGTTACCGAAGACGCCGACCTTGGCATCCGCCTTGCGCGGCATGGCTACCGCACCGAGCTGATCGCCACCGTCACCCATGAAGAGGCCAACTGCCGAGTGCTGCCATGGGTGCGCCAGCGCTCGCGCTGGCTCAAGGGTTACGCGATGACCTGGGGCGTGCATATGCGCGACCCCGCGCTGCTCTGGCGGCAGCTTGGGGCGTGGCGGTTTTGGGGCTTTCAGGTGCTGTTTCTGGGTTCGCTTTCGCAATACCTTCTGGCGCCGGTGCTCTGGCTGCTGGCGCTGCTGGCGCTTGGGGTTGGCCACCCGCTGCACGGTCTGGTGGGTGATGCGGGGCTTGCCGCAATGACCGGGTTGTTCGTTGTTTCCGAGATCATCACGCTGGGTGTTGCAGCATGGGCGGTGCGGGGCCGCGAACACCGGCACCTCTGGGTCTGGCTGCCGCTGCTCAACCTCTACTTTCCGCTCGGCGCGCTGGCCGCATGGAAAGCAATTTACGAGGTCGCGGTGCGGCCCTTCTACTGGGACAAGACCACACATGGGCTGTTCGACCACGCCGCTGCGCTGCCTGTGGCCGCCACAACTGCGGTGCAAATGCGGCCACAACCCTAGCCGCGTGGGCGTACAACGCCGGCAGCGTCGAGCTTGAGCCGCGTTTCGAAAGCCTTCGATATATGCGCGCGAAGGGCCAATTGCGCCGCCTCGCCGTCACCCGCAGCTATGGCATCGACAATGGCTTGATGCTCGGCCAGCGCGGTTTCGCCCCGGCCCTCGGCGGCAAGCGAAGTGGTCGCCAAAAGCGCCATGGAACGGTGCACGAGGTCAAGCTGCGCCACCAGATAGCGGTTGTGCGACGCAAGGTGGATCTGGCGGTGAAAGCGCTTGTTGGCGCGGCTGAGCGCCACCGGGTCGCCGATATGGGCGCGGTCTTCAACCACCATGTCGCCCAGCACGCGCACCTCTTCGGGCGAGGCGTGGCGCGCGGCCAACCGCGCGGCCAGCCCCTCCAGCTCGGCCCGCACCGCATAGAGTTCGGCCAGCTGGTTGTGATCGAGCGAAGCGACGATCAGGCTGCGCCCGTCACGGGCCAACATCGACTGAGTCTCCAGCCGTTGCAGCGCCTCGCGCACGGGCGTGCGCGAAACACCAAGCCGATCGGCCAGTTCCGATTCCACCAGCCGGTCGCCCGGCCGGTAAACCCCGGCGTCGATCGCTTCGAGGATAAGTGTGTAGGCGTCTTTCTGCATCGGCGGCCCCGCATGGATTGGGGGCAGAGATTATGCCGCGCGCCCCCCCGCTGACAAGCCGATAGCGCGGCTTGCAGGCGCGGCGCGCCGCCGCTAGGGTCCGCCGCATGAAAACCGACGATTTTGCACATGTGACCGACTGGGTCTTTGACCTCGACAACACGCTTTACCCGCCCTCGGCGCGGCTCTTCGAGCAGATCGAGGTGCGGATGACCGCCTTTGTCATGACATCTCTGGGCGTCGATCGGCCCGAGGCCGACCGCCTGCGCCGCCACTACTGGCTGCGCTACGGCACCACACTGGCTGGCCTGATGCGCGAACACGGGGTGGACCCCGGCCCCTATCTGACCGAGGTGCACGAGATTTCGTTTGCCACGCTGACGCCAGACCCTGCCTTGCGCGCGGGCATCGCAGAACTGCCGGGGCGGCGGTTCGTGTTCACCAACGGCTCTTCGCCCTACGCAGAAAAGGTGCTGGCGGCACGGGGGTTGACCGGGCTTTTCGACGGCGTTTACGGTGTCGAGCACGCCGATTTCCACCCCAAACCCGATGCCGCCGCCTATGCGGCGGTATTCGCGCGCGCGGGCCTTGCGCCGCGCCGCGCGGCAATGTTCGAGGATGACCCGCGCAACCTTGCGGTGCCCTTCGACCTTGGCATGTGCACTGTGCATGTGGCCGAGGCCGCGGTGGAGGCGCCGCATATTCAGCACCACACCAGCGACCTTGCGGGCTTTCTGGCCAGGCTCGGCCGCTGAGGCTTGGCCGCACCGCGAGCGGGCCCTATGTTCAGCGCCAAGGGGGCGCCATGGCAGAACAGTTCGACATCGTGGTATCGGGCGGCGGCATCGCCGGCATGGCGGCGACGGCGGGGTTTGCCGCGCTGGGGTTCAGCGTCGCCTGCATCGACCCGGCACCGCCGATTACCGATGAGACGGCAGCGGGCGCCGACATGCGCTCAACTGCGCTGATGCAGCCCTCGGTTGAACTTCTGCGCAGGGTCGGCCTCTGGCCACGCCTTGCGGCCCATGCGGCCCCCTTGCAGGTGATGCGGATCATCGAAGCCGACGAGGCGGGTGCGCGGATGCAGCGCGATTTTGACGCCGCCGACCTCTCGGACGCGCCGTTTGGCTGGAACCTGCCAAACTGGCTGATCCGGCGCGAAATGGAGGCGCATCTGTCGGGGCTGGCGGGGGTGAGCTTTCGCCCCGGCATCGCCACCCATGCGGTTTTCACCCGCGAGGGCGAGGCGCAGGTGACGCTGAGCGATGGCGCGCGGCTGCGGGCGCGGCTGCTGATAGCGGCGGACGGGCGTGGCAGCCCGGTGCGGCGGGCACTTGGCATCGGCGTGCGCACCACGCATTACGGGCAAAAGGCGCTGGCGTTTTCGGTGACCCACCCGCTGCCGCATGGCAATATCTCCACCGAAATCCACCGCTCGGGCGGGCCGTTCACGCTGGTGCCGCTGCCCGACCGCGAGGGGGTGCCCGCCTCTGCCATCGTCTGGATGGAGCGCGGCCCCGAGGCCGAACGGCTGGCGGCGCTTCCGGTGGCGGTGTTCGAGGCGGCGTTGCTAGAGCGGTCTTGCGGCATTCTCGGGCCGCTGAAACTGGTCACCGGGCGCGCGCTCTGGCCAATGATCAGCCAGATTGCCGAGCGATTTCAAGGCCAGCGCAGCGCGCTGATGGCCGAAGCCGCACATGTGGTGCCGCCGATCGGCGCGCAGGGGCTGAACATGAGCCTCGCCGACCTTACCTGTTTGCTGAACCTTGCCGAGCGCGACCGCTTTGCCCTTGGCAGCGCGCCGATGCTGGCCGCCTATCAGCGACGGCGTTGGCCCGAGGTCGCCGCGCGGGTCGCGGGAATTGATGCTCTCAACCGCGCCTCGATGCTGGGCGCGCGGCCCTTGCGCGAGGCACGCGCGGGGGCGCTGGCTGCGATGTTCGCGCTGGCGCCAGTGCGGCGCGGGCTGATGCGGGCCGGGCTGGGCGCGCGGCAGACCTGAACAAGGGCGCCCCGCACGAGGCGCCCCCTATTCTTTTTGCGTGGATCAGTTGCGCGAACGGTCCACCATCTTGCCTTTGGAAATCCAGGGCATCATGGCGCGGAGCTTTTCGCCGACCTTCTCGATCTGATGCTCATCGTTGATGCGGCGGGTGGCCTTGAAGAAGGGCTGGCCTACCGCATTTTCCTGCATGAAATCACGCACGAATTTGCCAGTCTGGATGTCGCGCAGAACCGCCTTCATGCGGGCCTTGGTTTCATCGTAAGGCAAAATGCGCGGGCCCGACACATACTCGCCGTATTCCGCAGTGTTCGAGATCGAATAGTTCATGTTGGCAATGCCGCCTTCATAAATCAGATCGACGATCAGCTTCACCTCGTGCAGGCATTCGAAATAGGCCATTTCGGGCTCGTAACCGGCTTCCACGAGGGTTTCGAACCCCATGCGGATCAGTTCGACCAGACCACCGCAGAGCACCGCCTGCTCGCCAAAAAGGTCGGTTTCGCATTCCTGCCGGAAGTTGGTTTCGATGATGCCCGAGCGGCCGCCACCAATGCCAGAGCAGTAGGAAAGACCAAGCTCCATCGCCTTGCCGGAGGCGTCCTGATGCACAGCCACAAGGCAGGGCACGCCGCCGCCTTTTACAAACTCACCGCGCACGGTATGGCCGGGGCCTTTGGGCGCCATCATGATGACATCCACGCCGGGCTTGGGCTCGATCAGGCCGAAGTGGACATTGAGACCATGGGCAAAGGCAATGGCGGCGCCTTCGCGCAGGTTGTCGTGCACATATTTCTTGTAGGTCGCCGCCTGAAGTTCGTCTGGCATGGTGAACATGATCAGATCGCACCAAGCCGCGGCTTCGGCGATGCCCATGACCTTGAGGCCCTCGGCTTCGGCCTTTTTCGCCGAGGGCGAGCCTTCGCGCAGCGCCACCACAACGTTTTTCGCGCCCGAATCGCGCAAGTTCAGCGCATGGGCGTGGCCTTGGCTGCCATAGCCGAGGATCGCCACTTTCTTGTCCTTGATCAGGTTGATGTCGCAGTCACGGTCATAATATACGCGCATGGGGATGCTCCTTGGGCAAAGTTGATGCCGATACAATACAGCCCTTATGGCGATGTTCTGCGCGTTTTTTGACAGAAAACCCATTTGTTGATAGGTCTGATGCGCGCTTTACTTAATTTTCGGTTTTTTCATGCAGATCGACGACACAGATCGCAGAATCCTGCGGCAAATGCAGGCCGAGCCAGACCTGACCACGGCCGAGCTGGCGTCGCGCGCCGGGGTCACCGCCGCGACCTGCTGGCGGCGGCTGGAGAGGTTGCGCGCAGGCGGCGTGATCATAGGCGAACAGGCGGTGATCGACTGGCGCAAACTGGGCTGGGAAGTGGAGGTCAGCTTGCGCTTTACCTTGGACAAAACCAACCCTCGTGCTTTTGATGAGTTTCTGGCTGCGGCGCGCGATGTGCCAGAAGTATTGGAAATTCAAACATTTTTAGGCAGAACTGATGTTCGGCTAAATGTTATTGCGCGTGATATATTGCACTATCAACACATTTATCGCAGCCGCATTCTCACCCTGCCGCACATCGCCGACAGCGAGGCGCTGATGCTGGTTTCGACCATCAAGGACAGCTCGGGTGTGCCGATATGATCGATCTGGATGATATCGACCGGGCGATCCTGCGGGCGCTTTCGCAGGACGCGACGCAGGGTGCCGGGGCACTGGGGCGAAGCCTCGGGCTCAGCCAGCCCGCCGCGTGGCGACGGATCCGGCGGCTGCACGATGCCGGGGTGCTGCGCGGGCACCGGCTGGTGCTCGACACCGCAGCGCTCGGGTTCGGCGTGACCGTGTTCCTCGGCATCAAGCTGGCCGCCAAGGGGCGGGTATCCTTGGAAGATTTCGAGCGTGCAGCGACCGCGATACCGGAAGTGCAGACGGTGCAGCATGTGCTTGGCCTGTTCGATTACCGCCTGCGCATCATCGCCCGCGACATTGCCGACTTTGAGCGGGTGCTGCGGCGGCGAATCATGACGCTGCCCGGCATCGGGCAGGTCGAAGCCAATGTGCTGTTGTCGGAAGAGCGGCGGCCGGGACCGATTGGTTAGCGCGCGAGTTGCCCGAACCAGTCGATATCGGCCAGTGTCACCCAGCCCGACAGGATGACCCCGGCGATCACCGCCCAAAGCACGGCCGCGATGACGGTGGTCAACCGGGCCTTGCGGCCAATGCCACCCGCAGAAGGCGCCGACGACGGCGTGCCTGGCACCACTTCGCCTGCCTCTCCCTGGGTCTTCAGCTGCAACGGCAGCAGGATGAAGAACACCATGAACCAGATCGTGACGAACAGAACGACCGCAGCGGTGGCGTTCATCAGACCTGCTCCAGTTCCACCAAGCATCCATTGAAGTCTTTGGGATGCAAGAATAAAACCGGTTTTCCATGGGCGCCGATCTTGGGTTCGCCGGTGCCCAGCACCCGCGCGCCAGCCGCCTTCAGCCGATCACGCGCGGCGAGAATATCATCGACCTCATAGCAGATGTGGTGGATGCCGCCGGCTGGGTTCTTTTGCAGAAACCCGGCAATCGGCGACGCCTCGCCCAGCGGGTGAAGCAACTCGATCTTGGTGTTGGGCAATTCGATGAAAACCACGGTCACGCCGTGCGCGGGCTCATCGTGCGGCGCGCCAACGCGGGCGCCCAGCGTATCGCGGTATTGCGCGACGGCCGCGGCAAGGTCGGGCACCGCGATGGCCACATGGTTCAATCGTCCGATCATCGGTCTCTCCTGCTCGGTGTCGCACCGGGTTTAGCCTGCGCGCGACATCCCGGCAACGTTTACCGTCGATTAGGCATTCGCGTGCTTGATCAAAGGAGATGATTCCGGAGGCTGCGATGGGCAATGACATTTCCGATTTTCTGGCCAGCCGCGCCGCAAGTGCGGAACGCCCTTTGATGGGTGTGACCGTGCTGGTCGTTGAAGACAGCCGCTTTGCCTGCGAAGCAATGCGGCTGTTGTGTCTGCGCTCGGGCGCACGCATCCGGCGCGCCGATTGCCTGCGCTCGGCGCATCGGCATTTGCAAACCTATCGCCCGGCAGTCGTGATCGTCGACCTTGGTTTGCCGGACGGTTCTGGCGCGGACCTGATCGCAGAGCTCGCCGCCCTACCCGGCCGCAGTACGGTGATCCTTGGCTGCTCGGGTGGCAGTGATGGCGAGGCGGCAGCACTCGCGGCAGGTGCCGATGGCTTTTTTGCGAAACCTGTTGAAAGCCTTGCCGCTTTTCAGAACCTGATCCTTGGCGCGCTGCCGCCGGACCTGCGACCAGAGGGCCTGCATGCGGTGCCAGACGCTATCGTGCGGCCAGACCAGCTTGCGCTGCGCGATGATCTGACGCAGGTCGCCGAGGTTCTCGGTGCCGCCCCTGATGGCGCGGCAATCGACTACATCTCGCATTTTCTCGCCGGAATCGCGCTTGGCGCCCATGACCAGGCGCTGCGCGAGGCAGCGGGTTCGCTGGCGCGGGCGCAGCGGGCGGGCACCGGCACCGGGCCGGGCCTTGCCCGGGTTGCGGCCATGGTTCGCGTTCGTCTGGCACAAGGCGCGGCATTCTAGATCATGCGCGCAGGGTGCAGACCACAGGCAGGTTTCAGATCAGCTCAAAACCGGGTCCCGCGTGGCGAGGAGTGGCCGCGTAAGGTCGCTCAGGCGCGTGATCTGGCCACCCTCGGGGTCAAAATTTTCGGGCGCGAGCCAGCGTGCACTGGCCGCCCGGAGCACCGGCCATTCGGCATCGATCGCGGCAAACCATGCGGTGTCGCGGTTGCGGCCCTTGTAGATTGCGGCCTGCCGGAATACGCCCTCAAAGCTCAGCCCCAAACGCGCGGCGGCGCGGCGCGAGGGCAGGTTGAGCGCATCACATTTCCACTCAAAGCGGCGGTAACCCGCGTCGAAGGCCCACCCGATCATCAGCAACATCGCTTCGGTCGCGGCACGGCTGCGTTGCAGACGGTGCGCCATGTTGATGTGGCCAAGCTCGATGCTGCCCACCTCGGGCGCGATGCGCAGATACGACTGCATGCCGCCGATCAGCCCGGTATCGAGGTCGCGGATCGCATAAAAGAAGGGGTCCGTACTGGTGGCCATGTCGCGCAGCCAGCGGATGAAACCGGCTTCCGAGGCAAAGGGGCCGTAGGGCAAGTAATCCCAGACGCTGTCATCTTCGCTGTAGGCCGCATGCAGCGCATGGGCGTGGGCTTCCGGGTCAAGCCGCTCCAAGCGGGCATAGCGCCCTTCGATCTGGACCGGGCCGGGCCGAACCGGGGCTTTCCAGTCGGGCAACGCCGCCCCGAACATCTTTTCTGCGCGCATTTCGGCTCCTCGTTTGCATGTAACCCTAGCGCAGCGCGCCCGCGCGCGCAAATGCCCGCAATTTGGCACCTGTGCTCCGCAAACCTGCCGCAATCGGCGCCAAACATGTGCCCGACCGGCTTCAAACGAAGGAACCCTTGATCATGTCCAGACGCCTTCGCCTTATCGTCGAGAACGAACGCCTGACCCGCGCGACACATTGGACCGTGTTCAGCCTCGGGGCGTTGACGCTGGTATTTTCCGTTCTCGCAACCGCGGTGCGGGCTTTCGGCGGCTGACGCGGCTCAGTCTTTGGGCGCAGGGCGCAGGCGCAACTCGCGCAGTTGCTCGTTGGTCGGTTCAGATGGCGCGCCCATCATCAGATCTTCCGCGCGCTGGTTCATCGGGAACATGATGACCTGGCGAATGTTCGCCTCATCGGCCAGCAACATCACGATGCGGTCGATGCCAGCCGCGCAGCCACCGTGCGGCGGGGCGCCATAGCGAAACGCCTTGACCATGCCGCCAAAGCGTTTTTCGACTTCGCTGGCCGGATACCCCGCCAGATCGAACGCCTTGAACATGATTTCCGGCTTGTGGTTGCGGATTGCGCCCGAGATCAGCTCATAGCCATTGCAGGCCAGATCGTATTGATACCCGAGCACTTTCAGCGGATCGCCTTGCAGCGCCTCAAGCCCGCCCTGTGGCATCGAAAACGGGTTGTGGGAAAAGTCGATCTTGCCCTCGTCGTCCTTCTCATACATCGGGAAATCGATGATCCACGCAAATTTGAAGCAGTTTTCTTCCACAAGCCCCAGTTCGCGGCCAATCTCGTTGCGCGCCCGGCCCGCGACTGCCTCGAACTGCTCGGGCTTGCCACCGAGGAAAAAGGCAGCGTCGCCTTCGCCAAGGCCAAGCTGCTGGCGGATCGCCTCGGTCCGCTCGGGGCCGATGTTCTTGGCAAGTGGGCCGGCAGCCTCGGTGCCCGAACCATCTTCTGCTTTCCGCCAGAAGATATACCCCATCCCCGGCAGGCCCTGCTGTTGTGCAAATGCGTTCATGCGGTCGCAGAACTTGCGGCTGCCGCCCTTCGGCGCGGGGATGGCGCGCACCTCGGTGCCGTCATTTTCGAGCAGCTTGGCAAAAATCGCAAAGCCCGAATCGCGGAAATGGTCGCTCACCACCTGCATCTTGATCGGGTTGCGCAGGTCGGGCTTGTCGGAGCCATACCACAACAGGCTGTCGGCGTAGGAAATGCGCGCCCAGTTGGCATCAACCGTGCGCCCGCCGCCGAATTCTTCAAAAACGCCCTGAATCACCGGCTGCACCGCCGCAAATACATCTTCTTGCGTCACAAAGCTCATCTCAAGGTCGAGCTGGTAGAAATCGGTGGGGCTGCGGTCGGCGCGCGGGTCTTCATCGCGAAAACAGGGCGCGATCTGAAAGTAGCGGTCGAACCCGGCCACCATGATCAGCTGCTTGAACTGCTGCGGCGCCTGCGGCAGCGCATAGAACTTGCCGGGGTGCAGGCGTGACGGCACCAGAAAATCGCGCGCGCCTTCGGGGGATGAGGCGGTGATGATCGGCGTCTGAAATTCGGTAAACCCCTGCGCCCACATCCGGTTGCGCATGCTGCGCACGACATTTGAGCGCAGCATCATATTGGCGTGCAACCCTTCGCGCCGCAGATCGAGAAAGCGGTAGGCAAGGCGCGTTTCCTCGGGGTATTCCTGATCGCCGAACACCTGCACGGGCAATTCGTCAGCTGCCCCCAGCACCTCGACCTCGCGCACATAGACCTCGATCTCGCCGGTGGGGATCTTGGCATTCACAAGGGCGGCATCGCGCAGCTTCACGCCGCCGTCGATGCGGATCACCCATTCAGCGCGCACCGTCTCAAGCGCCTTGAACGCCGCCGAATCGCCATCGCAGATCAGCTGCGTGATGCCGTAATGGTCGCGCAGGTCGATGAACAGCACGCCGCCATGGTCGCGCACCCGGTGCACCCAGCCCGCCAGGCGCACATCGTGCCCGGCATGCGTGGCGTTCAGATCGCCACAGGTGTGGCTGCGATAGGCGTGCATGGGCGTCCCCTTCCCGAGGCGTTGGTTTCGCGCCGATACACCGCGACGGCGCGGCGAAGTCAAGGCGCGGCGCGGCGGAAAACCTGTCATCTGCGCTTTCGCGGGGCCTTCGGCACTTGCGCGCACCCTTCACATGTCTATAACGCGGTCAATTTGCGCCGCCGAAGGGGACCGTCATGCCGAAGAGAACCGATATCAAATCCATTCTCATTATCGGTGCGGGGCCTATCATCATCGGGCAGGCCTGCGAGTTCGACTATTCCGGCGCACAGGCCTGCAAGGCGCTGCGCGAAGAAGGCTACCGGGTCATTCTGGTGAACTCGAACCCCGCCACGATCATGACCGACCCCGAAATGGCCGATGCCACCTATATTGAGCCGATCACGCCCGAGGTGGTGGCCAAGATCATCGAAAAGGAGCGCCCCGATGCCTTGCTGCCCACGATGGGCGGACAGACCGGGCTGAACACCAGCCTCGCGCTGGCCGACATGGGCGTGCTAGACAAGTTTAACGTTGAACTAATTGGCGCCAACCGCCAAGCTATTGAAATGGCTGAAGATCGCAGGTTGTTCCGCGAAGCCATGGACCGTATCGGGCTGGAAAACCCGAAAGCCACCATCATTGCAGCGCCGAAACTGCCAAGCGGCAAGTATGACATTAACGCGGGTGTCGCCGAAGCGATTGCCGCGATTGAGCACGTCGGCCTTCCCGCCATCATCCGCCCCGCCTATACGCTCGGCGGCACCGGGGGAGGCGTCGCCTACAACCGCGACGATTACGAACGCATCTGCCGCTCGGGGCTCGATGCCAGCCCGGTCGCGCAGATTCTGGTCGATGAATCGCTGCTGGGCTGGAAAGAGTTCGAGATGGAGGTGGTACGCGACAAGGCAGACAACGCCATCATCGTCTGTTCCATCGAAAACGTCGATCCGATGGGCGTGCACACGGGCGATTCCATCACTGTTGCCCCGGCGCTGACCCTGACCGACAAGGAATACCAGATCATGCGCAACGGCTCGATCGCCGTACTGCGCGAGATCGGGGTAGAGACCGGCGGCTCGAACGTGCAATGGGCGATCAACCCGGTCGATGGCCGCATGGTCGTGATCGAGATGAACCCGCGGGTCTCGCGGTCCTCCGCGCTTGCATCCAAAGCCACCGGTTTCCCGATTGCCAAGATCGCGGCCAAACTCGCCGTGGGCTACACGCTTGATGAACTGGACAACGACATCACCAAGGTGACGCCGGCAAGTTTCGAGCCGACCATCGACTATGTGGTGACCAAGATCCCGCGGTTTGCGTTTGAAAAATTCGCGGGCTCAAAGGCCGAATTGACCACCGCGATGAAATCGGTGGGCGAGGCAATGGCGATTGGCCGCACCTTCCATGAATCGGTGCAAAAGGCGCTGGCGAGTATGGAAACCGGTCTGAGCGGGTTTGACGAGATTGAAATAGTGGGCGCGCCCGAAAAGGCCGCGGTGGTGAAGGCCATCTCGGCGCAGACACCTGACCGCATGCGCTTGATTGCGCAGGCCATGCGGCACGGGCTGACAGATGCAGAAATCGAACAATCTACGGCGTATGACCCTTGGTTTTTGGCCCGGATAAGAGAAATTATCGAACAAGAGGCCGAAATTCGTGCCACCGGCCTTCCGCGTGACGCCGAAGGCCTGCGCAAGCTCAAGATGATGGGTTTCACCGACGCCCGACTGGCCACGCTCACCGGTCGCGACGAGGGCCAGGTGCGCCGCGCACGCCGCAACCTCGGGGTGCAGGCGGTTTTCAAGCGCATTGACACCTGCGCCGCCGAGTTCGAGGCGCAGACACCCTACATGTATTCCACCTACGAAGCCCCCGCGATGGGTGATGTGGAATGCGAGGCGCGCCCGACGGGGGCGAAAAAAGTGGTCATCCTCGGCGGTGGCCCCAACCGCATCGGGCAGGGCATCGAGTTTGACTATTGCTGCTGCCACGCCTGCTTTGCGCTGACCAAGGCCGGTTACGAAACCATCATGATCAACTGCAACCCCGAGACCGTCAGCACCGACTATGACACCTCGGACCGGCTGTATTTTGAGCCGCTCACGCTGGAACATGTGCTCGAGATTCTGCGGGTTGAGCAGGAAAACGGCACCTTGCACGGCGTCATCGTGCAGTTTGGCGGGCAAACCCCGCTGAAACTCGCGCGCGCGCTTGAGGCCGAGGGGATTCCGATCCTTGGCACTTCGCCGGATGCCATCGACCTTGCCGAAGACCGCAAGCGTTTCCAGACGCTGTTGAACGACCTCGACCTGAAACAGCCGGTCAACGGCCTTGCCAGCTCGCGCGACGAAGCCTTTGATATTGCAGGGCGTATCGGCTACCCGCTGGTGATCCGCCCTTCGTATGTGCTCGGTGGACGCGCCATGGAAATCGTGCGCGACGATGCCCAGCTTGAACGCTATATCCGCGAGGCGGTGCGGGTTTCGGGCGACAGCCCGGTGCTGCTAGACAGCTATCTTTCGAACGCGATCGAGGTGGATGTCGATGCGCTCTGCGATGGCAAAACGGTGCATGTCGCGGGCATCATGCAGCATATCGAAGAGGCGGGCGTGCATTCGGGCGACTCTGCCTGCTCGCTTCCGCCCCATACGCTTTCGCCCGAGACTGTGGCCGAACTGAAAAAACAGACTGAGGCGCTGGCTTTGGGCCTGAACGTGGTCGGCCTGATGAACGTGCAATTCGCGATCAAGGACGATGTGATCTATGTGCTCGAGGTCAATCCGCGCGCCAGCCGCACCGTGCCCTTTGTGGCCAAGGCCACCGACAGCGCCATCGCCTCGATCGCAGCGCGGCTGATGGCGGGCGAGCCGATGGCGAATTTCCCGCTCCGCGCCGCCTACCCTGCGGGCGTGGGCCCGGATTCGACCCTGCCGCTGGCCAACCCGATGACGCTGGCCGACCCGATCACCCCCTGGTTCTCGGTGAAAGAGGCGGTGCTGCCCTTCGCGCGCTTCCCCGGCGTCGACACGCTGCTGGGCCCCGAAATGCGCTCAACCGGCGAGGTGATGGGGTGGGATCGCAACTTTGCACGCGCGTTCCTGAAGGCGCAGATGGGGGCGGGCACGATACTGCCGGAATCCGGCCGGGTGTTCCTGTCGGTCAAGGAAATGGACAAGACGGCGGAGCTGGCGGAATCTGCCAATGCTCTTGTTTCCATGGGGTTTTCGCTTCTGGCCACACGTGGCACCGCAACCTTTCTTGAGGCAAACGGAGTTCTTGCCGAGGTCGTCAACAAGGTTTACGAAGGCCGCCCGAACATCGTTGACCGGTTGAAAAACGGCGACATCCAACTGGTGATGAACACCACTGAGGGGTTGCAGGCGGTGTCGGACAGCCGCGATATTCGCGCAGTCGCGCTTTATGACCGGATCCCCTATTTCACCACCGCCGCCGCCTGCATCGCCGCCGTTGCGGCAATGAAATCGCGCGGCGAGGGCGAAATTTCGGTGCGCCCGTTGCAGGCCTAGGCGGCCCAGGCGCGGGTGATCGCCACCCCTGCCCAAGCGGAAAACCCGGTCAGAACGGTGCCCCAGATCAGGTCGGTGGCAACCATCGAGGGGTGCCAGGCCGAGAGGGTCGCGTAATTGGTGAACTCGTAGGTGCCGTAAGCGAGCGCCCCCAGAACCGCGCCGCCGATCAGCGCCTGCATCGGTGCACCGGCGCGCAGCGCTGGAAGCGAAACGAGCCACACCAGCCCCGCGACATAGCCGAGATAGAACAACGCCGCCGGGACAAGGCGCAGGTCTGTGGCAAGCAGGCCCCCGATGTGCTGCTCAAACAGCGGCCGCATGACGCGGCTCAGCATCACGGCATCGAGGGCGAGGAAGATCAGGGCGGTGGTGGCGTAAAGCGCGAGGGGGACCATGGGGGCTCCAAAAATTGCTGCTCGGAAAAGAGGTAGCGCGAGGCAGGCAGATGGGAAGGGCCGCACGGCAAAATGAGGATCGCGGTGGTATGGCCACGCGCGGGAGTATTGCAACCTATTGATTTATCAATAGATCAAAAGTCAGATTGGGGAACCGGAAAGGGCTTTTGGGCCCTTTGCCTTTACCCCCATTCGGCCTGAAACTCGCGCCACTCGCCCTTGCTCATGCCGCTCATCTCTTGCGTCACCACTTCGCCGCGCAGCCGCCGTTGCAGCACCTCTTTTGCGCGGGCCGAAAGGTTCACCCCGCCCAGCCGGTAATCTTCAAAGGCACCGTAGGCGAGCGGCACCCAGGCACGGGTAATCTCGCACATCTTCTCGGCATAAACCCGGATTTCGTATTGCGCATGGGTATCGGCGCGCAGGCGCAGAAAGTGAAAAAGATTGTGCAGGTCGGTTTTCCAGTACCATTGGGTATAGGTGTTCATCGGAAGGTTCATGCGCGCCAATTCGCGCGCGAGGCCTTTTTGCCCATCCTGGCTGAGCATGCCCTCGTAATGGTCGAAACTGCGCATCGCATCATCGCGCAAGAGATCGAGCACCCGCTGCGCCTCGTCGCCCTCAAGCAATTCCCCCCGACCCTGATTGTTCACGACCGATTGCGCAGCGAGGTTTTCGGGCGCCGGAATGTAGAACTCGCGGTCGAGAATCGAATAGCGGGCCGAGTATTCGTTGACGTTGGCGGTGCGGTGGCGGATCCACTGGCGCGCCACGAAGACAGGTAGTTTAACGTGAAACTTGACCTCGCACATCTCGAACGGGGTCGAGTGCCAGTGCCGCATGAGGTAGCGGATCAGGCCCCGATCATCGGTCACCGCCTTGGTGCCGCGCCCATATGAGACGCGCGCGGCCTGACAGATAGCGGCATCGTCGCCCATGTAGTCGATCACCCGCAGCAGGCCGTGGTCGAGGATTTCGTGCGCAACATAAAGCTCGGCCTCCATCCCGGGCGATGTGGCCCGCAACGTGGGGCGCGGGGTGGTGCGGGCCTCGGCAATCTCGGCGGCCTGTTCGGGGGTAAGCGGCATGGTGCCCTCCGGGGTGACAGAATCAGCGCTACTCTCATGTTGGAAGCGGTTTTCTGGGCACGGGAGTGCATAATGTCAAGATTCTGGGTGCCGTTGCTGGCAGCGGTCGCATTGGGTGCTTGCAGCACCGATGAGGGCACTGACGGCGGTGGCGGTGGCGTCACGCCCGGCACCAGCCCGGCAACCCCCGCAGCGCTCAAGGTCAATGTGAACGAGATCATCTTCAACGGCACGACCTTGCAGGTGAACATCAATTATCTGGATTCGACACCTCGCCTTGTCGACTACGAACGTGTGCCATTGCTCGATACCGGCGGCTACATCGCCTTCATGATCCAGGAAGATGCGCTTGACCGGCTGTTCGTGGCACTTGCCAGGCAAAGCGACGATGGTTCGCTGCGTGCCAGCACGGTCGCTGATGGCGGCCAGTTCAACAGATACTTCGGCGGCGGGGTCTATGCGCGCACCGGCGACTTTCAGCGGCCGGCCATCGGCACCGGGCCGGGGGCGGGGCAGGTTTCCTACGCGGGCAGCTATGCGGCGGTCACCAATGTCGATGTGGTGCGCGGCAGCCCGACCGATGTGGCCAAGCCGGTGCTGTCCGGAACCGACCCGGTGCTCATACCGGCGCAATCGAGCCGGGTTTCGGGCGACATCTTCTTCAACGTCAACTTCCTTGACGATTCGATCAATGGCGCAATCTACAATCGCGTGCTGATCGACCAGAGCCTGCCCTTGGCCGACATCGTGCTGGTGCGTGCCGGCATCGCCGCCGACGGCACATTCCTCGGTGGCGCTGAATACAATGACGGTAACAACACGGGGGTCGGCGTTTACGGCGGCATCTTTGGCGGGGTCGGGGCCAATTCGCTCGCGGGCCTCGTGAACCTCGACGAATTCAACAAGGACTGGCAAAACGAGCGCGAACACGGCGTGTTCGTGCTGACCCAGTGCGGGCCGAACAACACCCTGCCGGTCTGCACGCAGGTCGCGCCGTTCCCATGAGCGCGGGGTGATCGCCAGGCGCATCGCGGCAGGGCTGGTGGCCGTCTTGCTGGCGGCTGCCCCGGCGCGGGCGGCCTCGATTGACCTGGGGCAGGCGCAGATCGCCGCGCTTGCCGCTGCCAGCGCGGGCCGCCACGCCGAGGCGCTGGAACTGGCGCGGGCGATCCTAAGGGTCAGCCCGGGCGATGCCTTTGCGCAATATGTGATCGGCACGGTGATGCTTTGGCAGGGCCACCCGCGCGAGGCGATGCAGGCCGGGCAAGGCGCGTTTCATGCCGCGGGCAGCAAGGTGCAAAAGCACGAATCCGCGCGTCTTGTGGCGACCGCAGCCTTGCAGGGCGACAAGCCGCTGCTGGCGCGCTACTGGCTGCGCCACGCCGCCGATGCCGCACCCGACCCCACGCGCCGCGCGGGCGCCGAACGCGCGCTGGCCGCGTTGCGTGCCGCCACGCCGTGGAGCGCGCAGCTGCGGTTCGGCATCCAGCCTTCAAGCAACGTCAACGCGGGTGCGAGTTCTCGTCACAACGTGATCGACGGGGTGCCGCTGACCGGTTTGCTCAGCGATGATGCAATGGCGCTGCCGGGCGTGGTCGGCACGCTTGATGCGCGGCTCGGTTACCGGCTGCGCCGCACCGAGGCCAGCGAAACGCAGGTGTCGCTAAGCCTGGGGCTGCGCGCGGTCGAGCTGGAGGGCAGGCCCACCACCGAAACCCGGGGCCCATCGGGCGAGATTGTTGAGACCGAAATTAGCAACAGCAGCTTTGGCGCCAGCTCCGCCGAACTGGGTCTGCGGCACAGTATCGCCACCCCGGCGAAGGGCGGCAGCGTTGCGCTTGACCTTGCGGCGGGGCGGGCGTGGTCGGCGGGTGCCGTGGCCTATGATTACCTGCGACTCGGGGCCGACCGCAGCCCAGCAGGACACGGGTTTTTCTATGGCGCGGGGTTTGAGCAGCGGGCCGCACCCGGCACGGGGCGCGACCAGTCGATCGCGTCGCTTCGCGGCGGCTGGCGTGGCGTCGCCAGCAATGGCACCGGCTTCACCCTCAGCCTCGGTCTGCGGCACGTCGAAGCCGACCGCGCCAACGCGCGCGGCGACGCCGTGTCGGCCCAAATCAGCGTGCAACCCGCGCGCCAGATCGGCCCGGTCGGGCTTTCCGCGTCGTTCGGGCTGAGCTATTCCGACTTCCCCGACTACACTCTCGGCTTTATCTCGGTTCCCGGCGGGCGGCAGGAAACGCTCGGCTTCGCCGAACTCGACCTGTGGCTTCCAAACGCCAGCTACGCCGGGTTTGCGCCGCAGGTCAAACTGCGCGCGCTTGAAACCCGCTCGAACGTTTCAAGCTTCGAGCGGCGCGAGCTGTCGGTCAGCATTGGCTTCCGCTCGAACTTCTGAGGCGGTTCCATGTTGCCGCCCGGCACGCTAGACTGGCCCCGAACACAGGAGACTGACATGGCTTTGCGCTATCTGCATGTAATGGTTCGGGTGCTCGACCTCGAAGCCTCGATGGCGTTCTACGCGCTGTTGGGGCTGCAAGAGGTCCGGCGCCACGAAAACCCGCAAGGACGCTTCACGCTGGTCTACCTCGCGCCGCTGGGGCAAGAGGATGCCGCCCTTGAACTGACCTGGAACTGGGATGGCGACGCCGGCTTGCCCTCTGACAGCCGCCATTTTGGCCATCTCGCCTATGGTGTCGATGACATCTACGCCACCTGCGCGCATCTGGCGGCGCATGGCGTGACGATCAACCGACCGCCGCGTGATGGCCGCATGGCCTTCGTGCGCAGCCCCGACAACATCTCGATCGAGCTTTTGCAGAACGGCGCCGCAAAGAGACCCGCCGAACCTTGGGCCAGCATGGGCAACACAGGGCACTGGTAGCGCTTCTTGAATGCGCAGATACCTTCGGGGGTTGGGGGGCAGACGGCACCCGTTTCGTGCTCAGTAGATATAGCGGATCTGGTCTGACCAATACCGCTCCATTCGCCTGAGCGACAGGTTGAGCGTATCGAGCGCGTCGAGCCCGAGCACACCGCGCGCCTCCATGCCCTCGGCATGGCGCGAGAACAAGGCCGCCACCGCATCGCGCAAATCGCGGCCTTTCGGGGTCAGCCGCACCCGCACCGAGCGGCGGTCAATTTCGCAACGCTGGTGGTGCATGTGGCCGGTTTCGACCAGCTTTTTCAAATTGTAGCTGACGTTCGAGCCCTGATAGTAGCCGCGCGTTTTCAGTTCGCCGGCGGTCACCTCATTCTCACCGATATTGAACAACAGCAGCGCCTGCACCGCGTTGATTTCAAGAATTCCGAGCCGCTCGAATTCGTCCTTGATCACATCCAGCAGCAGCCGGTGGAGCCGTTCCACCATTGCCAGACTGTCGAGGTAGCCCGACAAGAACCCCGAGCGGGGGGCATGTACCACAGGGGTCTGCATCGTCATCAATCACTCCGTCTTTCGCTGCCCGGGGGCAAAAATGGGGCAAAAACCCCAAGTTTCGGTTAAGCCGAGCGAAATTCGGATCAAATGCAACGCAGTTCAGGGCGCAGCGATGCGGGTGCGGGCAAAGGTGCGGATCTGGTCGATCAGCGCGGCGTAATGCGCGGGTGTGCGGGTGGCGGTGGTGATCCAGGGGTAGATGTCCTGATCGTTCTCGGCCAGCAGCGCCTCGTAGAGCTCCAGCGTATCGGCATCGAGCCAGGCCAGATGCACCTCGGCCCAGGGGCCGAAGATCAGGTCCATCTCCTTGATTCCGCGCCGCCAGCTGCGCATCGTCATGCGCTTCAGCCTTGCCTCACGCGTCTCGTCCATCAATCCCACCCTCTGCCTTGACCAGTTGCGCCTCAAGCCGCGCCAGTCGCGCATCAAGGTCGGTGACACAATGGCGGATTTCGCGCAAGGACTGCAAGGCCGCGACATCGGCGCGCGCGCCCTTGCCCGCCGACCCTGCTGGGCCATTCAGCCCGTCGCCCTCACCGGTCAAAAGCCACATCAGCGACACGTTCAGCATGCCCGCCAGCATTTGCAGCCGGTTCGAGCGCGGCTCGGAGGTGTCGTCTTCCCATGCCTGCACGGTGGTCAGGCGCACCCCGAGGCGCGTGGCCAACGCTTTTTGCGTCATGCCGGCCGCTTCCCGCGCGGCGGCCAGCCTGTCGCCAAAGGTGGCAACCTCGGCGCTGAACCATTGATCTGGTTTTTCGGCATCCATCGGTTTTCCTTTCCTGCTTGATCGGCATCATGGCGCAGCCTAAGACATGACCCCGGCAGATACAAACCGGAGTCCCCAGAAATGGCCTTTTTGTCCGACACGCTGGCCCGCGTGAAACCGTCGCCGACCATCGCCGTCACCAACAAGGCGCGCGAACTGGCCGCGGCGGGGCGCGATATCATCGGCCTTGGCGCGGGCGAGCCCGATTTCGACACGCCGCAGAACATCAAGGATGCGGCCAAGGCGGCGATTGACGCGGGGCGCACCAAATACACCGCAGTCGATGGCATCCCCGAGCTGAAGGCCGCCATCGTCGCCAAGTTCAAGCGCGAGAACGGGCTAAGCTATACGGCATCGCAGGTCACGGTCGGGTCGGGCGGCAAGCAGGTGCTGTACAACGCGCTGGTGGCAACGCTGAACCCGGGCGATGAAGTGATCATTCCCGCGCCCTACTGGGTCAGCTACCCTGACATGGTGTTGCTGGCGGGGGGCACGCCGGTATTCGTCGAAGGGCCAATGCAGACCGGCTACAAGATCACCGCCGAACAGCTTGAGGCGGCAATCACCCCGCGCACCAAATGGTTCATCTTCAACTCGCCCTCGAACCCTTCGGGAGCGGGCTATTCGGCGGCCGAACTGAAGGCGCTGACCGACGTGCTGATGCGCCACCCGCAGGTCTGGGTGATGTCGGATGACATGTATGAGCACCTCGCTTTTGGCGATTTCAAATTCGCCACCCCGGCACAGGTGGAACCCGGACTTTACGACCGCACACTGACCTGCAACGGGGTGAGCAAGGCCTATGCGATGACCGGCTGGCGGATCGGCTATGCGGCAGGGCCCGAGGTGCTGATCAAGGCGATTGCGAAGGTGCAAAGCCAGTCAACCTCGAACCCCTGCTCGGTCAGCCAGTGGGCGGCGGTCGAGGCGCTCAACGGCCCGCAGGACTATATCGCCGCCAGCCGTGCGGCCTTCGAGCGGCGGCGCAATCTTGTGGTGGCGGCGCTCAACACCTGCCCCGGCATCCAGTGCCCGACGCCTGAGGGGGCGTTCTACGTTTACCCCTCGGTCGCAGGCTGCATCGGCAAAACCTCGGCGGGTGGGGTAAAGATTGTTGATGACGAAGCCTTTGCGGCGGCGCTGCTTGAGGAAACGGGCGTGGCGGTGGTGTTTGGCGCGGCCTTCGGGCTATCGCCAAACTTTCGCATCAGCTACGCTACTTCGGACGCGGCCCTGACTGAGGCATGTGCGCGCATCAAGCGCTTTTGCCAAGGGCTGCGCTGAACAAGGGCCCGGAAAGGGCCGACTGGGGGACCGATGGCGGGCGATCTGCCGGAATACTATTTTCGAATCCGCGAGAACGGCGCGGCGGTGTTTCGGGTCGATACCGAGAACCGCCAGCGGCGGATCGAAATGGAGCAGATCGCGCTCGTGAACGTGCGCAACGGCGAGATCAAGCCGCACGGCGACCGCATACTGAGCGAGGCCGATCTGGAGGCCTGCCGTGACTGGCTGGCACGGCGCCTGGCCCTGTTGGCGGCCCGCGACATTGACGACATCTTGCGCAGCGTCGACAGTATGAACCTGACCACGCACTGGGCGCAATCCAAGGCCACGGATGCGCAGCTTGAGGAAGTGACCGACGCGCTGCTGCTGGCCATGCACGATTTGCGCACGGTGCTGGTGCGGCGCAAGGCCGAGCGGATGCTGAAAGGCGGCGCCGGCGAAAGCTAGGCCGCAAGCCGCCCGCGCCAGAACCGCGCCATCAGCAGCGTCGCAGCGGCGGCAAGCCCTGCCACCAGCCCGAACCATAGCCCGACCCCGCCAAGCCCCAGCGGGAAGGCCAGAAGATAGCTGGCGGGAATGCCGATCAGCCAGTAGCTGACCGAGGCAAGCCACATCGGCACCCGCGTATCCTGCACGCCGCGCAAAAGACCCAGCGCCATCACCTGCATCGCGTCGAACATCTGAAAAAGCGCGGCGACCGCCAGCAGTTTTGCGCCAAACGCGATGATCCCGGCAGATCCGGGTTTGCCCTCATCGAGAAACAGCGCCACCAGAAACTCGGGAACGGCAAGAAACAGCGCCACCATTGCCGCCGCGAAAGCCAGTGACATCGCGGTGGCGGTAGCTGCGGCATCGCGCAAGGCGCGGGTATCGCGCGCGCCATCGGCGCGGCCCACGCGCACCGTTGCGGCGTTGGATAGCCCAAGATGCACCATGAAGGTAAGCGCCGCGAGTTCAAGCGCGATGCCGTGCGCGGCCAGCGCCGCTGCGCCCAGCCAGCCCATCATCAGCGCGCTGGCCTGAAACAGCCCGCCTTCGGCCAGACCGGTCAGGCCGATCGGCAGCCCCAGCCGGAACACCTTGACCATTGCCTGCCAGTCGGGGCGCCAGAAGCGGTGGAACAACTCGAACTGCCGCAGGGCAGGCTGCAAACCCGCATAAAGCGCGAGCAGCCCGGCGCCCGCGATCTGAACGCTCAACGTGGCAATCGCGGCGCCCTGAACACCCAATTCCGGCGCGCCCCAGTTGCCGAAGATCAGCGCCCAGTTGATTGCGGCGTTCAGCCCGACGCTGAACAGCGTGATTGCAAGCACGACCTGCGTACGTTCAAACGCCGCGAGGTAGCTTTTCAGCACCATGATGAGCAGTGCGGGCGCCATGCCGAAACCCGCGATGCGCAGATAGTCTTGCGCCAGCGCCGCCACCTCGGGCTGTTGCCCCGCCGCCAGCAGGATCGGCCCCGACCACCACATCAACGGCATCACCGCGACGCCATAGAACGCCGAAAGCCAAAGCCCCATGCGGGTATCACGGCGCACCTGCGTGGTGTCGCCCGCGCCCAGCGCCGAGGCAACCATGCCCAGCACCGCGATGCCAAAACCCGAGCCAAGGATGAACACGATGAAAAAGGCCGAAGACCCCAGCACCACCGCCGCCAGCGCAGTAACGCCATACCAGCCCAGCATGACCGTGTCGGTAACATGCAGCAGCATCTGCGCAAGATGGCTGCCGATCAAAGGCACCCCGAGCGCCAGCAGCGCACGTGCATGGGAACGGTAGCCGAGGGGTGTCTTGGCGCTCATGCGCGCTGC
Source organism: Alphaproteobacteria bacterium HGW-Alphaproteobacteria-4 (assembly GCA_002842855.1). GTDB lineage: Bacteria > Pseudomonadota > Alphaproteobacteria > Rhodobacterales > Rhodobacteraceae > UBA6213. The sequence continues at coordinate 48,362 of PHEE01000008.1, read as the reverse complement.
TTAACCGTGGCGCGCGGCAGGGGCAAGGCGCCAGCCCCGGCTAAGCCCGATTACACAGCGCCCGGGGGCAGGTGCTCGACACCCACGACAATCGGCACTGGCTGGCGCGCCATTTCGGCGGCACTGCCGACGATCAGCGGTTCCGGGGTGCCGACCACTTCGTGGTTCTTGGCGGGGTAATCCAGGGTTGACAGGAAATGCCGCATGCAGTTCAGCCGCGCCCGCTTCTTGTCATCCGACCGGACCACCGTCCAGGGCGCATCGGCGGTGTCGGTGTAAAAGAACATCGCCTCTTTCGCCTCGGAATACGCCTCCCACTTATCGAGGCTCGCGATGTCTATCGGGCTGAGTTTCCAGCGTTTCAGGGGGTCGTTCTGGCGCGAGACGAATCGGCGGCGCTGCTCTTCGCGGCTGACCGAGAACCAGTATTTGTAAAGCCGCACCCCCGAGCGCACCAACATGCGCTCAAACTCGGGGGTCTGGCGCATAAACTCAAGGTACTCGCTGGGGGTGCAAAAGCTCATGACCCGCTCGACCCCGGCACGGTTGTACCAAGAGCGGTCGTAGAACACCATTTCGCCTGCGGTCGGCAAGCTGCCGATGTAGCGCTGAAAGAACCACTGGCCGCGTTCCGCATCAGAAGGTTTTTGCAGCGCTACCACGCGCGCAAATCGCGGGTTCAGGTGTTCCATGAAGCGTTTGATGGTGCCACCTTTGCCTGCGGCATCGCGGCCTTCGAACAGCAGCACGAACTTCTGCCCGGTTTCGTGCGCCCAGATCTGCACCTTCAGCAACTCGGCCTGCAAAAGCGCCTTTTCCGCCTCATAGCGGCTCCGCCCCATACGCCGCAGGTGCGGCTGACGTGCAAGCGCCCCATGTGGCGGTTTGGCAACCATCGGCGTACTGGTCAGGCTGGGAAAAGTCTTGGGACCGGCCACTGCACGCGCCTCTGCCGCGGTCGCGGGCAAGGGGTCTTGCTTGGGCTCCGGCCCTTCAGGCGAGGTGGCGGGCAAGGGCAGCGCCTCGGGTTCGGTCTTGGCGACATCGGAGCCGATGGACGGCACGGCGGCAAGCAGATCGGAATTGCGCATGAAGAATCTCCCGGCTTTGAATTATTGCAATTCTCAGGACAGGTTTCTGCTCCGCAATGATCCGGATCAAGGATCAGCGCCGAATCGACGCGAAACGCCCCTTTTCTTTGCCCGCGCAGACGCTCAGAGTGGGAAGGTCCATCAAGGGGTTCACCATGCTCACGCTTTACGGAATCTATCGCTCGCGCGCGACGCGCAACATCTGGCTTCTGGCCGAGCTGGGGGCGAGCTATCGCTTCGTGCCGGTGATTCAAGGCTATCGCCTGCCCGACCCGGCGGCGGCGGATGCGGCGCTCAACACCACCTCGCCGGCATTTCTGGCGATCAGCCCGGCGGCGGCGATTCCGGTGCTCGATGATGACGGTTTCGTGCTGACCGAGTCGCTGGCGATCAACCTCTACCTTGCGCGCAAGTTCGGCGGCACGATTGCGCCAACCGATGCGCAGGAAGACGCGCGGATGCAGCAATGGGCGCTTTACGGGGTGAGTTCCATCGAAGGCCCGGCGCTTGACATTTCCTACGCTTACGCACGCGGCGAAGACAAGACCGAGGCCGGGCGCGCGGTGATCGCCGCCGCCGAGGCGAAATTGCAGCGCCCCTTCAAGGTGCTCGAGGCGCATCTGGCGCGCGAGGGTCACATCGTCGGCGGGCGCTTTACCGTGGCCGACATCAACATGGCCGAAATGGTGCGCTATGCGCAGGCACATACGGCGCTGATGGATGCCTTCCCGGCCGTGAAGGGCTGGCTTGCCGCCTGCCAGTCGCGCCCGGCCTTCAAGGCGATGTGGGAAAAGCGGCAGGCGGAACCTATGTAACGGGGGCGAAAGCCCCCGCCCGCCCCAACGAAAGGCCCCACCGATGATCCTTTACGGCATCCCGACCTGCGATACCTGCAAGAAGGCGCGCAAGGCGCTGGAAGCGGCGGGGCACGAGGTCGCGTTTCGCGATGTGCGCGCCGAACCCCTGAGCGACAGCGAATGGGCCGCCTTGCTGGCCGCCTTCGATGACCGGCTGGTTAACCGCAATTCGACCACCTGGCGCGGGCTGAGCGACTGGCTCAAGGCCGCCGAAGCCGACGCGCAATTGCGCGCCTATCCAACGCTGATGACCCGGCCGGTGCTGCGCGAGGGCGACAAGATGACCCTCGGCTGGGACGAAAAGGCAATCGCCGCCTGGGGGCTTTAGGCCCGCACCCATGCGCGGCAGCCGAATGCGGTTCCGCTGCTCTTGGCCGCGCGCGGTCTGTCTGACCGGCATCACCGCCGCGCACCGCGCGGTGATCAGGTCAGGCGGCGCAGTCAATTTCCGGTGTCAGAAGATTTGCCCAAGCGGCATCATCGACGCGCTCATGCCGATCCGTCGCAAAATCGAAAATGCGTCGGCGCACATGGCATGTCAGCCGCGCGAACCTGCAATGCCGGGGGGATCTCGTTCCAGCCAACTGCGGGGCAATCAAGCGATTGCTCCCGGCGCGCGCTTGGGCCACAATATGCGGCAATCAAACCCGAGCAGGTGCCATGGCCGACGACCTTCTTTCCGCCAGAACGGAAACCTATGACGCATCCTCGATCGAGGTGCTGGAGGGGCTGGAGCCGGTGCGCAAGCGGCCCGGCATGTATATTGGCGGCACCGATGAGCGGGCGCTGCATCACCTCGTGGCCGAGGTACTCGACAACGCGATGGACGAGGCGGTGGCGGGCCACGCCACCCGCATCGAGGTAGAACTGGCCGCCGATTTCACGGTGACCGTGCGCGATAATGGCCGTGGCATTCCGGTCGATCCGCACCCGAAGTTTCCCGGCAAGTCGGCGCTTGAGGTAATCATGTGCACGCTGCATTCGGGCGGCAAGTTTTCGGGAGACAGTTATCAGACCTCGGGCGGGTTGCACGGGGTGGGGGCATCAGTGGTCAACGCGCTTTCTGACAGCATGGTGGTGCAGGTCGCATTGAACCGCGAGTTGTGGGAGCAAAGCTTTTCGCGTGGCTTGCCTCTGGGACCGATCCGGCGCATCGGCACCGCACCAAACCGGCGCGGCACCACGGTCAGCTTTCACGCGGACGAACAGATATTCGGCCATAACCGCTTTCGCCCGGCGCGGATGCTCAAGCTGGTGCGGTCAAAGGCCTACCTGTTCTCGGGCGTGGAAATCCGCTGGAAGTGCGAAATTTCCGACGGCGACACGCCGACGGAGGCGGTGTTTCATTTTCCCGGCGGCCTGGCCGATTACCTGGGCGAGCAGTTACAGGGGTGCACCAACTACGCCGACCGCCCGTTTGCGGGCAAGGTCGGCTTTGCCGAAAAGTTCGGCGTGCCCGGCAGCGTGGAATGGGCGATCAACTGGACCCCGTCGCGCGACGGCTTCATTCAAAGCTACTGCAACACCGTGCCCACGCCCGAGGGCGGCACCCATGAGGCCGGGTTCTGGGCGGCGATCTTGAAAGGCATTCGCGCCTATGGCGAGCTGGTCAAGAATCGTAAAGCCGCCGAGATCACCCGCGATGATCTGGCCCTGGGCGGATGCGCGCTGGTCAGTTGCTTCATCCGCGAGCCCGAGTTCGTAGGCCAGACCAAAGACCGACTGGCCACCGCCGAAGCCGCGCGACTGGTCGAAGGCGCGGTGCGTGACCATTTTGACAACTGGCTGGCGGCCGATACCAAATCGGCCGGGGCGATCCTTGATTTTCTGGTGCTGCGCGCCGAAGAGCGGCTGCGCCGGCGGGCCGAAAAGGAAACCGCGCGCAAGACCGCCACCAAAAAGCTGCGCCTGCCCGGCAAGCTGGTCGATTGTTCGGCCGCAAGCCGCGAGGGCACCGAGTTGTTCATTGTCGAGGGTGACAGCGCCGGGGGCAGCGCCAAGATGGCGCGCGAGCGCAAGAACCAGGCGCTGCTGCCGCTGCGCGGCAAGATTTTGAACGTGCTCGGGGCGGCGAGCGCGAAAATGGGCGACAACGCCGAAATCGCCAACCTCAGCCAGGCGCTGGGGGTGGGGCTTGGCAGCAAATTCCGGCTTGATGATCTGCGCTATGAAAAGATCATCATCATGACCGACGCCGACGTGGACGGCGCGCATATCGCCAGCCTGCTGATGACCTTCTTCTTCACCCAGATGCGGCCGCTGATCGACAAGGGCCACCTCTACCTCGCCTGCCCGCCCCTCTATCGGCTGACACAGGGGGCGAAACGGATGTATGTTTCCGACGACGCCGAAAAGGAAGAATGGCTGGCCAAGGGGCTTGGCGGCAAGGGCAAGATCGACGAACCCGCTGACGCGCAAGCTCATTCGGGTGACGATCGACGACGAGGTGGGCGGCGAAACGGCGGAACTGGTGGAACGGCTGATGGGGAAAAAGCCGGAGCTGCGGTTCCAATACATTCAGGAAAATGCGCGGTTCGTGGAGGAGCTGGATGTGTGATGAGGAACGGAATCTGTTGGCTTTGTGGTGAAGTGCGAGACCTTCACAACAGTCATATCATTCCAAAGTTCGTTTTCCGATGGCTGATTAAGAGCGGCGGCACGCCATATATACGACATGGCGAGAGGCCTAATTTGCGCGTACAAGACGGAGATAAACATCCTCTCTTCTGCACCCAATGCGAATCCTTGCTATCAGCGCATGAAAAGGCCGCAAACAACCATGTGTTCTTACCTGCAACGCGCAGAGAAAGGCTATCAGGGCGCTATGGACCGTGGCTTTCGCGCTTTGCAGCATCATTGGCGCTTCGGACTCTTCAGTCCCAAGAATATCGCGAAATCGACAAGCAATACTCTCCTGCAATTAGTGCCGCTGCTGAAGTTGCGAAAGAATCTTGGAGGAAATTCCTTCTTGGGCGAGAAAGAAACCCAGGAGAGAACAGGCTATACATGATCTATCCCGGATATTTCGACGGTTTTGACGCAGAGGGCCTTCCAGCAAATTGGAATACCTATGCCCACCGATCTGTTGAGCGCGATATGTTATTCTGCGATGATGATCGGCTCTGCTACACTTTTACAAAGATTGGGCCCCTGGTGTTCCTAGGTCGCATTATAGATTTGGACCGCAAGCTGAATAAATATCACCTTCAATGTTCTGACGGGTTTTTTGACACGAATCCTACTCGATACTTGAAAGTAATATGGGGTCACCTACTCGAACGCGCGAACAAATCACTTGAGATTTTCGATAATATTTCTCCAACCCAGAAACTGTTGTCTGAGGGCGAAGTTCTAAAACGTGTTTCGGAGTTCGAGAGGTCCGAACTTTTCCGGACTTTGTCCGACGACCGTCGTCAGTTTGGCGACCGATAGCCCCTCAGTCTCGCCTTCCAGCAGCGTGCCGAAGGCGGGCATGCCGGGCGTGGGGGTGGCCCGCGCGTAGCCCCAGATCTGCGTCATCACCCGTGTGCGAGGGAAGGCGCCGCCGTTGCGGGCGGCGATGGTGGTCAGATCAGAGGGCGGCTTGGCGAGGCCATAGGCGCGGGCGCCATCGCCCTTGCCGGTCGGGCCGTGGCAAGCGGCGCAATAGGTGGCGTAGTCGGCCGCTCCGGTGGGCGCGGGCGCGGGCAGGCAGGCGGCCAGCGGCAGCGCGGCGACGGCGACGGCGAAGATCAGCGGACGGAAAAGCATGGGCGGCCTCCTTCTCGCCAGATGCTAAGGCCGCAGGCGCGCGCGCGCCTTGCGCCAGATCAGACCACGCGGCCCTGATCGAGCCGCACAACCCGGTCCATCCGCGCCGCAAGCGCCATGTTGTGGGTGGCGATCAGCGCCGAAAGCCCGGTTTCGCGCACCACCTCCATCAGCACGGCAAAGACCTGATCCGAGGTGGCGGGGTCGAGGTTGCCGGTCGGTTCATCGGCCAGCAACAGCGCCGGACCATTGGCAAGCGCGCGGCAAAAGGCCACCCGCTGCTGCTCGCCGCCCGAAAGCTCGGCGGGGCGGTGGCCAAGGCGGTCGGCAAGACCGACGCGGGTAAGCAGGGCGGTGGCACGCTCCACCGCCTCGGGTTTGGGCACGCCATTGGCAAGTTGCGGCAGGGTGATGTTTTCGGTCGCGGTGAATTCGGGCAACAGGTGGTGGAACTGATAGACAAAGCCAAGCGTGCGCCGCCGCGCCTCGGTGCGGCGGGCATCGGTTAGCCCGGCCATATCCTGCCCGGCCAGCCGCACCGCCCCCGCATCAGGCGTATCGAGCAGCCCGGCGATGTGCAGCAGGGTCGATTTGCCGGCGCCGGACGGGGCGACAAGTGCAACCACCTCGCCGCGCGCAACGGCAAGCGACACGCCCCGCAGCACCTGCACCGCCCCCGGCGTGCCCAGCATGTAGCCCTTTTCGATGCCCTCAAGCGCCAGAACCTCACTCATACCGCAAGGCCTCGACCGGATTGAGCCGCGCCGCCCGGCGGGCAGGGAAGATGGTGACAATCAGCGACAGACCCAACGACAGGCCCACGGCTTTGAGCACATCGGCCAGCCGCAACTCGGCGGGCAACTCGTAAATGCCGCGGATGGAGGGATCCCACACGCCGCCGCCGCCGACCCAGTTCACCAGCGACATGATCTGGTCGATGTAAAGCGCAAAAAGACACCCGAGCGTGACCCCGGCGATGGTGCCAAGCGTGCCGGTGAAGGCGCCGCAAAGAAAGAACACCCGCAGCACAGAACCCTCGGTCAGCCCCATGGTGCGCAAAATGCCGATGTCGCGGCCCTTGTTCTTCACCAGCATTATCAGCCCCGAGGTGATGTTCATGGCGGCGATCAGAACCAGGATCGAGAGGATCACGAACATCACGTTATCCTCCATCGTCAGGGCGCGCAGAAAGCTGCCCGAGGCATCGCGCCAGGTCCACAAGAGCGTGCCGGGGGTCGATGCCAGCAGCGCTGGCGCCCAGTCGTCGACCGCTTCTGGGTTGGCAACGTAGATTTCAATCTCGTCCGCTGCCTCTTCACGGTTGAAAAAGGTCTGCGCCTCGGCAAAGGGCATATAGGCGCGGGTGCGGTCAATATCCCAGCGCCCGGCAGTGAAAATATAGACCACCTCGTAGCTGGACACGCGCGGGCTGACGCCAAATGGGGTTTTCGCACCATTGGGCGAAATCATCCGCACACGGTCGCCCACGCCCACGCCCAACTCGCGCGCAAGGCCCGAGCCGATGGCGATGCCCTCGCCAAAGCGGGCGAGGTTACCCAGCGAAGTTTCGGGGTTGGCGACGCGCGGGATGGTGGCAAGGTCTTCGGCTGCAATGCCGTAGACCTCGGCCACGTTCGAACGGTCTGAGGCGGTCAGCATCACCTGCCCGCGCACCAGCGGCGCGGCGCGGGTAATGCCGGGAATGGCGCGGATGGCGGCAGCGCGGGCGGCGTAATCGGGCATCGCGCGCGAATAGGCGCCGGTCTCGGTGGTGTAGCCGGTCGAGTAGGCGGTGACATGCGCGTTTGCGCCAAGGATGGTATCGACAAACTCGCCGCGAAAGCCCGCGCGCACCGCCAGCGTGGCAATCAACGCCATCACACCCAGGGTGATGCCGATGAGGCTGATCCACGTCATCACGCTCACGCCGCCCTCGGCGCGCCGCGCCCGCAGGTAGCGCCAGGCGATCATCCATTCAAAGGCGGCAAAGGGGCGGGTGCTGGCCAAAACGGTCTCCAGTTGAACCGGGCGCAAGGTGGTCTGCGCGCGGGCCAAGGTCAAGATGCCTGATAGCGTCAGGGCTCCGGCGTCAGACGCAGAAGCTTGCCATCCGCCGCATCGACCAATGCCAGTATCGCGCCATCGGGCGCAATCTCGATATCGCGAATGCGCATCTCACCGTGCAAGAAGCGCTCTTCACCCACCACGCGGTCGCCTTCGAGTTTTAGCCGCACGATACCGCCGGGGGTAAGCGAAGCCGCGATGATGTCACCCTGCCAGCCTGCGAACATTGCACCGTCGTAAAAGGCAAACCCGCCCGGCGCAATCACCGGATCCCAGAAATAGCGCGGCTCGGTCAGGCCGGGCGCGCGCGCCGCGCCGGTGCCAATGGCGGTGCCGGAATAGTTTTCGCCATAGCTGACCAGCGGCCAGCCGTAATTTGCGCCCGGAGTGATCTGGTTCAGCTCATCGCCGCCGCGCGGGCCATGTTCGAGGGTCCATAGCTGGCCGGTGCGCGGGTGCAGCGCGGCGCCCTGCACGTTGCGGTGGCCAAGGCTCCAGACTTGCGGCGCGGCGCCCGGCCCGCCCGCAAAGGGGTTGTCGGAGGGGGTGCCACCGTCGGGTGCTAGCCGGATCACCTTGCCGTAGCTCTTGTCGAGATGCTGCGCAAATTCGCGCTCGGCCTCTGACGCATGTTCGCCGCTGGTGATGAAGACATAAGCACCGCTGGCAACTATGCGCGCGCCGTAATGCGCGGGCGAGGGCGAGGGTGGCGACTGCACGAAAATATCGCTCACGCCGGTCAGACGGCGGCGGTCTGGCGAAAGCCGCGCGCGCGCTGCTGCCGTAGCCGAAAAGCCGCCGCCAAGCGGTTTCGCATAGGTGAGATAGAGCCAGCCAGAAGTGGCAAAATCTGGTGCGAGGGCCACGTCAAGAAGCCCCCCCTGCCCGCGCGCGTAGACTTGCGGCACGCCCGCAATCGGGGCGCTCACATCGCCGTTCTTGTCGATGTGGCGCAGGGTTCCGCTGCGCTCGGTCACCAGATACCCGCCTTCTGGCAACACCGCGATGCCCCAAGGGTGCTCTAGCCCGCGTGCGAGCGTTTCGACTCGCAAGCTTATGCCACTTTGCAGCTTCGGCGCACGGGTCTGGTTGGCGAAGGCGGGCGCCAGATCGGTGTTACGGGTGCCGAAATCCCATGCCTGCGCTCTGACCGATGCACCGGGCAGCACGATGAGCAAGACAGCGGCAACAAGGGTGTTCAAGGGCGGCATGGGCTTGGTCCGTGGCAGACTACAAGCCAATACCCTAGGTGATGCGCCCGCTATCGCGGCGTGACGATCACGTCAGCGGGTGGGCGGTTATGCCATCAGACCCCGGCGTAGACCTCCACCAGCCGTGCCACGGCGTCTTCGCTGCTCATCTCTTCCGACACGCCCGAGCGGCGGTTGGTCAGTTCGACCACGCCTTTCGCCAGCCCGCGCGGGCCGACGGTCAGCCGCCACGGCAGGCCGATCAGGTCCATGGTGGCGAATTTGGCACCGGCGCGTTCGTCGCGGTCATCATAAAGCGGGTCGAGCCCGGCACGTTTGAGCGCCGCATATAGCCCCTCGCAGGCGGCGTCGGTGGCGGTGTCGCCTTGCTTTAGGTTGACGATGCCGGCGTGGAACGGGGTCACCCCCTCGGGCCAGATGATGCCCCGCTCATCGTGGCTTGCCTCAATGATCGCGCCCAGAAGGCGCGAAACGCCGATGCCGTGGCTGCCCATTTCGACCGGCACCCGCGCACCATCGGCGGTGACCACGGTGGCGCCCATCGCGGCGGAATACTTGGTGCCGAAATAGAATATCTGCCCCACCTCGATGCCCCGGCCCACCCGGCGGCGGTCTTCGGGGATTTGCTCGAACAGCTCGGGTTTGTGGGTTTCATCGGTGCGCGCGTAAAGCGTGGTGAACTCGCGGCAGACCGCCGCCACCGCTTCGCGGTCGTCGTAATCGACCTCGCGGGCGCCGAGCTTGAGCTCGGTCACCGCGGAATCGTAGAACACTTCGGACTCGCCGGTGGCGGCCAGCACCAGAAACTCATGCGTATCATCGCCGCCAATCGGGCCGCTGTCGGCGCGCATCGGAATTGCGGTCAGGCCCATGCGTTCGTAGGTGCGCAGGTAGCTGACCATGTGGCGGTTGTAGGCGTGCAGGGCCGATGCCTTGTCGATGTCGAAATTGTAGCCGTCTTTCATCAGAAACTCGCGCCCGCGCATGACGCCAAAACGCGGTCGCATCTCATCGCGGAACTTCCACTGGATGTGGTAAAGCGTCAGCGGCAATTCCTTGTAGCTGGAAACGTGGCTGCGGAAGATGTCGGTGATCATCTCCTCGTTGGTGGGGCCATAAAGCATTTCGCGGTCTTGCCGGTCGCGGATGCGCAGCATTTCCTGCCCGTAATCATCATAGCGCCCGCTCTCGCGCCAAAGGTCGGCGGGTTGCAGGGTGGGCATCAGCAAAGGGATGTGCCCGGCGCGCTGCTGTTCCTCATGCACGATCTGCTCGATGCGCTTCAGCACCTTGAAGCCCAAGGGCAGCCACGAATAAATGCCCGCCGCCTGCTGCTTGATCATCCCCGCGCGCAGCATGAGGCGGTGCGAGACGATCTGCGCCTCGGCGGGGTTTTCCTTGAGGACGGGCAGAAAGTAGCGGGTAAGGCGCATGGGGGAACCTTTGGCTGAATGGCTGCCGCATGGGCTATCCGATTGGACGCGGTGAGGCAAGGGAGGGGCTTTGCGGATGCGTGCGGGGGCGCTGCCCCCGCGCCCCCGGGATATTTGGACGAGAAAGAAACGCGGCGGGATTTCGGCCCCGCCGAGCGTCTGGAACGGAGCACTTGCATCACGCCCGGTCTCTGGCATCATGCCTGTGCACTTCGACAGGACATTCATGCAGATCCTCTATCTTCTTGTTCCGTTGGTTCTTTTCGGTCTTTTCTTGTTTCTGCGCCGCAGAGGTCGGCGGGATACGGTATTGGTTGATGGCTCCAACGTCATGCACTGGCGCGACAACACCCCGGATATCGCCAGCGTCGCCGAGGTGTTGGCCGAGCTTAGGCGGCGCGGATTCAGGCCCGGTGTGGTGTTTGACGCCAACGCTGGCTGGAAGCTTGAAGGGCGCTATCGGGACGATGCGCATTTTGCGCACCTGTTGGGTTTGCCCGAGAAGCATGTGCTGGTGGTGCCCAAGGGGCAGCCCGCCGACCCCACCATTCTGAGTGCCGCACGCGAAATGCGGGCGCGGATCGTCAGCAACGATCATTTCCGAGACTGGGCCGAGGCCCACCCCGAGGTGCGCGCGCCCGCAACGCTGATCCGCGGCGGCTACCGAAACGGCAAACTGTGGCTTGGTCTGGACTGACCGTTCAGCCGGGGGGTGGATACCCCAGCCCAACCGCCCCTTGAATCCTGCGCCCGCTTGGGCAATGTGATTGCGGGGCTTTTGCGCCCCCGGAGGGGTGCGGCATGTCGTTGCCGGTGCGCGAGCAGGCAAAATACTGGGGCGTGGCGCTGATTGCGCTGATGCTGGTGCTCTGGGGCCTCGGTTCGGTGATCCTGCCCTTCATCCTTGGCGGCGCGCTGGCGTATTTCATGGATCCGGTGGCGGACCGTTTGCAAAAGCTGGGGCTGAACCGGACTCTGGCGACCTTGCTGATCGCGCTGCTGGCGGCGACCGCCTTTGTGGTGATCGGGCTTCTGGTGCTGCCGACGCTGATCCGCCAGACGGTGCAACTGGTCGAGACCGCGCCGGCAATGGCGACCCGCCTGCAAGGGTTCCTGACCGCGAAGTTTCCAGCGATCATGGTCGAAGGTTCGGTGGTGCGCGACACGCTGATTGCGGTGGGCGAGGCGATCAAGGCGCAGGGGGGCGCGCTGGTTTCGGGCGTGCTTACATCGGCCATGAGCGTGATCAACGCGATCATCTTTGCGGTGGTGGTGCCGGTGGTGGCGTTCTACATGCTCTTGGACTGGGACCATATGGTTGCTCGGATCGATGCGCTGTTGCCGCGCGAACACGCGCCGATCATCCGCGATATTGCGCGCGAAATCGACCGGGTGATGGCGGGGTTTCTGCGTGGGCAGGTTTCGGTCTGCCTGATACTGGGCACCTTTTACGCGATCACGCTGATGCTTGCGGGGCTGCAATTTGGCCTGCTGGTGGGGGCGGCGGCGGGGGCGATTACCTTCATTCCCTATGTCGGCGCGCTGATCGGCGGGGCGCTGGCGCTGGGGCTGGCGTTTTACCAGTTCTGGGGCGACTGGGTCAGCATCGGCATTGTAGCGGCGATTTTTGCGCTTGGTCAGTTTCTGGAAGGCAATGTCGTCACCCCGCGGCTGGTCGGGTCTTCGGTCGGGTTGCACCCGCTGTGGCTGATCTTCGCGCTGTCGTCGCTGGGGTCACTGTTCGGCTTTGTCGGCATGCTGGTGGCGGTGCCCTTTGCCGCGATTGTCGGGGTTCTGGTGCGGTTCGGGCTAAAGTGGTATCAGACCAGCCGCCTTTACACGGGGCAGGTTCACGATGGCCCGCCCGAGCGGCAAGAGGGCGAGTGAGTGCCACAGCAACTGGCCTTCGATCTGCCGCTGCGCAGCGCCAGCGGGCGTGCGGATTTCTTTATCTCGCCCGCCAATGCGCTGGCGCTGGCCACTCTGGACGCGCCCGAGGCGTGGCCACAGCGGCGAATGCTGGTGCAGGGCCCGGCGGGGGCGGGCAAATCGCACCTTGCGCAACTTTGGGCGGATGAGCGGGGCGCGGCAATGGTGGCTGCGGTATCGCTGACGCGGGCGGTGGTGCCGGGGCTGACAGCTGCGGGCGCCGTAATCGTGGAGGATGCCGAGGCAATCGGCGGCACCCCCGAGGCCGAAGCGGCGCTGTTTCATTTGCACAACCTTGCGGCGGCGGAGCGTGCATTTCTGCTGCTTACCGCCGCGCGCCCGCCACGCGACTGGGGCCTTGTGCTGCCCGATCTGGCCAGCCGCATGGTGGCGCTGGCCACGGTGCAGATCGCGCCGCCCGATGACGCGCTCTTGGCTGCGGTGCTGGTCAAGCTGTTCGCCGACCGTCAGCTTGCGGTCACGCCCGCGTTGATTACATGGCTTGTGGCGCATATCGACCGCTCGCTGGCCGAAGCGCGGCGGGTGGTTGACCTGCTTGACGCCGCCGCATTGGCCGAGGGGGTCAAGGTCAGCCGCGCCCTTGCCGCGCGGGTGCTGGACAGTGGCGCCTGACGGCCTCAGACTGCCGTCATGAAACCTTCGCAAATTCGCGGCAAAAGCGCAAAATGACTCAGGCAGACTTCCTTCGCACCCCGTTTCCCACCCCCGTCACCATGCCCGAGGCAGTAATTTCCGGGCCGCCGCGGTTTTTCAACCGGGAAATGAGTTGGCTTGCCTTCAACTGGCGGGTGCTGGAAGAGGCCGAGAACCCGCGCGTGCCGCTGCTGGAGCGGCTGCGGTTTCTGTCGATCTCGGCCACCAACCTTGACGAATTCTACACCGTGCGTGTGGCAGGCCTGCGCGAGCTGATGCGCGAGGGCAATGCCCTGCCCTCGCATGATGGTCTCAGCCCTGCCGAGCAGCTGATCTTGATCAACGCCGATGCGCGCCGCCTGATGCAGCACCAGCAGCAGGTCTGGAACCAGATCCGGCGCGAGATGCAGGCAGCGGGCATCGTGTTGTTGACCCGCTCGAAACTGACCGCGCGAGACCGCGCGCATCTGGCCGAGCATTTCCTCAACAAGGTGTTTCCGGTGCTTTCGCCTCTGGCGATCGACCCGGCGCACCCGTTCCCGTTCATTCCCAACGCCGGCTTCTGCCTTGCGCTCGAATTGCGCCGCGAGGGCGATCAGCGGCGGTTGCAGGCGCTGTTGCCGATTCCGCAGCAGATCGACCGTTTCATCCGGCTGCCCGGCGAAGCGCGGTTTCTGCCACTGGAAGAACTGTTGATGCTGCACCTAAGCTCACTTTTCCCCGGGTATCGCGACATTGGGCACTGCGCCTTCCGGGTGCTGCGCGACAGCGACCTTGAGGTGGAAGACGAAGCCGAAGACCTTGTGCGCGAGTTCGAAACCGCGCTCAAGCGCCGCCGCCGGGGACAGGTGATCCGGATGAAGATTACCGCCGGGGCGCCTGCCGGCCTGCGCGCGCTGGTGATGCACGAGCTTGGCGTTTCGCCAGACGAAGTTGTTGAAGTAAAGGGGCTTTTGGGCATCGCCGACCTCAAGGAACTGGTGCTGAGCACGCGGCCAGACCTGCTGTGGCCCAGTTTCACCCCGCGCGTGCCCGAACGGGTGCAGGACCACGGCGGTGATATGTTTGCGGCGATCCGGCAAAAAGACATGTTGCTGCACCACCCCTACGAGACTTTCGACATGGTGGTGCGGTTCCTTGCGCAGGCGGCGGCCGACCCCGATGTGCTGGCAATTAAGCAAACGCTCTACCGCACCAGCCGCGACAGCCCGATTGTGACAGCGCTCTGCGAAGCGGCCGAGGCGGGAAAATCGGTGACCGCGCTGGTCGAGTTGAAGGCGCGGTTTGACGAGGCCGCCAATATCCGCCAGTCGCGCCGTCTGGAACGGTCGGGCGCGCATGTCGTTTATGGCTTCGTCAACTACAAAACCCACGCAAAAATCTCGACCGTGGTGCGCCGCGAGGGCGACCAGCTGGTAACCTATACGCATTACGGCACCGGCAACTATCACCCGATCACCGCGCGCATCTATACCGACCTCAGTTTCTTCACCTGCGACCCCGCGCTGGGGCGCGACGCGACCAAGGTGTTCAACTATCTTTCCGGCTATGTGCAGCCAGAGGGGCTTGAAAACCTTTCGATTTCACCGATTTCGCTGAAGCCGAGGCTGCTGGCGATGATCGCTGCCGAGGCTGACCATGCCCGCGCCGGGCGGCCCGCCGAGATCTGGGCCAAGATGAACAGCCTGATCGAGCCCGAGGTGATCGACGCGCTCTATGCAGCATCGCGCGCCGGGGTGAAAATCACGCTGGTCGTGCGCGGCATCTGCGGCGTGCGCCCCGGCATCAGGGGGTTGAGCGAGAACATTCGGGTTAAGTCGATCGTCGGGCGGTTTCTGGAACACAGCCGGATCGTGTGCTTTGGCAACGGGCACGGATTGCCCTCGAAACACGAGCGGGTGTTCATCTCGTCTGCCGACTGGATGGGGCGCAACCTTACGCGGCGGGTGGAAACGCTGATCGAGATCACCAATGCCACCGTGCGCGCGCAAATCGTCGATCAGATCATGGCAGCCAACCTTGCCGACGAGGCGCAAAGCTGGGTGCTGCAGCCCGATGGCAGCTATCGCCGCTATTTGCCCGACGGAAAGACCGATTTCTTCTCGTGCCACCGGTTCTTCATGGAAAACCCTTCGCTATCGGGGCGCGGTTCGGCCGGCGCCCGCGACGTTCCGCAGCTTGCCCACGGGCATGACTAGCGCCTAAATGCTGCTGCCACCGATTCCCAGGATGGACCGATGACCGCCAGACCCGACGCGCATTCCGACGACTGGGACCCGTTTGGGCGCCACCTGTTCAATGACCCCTCGGTGCGCGCGCTGAGCCGCGTCGGCGTGGTCGATGTTGGCTCCAACTCGGTGCGGATGGTGGTGTTTGACGGCGCTGCGCGCAGCCCGGCCTATTTCTACAACGAAAAGGTGATGGCAGGGCTGGGCCAGGGCCTTGCCGACAGTGGCAAGCTGAACCCGCGCGGGCGCAAGCGCGCGCTGGCGGCGTTGAAGCGGTTTTCGATGCTGGCGCGCAGCATGGGGGCAGCCCCGCTGAGCTGTGTTGCCACTGCCGCGGTGCGCGACGCCAGAGATGGTGTCGCCTTTGCCCGTGAGGTCGAGAAGGAAACCGGGCTCAAGCTCTGGATCATCGACGGGCAAGAAGAGGCACGGCTTTCGGCGCAAGGTGTGCTTTTGGGTTGGCCCGACGCCGAGGGGCTTGTCTGTGATATGGGCGGCAACTCGATGGAACTCGCGGTTGTTGCAAAAGGTAAAGTCGGAGCCCGAGTTTCAGCCCCTATTGGGCCGTTTCAGTTGCAACAGGTAAAGGGTGGCGCGCCGGGGGTGGCTGCCCACATTGCCACCGTGCTGGAGGGGCTGGCAGAAAAGATGGGCCGCACGCACCAGCGTATCTATCTGGTCGGCGGCTCGTGGCGCGCGATCGCGCGGCTGGATATGGAGCGGCGGCACTACCCGATGACGGTGCTGCACGAATACCGCATGACCCCCGAGGCGGTAGCTGAAACCGTGGACTGGATCGCAGCAAACGATATTGATGCCCTGCGCGCCCGCACCGGCACTTCGCTGGCGCGGATGGAATTGGTGCCGCTGGCCAGCCTTGTGCTGCGGCAGTTGGTCAAGAGCTTTGCTCCGCAGGAGCTTGCCGTTTCGTCCTATGGTATTCGCGAAGGCCTGCTCTATGAGCAGATGCCCGAGCGTCTGCGCCGCCGCGACCCGTTGCTGGAGGCCTGCCGCCACGCGGAACGCACCATGGCGCGCACCCCCGGTTTTGGCAAAAAGCTGCATGCCTTCATCCTGCCGCTGTTCGCGGACGCCCCGCCCGAGCGGATGCGGTTGATCCGCGCGGCCTGCCTGTTGCACGACACCACCTGGCGCGCGCACCCCGATTACCGGGCCGAATCGTGCTTTGACAACGTCACCCGTGCGAATATGGCGGCGCTTTCGCACCCCGAACGGGTGTTTCTGGGGCTGGCGCTGCTGCACCGTTACAAGAACTCGCGCTCGGGGTCGAACCTGACGCCGATCTTTGCGCTACTCGACGAGGGGCAGCAGCGCGACGCCGAGATTCTGGGCAAGGCGATGCGTTTTGGCGCGATGTTCTCTGTCACCTCGCCCGAGGACGCGGGCGAACTGGCCCTGCTGCGGAACACGAACACGCTACAACTCAAACTGAGCAAACGCGGCGAAGGGCTGTTTGGCGAGGTTGCCGAGGCGCGCTTTCTGGCGCTTGCGGCTGCAATGGGGGCAAAACCGCTGGTGCTGAACCCTTAGAGATCGAGCGATTGGCCAGGCTTCAGCGGCCCGGTCAGCGGCGGCGCATCGGGTTTGCGGCGCAGCAGTATATCACCATTGGGCAACCGCTCGGGCGCCTCATAATAACGAATGTCGCCGATCATCTCCAACAGCTCGCGCAGTGCCGGCTCAAGCGCCGCGAGCGCGTCTTTCAGCCCTTCCTGCACCTCGCCAACCTTCGGCCCGACCTCGTTGAGAAATTGGCGCAGCAGCAACTGCGCGCCACGTTCCATCAGGCTAAGGCCATCTTCCGCCGGCACCGGGGGCGGCGCTTCGGGCGGCACCTGAGCCGCAAGCGGGGGCGCGAAAAGCAGTGCGGAGGCAAGAGCGAACCTTTTCATGGCGCAAGTGTAGCACGAATCGCGCAACCTTCCAGCGCCCCTCAGAAAGCCAGATCGACACTGACCGGGAAATGGTCTGACGCTTGCAGTAACGCCTCGCGCAGCTCGGGGGTGCGGTAGCAGACTGGGTCATCGAACGGGTGCCAAATCCGCCACTTGGGCGCATGCGCGCAAAGCCCCGGCGAAAGCATGATGTAGTCGAGCAGCGCGGTGAAATAATGCCCCTCTTCAGGCAGATAGAACCGCGCCGAGGTCGGGGCGGCGGCGGTGGGGTGCATCAGCACCGCGTGCGCATGCGGGTCGCGAAGGCGCATGGCGGGTGGCGCCGCCTCACCGAGCACAATCTCAACCCCGGAACGGCCAAACAGCCCCTCGAACTCGTCAATGCCGGGGCCATCGTTGAAATCGCCAAGCACGATCAGGTCATCGCCCGCCGCAAGGTGCTGCTCAACGCGCGCCCGCAGCCAGAT
Source organism: Alphaproteobacteria bacterium HGW-Alphaproteobacteria-4 (assembly GCA_002842855.1). Taxonomy (GTDB): domain Bacteria; phylum Pseudomonadota; class Alphaproteobacteria; order Rhodobacterales; family Rhodobacteraceae; genus UBA6213. The sequence continues at coordinate 30,762 of PHEE01000008.1, read as the reverse complement.
GCATTGCGCAAGCTGTTTGCGGCGGTTTTCAATCGCCAACCGCACCATTGCCTCGGGCGAGTTTGCGCCATGCGGCGCTTTCGATTTGATATGCACACCGATCAGCCGCAGCCGCTTGCCGCCCCTGGTCACCACGGCCACCTCGAGCGGTGGTTTGGAGAATGTCACGGTCTCGGGCACAGCGTCGATATTCAGGTCGATGCGGTAGCTGCCATCGAACCGCGGCACCCCGTCTGCCTGCGGGTCATGGCGTGCGCACAGCACATCCGGGTCATAAAGAAGCGCAATTTCCTGTTGTGTTTCATTGGCATAGCCAATAATTGCGGCGCGGGTGCGCAACCCGAAGTGTTGCGCGAAACGTTGCAGCATCGGCACCGTCTGTCGGCGGCGGTTATTGTCAGGCGCCTCGACAATCAGCACCGCATCGGCATTTAGCGCGGTGAACACGATGCCCAGCGCGCCCAGTTGCTCGCTCCGCGAAACGCCAAAGCGCGCCGAAGGCTCGGCATCTTCCAGCATCTTGCCGCGGCGGTCAAAGAGGCTGGAGAACCATTCGACGTTGTAGGTGGCAATGCGCATCAGCCGCCCTGCCCGCCGATCTGTTCCCAGGCGCGGTTTACCGCAACCAGCCGCCGCTCAGCCAGTTTCACGGCTTCGGGCGGCAGGCCGCGCGCCTGAGCACGGTCGGGGTGGGTTTCGCGCACCAGCGCGCGCCAGGCGGCGCGCACCTCGGCCATCGGCGCACCGGGCGGAACCCCCAACACCGCCCAAGGGTCAGGCTCGGCCCCCGGCACAAGCCGCGCCCGGATCGAACGAAAACACGCGTCCGTTAGCCCGAACACCCGCGCTACCTCGGCCAGAAAGGCATCTTCCGAAGGGTGGTATTCACCATCCGCCAGCGCGATTACGAACAGCCCTTCAAGCAGGTCTTTCAGCACTTCGGCGCCGGGCCCGAACATCGCCGCAATCCGCCGCGCCCAAGCGTCAAACCCCGCCACGTCCGAGCGCGCGAGGTTGAACACCCGCGCCGCGTTACCTTCTTCGCCGGGCGCAATGGTGAACACCTGCCGAAACGCCGCCACCTCGTCGCGCGTCACCTGCCCGTCGGCCTTGGCCAGCTTGGCGCCAAGCGCGATCACCGCTATCGTAAAGGCAACCGACCGCTCGGGCGGGGCGCGGAGTTGCTCGAAGACCGCCCCCAGCCCCTCGCCACGCGCCAGCGCGCCGAGCGCTTCAGTAATCCGGGTCCAGAGGGAAACGGGTTTGTCCATGCGCCGATTCTAGCGCCTCAAAGCGTCTTTTGCATCAGCACAAGATCAAGCCAGCGTCCGAATTTGCGCCCGACCTGCGGCATCCGGCCGGTCTCCACAAACCCGATCGCCCGATGAAACCCCAGACCTGCCGCATTTTCCCCCGAAACCCCCGCCACCAGCACATGGCATCCGGCGGCGCGCGCATGGCTCTCGAGTGCCACCATCAGCGCCCGGCCCAGCCCGCGCCCCTGCGCTTCGGGTGCCAGAATGACCGTGTGCTCCATCGCGTGGCGGTAGCCGTTGCCGCCGCGAAACTGTGCGTAGGTCGCCAGCCCCAGCACCTGCCCGCCTTCCTCGGCCACCAGAAACTCAGCCGCCGCGGCCCGGCGGCTCGCAATCATGTCGGCAAGGCTGGCTGCAGTCTTTTCCTCGCTGGAAAACGTCACCGTGGTATCGCGGATCATCGGGTTCCAGAACGCCATGATCTGGTCGAAGTCGCGCGGGTGGGCGGCACGGATCATATGCGACGCTCTCCCTCAGGCGTGTCGAGGCGCAGCCGCAGGCCGGGCGCACCATGTGCAAAGGCAATGCGTGCATCACGCCCCGGCAGCAACGCGGCGAGCGCGGTAATTTCGGGGTGGGTAATCTCCAGCGCGGCCAACCGCAGCCCGAGGTCGGGCAGGCGCGGCGCCGGGTGCGCGCCCGCCCATTCGATGAACGACGGAAACAGCCCGTCAAACGGCCCCAGCCCGCCCGCAGGCACCGTCAGCCGCCACGCAAGGTCGCCGCGCCTGAGCGCCATCGGCGGGCCAACCCCATCGGGCAGCGGTCGCGCATCGAGATCGGGCACCCGCAGCACCCAGGCCGCCACCCGCGGCGGCCCCGCAAACCGGTCCAGCCCGAACCAGCGCGGGTGCGTCGGGCGCGGCGCGTCCGGGTTTACCGCAATCACCTCAAGATACTCCTGAGGCCCGAGGCTCAACAGGCGGTTGTGCGTGCCCATTTCGGCATGCTCACCCCCCGGCGCCATCCGCACCCCAAGCCGTTCCTCGACCCAGGCAACCCCCTCGCCAAGGCTTGCCGCCGCAATCGCCACATGATCGAGAACCGCCGCCATGCGTCACCTCCGCGCCTATCATGCCCGATGCTCCTGCGGCTGCAACCCCCCAGCCTCGTATCTGCATTGGTGCAAATATCCTCGGGGGGGAGGACGCCCAAGAATTGGGCGTCCCGGGGGGCAGACGGCCCCCCGTCTTCAGCCGCGCGCCGCCCGGATCAGCGCCAGAATATCGCGTGCGGCGGCGGGAATGTTGGTGCCCGGCCCGAAAATCGCCTTGACCCCGGCGCGGGTCAGAAAATCATAATCCTGCTGCGGAATGACGCCACCGCAGATCACCAGAATGTCGCCGGCACCACGCGCCTTCAGCGCCTCGATCAGCTTCGGTGCCAGCGTCTTGTGGCCCGCCGCCTGGCTTGAGATGCCGACCACATGCACGTCGTTGTCGATCGCATCTTGCGCGGCCTCTTCCGGGGTCTGAAACAGCGGCCCCACATCAACATCAAAGCCGATGTCGGCAAAGGCGGTGGCAATCACCTTGGCGCCGCGGTCGTGTCCATCTTGTCCCATCTTCACCACCAGCATGCGCGGGCGGCGGCCTTCTTCCTCGGCGAAAGCCTCGACGTCTTTCTGGATCGCGGCAAAACCATCGTCGCCCTCGTAGGCGGCGCCATAAACCCCGGCGAGGGTTTTCACCTCGGCACGGTGGCGGCCGAACACCTTTTCCATCGCCATGCTGATCTCTCCCACGCTCGCGCGCGCCCGCGCCGCCGCCACCGCGGCCTCCAGAAGGTTGCCGCCCGCGCGCGCGCGCCGGGTCAATTCGTCCAGTGCCGCGGTGCAGGCGGCCTCGTTGCGCCCGGCACGCACCTGCGCCAACCGCGCAATCTGGCTTTCCCGCACCGCGACGTTGTCGATATCGAGAATCTCGATCGGGTCTTGCTTGGCCAGCTTGTACTTGTTGACACCCACGATCACCTCTTGACCGCGGTCGATCATCGCTTGCCGCCGCGCCGCAGATTCCTCGATCCGCAGCTTGGGCATGCCGGTGGCGACCGCCTTGGTCATGCCGCCCATCGCCTCAACCTCTTCGATCAGCGCCCAGGCCTTTTCGGCCAGCTCCGCTGTCAGGCTTTCGACGTAGTAGCTGCCCGCCAGCGGATCGACGACATGGGTAATGCCGGTTTCTTCCTGCAATATCAGTTGAGTATTGCGCGCAATGCGGGCCGAAAACTCGGTCGGCAGCGCAATCGCCTCATCCAGCGCGTTGGTGTGCAGGCTTTGCGTGCCCCCGAGTGCCGCCGCCATCGCCTCATAAGCGGTGCGCACCACGTTGTTGTAGGGATCTTGTTCCTGCAACGAAACGCCCGAGGTCTGGCAATGGGTGCGCAGCATCAGGCTGCCCGGCTTTTGCGCGCCAAACTCGGTCATGATACGGTGCCACAGCAGCCGCGCCGCGCGCAGTTTGGCGGCCTCCATGAAAAAGTTCATGCCGATGGCGAAGAAAAAGCTCAGGCGCCCGGCGAATTCGTCCACGTTCATGCCGCGCTCGATGGCGGCGCGCACATATTCGCGCCCGTCGGCCAGCGTATAGGCCAGTTCCTGCACAAGGTTCGCGCCCGCCTCCTGCATGTGGTAGCCGGAAATGCTGATCGAGTTGAACTTCGGCATCTCGGCCGAGGTGTATTCGATGATGTCGGCAATGATCCGCATCGAAGGCTCGGGCGGGTAAATGTAGGTGTTGCGCACCATGAACTCTTTCAGGATGTCGTTCTGAATTGTGCCCGAAAGCTCGGCGCGCGGCACGCCCTGCTCTTCGCCCGTCACGATGAAGCTGGCGAGAATCGGGATCACCGCACCGTTCATGGTCATGGAAACACTGACTTTTTCCAATGGAATGCCGTTGAACAAGATCTTCATGTCCTCGACCGAATCGATCGCCACTCCGGCCTTGCCGACATCGCCCACAACGCGCGGGTGGTCGCTGTCGTAACCGCGGTGAGTGGCAAGGTCGAACGCCACCGAAACGCCTTGCTGCCCGGCCGCCAGCGCCTTGCGGTAGAAATCATTCGAGGCTTCGGCGGTGGAAAAGCCCGCGTATTGGCGGATCGTCCAGGGGCGGCCCGCATACATCGTGGCGCGCACACCGCGGGTAAAGGGCACCACACCCGGCACTTCGTGCATCTGCGGCAGGCCTGCCACGTCTTCGGCGGTGTAGAGCGGCTTGACCGGAATGCCCTCCAGCGTGTTCCAGATCAGCGTGTCGGGGTCTTTCCCTTTCAGCTCTTTGGCGGCCAATTTGCGCCAGAGGTCGGTAGTGTCGCTCATCGGGTTATCCCTTTTCGTCTGAGGTCCGCCAACGGCGGGCATTCGTCCTTTGGTTTCGCGCGCGCCTGCCCTATATCAAATGGCAGGAGGCGCCATGAAACCGCTATACATCCTTGTTCTTTCGGCATTTCTGCCCATTGCCGCCGCCGCGCAGGAAGCCCCGGCGGTGCCTGATTTCGTGCCGCTGGACGCAGCAGAGGCGACGGTGGCCGAGTTATTGTGGCTCAAGCGCCCGATCGTGGTGTTTGCCGACAGCCCTGCCGACCCAGCATTTGCCACGCAAATGCGGATGCTGGCCGAAAACCCGGCGGCGCTGGAGGAACGCGACGTGGTCGTGATTACCGACACAGACCCCGCCGCCCGCAGCGAATGGCGCCTGAAACTGCGCCCGCGCGGTTTCAGCCTGGTGCTGCTCGACAAAGACCTGGAGCCCGAATTGCGCAAGCCCTTGCCGTGGGATGTGCGCGAGATCACGCGCGCCATCGACAAGTTCCCGCTGCGCCGGCAAGAAGTGCTGCAACTGCAACCGGCAGGGCGATAGCGGCTCATTCGAACTCCATGATGACATCATCGACCTTGAGGCTTGCCCCGGCCTTGGTGTTGACCTTTTTCACCACGCCCTTGCGCTCGGCCTTGAGAATGTTTTCCATCTTCATCGCCTCGACCGTGGCCAGCGCCTGCCCCTCCTGCACCTCCTGCCCTTCTTCGACATTGATCTTCACAATCAGGCCGGGCATCGGGCACAGAAGGAAACGCGAGGTGTCGGGCGGAAGTTTTTCTGGCATGAGGCGCGCCAGTTCGGCCTGCCGGGGGGTGCGGACATGCACCTTGAGGTCGGCGCCACGGGCGCGGATGCGAAAGCCCGAGGGGATTTTGCCGACCTTGAGCACCAGCGGCTTGCCATCGACCAAAAGGCTTGCAAGCGGCTGCCCCGGCACCCAGTCCGAGCTGACGCGCACGGCGCCACCATCAGCGAAATGCACGGTCGAGCCTTCGCGGTCGGCATCGATCCGCACGGCATATTCGGTGCCTTGCAGCGTCACCACCCAGTCTTTGCCTACGCGGCGTTCATGGTTGCCAAGCGTGCCCGAAATGCGTGTGCGGCGGATCTCGGCCACCCGGTTCATCGCGGCGGTGGCGGCAGCAATGCGGCGCGTAAGCTCGGGCGCAAGTGTCGCGCCCTGAAAGCCGTCGGGGTATTCCTCGACGATGAAGGCGGTCGAGATATCGCCTGAAACGAAGCGCGGATGGTCCATCACCGCGCCGACAAACGGCAAGTTGTGGCCGATGCCCTCAACCTCGAACGAATCCAGCGCGATCCGCATTTGCTCAATGGCCTCGCCGCGCGTCGGCGCCCAGGTGCAGAGTTTTGCGATCATCGGGTCGTAGAACATGCTGATCTCGCCGCCCTCAAAAACGCCAGTATCGTTGCGCACGATGCCGCCGCCAAGGGTCTTGCCCTCAACCGGGGGGCGGTAGCGGGTAAGCCGCCCGATCGAAGGCAGAAACCCGCGGTACGGGTCTTCGGCGTAAAGACGGCTTTCCATCGCCCAGCCGTTGATCTTCAGATCCGACTGCTTGAAGGGCAGCGGCTCGCCATTGGCGACGCGAATCATCTGCTCGACAATGTCGATGCCGGTGATCAGCTCGGTCACCGGGTGTTCTACCTGCAACCGGGTGTTCATTTCGAGGAAATAGAAGTTGCGCGCACCATCGACGATGAACTCCACGGTGCCGGCGCTGGTATAGCCCACCGCCCGGGCCAAGGCGCAGGCCTGTTCGCCCATCGCCTTGCGGGTTTCGGCGTCGAGAAAGGGCGAAGGGGCCTCTTCGATCACCTTCTGGTTGCGCCGCTGAATCGAGCATTCGCGCTCGTGCAGGTAAACCGTGTTGCCGCGCTTGTCGGCAAGCACCTGAATTTCGATGTGACGGGGCTGTGTCACGAATTTTTCGATGAAGATGCGGTCATCGCCAAAGCTCGACGCCGCCTCGTTTTTCGAACTTTGAAAGCCCTCGCGCGCCTCGGCGTCGTTCCACGCAATCCGCATGCCCTTGCCGCCGCCACCGGCGCTGGCCTTGATCATCACGGGGTAGCCGACCTGCTGGCTGATCTTGACGGCCTCATCCGCGTCAGCGATCAGGCCCATGTAGCCGGGCACGGTGGAAACCCCCGCCTCCTGCGCGATCTTCTTTGAGGTGATCTTGTCGCCCATCGCCTCGATCGCGGGGCTCGGCGGGCCGATGAATACCACGCCTTCAGCCTCCAACGCCGCAGCGAACTTCATGTTTTCGCTCAGGAACCCATAGCCGGGGTGCACCGCCTCGGCGCCGGTCTGACGCACTGCCGCCATGATCTTGTCAATCACGATGTAGGATTGGTTGGCAGGCGACGGGCCGATGTGCACCGCCTCGTCGGCCATACGCACATGCAGCGCATGTCGGTCGGCGTCGGAAAAGACCGCAACCGTCTTGATGCCCATTTTCTGCGCCGACTTGATGACGCGGCAAGCGATTTCGCCGCGGTTGGCGATCAGGATCTTCTTGAACATGTGGGGGCCCCTCTGCCCGGATTGGCGGGCCGCCTGCCCGCTCCGGTGTTGGTGGTGGAATGCAAAAACGCCACCGGGGCGGCGGGCCCCGGTGGCGTTATGAATTGATGTGCGGCCGCTGTTTGCGGCAACGCGGACCTAGCGGTTGACGCAGCCCTGAACGCGCAGGTCATCGCAGAACACGCCTGCGGCGCCGCCGACAATTGCGCCGGTAACCGCGCTGCCGCCGAGCGCACCCGCGACGACCGCGCCGGTTGCCGCCCCGGCAAGGCCGCGCTCGGTGTCGTTATTGAGGTAGTCGCAGCCCGAAAGCGTTGCAGCGGCAGCAATAGCGACCGCGAATTTGAGAATTCCCATGCTCGTTCAGCTCCTTGTTGGCCACAAGCGACCATCAGGGGCGCCACGGCTCGGTGTGACAACACCGCTCGACCCCGAAGGTTCCCGATGTTGCCCCCCCCGCACGCCATCGGCTTTGGCCAAAGGTGCCTGGCCCACAAGGGGCCAGGCCAGGAACAGAGGGTAAGGGATAGGGTAGAGGGATAGTTGGGTTTCAGGTTCAGTCCAGGGTTTGCCGTGCTGGCGGCGCACCCCGTATTCCCAGCCTGCCGTGCCCAGAAGCCTTTGGCAAAGCCCGTTTTCGTGAGGCATGGCACTTCGGCGAAATGCTGCCGGAACGGCGGGGCAAGTGGCAAGATCACGCCCATGGCGCGTCCTCGTCGTCGCCCTCGCCCTCGCCCTGCAACGGCACACGCCCTTCCGCGAACACTTCGGGAAAAGCGGCGCGGGCCCGGCGTACGTCGATTTTCAGCAGTGCCTCGTAGCTTTCGGGGTCAAACGGGTCTTCGGCGGGTACCACCTCGCGACCGAACAGCCATGAAATGCGCCCGGCATCAAGGTTGCCACGCTCGAACGGCGCTTCACCGAAATAATCCCAAAGGGCGGCCAGAAAGCCTTCGTCGGCGCGCCTGTCAGCTGTGGCACGATCGCGATAACGTTCCCGCGCGACGATCTTTGTAACACCGCGCCCGTGCACCGCTCGGCGGATCACAAACTGATAGTCGGTGCCGCGCAACCGCCCCGGAAAGCCGCGATGCTTCAGCATGACGCGGCCCCCTGAACACGGCCGGTCAGGCTGTTACGGCCCCAGGTGGGTGAGGCCGTTGCCTGGAATGATCGGCTGCCGTCCCGGATCATTCGGCTCGTCATCCCGGATCGGCACACAATTCGGCACCGTGGTAACATGCGACAGGATCGAATAATCAGGCCGCTCACCCGGCAGGCAGAAAGATTCGCAGGTGGGCAGGCGCTGCGGATAGTAGCGCGAGAACGGCTGGCGTTCGGGCCGGCAGGCACCTTCCGAAACATCGCCATACTTGTTGTAGACGGGTTCGGGCAGGATCGGGCGGACAACCGGTTTGGCGCAGGCGCCAAGCAGCAACGCGAGCGAGGCAGTAACGGTAACGAATTCGGCAATGCGCATGGCAACCTCATAACGTTCATGTGACTTGCACATGAAGCATAGGCCGAATTGCCGATTCTCGCAATCAGACGTGCCGCTGCGCAAAGTCTCGCCACGGTCTGGTCAAACGTCAGCCGCATCGGGCCCTCGATTCTATGCTCAGAGCGGAATGTTGTCGTGCTTTTTCCATGGGTTCGTCTGCTTTTTCGTGCGCAGGCTGGCAAACGCGCGCGCCACCCGTTTGCGCGTCGAGCGGGGCTGGATCACCTCGTCGATAAAGCCCTTTTCGGCGGCCACGAAGGGGTTGGCAAAGCGGTCCTCGTAATCAGCGGTGCGATGCGCGATCTTGTCGCGGTCGGCAAGTTCGCTGCGGTAGAGAATTTCTACCGCGCCCTTGGCGCCCATCACGGCAATTTCCGCCGTCGGCCAGGCATAGTTGAAATCGCCGCGAAGGTGCTTGGAACTCATCACGTCATAGGCGCCGCCGTAGGCTTTGCGGGTGATGACGGTCACCTTCGGCACCGTTGCCTCGCCAAAGGCAAACAGCAGTTTCGCGCCGTGCTTGATGACGCCACCATATTCCTGCCCGGTGCCAGGCAGGAACCCCGGCACATCGACCAGCGTCAGAATCGGTATTTCGAACGCATCGCAAAAGCGCACAAACCGTGCGGCCTTGCGGCTGCTGTCGATATCAAGGCAGCCCGCCAGCACCATTGGCTGGTTCGCGACCACGCCCACCGACTCGCCTTCGATGCGGATGAAGCCGGTGATGATGTTGGCCGCAAAATCGCGCTGGATTTCAAAGAAATCGCCTTCATCCGCGATCTTGCCGATCAGTTCCTTCATGTCGTAGGGCTGGTTCGGGTTGTCGGGAATAAGCGTATCAAGGCTTTCCTCGATCCGCGCGACATCATCAAAGAAGGGCCGCACCGGGGGGCGCTCGCGGTTCGATAGCGGCAGAAAATCGATCAGGCGGCGGGTTTCGGCCAGCGCTTCAACGTCGTTTTCATAGGCGCCATCGGCCACCGACGATTTCTTGGTATGCGTGCTCGCGCCGCCCAGCTCTTCCGCCGTAACGATCTCGTTGGTGACGGTTTTCACAACATCGGGGCCGGTCACGAACATGTAGGAGGTGTCTTTGACCATGAAGATGAAATCGGTCATGGCGGGGCTGTAGACCGCCCCCCCCGCGCAAGGCCCCATGATGAGGGAAATCTGCGGCACCACGCCTGAAGCCATGATGTTGCGCTGAAAAACCTCGGCGTATCCGGCAAGGCTGGCCACGCCTTCCTGAATCCGCGCCCCGCCGCTGTCGTTGATGCCGATCACCGGCGCGCCGTTTTGCACCGCCATATCCATGATCTTGCAAATTTTTTGCGCATGCGTTTCAGAAAGCGAGCCGCCGAAAACGGTGAAGTCTTGGCTGAAGACATAGACGATGCGGCCGTTTACCGTGCCCCAACCGGTCACCACCCCGTCGCCCGCCGGGCGGTCGGATTGCATGCCGAATTCGGTGCAGCGATGCGCCACGAACATGTCGAATTCTTCAAAGCTGTCCTCATCGAGCAACAGCTCGACGCGCTCGCGCGCCGTCAGCTTGCCCTTGCCGTGCTGCGCGTCGATCCGGCGCTGCCCACCCCCCAGACGCGCCTCTGCGCGGCGATGCTCCAGTTGCTCTAGGATGTCTTTCATGGCGATACCTCCCGGGTTTGCGGCACCCTAGCGGTTTGGCACATGCCGACAAGCAGAATTGAGAAAATTTGCATATTGTTGCCAACGGCGCGCCTGCGAATTGCAACTTTGCGAAGCCTTCCCGCCACGATGCGGCTCGGCTAGCTTGCGCGTGTTTGCGGAGGTGCCATGAACGTTCCCGTACCAGTGCTGACTATCGGCCTGCTCGTGGCCTCGAACGTGTTCATGACCTTTGCGTGGTATGGGCATCTTAGGTTCAAGGCTGCCCCCCTGATCGTGGTGATCCTGATCAGCTGGGGCATCGCGTTTTTCGAATACACCTTGCAGGTGCCCGCCAACCGGATCGGCCATGGAGTTTTCAGCGCGGCACAGCTGAAAACCATTCAAGAGGTCGTCACTCTTTCTGTTTTCGCCATTTTTTCATGGACCTATCTGAAAGAGCCGATCACCTGGCAGCACGGCATCGGCTTTGCACTGATCGCTGCGGGGGCGTGGTTCATTTTTCACAAGTGGAGTTGAGCGCGCGGGGCGTGGACAAATGCGCGCCGCGCCAATAGCGAGAATACATGCGCCAGTTTCTGAATCGCTCCGCCCCGCCGCACATTGTCACCCTGGTTCTGCTGGCAGGGCTGGCGGCGCTGTCGCTCAACATCTTTCTGCCCTCGCTGCCGGGCATGGCGGTGTATTTCGGCGTCGAATACCATGTAATGCAGCTGTCGGTCTCGGCCTACCTCGCGATGTCGGCGGTGCTACAATTGCTGATCGGCCCGATCTCCGACCGCTTCGGCCGCCGCCGGGTTACACTCGCGGTGCTCGCCCTGTTCTTGCTTGCCACACTCGGCACCCTGTTCGCGCATACCGCAGGCATGTTTCTGACATTCCGGCTGGTGCAGGCGGTGGTGGCCACCAACTTTGTTATCAGCCGCGCCGTGGTGCGCGACATGGTGCCAACCGAACAGGCGGCCTCGATGATCGGTTATGTCACCATGGGCATGTCACTGGTGCCGATGATCGGCCCGGTGATCGGCGGCGTGCTTGATGAGGCTTTCGGCTGGCGCGCCAATTTCGCGTTGTTGGGGGTGCTGGGCTTGGCGGTCACGGCGCTTGTCTGGGCCGATCTGGGCGAGACGACGCGGCCCGGCGGGGTGGGTTTTGCCGCGCAGCTGCGCAGCTACCCGGCGCTGCTGCGCTCGCAGCGGTTCTGGGGCTATTCGCTTTCGGCCGCCTTCGCCTCGGGGTTGTTCTTTGCCTACCTCGGCGGCGCGCCCTTCGTGGGAACCACGGTCTACCACCTCAGCCCCTCGCAGCTTGGCGGCTATTTTGCCTTGCCTGCATTGGGGTATGCGGTCGGAAATTTCATCTCTGGGCGCTATGCCGCGCGTATTGGCATAGACCGCATGGTGTTGGCGGGCACCCTGGCCGCGACTATGGCGCTTCTGGTGGCGTTGGTGACCGACTTTGCGGGGGTCGTGCACCCGCTGATGTTCTTCGCGATGGTCGGCGTCACCGGCTTTGGCAATGGCCTCGCGCTGCCCTCGGCCAACGCGGGCATGATGTCGGTGCGGCCCGAACTTGCGGGCACCGCCTCGGGCCTTGGCGCCACGCTCAACGTGGGCGGCGGCGCGGCGCTGTCGGTTTGGGCGGGCGCGTTGCTGGGGCCAGATACCGGGGCGCTGCCATTGATTCTTCTGATGCTCGCCTCGTCTCTGGCCTCGGTTGCAGCCATCGTATGGGTGTTCCGGCGGCGGCGGCAATTGGGGGTTTGACGCACCCATTTTGCAAAGCCTAGAGTGGTTTTGCAAACTTTGAGGGCATAATGGCCACGCAAAAGCTCTATGCAGGCGTCAAACTGCGCGAAACGCGGGCCCGGCTCGGGCTGACGCAAAAGGTGTTCGCCGACCGGCTCGGGGTGTCGCTGCCCTACCTCAACCAGATGGAAAACAACCACCGCCCGGTTTCCGCCAGCGTGGTGCTGGGGCTTGCGGGTGAGTTCGGTCTCGATGTCACCGAGCTTTCGGTGGGCGATGCCGAGCGTCTGGTCTCCGACATGCGCGAGGCGCTGGCCGACCCGGTATTTGCCGACACCACCGCCCCGCTGGCCGACCTGCGGCTGGCGGCATCGAATGCACCAGCCCTTGCGCGCGCGTTTCTCGAACTGCACCGCGCCTATCGGCAGGGCCACGAAAGGCTCGCCAGCCTTGATGAGGCGATGGGCCGCGAGGGCGGCCAATCAGTTTCTTCGCCGTGGGAAGAGGTGCGCGACTTCTTTCACTATTGCGATAATTACCTCGACGCCGTCGATCGTGCGGCAGAGCGGTTTTCCTGCCCTGATGGCAAGCGGCTGGATCCTATTCTTCGCGCCACCGACGCCCTGGGCGCGCGGGGGGTAAAAGTTCAGTTTTCCGATATTGAAGCCCTTCGGCACCACGAGGGAGGCGTGCTCACGCTGTCGACCCGCGCGGGGGCACCGACGCAAGCGTTTCAGCTGTTGCATCAGGTTGCGCTGATCACCCAGCACGACCTGCTGGAGGCCACGCTTGACCTTGCGCGGTTTCAATCCGACACCGCACGCGCCATCGCCAAAATCGGGCTGGCGAACTATTTCGCGGGTGCGGCACTCTTGCCCTACCGCGCCTTTCAGGCTGCCGCGCAAGAAACCCGACACGACCTCGAACGCCTCGCCGACCGCTTCGGCGCCAGTATCGAACAGATCGCGCACCGCCTTTCAACGCTGCAGCGGCCGGGCGCCAAGGGCATTCCCTTTTTCTTCGTGCGGGTCGATCAGGCCGGAACAATCACCAAGCGCCATTCGGCCACGCGGCTGCAATTTGCCCGTTTCGGCGGCGCCTGCCCCTTGTGGAATGTGCACCAGGCTTTCGAGACGCCGGGGCGGTTTCTGCGCCAGTTGGCGGAAACCCCCGATGGTGTGCGCTACCTGTGTCTGGCGCGCGACGTCTCGAAAAGCGGGGGCTCGTTTCACGCGCCTGTGCGCCGCTACGCGATCGGGCTTGGCTGCGAGGTCAGCCATGCGCGCGGCCTGGTCTACGCCGACGACATGGAACTTGCGAACCCGCGCGCGTATCAGCCGATCGGCATTTCTTGCCGGATCTGCGAGCGGCGCGAATGCCACCAGCGCTCGGTGCCGCCGCTTGAACGGCGCTTGCGGGTCGATCCCGACAATCGCGGCGTGTTGCCCTATGACATCGCCTGAGGCAGGTCAGGCCGCCGCCAGCGCCCGCGCAATTTCATCTTTCAGCGCCGCGCGTTTCTTGCGCAACGCCACTTCGGCAAGCTGTTCCAGGTGGTCCTCGTAGGTTTCGGCGCGGTTCACTGCCTGATTGACCTCGTCATAGGCCGCGATCAGCTTGGCAAATTGCGCGTTGCTTGCCGACAACGCTGCAATCCGCGCGGCCGCGCCGGGGAAGTCTTCACCGATTTCGTGTGGGGTGTTGGGCATGGCCTTGGCCTTTCTTGCTTTGCACGGGGCCGATCATGGACCCGCGCACCTGCGCCCCGCCTTGACCTCGGTCAAATCAGCCGCGCGCCTTTGCCCATCCGGCTGCAAGCGCCTGTTCTTCGGTGCAAAACCAACGCTCACCCTTGTCGGTGGCAATCACCGTCGCGCCGTAGCCACGGCTGCCTGGCAGATGGTAAAGCCGCCCGTTGCCCGAGATATTGCCCTTGATCGCACAACCTTGGGGTGCCGCGGCAGAACCGCCTGAGGCCCGCACCCGCTCGGGTCGCTCGGCCTGCCCCTCCCAGACACCGCGCCCGGCGGCACGGGCGCGCGCCTCGTGGGGCAGGTAGTCGGTCGAATAGCGGGCATAGGCAAAGGCGGCGCCGCCTTCTACCAGTGCCGCGCCAACGTCGGCACCACCAGCGCGGCACGTTGCCACCAACCGCTTGTAGCGGTCGCGCTCGTTGCCGTCGCAGATCACGCCGGGGGCTACAAGTCGCACCAGCGCCGCGGTGGCAAACCCGCCGCAGTCCCACGCTTGGCCCTGCGCATCGGTGCAGCGCTGCCCCTTTTCGGGCGCATCGATGCCCAGCAGCCGGATCCGCGCGCCCGCCACCTCAAGCGTATCACCATCGACCACACGCGCGACACCCGCCAGCGTTTCCGCCCCCAAAGGGGCCGCCAGCACAACCAGAACGAGAAGTGAACAAATCCTTAACATTCGCTGCATATCGGGGATGCAGCGTACAAGGTCAATACCTATGGTAGGGCTGGGTTAACGCGCGTCCCCGCTCGCGCGCCCCTCGGCGGCCCGCAGCAGCGCCTCGATCGCCTCCAGCCGGCCGGTGTTCTGCGCAAAAAGCCGCTCGAGCTGGTGCATGCGGATGTCATCGACCTTTTCGTGCAGGCTCATGATCTCAAGCTCGGCCTTCAGGTTCACCTCATAGTCATGCGCGGCCGCGAGCCGGTCCTTCTCGCTTTGCCGGTTTTGCGACATCATGATGATCGGCGCCTGCAGCGCCGCCAACATCGACAGGATCAGGTTGAGAAACACGAACGGATAGGGGTCAAGCGCCACCGCCAGCGCCCAGGCGTTCAGCACCACCCAGCACACGATCATCGCCGCGAAGATCAGGATGAAGGTCCACGAGCCGCCAAACTGCGCCACCCTGTCGGCAACCCAGGCACCAAGCGGCTCGCCCTTTGCGCCGCCAAGGCTGAGGTCGCGCGAAATTGCCGTGCGCGCGGCGATCCGGCGCAGCACCCGCTGGTCGCGTTCGGGCAACTCGTCATAGCCCTTGCGCATCAACTGCTCGGCCAGCGCCTTCACCTTGTCATCCATCGCCTGCCTCCTGTTGCCGCCGCTTCAAGCGTAGCCCCGATACAGCGGCAAACAAGTGTTTCAGCGCTGCGCGGTGCGCCAGTCGGGGTTTACCCATGGCTCGGCGTTTTCCGCCGCCAGCGGCGCGCGCCCCAACACCATGTCGGCCACCTTTTCGCCCACCATGATCGAAGGCGCGTTGAGGTTGCCATTCGTCACCCGCGGGAAAATCGAGCTGTCGGCCACCCGCAGCCCTGCCACCCCGATCACCCGGGCTTGCGGGTCAACCACCGCCAGCGGGTCGTCGGCGTGCCCCATCCGCGCGGTGCCGCAAGGGTGAAAGGCGCTCTCGGCGTGCTCGCGGATAAATGCGTCAATCTCGGCGTCGCTCTCAACCCCCTGCCCTGGCTGAATTTCGTGTTTCACATGTTCGGTCATCGCGTCTTGCGCAAAGATCTCGCGCGTCAGGCGAATGCAGCGGCGGAACTCCTCCCAGTCATCCGGGTGGCTCATGTAATTGAAGCGTATCACCGGCGCTGCCTTCGGGTCGGCCGAGCGCAAGCTGACCGTGCCGCGCGATTTCGACCGCATTGGCCCGACATGCGCCTGAAACCCGTGGCCCTCGGCCACCGCCTTGCCATCATAACGCACCGCAATCGGCAGGAAGTGATATTGAATGTCGGGGTAGTCCACCCCCGCCGCCGAACGGATGAAGGCGCAGGCCTCGAACTGGTTCGACGCACCTATGCCCTTGCCGGTCAGCAGCCACTGCGCCCCGATCATGCCCTTGCCGATCAGGTTCCAGTATTTGAACAGCGTCACTGGCTGGCGCGCCGCAAACTGCATGTAGACCTCCAGATGGTCCTGCAAATTCGCACCCACGCCGGGCCGGTCGGCCACCACCGCCACGCCATGTTCGGCCAGATGCGCCGCCGGGCCAATGCCCGAAAGCATCAGCAGTTTCGGGGTGTTGAGCGAGGATGCCGCCAGTATCACCTCGGCCCGCGCGCCGATCACCTCGACGCGCCCGGCGCGTTCCACCTCCACCCCCACCGCGCGCCCCTCGCGCAGCACAACCCGCAGCGCAAGCCCCCGCACCACGGTGCAGTTGCCGGTCTTCATCGCCGGGCGCAGGTAGGCATTGGCCGCCGACCAGCGCCGCCCGCGCCAGATCGTCGCCTCCATCGCGCCAAAGCCTTCCTGCTGGTGGCCGTTCACATCCGCAGTCACCGGGTAGCCCGCCTGCCGCCCCGCCTCGATGAAGGCCGCAAAGAGCGGGTTGGTCCGCGGCCCCCGTGTCACATGCAAAGGGCCCGAGTGCCCCCGCCACGCGCCGTCGCCGCCATCGGCCTGCCCATGCCAGTTTTCCTGCCGCTTGAAATAGGGCAGCACATCGGCATAGCCCCAGCCCGTCGCGCCCTGCTCGGCCCAATGGTCAAAATCCTTCGCATGGCCGCGCACATAGACCATGCCGTTGATGCTTGATGACCCGCCCAGCACCTTGCCGCGCGGCGTCACCAGCACCCGGCCGCCCAAATGCGGTTCAGGCTCGGTCTTCAGCCCCCAGTCGTAAATCCCCATGTTCATCGGGTAGCTGAGCGCGCCCGGCATCTGGATGAACGGTCCCATATCGGTGCCGCCGTGCTCGATCACAATCACCTTGCGCCCGGCCTCGGCCAACCGATACGCCATTGCCGACCCCGCCGAGCCGGCCCCCACGATCACGAATTCCGCTTCCATTCCGTCCATCCTTGCTGACCGCGTCAGGCTTGCCTTGGCCAAATATCCTCGGGGGGTCCGGGGGGCGAAGCGCCCCCGGCGCCCTCAGTAAGGCGCCTCGACCGGCCCCAGCCCGACGTAAACCGATTTCACCCGGCTATAGTGCTCCACCGCCGCACGCCCGTTCTCGCGCCCGATCCCCGACCCCTTGACACCGCCAAAGGGTGCTTCGACCGGGGTCAGGTTGTAGGCGTTGATCCAGGTGGTGCCTGCCTGCAACGCACCTATTACCCGATGCGCACGCGCCATGTCGGCGGTAAACACCCCGGCGGCAAGGCCATAGGGCGAGGCGTTGGCGCGTGTCACCGCCTCGGCCTCGGTCTCGAAATCAAGCACCGCCATCACCGGCCCGAACACCTCTTCGCGCGCAATCTCCATGGCGTCGGCAACATCGGCAAAGACCGTGGGCTGCACGAACAGCGGCCCGGCGTTGCCCGGCCCGCCGCCGCAGATCAGCCGCGCGCCCTCAGCCCTTGCACGGTCGATATATCCCAGCACCTTCGCGTGCTGCGCCGCACTGACCAGCGGCCCGAATTGCGTTGCCGGGTCCAGCGGATCGCCCGCCACGATACCCGCCACCCGCGCGCTGAGCCGCTCCAGAAACCGCGCCTTGATGCCGCTTTGCACGAACACCCGGGTGCCGTTCGAGCAGACCTGCCCGGATGAATAGAAATTGCCCAGCATCGCGGCCCCGACCGCATCCTCCAGGCTCGCGTCATCAAACACGATCAGCGGCGATTTGCCGCCCAGCTCCATCGTCACCGCCTTCATCCCCGCCGCGGCGGCGGCATAGACCCGCGCCCCGGTGGCCACCGACCCGGTCAACGATACCTTGGCGACGCGCGCATCGGCCACCAGCGCCGCCCCCACCGCACCCATCCCCTGCACCACGTTGAAAAGCCCCGGCGGCAAGCCCGCCTCAACCAGAATCGCCGCCAGTTGCAGTGCGCCCAAAGGCGTCACCTCGGACGGCTTGAACACCATCGCATTGCCCAGCGCCAAGGCAGGCGCCGCCTTCCAGCAGGCGATCTGGCTGGGGTAGTTCCAGGCACCAATGCCGACGCACACCCCCAAGGGCTCGCGCAGGGTGTAAACAAAATCGCGCCCCAGCGGGATCGTCTCGCCCGTCACCGTCGGTGCCAGACCCGCGTAATACTCCAGCGCATCGGCCCCCGAAGGCCAGTCGGCCACAAGCGTTTCCTGCAACGGTTTGCCGGTGTCGAGGGTTTCGAGCCGCGCCAGTGCCGCGCCGCGCGCCCGGATGATCGCCGCGGCGCGGTGCAGAATGCGGCCCCGCTCCACCGGCCGCAGCGCCGCCCAGGCGCCTTGCGCGCGCGCCGCGCTGGCCAGTGCCGCCTCGATCACCGCGGGGGTTGCCGCATGCAGCCGCGCGATGACCTGGCCGGTGCCAGGGTAGATCACATCAAACTTTTCCCCGGCGGTATCTTCAAGCCATTTTCCATCGACAAAATGGCTGGCCCTCGGTTGTGCCTGCATCAGCGCCCCTCCATCTCGCGTTCCAGATATTCCAGCACCAGCACCGCGGCGCTGCGCCGGTCGGCATTGCCCGGCGTCAGCGCGGCGCGGATGTAGACACCGTCGATCAGCGCGCCAACGCCGCGCGCAACGCCCGCCGCGCGCGGGCCGACCAGCGGGCGCAGATCGTGCATCAGGTTCGAATGCAACCGCCCCTGATAGACCGCCAGAAGCCGTCGCGCCTCGAGCGATGTCTGCGCCAGAACGTAGAAATTCAGCCAGGCCCCCACCGCCTCGCGCCGGAACGACCCCGGCCCGAACGAAGCGCGCACGATCGCACGCAGCCGCCCGCGGTGGCCCTCGGCCGCCGCCAGCGCACCACGCACCTCGGCGGCGTAGATACTGAGAATCGACCGCATTGCCGCCAGAAAGATCTGTTCCTTCGAGCCGAAATAGTGATGCGCCAGCGCCGAAGACATGCCGGCGCGGCGCGCAATTTGCGCCACGGTCACATCGAGCGAGCCGGAATCGCCCACCATTTCAATGGTGGCTTTCACCAGCGCCGCCCTTCGGATAGGCTCGGCCCCAAGCTTGGGCATGGCATCCTCGTGAAATAACACTTGCCAAACCGAGCTACAGGCAAGTTTATTGACTCGTCAATCAACAAAAACGTCTCAGGGAGCCGACCATGAACATCAAGACCGCCCTTCTCGCCACCGCCGCCAGCGTTGTGCTCGCCGTTCCCGCCTATGGCGCGGGCTGCGACAAGGTGATTTTCTCGGATGTCGGCTGGACCGACATCACCGCCACCACCGCCGTTGCCAGCTTTGTGCTGAACGCGCTTGGCTATGAAACCGATATCAAGCTCTTGTCGGTGCCGGTCACCTATTCGGCGCTTTCCACGGGCGATGTCGATGTGTTCCTCGGCAACTGGATGCCAACGATGGAGGCCGACATTGCCCCCTACCGCGACGCCGGCACGGTGGAAACGCTGCGCGTGAACCTGGTGGGGGCGAAATACACGCTGGCCACCAACGCGGCGGGCGCCGCGCTCGGCATCGACAGTTTCGATGACCTCGCGGCGCAAAAGGCCGCACTCGACGGCAAGATCTACGGCATCGAGCCGGGCAATGATGGCAACCGCCTGATCCTCGACATGATCGCTGCCAACGCCTTCGGACTGGCAGGGTTCGAGCTGGTCGAGAGCTCGGAGCAGGGCATGCTGGCGCAGGTTGAACGGTTCGACGCCTCGTCCAAGCCGATCATCTTCCTTGGATGGGAACCGCACCCGATGAACGCCAATTTCGCGATGACCTATCTGGCGGGTGGCGATGATTTCTTCGGCCCCGACTTCGGCGGCGCCGAGGTAGCAACCAACGTGCGCAAAGGCTATGCGACCGAGTGCCCCAATACGGGCACATTCCTGCAGAACCTCGAATTCACTCTGGCGCTGGAAAACGAGATCATGGGCGCGATCCTTGATGACGGCATCGAGCCACAGGCAGCGGCCAAGGCCTGGCTCGCCAACACCCCGGCGGTGCTCGGGCCGTGGCTGGCAGGGGTGACCACCAAGAACGGTGGCGATGCGCTGGCGGCGGTGACGGCTGCGCTAAAGTGACAGCTTCGGGCGGGCCGGGGGGCCAGCCCCCCGGACCCCCCGGGGTATTTTCGCGTTGAAGACGCACAGCAACCGTTTTGGGGGTGAGGGATGGACTGGCTGACCGCCTACAAGTTGCCGGTGGGCAGAACCGCCAAGCTGGTGTTCGATTGGCTAAAAGCCCACGCGGGCGGCTTTTTCGACGCTATCTCGAACGTCATGCAGGCGCTGATCGATGGTATCCTGTGGCTGTTGCAGACGCCGAACCCGCTGGTGACCGTGGCGCTGTTCGTGGCGGTCACATGGGGTTTGCAGCGCAACTGGAGGACAGCGGCGCTGGTGCTGACGGGGTTCCTGTTCATTCTCAACCAGGGCTACTGGAAGGCCACCACCGAAAGCCTGACGCTGGTGCTTTCGGCCTGCGTCGTGTGCATGGCGGTGGGGGTGCCGATCGGAATTGCGGCCGCGCACCGGCCGCGCCTTTTCGCGGCGCTTCGCCCGGTGCTCGATCTCATGCAGACGCTGCCGACCTTCGTCTATCTCATTCCGGCGATCGTGTTTTTCGGCATCGGCATGGTGCCGGGGCTGATTGCCACGGTGATCTTCGTGCTGCCCGCCCCGATCCGGCTCACGCATCTGGGCATCGTCTCGACACCGCAACCGCTGCTGGAAGCCGCCACCGCCTTTGGCGGCACGCCGCGGCAGGTGCTTTGGAAGGTAGAACTGCCCTATGCGCTGCCGCAGATCATGGCGGGGCTGAACCAGACCATCATGCTGTCGCTTTCGATGGTGGTGATCGCGGCGCTGGTGGGCGCCTCGGGGCTTGGCGTGCCGGTAGTGCGGGCGCTCAATTCGGTCAACACATCGCTGGGGTTCGAGGCGGGCTTCATCATCGTGGTAGTGGCGATCATCCTTGACCGGATGCTCAGGATGGAGCGTTGAGCATGCCGGTAGCCGTCGAATTCGACCGCGTCTCGATCGTGTTTGGGGAACACCCGCAGGCAGCACTGCCGCTGATGGACGAGGGTCAGAGCCGAGAAGACATCAAGGTTGCCACCGGGCAGGTACTAGGGGTGCATGATTGCAGCCTGAGCGTGGCCACCGGCGAAATACTGGTTTTGATGGGGCTTTCGGGGTCGGGCAAATCGACGCTGCTGCGCGCGGTCAACGGGCTCAACCCGGTCTGCCGGGGCGAAGTGCGGATTTCGGACGGCGACCAGATGGTCAGCGTCACCCACGCCGATGCCGCTACCTTGCGGCGGCTGCGGCTGACACGGGTGGCGATGGTGTTTCAGGCGTTCGGGCTTTTGCCGTGGCGGACGGTGCGCGAGAACATCGGGCTCGGGCTGGAACTTGCCGGCATGAAAGTGGCCGAGCGGCGCGCAAAGGTTGATGAGCAGCTGGCGCTGGTCGGCCTTGCCGACTGGGCCGAGCGCAAGGTCGGAGAGTTGTCCGGCGGCATGCAGCAGCGTGTGGGGCTGGCGCGCGCATTTGCAACCGACGCCCCGATCCTGTTGATGGACGAGCCGTTTTCGGCGCTCGACCCGCTGATCAGGTCGCGGTTACAGGATGAGTTGCTGGAGCTTCAGGAAACGCTGCGGCGCACCATCATCTTTGTCTCGCACGACCTCGACGAAGCGTTCAAGCTCGGCAATCGAATTGCCTTGATGGAGGGCGGTCGGGTCGTGCAGGCGGGCACCGCGCGCGATATCATCGCCGCCCCCGCCAACGCCTATGTGGCCGACTTCGTGGCCCACATGAACCCGTTGGGGGTGCTGACCGCTGCCGATGTGGCGCACCCCGGCCATGCCCCCGGCGCCCCCGAGGTGGCAGCCGACGTCACCGTGCGCGCGGTGATGGCACTGCTTGCCACGTCGCCTGAATTGAACGTGGCAGGCGGCGGCATGATCAGCCGCGAGGGCGTGCTGGCGCGACTGATCGACCCGCACGGCTAGCGGCACGGGGCGCACGCTCCGCGGGGGATATTTGGCCCAAGGCAACGGGCTTGCCTTGGGCCAAATATCCCCGCCGGAGGCTCAGGCCTCAGGAACCGCAGCAGAGGGGGTGGTGCGACGCTTGATCTGCGCCTCGCGCCAGGTGATGTAGCTGATTGCACCGATGATCAGCGCACCACCCAGCATCACCATCGGGTCCACCGCCTCGCCGAACATCAGCGCGCCCAAAGCCGTGGCCCAGACGAGTTGCAGGAAGGTGACGGGTTGCGTCACGGTCAGCGGCGCCGCAGCGAAAGCGCGGGTCATGCAATAGTGACCGGCCGTGGCGAACACCGCGACGAGGCCGAGCCAGGCCACCTGCACCAGCCCCACCGGCACCCAGACCCAAAGCGCCAGTGGCGCAAGCCCGACCGTAACGGTCAGCGCCATCATCGCCACCACCGCGCCCGCCGGGGCGATTTCGGATAGCCGCTTGGCGATCAGATACGAGAGGCCAAAGCAGGTGGCGGCGCCCAGTTGCGACCAATGGCCGGGTACGATCTCGCGCAGGCCGGGGCGCAGCACGATCAGCGCGCCGGCAATGGCGACGGCAATGGCAATGATCCGCCGCGCCGCCAGCCTTTCGCCAAACAGGAATGCGGCGCCGATCGTCACGACGATCGGGTTTAGGTAGCCGATGGCCGTGACCTCAGCCACCGGAATGCGCGCCATCGCGTAGAACCAAAGCACCACCGCCGCCGTATGCAGCGCGCCGCGCGCCACGAACAGGCGCAGCGCGCCGGGGGCAAGCCCGCGCTTCAGCGTCAGTGCCAGTGTGGGGGCGAGAAAGACAAGACCGAAGGCAAAGCGGATAAACGCACCCTGGGCGGCGGGCAGATCGGTGCCAAGGTAGCGCACGATGCCGGTGACGGCGACAAAGTTGAGCCCGGTCGCCAGCATCCAGAGCACGCCGGCAACGGGGCGGTCGGGGCGGCGGGCGGGGGCGCGGGTGCTCATGGCCGCGAGATCACCGCATCGGCGAGGCCAGCGCAAGGGCGCGATTGTGTCGGGCACATCTCAGCCAAGCGCCAGTTGCAGCGCGATGCTCCACATCACCAGGCCGATCAGAATATCGAGCACTACCCAGGCGCGCGGCCGCTCGAAAACCGGGGCCAGCAGCCGCGCGCCATAGGCCAGTGAAAAGAAAAAGCCGAACGAGGCGGTGATGGCGCCCGCCGCAAAGGCAACGCCCTGCCCCGGAAACTGCGCCGACACCGCCCCCAAGAGCACCACCGTATCGAGCCAGACATGCGGGTTGGCCCAGGTCAGCGCGGCGATGGTGGCAAGCGTTGCGGCAAGGCTCTGCGCCCCACCCGCCGCCACCAGCCCCGACCCGCCGCGCCATGCGGCCAGAAAGGCGCGCGCGCCATACCACGCCAGGAACGCCACGCCCCCCCAGCGCAGGGCCGGGCCAAGCCAGGGTGCCGCATCGGAGGCGAGCGCAAAACCCGAAACGCCAAGCGCGATCAGCGCCGCGTCGGAAGCCGCGCAGAACAGCGCCACCGCAAACACATGTTCGCGCCGCAGGCCCTGGCGCAGCACGAAGGCGTTCTGCGCGCCGATCGCCACGATCAACCCCAGCCCCAGCCGCAGCCCCGCCCAGAATGCCGCCATTTCCAGCCCGCCACCGTTGTCTTGGCGCTTGCCTAGCCTGCAGCGGGTTTGCGCGCCAGTGCAATTGCCACGTGGGCCGCTGCCAAAAGCCAGCTGCCCCGCAACGCATTTGTTGCGCTCTGCCTGCCCGGTGCAGCGCCGCCACACACCCGGCCTTTTCCACGGCACATGCCCCGGGCACGGGTGATCGGGCCGGCGATGCGTGCTAAAATCTCTCCGTGTAATGCAGGTTTCGGTCAGGGGGCGAAAATGAAGAAAACTGTACTGTCAATGGTTGCTCTGCTGGCAGGTTCGGGCGCGGCCTTCGCGCAATCGGGCGGCAGTTCGCCGCTCTATGCCAATGGTTTCGTGCAATACGAATATCTTTCGGGCGCGGACGAGATTGACTTTTGGTTTGGCGATTTCGCCTTGGGTTTGCGCGGCGCGTTTGGCGGCACCCCGGTCGGGTTCGACCTCGGTGTGCTGGCGGTGGGAAGCACCCAGGAAGATTTCAGCACGTCGGCGCTGTTCCCGACGGTCTGGGCTGAAACCGCCTATGGCAAGTTCTCGCTCGGTCGGCCCCGCTCGGCGATGGCCAGCCGGATCAAGGTGCCGCCGATTGCCGGCACCTACTATTTTACCGATGACATCCAGGTAGCGTTCAATTTCACCGACATGGCGGTGCTGCAGGGTGGTGTTGATTCCTACGGGCTTCGCTATGACGGCAACTTCAACGGCTTCGACGTCGGGCTTTCGTGGCATCATCTTGGGGGCATTGGCGGCAAAGGCATGGACGGCAATGGAACCTCGCTGACCGGCTTCGTCGGGCGCGATTATGGCGCCTTCGATTTCGCGGTGGGCTTTGAGCATCTGCAAGGCGAGGGCAACAGCGAAACCACCTACGTCGCGACGCTGGGCTATGATGTGGGCACCTATGGCGCGCGGGTGTCGCTCGGCGACAGTTTCTTGATGCCCGACAGTGCCTATTCGGTCGAGGCCTTCTATCGGCCGCTCGACTGGCTGAAGGTTACCGCATCCTACGGAAACTACGCCAGTTATGCTGTATACGGCGCCAACGCCGAGGCGAGCTTCCTGAAAAACGGCTACGCCGGTATCGGCTACTTTGATGGCGACGGTTTCTCCAGCGGCATCACCACCGCCTATGTCGGCTGGAAGCTGAACTACTGAGGTTTGCCACCTGAAATGCAAAGGGCCGCGCCAACCGCGCGGCCCCATTTGGCTTTTTCGGCAACGGACAAAAAAAACACACCGGCCGAGATTTACGCAGGGCCGGCGCGCGCCGCGATGACCGCGGGGCGCGGGCATGGTAACTTGGTCGCAATGCGACACATCGTCACGGAGAATCGGCCCATGAAACACGCGGCACTCACGGCAGCACTTGTTCTGGCAGCGGCAACCGCCGCCTCGGCGCAATCGAACAACCTCTACACACGCGGCTCGGTCCAGTATGACTACCTGAGCAGCAACGGCAGCGACGTGAGCTTTGCCTATGCCGATCTCGCCATTGGCTTCGGCTTTGGCGGCGGCAGCAGCCTGCCGATGGGCTTCGAGCTCGGCGTGCTTGGCATCGCCTCCGATAGCGGAGGGCCCTTTGACAACCGCGCCGCTCTGTTCCCGACCTTCTGGGTCGATACCTCGGTTGGCCGCTTCTCGGTCGGCGCGCCGCGTTCCGCGGTGGGCAGCGCGATCCAGATACCCCGCTTTGGCGGCTCCAGATATCTGTCACTGATCTTTGGCGAAGCGATTGGCGTAACGGATTTCGTGCAAGTGTATGGCGAAGCACATAGCTACGGCGCGCGTTTCGATGGCTTCATCGGCGGATTTGACGCCGGGCTTTCGGTGCATCAATTCACCGGTTCGGCCAGCGACGCGACATCGGTAACCGGATACTTCGGCCGTGACTATGGTGCGCTAGATTTCGCCGTCGGCTTTGAAGCTATCAACACTGGGTCGACTGATCTTCGAAACTACCTTGCACAGGTCGGCTATGACGCTGGTCAGTTCGGCGGCCACCTTACGCTGGTCGACGCCAACCTGTCGTCGGATCTGCTGGTCTTGGTTGACGCCTTCTATAAACCTCTCGATTGGCTGACGCTCAATGCAGGTTACGGCACCGCTGGCAGCTCAGACGATTTCTACTCGGTCAACGCGGAAGTCAGCTTCCTGAAAAACGGCTACGCCGGTGTCGGCTATCTGGACGGCTTCGGTGGCGGCGGCAACGGCGTCACTTCCGCTTATGTCGGCTGGAAGCTGAACTACTGAGGTTTGCCACCTGAAATGCAAAGGGCCGCGCCAACCACGCGGCCCTTTCGTTTGTGGC
Source organism: Alphaproteobacteria bacterium HGW-Alphaproteobacteria-4 (assembly GCA_002842855.1). GTDB lineage: Bacteria > Pseudomonadota > Alphaproteobacteria > Rhodobacterales > Rhodobacteraceae > UBA6213. The sequence goes on along the minus strand of PHEE01000008.1, from coordinate 4,866 downwards.
CCCGGCTCTTATAGAGCGGCGGCGATTTCTTCGGGGATGTCGAAGTTGCCGGTGACGTTCTGCACGTCGTCATCATCTTCCAACATATCGACCAGCTTCATCAGCCGCTCGGCGGTTTCCGCATCGACCACGGTCAGGTTCTGCGGCTTCCAGATCAGCTTGGCGGTTTCGCTTTCGCCCAGCGCCGCTTCCAGCGCTGTCGTCACCTCGTTCAGCGCATCCTGCGCGCAAGTGATCCAGTGGCCTTCCTCGTCGGTTTCCACATCGTCCGCGCCGGCCTCGAGCGCTGCCAGCAGCAGCGTGTCGGCGTCGCCCACGGCCAGCGGATACATGATCTCGCCGACCCGGTCGAACATGAACGAAACCGAGCCGGTTTCGCCCAGGTTACCGCCGCATTTGGTGAAATAGCTGCGCACGTTGCTGGCGGTGCGGTTGCGGTTGTCGGTCATCGCCTCAACGATAATGGCAATGCCGTTCGGCCCGTAGCCCTCATAGCGGATCTCGTCATAGGTTTCGGCATCGCCGCCGATGCTTTTCTTGATGGCGCGGTCGATCACGTCTTTCGGCATCGACACAGCCTTGGCTTCTTTCACCGCCAGCCGCAGGCGCGGGTTCTTGGCTGGGTCGGGGTCGCCCATCTTGGCCGCCACGGTAATTTCCTTGGCGAGCTTGGAAAACACCTTGGCGCGGATCTTGTCCTGCTTGCCCTTGCGGTGCTGGATGTTCGCCCATTTCGAATGGCCTGCCACTTGGCTACTCCGTCGCTTGCATATGCCGGGGGTCCGGTACGGCGCCTCTATATGCCAGCGAAGCGGGGGGCCGCAAGCACCCCGCGCCTGGTTAAAGTGGCCAGATGAGCGGAATGATCAGGCAAGCCGCTGCCGCCATCACGATGTTGAGCGGAATTCCGACCTTGAGGTAATCGGTAAAGCGGTAACCGCCGGGGCCGTAGACCATCGTATTCGTTTGATAACCGATCGGCGTCGCAAACGAGGCCGAAGCAGAAAACATCACCGCCACCACGAACGGGCGCGGGTTGTAGCCAAGCGCTGCTGCCAACCCGATCACGATCGGCGTCAATATCACCGCAACTGCATTGTTGGTGACAACCTCGGTCAGCACCGAGCCGAGCAGATAGACGGTGAGGATGATCAGCACCGGCGGCAGGTCCATCAGGATGGGCGCGACCGCATCGACAATCAGATTGACCGCGCCGGAATGATCGAGCGCAGCACCCATGATAAGCATCGCAAAGATCAGCGCCAGCAAGCGGCCCTCGACAAACGAAAACGCCTCGTCAGGGTCAATGGCGCGGGTCACCAGCACCACCCCCACCGCGATTGAAGCCAAAAGCAGTATTGGCGCCACATTGAACGCGGCCAGCACCACAACCGCCACCAGCGCGCCAACGGCAATCGGAGCCTTGGCGCGGCGGAACGGCTGCACGCGGGGCTTCGAGACATCGACAAGATCCATGTCAGCGGCAAGCCGCGCGATATCGTCTGGCGCCCCCTCCAGCAGCAGCGTATCGCCCACCACCACCACCAGATCATCAAGCTTGCGGCCGATGTTCTGGTTGCGCCGGTGCGCAGCCAGCACATAGACCCCATACCGCCGCCGCAGCCGCAGTTCGCCAAGGCTGCGCCCGATCATCCGGCAACCGGGCGAGATCAGCACCTCCACGGTATCGGTCTGCACCGAGCTCAGCTTGTCGACCATCCGCAGATTCGGGTTTTGCTGCATGCCCAGCACTTCGCCCATGTCGGTGCGCAGCACCACGCGGTCACCTGCGGCCAGCACCACACCTGCCATGTCGCGCCGAAGACTGGCATCGCCGCGCAGCACGTCGATCACCCGCACCCCGTCGCGCTTGAACAGATCGACCTCGTTCACGTTCTGCCCGATCAGCGCCGAACCCTCGGGCAGCGCCACCTCGGTAAAGAATTTCTGCCGGCGCTTGTCACCCAGCAACATCCCCATGGATGAGCGGTCCGGCAGCAGGTGGCGCCCGATCAGCGCCATATAGGCGCCGCCCACCAGCACCATTATCACCCCCATGCCCGAGATCTCGAACATCGTGAACGGCGCCAGCCCGCGCTCGCGCGCCACGCCATCGACAAGAATGTTGGTCGAGGTGCCGATCAGCGTGACCGTGCCGCCAAGGATTGCGGCATAGGAGAGAGGAATCAGCAGCTTTGAGGCCGAAACCCCCAGCTTGCGCGCCACCGTCATCATGACCGGAATCATCATGACCACCACCGGCGTGTTGTTGAGAAACGCCGAGGCCGTGGCGACCAACCCGAAGATGATGACCAGCGTCACCGCCGGGCGATGGTCGATCTGCGCCTCTGCGTGCCGCGTCAACCACTCCAGCGCGCCAGTACGCACAAGGCTGCCCATGATCAGAAACATCATGATGATCGTCCAGGGCGCCGAGTTTGACAGGACCTTGACCGCCGCATCATAAGGCACGATGCCCAGTGCCAGCACCAGCGACGCGCCGCCAATGGCGACCACCTCGCTCTGCCAGCTTTCGCGCATGAACAGGATCAGCATGACCACAACCACGGTAATGGTCAGAATTGCCTCGGCATTCTGTGTCAGGCCCAGATCGAACATGCAAACTCCGCGATATGTTGGGCGCAACTATAGCGGCGCGGCGCCATCTCACAAGCGCGCCCGGCGCTAGCGCAGTGCCTCGCCAGCTGCCCCCGGCACCGGCGCCGGACGCGGCTGCACCAGCGCAAGTCCCAGAAAAATCACTGCTCCCGCCGCCCAGAACCACGGTGAGAACCGTTCGCCGAGCAGCACCATCGACCAGAACACACCAAAGCCGGTCACGAGGTAGCTTACCTGGGCGGCAAAAACCGCCCCGGCGCGGCCCACCAGCCACAGATACCCTACGTAGGAGCCGACATTCAGCACCCCGCCCGCCAGCACCGCCCAGTCGCCTTGCCCCCAGACCCTGAGCGGGCTGATGAATACCCCCCGCGCCAGCGCCAGCGGCCCCGCCACCAGCGCCGTCAGCAGCACCGCCCCCGCCACCAGTTGCACCGGGCTGAGGCCCGCGGTGCCAAAGCGCGCGATGCCATTGCCCTCGATTGCGTAAAAAACGGTGCCGATCAGTGCCACCAGCACCCAGGGCACCATGCTGCGATCGGGCAGCGCATCACCCGGCAGCACGATCAGCGCCACCCCCACCGCCCCCGCCACAAGGCCAAGCAGGCGGCCTGGGCTGGCGTGGTCGGTGCGCATCAAGACCGCAATCGGCAGCGCCACCATGGGAATGAACGACAGCACCAGCGCCGACACCCCCGAGGGCAGGTAGCGCTGCGCGCTGAACGAGGCGAAGTTCGGCACCAGGGTGCCGGCCACCGCGACGAAGGCATAAAGCGCCAGCGCGCGGCGGTGCAGCGGGAGACCGCCGCGTGTCAGCATCCAGGGCAAAAGCAGCCCGGCCGCGACCATCGCCTGCCAGAAGATGATGCCAAAGTCGCGGTGCCCCGCGGTCACCGCGATCTTGTTGAACGGCACGCCAAGGCCCCAACCCGCGCCGAGCAGCACCAGCGCGCCGAACATCAGCAGTCTGGCGCGCCGTTCTGCGCTCACGGCGCGGCCTGCGCCAGCCGCCCGCCGACCCGCACCGGCGCGATCCGCGTGGCCTTGCCGCTGCGGTCATCGGTTTCAAGGTAAACCCCGCAAAGCGTCGCCTCGCCCTCGGCAGGGGCAAAGCGTTCCTTCGCCATGCCGGTGATGAAGCGGCGCATCGGCTCGGCCTTGTCCATGCCGATCACCGAGTTGTAATCGCCGCACATGCCGGCATCGGTCAGGTAGCCGGTGCCGCCGCCCAGGATCATCGCATCGCCCGTGGGCACATGCGTATGGGTGCCGACCACAAGGCTGGCGCGGCCATCGCACCAGTGCCCCATCGCCATCTTTTCGCTGGTCGCCTCGCAGTGCATATCGACCAACGTGGCTTGCGCCATGCCGCCCAGCGGGTGCGCGCGCAAGACCGCGTCGATCGCCGAAAACGGGTCATCGAAGGGCCGCTTCATGAACACCTGCCCCAGCACCTGCGCCACCAGCACCTTGCGCCCGCGCCGGTCAAGAAACACCCGCGCACCTTTGCCCGGCGATTCCCTGGCAAAGTTCAGCGGCCGCAGAATACGCGGCTCGGATTCGACAAAGCGCAGCATGTCCTTTTGGTCAAAGGCATGGTCGCCCAGCGTCACGCAATCGGCGCCGGCTGTCAGCAGCGCCTTGGCATGTTCGGGCGAAAGCCCCGCGCCCGAGGTCGCATTCTCGCCGTTGATCACGACGAAATCGAGCCCCCAATCGGCGCGCAAACTCGGCAGCCGCGCCGCCACCGCCGCACGCCCTGCCCGCCCCATCACATCGCCCAGAAACAGTATTTTCATGCGCCAAGCGTTAGGGGCTGAACGCCGAAAGGGCAAGCCCGGAGCAAAGGCCGGGGGCCAGCCCCCGGGACCCCCGGGGTATTTGGGCGTTGAAGACGCTCAGAAGGGGCCGAAAATGCCTGAGTCGGTGACCAGGAGATCAAGCTTTTCGTCGGTGGCCTCGGTCGGCACTTCGGGCACCTGCTGCGCGGCAAAGGCAAAGCCGATGGCGGTGACCGGGCCGCGTGCGCGCAGCGCGGCCAGCGTTCGGTCGTAATAACCGCCGCCGTAGCCCAGCCGATAGCCGCGCGCATCGAACGCCAGCAGCGGCACGATCAGCACGCGCGGGGTCAACCATGCACCCGCCGCAGGGATCAGCGCGCCAAATTGGCCGCGCTGCATGGCCACGCCAGGGGCCCAGGCGCGAAAGCCGAGCGGTTGGCCGCGACCGAGGATCACCGGCGCTGCC
>PHEE01000033.1 GCA_002842855.1 Alphaproteobacteria bacterium HGW-Alphaproteobacteria-4 | reverse complement strand
CGCGCGGCGTCGGCGGGCGACAGCTCGACGATTTCAGGGATCAAGAGGGCTTGCGCCGCCACGCCGCTTTCGGCCATCTGCCGTTTCAGCCGCTCATAAACCAGCCGCTCATGTGCCGCATGCTGATCAACAATCACCATGCCGTCGGCGGTTTGCGCCACGATCCAGTTTTCGTGCAACTGCGCGCGCGCCGCGCCCAAGGGGTAATTGACTGCTTCTGGCGCGGGTTCCGGCGCGGCGGCAAAAGGTGCGGGCGCCTCGGCAAAGATCGGCGCTTGCCAGGCGTAGGCGCTGCGAATGGCACCGCCCGAAGGGCGATCCATCTGGTAAACGCGGGGGCCTTCGGGGCGCATCGCGCCAAGGGTTTCGCCCGCAACGGTGGTGCTGGCGCGGTGCCCCGCCCCGGCCAAAGCATGGCGCAGCGCCGAAACGATCAGCCCGCGCGCAAGGGCGGGGTCTCGAAACCGCACCTCGGCCTTGGCGGGGTGCACGTTGACATCGACCAGTTCGGGCGCGCAGGCGAGGTATAGCACGGCCGCCGGGTGCCGATCGCGGCTGAGCACATCCATGTAGGCCGCACGCAGCGCCCCGATCAGCAGCTTGTCGCGCACCGGGCGGGTGTTGACGAACAGGAATTGCTCAATCGCCGCGCCGCGCGAATAGGTGGGTAAGGCGGCAAAGCCGGTCAGGTGCAGGCCCTCGCGCTCCGCATCAATCGGCAAAGCGTTATCGGCAAAATCGCGCCCGAGAACGCGCGCAAGCCGCCCGGCCAACGCCCCGAACAATTCGCCCTGTTCAGCATCGGTGCGGAAAATCTCGCGCGCCTCGCCGCCGGACACGTCGCGCAGCGTAAAGCTCACATAGGGCGCGGCCATCGCCAGACGGCGCATCACGTCGGCAATCGCCTGCGCCTCGGCGCGGTCGGTGCGCAGAAACTTGAGCCGCGCCGGGGTGGCGTGGAAGAGGTCGCGCAATTCGACCACGGTGCCCCGGTTCAGCGCGGCGGGGCGCACCGCAGCGATGGCGCCGCCGGTCACGGCAATCTGCGCGCCCTCAAACCCCTCGGCCCGGCTGCTGATGACAAGCCGCCCGACCGCGCCAAGACTGGGCAGCGCCTCGCCGCGAAACCCAAAAGAGTGGATGTTGAGCAGGTCCGACCCGTCGATCTTCGAGGTGGCGTGCCGCGACAGCGCCAGCGGCAGGTCGGCGGCGGTCATGCCGCAGCCATCGTCGGCCACCCGGATCAGTGTCTTGCCGCCATCTGCGTAGGTCACATCAACCCGCTGCGCGCCGGCATCAAGCGCGTTCTCGACCAGTTCCTTGACCGCCGAAGCGGGCCGTTCCACCACCTCGCCAGCCGCAATGCGGTTGGCGGCATCCTCGCTTAACTGGCGAATCACCGGGCGCTGAGGGGCGCCTATGTTGGGGCTTTCGGCGTTCATGCCACTAGGGTTAGCACGAAGCGCGAACGAGGGCCATTGATTCGGGGGCTACTGCGCCAACCCCACCGGCTGCCCCACCACCACAAAGCGCAACCCATCGGCATTGAGCAAGCGCGCGGCGACGCGGCGAATATCCTCCATCGTCACCGCCTCGACCCGCGCGTTTCGGGTGTTGATGTAATCGCGCGGCAGGCCCTGATGCTGCATGCCAACCAGAATGCTGGCAATTCGCCCGTTGCCATCAAAACGCAGCGGGTAGGCACCTGTGAGGTAGGTCTTGGCGGCGGCCAGTTCTGCCTCGTCCGCGCCCTCGCGCGCCATCCGCGCCCATTCTGCCCGCGTCACCGCAATCGCTTCAGCCACCTTTTCATTGGCCGAGGCAAAATAGCCCTGCCAGGTTTCCGACCGGTCGCGCGGCATGAGAAATGACGAGATGCCATAGCTCAGCCCGCGTTTCTCGCGCACCTCGGCCATCAGGCGTGAGCTTATGGAACCGCCCATCATGTGGTCGATCAAATAGGCAGCGAAATAATCGGGGTCGGTGATCGGCAACCCCGCCTGGCCAAACAGCACAATCGACTGCGGCCCGGCGAAATCAATCACAGTGACCCCGCCGGTCAGCCCCAGTTCGGCGCGCGGTGGCATTGGGGCGCCGGTTTCAGGCAGGCCGCCAAGCAGCGTATCAATCAGCGCGCCAAGCGCTTCGGGCGTGATGTCGCCCACCGCCGCAATTCTGATACGATCACGCGCCATCACCCGCGACTTGGCTTCAAACATGTCATTCTGCGTCAGCGCCGCCACGCTTTCGCGGGTGCCGTTCAGCGAACTGCCATAGGGATGGTCGCCCCACGCCGCCCGCCCGAAGGATTCGGTGGCAATTGCATCGGAGTCGCGGCTGTCGGCGTCGATGATCGAAAACACCTGCCCGCGCACCCGCTCCAGCGCATCGTTATCAAAGCGCGGTTCGATCAGTGCGGCGCGCAACAGCGCCACGGCAGAGTCGCGGTTTTCGGTAAGCATCCGCGCCGAGACGGAAAGCAAATCATCGCCCACGTCAAACCGGAACTCGGCCGCCAGCGCTTCGGCCGCTTCGGCAAAGCCCTGCGCATCAAGGCTGCCCGCGCCCTCTTCCAGCAGCCCTGTCATCAGATGAATCGCACCGCGTTTGCCGGGGGCATCGAGGCTGGCTCCGCCCGCAAAACGGATTTCAAGCGCCACAAAGGGAATTTCGTGGTTTTCGACAAGCCACGCGGTCAGCCCACCGGGCGAGGTGACCTCGGCAATTTCGACCACGGCCCGCGCCGGGGCAGCAAGGCCAACCGCCAGCACCAGCGCTGCAATCAGACGGATCATGGCAGCACCCCTTCGCTTTCGGGCCGCATCAGCCAGGCCGTGACCGCATTCTTGCGCTGAAACACCGCATGCGCGGCAGCCATGACATCGGCCTCGGTCACCGCCCGCAGGGTGTCGGGCCAGTCTGCGACATCGGCGACCGTCAACCCGCTGGTCAGCGCTTCGCCATAGCGCCGCGCCAGTCGCTGCACGTTGTCACGCTCGTAAATCTCGTTCGCGCCAATCAGGCTTCGGATACGCGCGAATTGCGCGGGGTCAGGGCCTTCGCGCAGAAACGCTGCAAGGGTTTCGTCCAGCGCAGCTTCGGCCTCGGCAAGGCTGACACCGGCGGCAGGAATGACCCGGAGATCGAAAGTTGTAGCATCAAGGCTCATGCCGTCATACCCGGCGCTGGCGGCAATCGCCTTGCCCGAACTGAACACCAGCGCGCGGCCAAGAACCGAGGTTGCTGCGTTGCCGCCCAAAAGCTCGGCCAGCACCGTAAGCGCCGCCGCCTGCGTCTGGTCGCCTGCATCCCTTTCGGGCGCGAGGTAGCTGCGGGTTACATAGGGGCGCTGCACGCGCGGGTCGGCAAAGGTCAGCCGCCGCTCGGCCAGTTGCGGTGGCTCGGTCACGCGCTGGCGCGGGGCAAGCCCTTCGGTCGGCGCAAGCGGGCCGTAGTAAAGCCGCGCCAGCCGCTCGACTTCGGCGGGGGTCACGTCACCGGCCACCACCAGCACGGCGTTGTTGGGCGCATAGTAGCGGCGGTACCACGCCAGCGCATCTTCGCGCGTCAGCGCCTCCATCTCATGCCGCCAGCCGATGATCGGGGTGCCGTAGGGGTGGTTAAGGTACTGCGCCGCGCGCATCTGCTCGCCCAGAAGCGCGCCGGGGTTGCTGTCGGTGCGCTGGTTGCGCTCTTCGATGATCACCTGCAACTCGGTCGCCCAATCGCTTTCGGACAACACGAGGTCGCGCATCCGGTCTGCCTCCATCCGCATTACAAGTTCCAGCCGGTCGGCGGCGATGCGTTGGAAATAGGCGGTATAATCCTGCGAGGTGAAGGCGTTGTCCGACCCGCCGTTGGCTTCGACCGTCGCCGACAGCTCGCCTGAAGCAAGGTCATCGGTGCCCTTGAACATCAGGTGTTCCAGAAAGTGCGCTACCCCCGAGGTGCCGCGCGCTTCATCGGCGGCGCCGGCACGGTACCAGACCATATGCACCACTACCGGCGCGCGGTGATCTTCGATCACCACCGCTTGCAGACCGTTTTCCAGGGTAAATTGGCTAACCCCCCCGGCCGCCGACGGCACCGCTGCCATCGTCAGTGTCAAGGTAAGCCAAATGCGGGCACCAAACATGCGCAACCTCCGGTTTCTTATTGTGAAGCTACGCGATCAGCGCGGCGCGGCAACCCCGCCCGCACGCAATGACGCCTTGTTGATCAGCGCGCGAGCAGCGCAGGCTCCGGTGGCGCGCCGACGGTGCGGATGCCAAGTTTGCGCCAGCGCTCGATCTCGGCGGCCTGATCAAGCGACATCGGCAGGTAAGACTGGAAATAGACGTTCACGTTGAACAGCCGCTCCAGCAGCTTGCCGTTGTTCTTGCGCCGGTATTCGAGATCTTCGGCGGCCAGCACGGCACGGATGTCTGCCGCCGCGCCGAATTTTGCCACATGCGCCATCAGGCCCGCATCGGCAGCAGGCACGCCCCGGCTTGCCAGAGCGGCGCGGCTGCCGCCCAGTGCCGCCACGGCATCGGCCTCGGGCGTCGGGTCGGTCAGGTTGGTGCCGCCCGGCGTGGGCGTGGGCAAAACCGCAAGGTTCGCGGGCATTTGCAGCGGCTTGGTCGGAAGAATGCCGAACTCGTCGGGGCCGCTGGTGCCGGCGCGCACGTTCATCAGCCGCGGTTCCTTGTCGCTGCCACAAGCGCCAAGCGCCAGCATCGCCGCCAGCACCAGCCCGATCTTGCCGATTCCCGCCTGCATGAAGCGCTCCCTGATCATTCGACCCTGTCTTAACGCAACTCCTCGCGCGCGTCACGAGGCTTCTGCCCTCCACCGGCAAAGGCCACCAACCCAAGTGCGCCCGCGAAGATCGCCACATCGGCCACGTTGAACGACCAGGGGTTGGCAATACCCGGCGCCGACATGTTTATGAAATCGGCCACCGCGCCATAAACCACCCGGTCAACCACATTGCCAAGCGCGCCGCCCACCAGCAGCCCGGCCGCCAACTGCACCTTGCGGCTTTGCGGCGCCCGCGCCACCCACCACCAGACCCAGGCGGCAATCGCCAGCGCCACCGCCACCAGCACCCAGCGCATCACCCCGACGTCATTCGCAAAAAGCCCGAAGTTCACGCCCCGGTTCCACGCCATGCGAAATGTCAGCCACGGCGGCGCCACCGCAATTACCTGCCGCGAGGCAAGGTCGAGCCCCTGCACCACAGCATATTTGCTGGCCTGATCGACCAGCAGCACCGCACCCGCAACCCAACCCGCGCGCCGCATCGCCTAGTGCCGGAAATGGCGCTGGCCGGTAAAGACCATCGCCAGCCCCAGCGCATCTGCCGCCGCAATCACCTCGGCGTCGCGCATCGACCCGCCGGGCTGGATAATCGCGGTTGCCCCCGCCTCGGCGGCGGTTATCAGCCCATCGGCAAAGGGGAAGAACGCATCCGATGCCACCACCGAGCCCCGCGTCAGCGGTGCGGGCAGCCCCATCGCCTCGGCCATGTCGCGCGCCTTCTGCGCGGCAATGCGGGTGCTGTCGACGCGGCTCATCTGCCCCGCGCCCACACCCACGGTCGCACCATCCTTCACATAGATGATAGCGTTCGATTTCACATGCTTGGCCACGGTCCACGCAAACATGAGATCACGCAGCTCGGCCTCGGTCGGCGCGCGTCTGGTGACCACCCGAAGATCGGTTGGCGCCACATGCCCGGTATCCTTGTCCTGCACCAGAAAGCCCCCCGCCACCTGCCGGAAGCTCAGCACTGGCGTCTTCGGGTCGGGCAGGGCATCGGTGGTCAGCAGCCGCAGGTTCTTCTTGCCGGCAAAGACCGCGCGCGCTGCATCATCGGCGCCCGGCGCAATCACGACTTCGGTGAATATCTTGCAGATTTCCTCGGCGGTTGCGCCGTCAAGCGGGCGGTTCAACGCCACAATACCGCCAAATGCCGACGTGCGGTCGCAATCATAGGCGCGCCGATAGGCGTCAATCAGGCTTGCACCCTGTGCTACACCGCAGGGGTTGGCGTGCTTGATGATGGCGCAGGCGGGCGCCTGCCCGGCAAACTCGGCCACCAGTTCAAAGGCGGCGTCGGTATCGTTGATATTGTTGTAGCTCAGTTCCTTGCCCTGCCACTGGCGCGCGGTGGCTACGCCGGGGCGGTTTGAGCCGTCAACATAAAATGCGGCCTTCTGGTGCGGGTTTTCCCCATAGCGCAGGCTTTGCGCAAGGGTGCCCGCAAAGGCCCGCCTGCGCGGCACGACCTCGCCAATCGCGCCCGCCATCCAGGTTGAGACGGCGGCATCGTAGGCAGCGGTGCGGGCGTAGGCGATCTGTGCCTGTCGCTGGCGGAACGGCAGCGAGGTTTGCGTGCCGTGGGCATCCATTTCCGCCAGCACCGCCGGGTAGTCCTGCACATCGACCACCACCGCCACAAAGGCGTGGTTCTTGGCCCCGGCGCGAATCATCGCCGGGCCGCCGATGTCGATATTCTCGATGCATTCGGCATAGGCTGCGCCTTGCGCCACGGTCGCTTCGAACGGGTAGAGGTTGACCACCAGCAGGTCGATAGGCTCGATTCCGTGTGCGGCCATCGCCACCAGATGCTCGTCATCGTCGCGCAACGCCAGCAGGCCACCATGCACCGCCGGATGCAGCGTCTTGACGCGACCGTCCATCATTTCGGGAAAGCCCGTCAACTCGGCCACATCGCGCACCTTCAGGCCAGCGGCGCGCAAGGCGCTGGCGGTACCCCCGGTCGATACCAGTTCGATATCTCGCGCCGCGAGGGCGCCGGCAAAATCCACCAACCCGGTCTTGTCGGAGACCGAAATCAGCGCACGGCGGAGGGGAACGAGGTTGGTCACGGGTCAGGGTCCTTTGGTCTAGTCGTCGCTCAAGGGGTCGTCGCGCTCCAGATCGCGCAGCACGGACGGGGTATCCTGCGCCTTCGCCAAGGTCCAGCCGATCTGGCAGGCATAGTCGAGCACCAACCCCGAAAGCACGATCTGGCGGCTGGCGCGCGGGCGCAGACGGCCTTTTTCGAGGTAGACCGAAGGCTCCAGCGACATCACGGCCTCGGCTTCGGGGCGAAATATCCAGATCTCGCCGCTTTTGAGCGCAAGCGATACGGCGGTGCCGCCAAGGTCAAGCGCCGCATCGACTTCGGGGTGCAGATGAAAGCGGATGTCGAAGGCCACGCCCTCGTGCCGCGAGCGGCGCATCACGGTGTCGAATCGCCTTCGGTCGGCACCACTCATTGCGCCGAGCGTATCGGCGCCTGCGAGCACCCGGCCGTCGAGCGTCAATTCCAGTTCGCGCACATGTGTCAGGCCGTGGGTGGCGACATATCCATCATGGCCAAACAACAACCGCGAACCGCCAGCACTGACCTCGGACTTCACCCAGACATCGCGCGGCGCATCCGCCAGCACCTCGTCACCGCCGCCAATCAGCCCCGCAGGCGCCAGCCGCGATGACGAGTAGCCACGGATGCACAGAGTCGAGTGGCTGGGCGTGGCCCGCCCCGCGCGGCGCCAATCTGGCCCGAAGGCAGCACCCGAGCCGCAGTTCACCACCAGCGGGCGCCGCCCCGATGTCAGTTCAAGCGCCAGTGTCGAGGCGTGTGCATTGACCGACGCGCGCCCCGAAGGCGGCGCTGCGGCATCGACGATAACGGTGGTTCGCCCCCCGTGCAGCCGCACGAACCCCATGGCAGAGCCCTCGGCGGGCAGCGCACGGACGCCCGCGCTTGCCAGCGCCTGATCGAGCCGACCCTCGATCCCGCGCCCGCCACCGTGAAAACGCGCCAGCCCGCCGTCGGCGTGGCGCAGCGCCCGCAGCGTGGGGGCTATGCGGGCAATAGCGGCCAAATGCGAAGGATGCGGGCTGCGCCCGGCCTCGCCAAGCGCTGCCGTGGCCCACGTTAGCAAGGTGAAAACTTCTAGCAACTCTTCAGGGTTGCGGGTTGGTATACCGCCGTGCGCATCGATCTGCGCCTCGCATTCTCGCGCCAGCGCGGCAGCGGCGCGGGGCACATGGCGCTCCATTCCGGTCAGCGCAAGGCCCGCATAGATCAGCCCGGTCAGCGCCTCGAACCGTGCAACACCGGGGCCAGCCGCACGCCAACGCCGCGACAGGAACAGCGTTTGCTGCGCGAGGCTTCGGAAGTAGGCGTCCGCCGCGGTTCGGTCGCGGCCATTAAGCAACAGGATTGCGTGGTTGATCCAGCGGATCAGCCGCCGCCCGGCCAGATCCGGGGTCCAGCCCGGACCCCGACCGCCACCATAGCGCGCAATCCAGCCAAAAACCCAGTCCTGCGCCCGCTCTCGCGCCGCCGAATCACCCAGTGCGGCAAGGTCGTCGAGCCATGCGCAGCCGTGCAGCGCCGCCTCGAACGCGGGGTCTGGCTTCGGCAGATCCCAGATCGGCACGCCTGGCCCTTCAATCAGAAAGCCTGCGAAAAGAAAGTTTCCCGCTACCAGCTGGCGCCCGCGCACCTGACTGCCGATGGTGCGCGGCTCGGGCTGACTGATAAAGCCCGTGGCTGGGCGGGCGCGCGCCGCGCGCAGCGCAGCAAGGCGGTTAGCCATGCGATAGGCGGCGCGGGCAAGCCTGCCCGGTGCCGTGTCCACGTCGCCCTGCTGCTCGTCCATGCCTGCCATTCCGTTGGCCACCGTTGCCGTGCCCTCACGCGCGCTGCCATCGCACAGCCGCACCTTAGCCAGCGGCCCAGAGACTGTCACCGCACATTTGGGCGGTGACGCGTCACCGCCGCAGCAGCGCGATGTAAAACCCGTCCATGCCGCCCTTGGCGGGCCAGTAATCGGGCCGCAGCCGCAACCCGCCCTCGGCACTTATCCAGGTGGGTTCAACACCCGGCAATGCCAGCGCAGCGAGGTCGGCGCCAAGGCCGGGGTGGCGCGCAAGGGCGGCGGCCACCTGCGCCTCGCCCTCTTCGGGCAGCAACGAGCAGGTGGCATAGACCAGCCGACCGCCGGGTTTGAGAAACCCCAATGCCCGGTCGAGCAGCGCCGCCTGCAAGGCGTAAAGCCCGCGCAGGGTGGCGGGATCGCGGGAATAAGGCAGATCCGGGTGGCGACGGATGGTGCCGGTAGATGAACAGGGCGCGTCGAGCAGAACCGCATCAAACGGCGTCTCTGGCACCCAGGTCAGCGCGTCGGCGACCACCAGATCGGCGCTCAACCCGCAGCGCGCAAGGTTATCGCGCAGTCGCCCCATGCGCGGTTCGGAAACGTCGAGTGCCGTAACGGTGGCGCCTGCCGCCGCGAGTTGCAGCGTCTTGCCGCCGGGCGCCGCGCAAAGGTCGAGCACGCGTTCGCCCGCCACAGGCGCCAGCGCCCGCGCCGCCAAGGCAGCCGCCGCATCCTGCACCCACCAATCGCCGCTCGCAAAGCCCGGCAGATCGCTGACCTGCCCGTGCTGGCCCGCCAGCCGTACCGATCCGGTGGGCAGAACGTCGCCACCCAAGGCCGCCGCCAGCGCTGTCGCATCGCCAGACTTCGGCGTAAGGTCAAGCGGCGCGCCGCGCAGATGTGCCGCCTCCATCGCCATCACCGCCTGCTTGCCCCATGCGTTCATCAGCCGCCCGCGCAGCCACGCGGGAAGCGCTGGTGCGGGCAGCGCGGCCCAAGCCTCTGGCGCCGTCGCGGCGACCTTGCGCAGAACGGCATTCACGAGCCCGCCAAGGCTTTCGCCGCGCTCGCCTGCCGCGCGCGTCAGCGTCACCGCCGCATCGACCACACCATGCGCCGCCGCCTGTTCTTCCAAAAGCTCGACGGTGGCAAGCCGCAGCAGCGCCAGCACCTCGGGCGGTGGCGCGCGCCGCAAATGTGGCCTTAGCGCCGCATCGGCGCGCGCCAGATGGCGCAGTGTGGTCGCCGCCAGACGCTGTGCCCGCGCCCGCTCGGGTGGGGACAGCGCCGACAATGCGCCCACCGCAAGCAGGTCCGAAAGCGCCGCGTGGCCTTCGGTCACACCCACGATCAGCCCCACTGCCGCCAACCGCACCGGATCTGCCTTGCCCATGCCCCGCGCCCCTTGCCTGTTGCACACCCAGCCGCGCCCTATATCATGGCGCCGCCCCACACAAGGAAACCGCGATGACCGACGAACGCCCCGATCTGCCCGTCGCCAACCTGCCCGCCGCCGCCCGCCGCGCGCTTGCCGAAGCCGAGGCGCGGCGCAAGGCCGCAAAGGTGGACCTTCCGCCCGAACTCGGCGGCCGCGACGGGCCGGAACCGGTGCGTTATGGCGATTGGGAGAAAAAGGGGCTGGCGATCGACTTTTGAAGGGCGGGGGCGCCGCCCCCGCACCCCCGGGGGTATTTGGGCAATGAAGACGCGCTAAAGCCCGAGCACGTCGAGCATGTCGTATTCGCCGGGTTTCTGCCCCTGCCCCCAGAGCGCTGCCCGGAGCGCGCCGCGGGCAAAGATGGCGCGGTCGGTCGCAATGTGGCGCAGCACGATGCGCTCACCCGCGCCGGCGAAGACCACGTCATGTTCGCCCACGATGTCGCCGCCGCGCAGACTGGCAAAGCCGATGGCGCCGGGGCGGCGGGCGCCGGTGATGCCGTCGCGCCCCGCCTCGCGGTTGGCCTCGAGCGAAATACCACGGCCCTCGGCCGCCGCTTCGCCCAGCATCAGCGCGGTACCCGAGGGAGCATCGACCTTCATGCGGTGGTGCATCTCGAGGATTTCAACATCCCAATCGGCGTCGAGCGCGGCGGCAACCTTGCGGGTAAGTTGCACCAGCAGGTTGACGCCAAGGCTCATGTTGCCCGCCCGCACGATCACCGCGTGGCGCGCAGCGGCCTTGAGTTTTGCCAGATGCGCGGCCTCAAGCCCGGTGGTGCCGATCACGTGCACGGCACGCGCCTGCGCGGCAAGCGCCGCGAACTCGACCGTCGCGGCGGGGGCGGTAAAATCGATCACCGCCTGCGCCTGCGCGAGCGCCTCCAGCGGGTCGTCGGTGACGATCAGGCCGCTGGCTGCGCCACCAAGCGCCAGCCCGTGATCCTGCCCGACCCAAGCGTGACCCTTGCGCTCAACCGCGCCTGCCAGCCGCGCCTTGCCAGAGGCGGCAATGGTAGCCGCCAGCATCCGGCCCATTCGGCCCGATGCCCCGGTAATCACGATGCCCGGCAAATCGGTCATGCCCCGCCCCCTGCTTTGGGGCTTTGATAACCGCTGGGGCGCGGCTTGGCAAAGCCCCGTTGCGGGCGGCGGCACCTTGCCCTACATGGGGCGCATGGCAAGCAATCGGTTTCCTCAGGGCCAAGGCCCCTCGCAACGTCAGCTTCGCGTCGGCGAACTGATCCGGCGCAACCTATCTCAAGCACTTCTGCATGGCGAAGTGCATGACGACGTTCTGGCGGAGTTTTCGGTCACCGTCGGCGAGGTGCGGATGTCGCCAGACCTGAGGGTGGCCACCGCCTACGTCTCGCCTTTGGGCGGCAAGGGCAGCGAAGAGCTGCTGAAGGCGCTGCGGCGCAAGACCGGGGAAATCCGTCATCTGATCTCGCGCGGGATGACGCTGAAGGCAACGCCCGAGATGCGTTTCTTGCTCGACGAGACCTTCGATCGGCTGGACCAGACTCGGCGCATGTTCGCCGATGAAACCGTTCAGCGCGACATCGCCAAACAGGAAGACACGGCGCCCGACGCCGATTGACGGGCGGCGTGTGCTCCGCTAGCAGGCAGGTTTTTGGCGCAATAGGGGCAAGCGATGGCACGCAAGAAGGGCCGCGAGGTTTCAGGCTGGCTTATCATCGACAAGCCAGCCGGCATCACCTCGACCGCCGTGGTGGGCAAGGTGCGTTGGGCGCTGGATGCGAAAAAGGCGGGCCATGCGGGCACGCTCGATCCGGCCGCCACGGGGGTGCTGGCGATCGCGCTCGGCGAGGCAACCAAGACAGTGCCCTACATCACCGACGCGCTGAAATGCTACCGCTTCACCATGCGCCTTGGTGCCGCCACCACCACCGACGACGCCGAAGGCGCGGTGATTGCGACCTCGGCCATACGCCCGTCTGACGCCCAGATTGCCGCTGCCCTGCCTGCCTTCCGGGGCAACACTACGCAGGTGCCGCCGCAGTTCTCCGCCGTCAAGGTCGATGGCGCGCGTGCCTATGATCTGGCGCGCGAGGGCGAGGCGATGGACCTCGCAGCCCGCCCGCTCTGGGTGGAAAGCCTGGAAGTGGTCGCTCGGCCCGACGCCGATACGCTGGAGCTTGAGATGGTTTGTGGCAAGGGCGGCTATGTGCGCGCCATCGCCCGCGACCTCGGTTCGGCGCTTGGGTGCCTTGGCCACGTTCTGGCATTGCGGCGCACCTGGTCGGGTCCGTTCGACGCAGGGGCCGGCCTGAGCCTCGACGAGGTCGAGCGCCTCGCCCGCACGCCCGAGCTGGAAGCGCGCCTGCTGCCACTTGAAATCGGGCTTGCCGACCTGCCAGAACTGAAGGCCACCCCCGAAGGCGCGGTGCGGTTGCGCAACGGCAACCCCGGTATGGTGTTGACTGGCGTGGGCTACGGCGAGCCAGCATGGGCGAGCTTTCAAGGCCAGCCGGTTGCGGTGGGCATCTACAAATCGGGAGAACTGCACCCGAACCGGGTTTTCAATCTCTGAGGTTGGCCTGGGGCAAAGGGCGGCATGCTCCGCCGGGCTTGCGCGCGCGGGCCGCACGCGCGAAAAGGCGCCATGATTACCCGGCACCACCTCAAAGGCGATGCGGCAAGCAGCGCGGTCTATTCCGACTGCGAACGCTACCGCTATCTGCTGACGCGCGTGTGGCAACCCGAGGGTGCGCGGGCGCTTTTCGTCTTGCTCAACCCCTCGACCGCGACCGAGGCGCAAAACGACCCCACGGTCGAGCGCTGCGAGCGGCGGGCGCGGGCGCTCGGGTTCGGAAGTTTTCGTGTTACAAACATCTTCGCCTTTCGCGCCACCGACCCGCGCGCGATGCGCGCCGAGGTGGACCCGATCGGCCCCGGCAATGACGCGGCAATCGCCGAAAGCCTGGGCTGGGCGGCCGGGGCGCAGGACCGTATCGTTTGCGCCTGGGGCGCACACGGGGCGCATCTGGGGCGCGGCGCGGTGGTGACCGAGCTGCTGCGTGCCAGCGGTCGGCCGCTCTACCACCTTGGCCTGACATTGGCGGGGGCGCCAAGGCATCCGCTCTACATTGGCTACGACCGGCAACCCGAACTCTGGCCGGGGCTTCCGGGCTAGCCCGCTGCTTTCCTTAAAGTGTTAGATACTATTGGCTTGAAAAAACGGCAGATCACCGGATCATGCCGATGTGCGAAAGCCAGTGGGGTGCTGTCGTCATGTTGTTTCTGACCGGGTTTCTGGGTCTGCTGGTTTTTGGTCTGACAGCCGACCTGTTTTCGATATTTGACAGGGCGGATTCTGCCGAGACCACGGCAGAAGACGAAATCACATCGGCGATGCCAGCGGATGCAACAGACCTGTTCGACCCGGCAGCGGCAGACGACACGGGTTCCGGCCCGACTGAGGGCACCTTTGGCGACGATATCCTCTGGGGTGGCACGGATCACGACGAGATCGACGGCGGCGGCGGCGATGACCAGATCAACGGGTACGCTGGCAATGACATTCTGTCGGGCGGCGCCGGCAGCGACGACATGCATGGCGGCGCGGGCGACGATCTGCTTGCCGGTGGCGAAGATATCGATGTGCTCAGTGGCAACGATGGCGATGATACCTTGCTCGGCGGCGCAGGCGATGACAGCCTGATGGGCGGCATGGGCGATGACCTGCTGGATGGCGGCGAGGGTTACGACCTGCTGCAGGGCGGCAGCGGCGCCGACATCCTGTCTGGCGGCGAGGGTGATGACAGCCTGCAAGGCGGTGCGGGCGCAGACACGTTGTTTGGTGGCCAAGGCTCTGACGAGCTCTTTGGTGATGGCGGCAATGACCTGCTGATCGGGATCGTGCCCGATGCCGAAACGGGCAAAGCCGACATCGACACCGGGCAAGACCTGCTCAACGGCGGGCGCGGCGACGATGTATTGGTGCTTGGAAGCAATGATTTCGGCAACGGCGGCGAGGGTGCCGACCTGTTCGTGGTGGGTGATTGGATCGACCCGGCGCACCCTGCCACGATCCTGTTCGAACCCGCGCTCGACCGGCTTGCGCTGGTCTATGACCCCGCTGCGCACCCCGACCCGCTGGTGACAGTCGAGGCGTCGACCACAACCCCCGATGCGGTCTGGATCAAGCTCGACGGGTTTGCCCTTGCCGAGGTTCTGCACGGCGCCGGGCTGCGTGCAGGGGACATCGAACTGGTAACCCCGCAAGGGCTTGCCGCCACCATTGGTGCCTAGGCCCGCTGCGCCACCCGCCGCAAATGTCGCTTTTCTTTCTGCTGCATTTCCCCTATACGCGCGCATCCGCCCCTGTGGCGGAGCAAGGGCCCTGCTGGACGACATCCCGGCTTGCGCCGTCACATCTGACCAAGGAGAACCCGATGTCGATTACCGTCGAAGAGAAAACCCGCCTTATCAAGGAATTTGCCACCAAGGAAGGCGATACCGGTTCGCCCGAGGTGCAAGTGGCCATTCTCAGCTCGCGCATCGCAACGCTGACCGAACACTTCAAGGACCACAAGAAGGATAACCATTCCCGCCGTGGTCTTTTGATGATGGTGGCACAGCGCCGCAAACTGCTCGACTACCTCAAGGGCAAGGATCAGGCGCGGTACGCCACGTTGATCGAACGCCTCGCGCTGCGCCGCTAAGCTTGTCTTGGCCTGCATCGTTGCGCCCGCGCCAGAAGGTGCGGGCGTTTTGCGTTGCGCAGATCGCGCCCGGTTTCGGGTTACCCGGCGCATCGGCGCAAGGTTCTGATCTGGCCGCCACGGCACGCCCCAACACCAGACTTCCCAAACGCCCCCTTTTCCTGTAGACGCGCGCAATCTGCGACGTGAGGCCTGCCCCCGGCCACATGCAAAGGATAGGGGGCGGCGGCAATGGGGCCGCCATGCAACGGGAGACACGGCAGGGGCCGTGAGTGCTCTCATATAGGGAACGATAGATGTTCAACGTTACTCGAAAATCAATCCAGTGGGGCAACGAAACGCTCACACTGGAAACCGGCAAGGTTGCCCGCCAGGCCGATGGCTCGGTCATTGCCACGCTCGGCGAGACCTCGGTCATGGCCAACGTGACCTTCGCCAAGGAAGCCAAGCCGGGGCAGGATTTCTTTCCGCTGACCGTGCATTATCAGGAACGCTACTACGCTGCGGGCAAGGTGCCCGGTGGCTTTTTCAAGCGTGAGGCGCGCCCGAGCGAAAAGGAAACGCTGACCTCGCGGCTGATCGACCGCCCGATCCGGCCGCTGTTCGTGCCGGGCTTCAAGAACGAAGTGCTGGTGATCGTCACCGTGCTTAGCCACGATCTGGTGAACGAGCCCGACATGCTGGGCATGATTGCCGCTTCGGCCGCGCTGACGATTTCGGGCGCGCCCTTCATGGGCCCGATTGCCGGGTGCCGCGTGGGCTTTTCGGGCGGAGCCTATGTGCTGAACCCCGATTGCGAAGACATGCACAAGCTGCGCGAAAACCCCGAGCAGCGGCTTGATCTGGTCGTCGCGGGCACCCGCGACGCGGTTATGATGGTTGAATCGGAAGCCTATGAACTCAGCGAAGCGGAAATGCTCGGCGCTGTGAAATTCGCGCATGACAGCATCCAGCCGGTGATCGACCTGATCATCGACTTTGCCGAAGACGCCGCGAAGGAGCCGTTTGATTTCACCCCGCCCGACTATTCGGGCCTCTACGCCAAGGTGAAAGCGGCGGGCGAGGCGCAGATGCGCGCCGCCTTTGCGCTGCGCGACAAGCAAGAGCGTGTGAACGCGATTGATGCCACCCGCGCGGCCGTCAAGGCAACGCTGAGCGCCGAAGATCTGGCTGATGAAAACCTCGGCTCGGCGTTCAAGAAGCTCGAATCCTCGATCCTGCGCGGCGACATCATCAATGGCGCGCCGCGCATTGATGGCCGCGACACCCGCACCGTGCGCCCGATCGTTTCGGAGACCGGCATCCTGCCGCGCACCCACGGCTCGGCGCTGTTCACCCGCGGTGAAACGCAGGCATTGGCGGTCACCACGCTGGGCACCGGCGATGATGAGCAGTTCGTCGATGCCCTCACCGGCACCTCGAAGATGAACTTCCTGCTGCACTATAACTTCCCGCCCTATTCGGTCGGCGAAGTTGGCCGCTTTGGCCCGCCCGGCCGCCGCGAAATTGGCCATGGAAAGCTGGCATGGCGCGCGCTGCAGGCGGTACTGCCGCCCGCGACCGAGTTCCCCTACACCATCCGCATCGTCTCGGAAATCACCGAGTCGAACGGCTCAAGCTCAATGGCCACGGTCTGCGGTTCGTCGCTCTCGATGATGGACGCGGGCGTGCCGCTCAAGGCGCCGGTTGCGGGTGTTGCGATGGGCCTGATCCTTGAGGATGATGGCCGCTTTGCCATTCTCACCGACATTCTCGGCGACGAGGATCACCTCGGCGACATGGATTTCAAGGTTGCGGGCACCGCACAGGGCATCACCAGCCTGCAAATGGACATCAAGGTTGCGGGCATCACGCCCGAGATCATGGAAAAAGCCCTGGCGCAGGCCAAGGAAGGCCGGATGCACATTCTGGGCGAAATGGCCAAGTCGCTGACCCAGGCGCAGGCGTTCAGCCAGTATGCGCCCAAGATCGAAACCATGACCGTGCCGGTTGACAAGATCCGTGAAGTGATCGGCTCGGGCGGCAAGGTTATCCGCGAAATCGTGGAAGTGTCGGGCGCCAAGGTCGATATCAACGATGATGGCGTGATCAAGATCGCCTCGTCGAACGCCGACAACATCAAGAAGGCGCACGACATGATCTGGTCGATCGTGGCGGAACCCGAAGAAGGCAAGGTCTACACCGGCAAGGTGGTGAAACTGGTCGATTTCGGCGCATTCGTTAACTTTTTCGGCAAGCGCGACGGCCTCGTGCACGTCTCGCAAATCTCCGGCAAGCGGCTCAACCACCCGAACGAACTGCTGAAAGAGGGCCAGGAGGTGAAGGTCAAACTGCTCGGCTTTGACGAGCGCGGCAAGGTCCGCCTCGGCATGAAGATGGTCGATCAGGAAACCGGCGCCGAAGTATCGCCCGAGAAGGCGAAAGGCGACGCTGAGGCCTGAACTGTTTCGGGGGCCCCGACCTGATCGGGGCCCCCGCTTCCCCAACTTGGCGCTGGTTCGGCAAAACTGGAGAACCGTGCAGGAGGGCGTTTGGCGCAAAGCCCCGCCCGACTGAGACCAACCACGGTGGTGCGCCCAGATGCGGCTTTCGCCGCTTTCGCATCTAGGCTGCCAGCCATGCCGCATTCCGGTTACGATCAGGTGACCGGCGCGCGATGGCGGCGAAATTGCAGGCTGTTACGCTTGCCAAACCAGGTGCCAGAATGCAGATCCCAGGTTACTTTATCAACCTCGACAGCGCCACCGCGCGACGTGCCTATATGGAGGCCGAAATCGCGCGCCTCGGGCTGCCGATCACCCGCCTTGCTGCGGTCAAAAGCACGGCGCTGAGCGATGCCGATTTTGCCCGACTGCACCCCGATGGATCGCGGTTCCAAATGGTCAAGGCCGAGGTGGCGTGTTCGCTTAGCCACCGCGCCTGCTGGAAGCTGATTGCCGAGGGCACGGCTCGGTTTGGCGCCGTGTTCGAAGATGACATCGCTTTTGCAGATGACACCGCGCATTTTCTTGGCCAGGACCGCTGGCTCCCCCCAGGCATCGAACTCGTCAAGCTCGAGACTTTCTTGAGCGGGGTCATGCTGACGCGCCAGACAATTACCGCCCAGAACCGCGCGCTGGTGCAGCTGTGTTCGTGCCATTTGGGCGCAGCCGGGTACATCGTCTCCAGGGCCCTCGCCCAACGCCTGTTCGACGCTTCGCAAACGATCACGCTTCCCATCGACTTGGCATTGTTCGACCCCGAGTCCAGGCTGTTACCCGAAGTGCCCGCGTGGCAGCTGACACCCGCAATCTGTATTCAGCAGTTTCGTTCAAAAGAGGTGTTCTTGCCAGATGGGGCTGAGTGGTCGGGGGTCGACGCCCACCGCGTGGTGCGAAAAAGGCACGGGCTCGCCAAGTTGAGACGCGAATCCGCGCGCCCATTCCTGCAACTCTACGAGGCACTTCGCACTGCATTGCGCGTGGCCCGGACGGGACAGCGCCGCACAATCGTCCGTTTTCGCAAGTAGTGTCTGCCGGGCACCTGTTGCGTTTTCTACCCGCTGGTGCGACTTGCACAGTCGGCAACTTGCCGCCAGCATGACCGGAAACCACGGAGGCCACCATGCTCACCAAACGCGATTTCTACATCGACGGCCGTTGGGTCGCGCCCGCTGCGCCGCGCGATTGCATCGTGCATAACCCCTCGACCGAGGAACCCTGCGCCGTGATCAGCCTTGGCGGGCAGGCCGATACCGATGCCGCCGTTGCCGCCGCCCGCGCCGCGCTGCCGCGCTGGCGCGCCACGCCGTCGGCGGCGCGGCTAGCCCTGGTCGAGCGCATTCTTGCCGCCTATGGTGCGCGGGCCGAAGAAATGGCGGCGGCAATCAGCCTTGAAATGGGGGCGCCGATCGACATGGCGCGCGCCGATCAGGTGCCTTCCGGAAGCAACCACATCCGGAACTTCATCACCGCATTCAAGACCTTCGAGTTTATCCGCCCACTCGGGCCGCAAGCCCCGCAAACCCGCATCGCGCAAGACCCGGTCGGCGTGGTCGGCCTGATCACGCCGTGGAACTGGCCGATGAACCAGATCACGCTCAAGGTCATTCCGGCGCTGCTGGCGGGCTGCACGATGGTGCTGAAACCTTCGGAAATCGCGCCGCTTTCGGGGCTGCTGTTTGCCGAGATCCTGCATGATGCGGGCACCCCGCCAGGCGTCTTCAACCTTGTCAACGGCGATGGGCCGGGCGTGGGCACCCAGCTTTCAACCCACCCCGATGTGGCAATGATTTCCTTCACCGGCTCCACCCGCGCCGGTATCGCCATCACCAAAGCCGCCGCCGACAGCCTCAAGAAAGTGGCGCTGGAACTGGGCGGCAAGGGCGCCAACCTGATCTTTGCCGACGCCGACCCCGATGCCGTCAAACGCGGTGTGCGCCAGTGCTTCAACAACTCGGGCCAGTCGTGCAACGCCCCCACCCGGATGCTGGTTGAGCGCTCCGCCTACGCCCGCGCAGTCGAAATTGCGCGTGAAACCGCGCTTGCCACCCGCGTGGCCTCGGCGCATGAGGCGGGTCGCCACATCGGCCCGGTGGTCAGTCAGGCGCAGTATGAAAAGATCCAAGGGCTGATCGAAAAAGGCATCGCCGAGGGCGCCCGCCTTGTCGCGGGCGGCGCCGGCCGCCCCGAGGGGCTGAACCGTGGCTGGTTCGTGCGGCCCACGGTGTTTGCCGATGTCACCCCGCAAATGACCATCGCGCGCGAGGAAATTTTTGGCCCGGTGCTTTCGATCCTTCCATTTGACACCGAAGATGAGGCCTTGGCGATCGCCAACGACACGCCTTATGGCCTGACCAACTATGTGCAGACCACCGATGGCGCTCGCGCAAACCGCCTCGCCCGCACCCTGCGCTCGGGTATGGTCGAAATGAACGGGGTTTCCCGCGGGCCGGGCGCCTTTTTCGGCGGTATCGGCGCCTCGGGGCGGGCGCGCGAAGGCGGCCACTGGGGGATCGAGGAGTTTTGCGACAGCAAGGCAATTTCCGGCTGGTTCGGCGACTGACCCCCAAGGCATCTTCATTGCCCGAAATACCCCTGCCGGAGGCCAGCAACGCCGCCTAGAACGGCGCGGGCACAGAATAGGTCTGGGCCTTGCCGCCATCCGGGTGGCGAAACCGCAAGGATTCGGCGTGCAGCATCAGGCGCGGAAAATCGCGGGCAGCGCCTGTGGCATAAAGCCGGTCGCCCAGAATGGGGTGGCCAAGTTCGGCCATATGCACCCGCAACTGGTGGCTGCGCCCGGTCAGCGGCATCAGCCGCACCCGTGTCGTGCCATCCTGTTCCAGCCGCACCACGCGC